>DATKYQ010000042.1:0-37115 GCA_035528415.1 Myxococcota bacterium | reverse complement strand
ACATGATTAGATAAATCCGTGATAGGTGGTCCTTGAGGATTGCTACAACCCGAGCTGCATTCTTGATAGTAGTCATCAGAGTACACGTCTTTCACGTGCTCCCTCACGTTCCCGGCCATGTCCATAACGCCATAGGGGCTTACTCCTGCGGGTTTTAAACCTACTGGCCACATACCACCAGTTCCGCAGTTAACAAGGCGCGCACGTCTTCTTCAGGTACCAGGAAGGGGAAGGGTGAAGGGGAAGGGTGCCAGCCGCAAGAAGAAGCCGATCAAGATATTCAACCATACGCGTTTGCCCAGACAGGAAGTGTGGCAAGCACCGTTGTGCACTTCAGCTGGATACGCGCAAACCTCGGCCTTCGAACCAGCCTTTCGGTCCTGCTCAACAAACCTGAAACGGATTGATTTACGATTTCCGACTGACCTCGGGAGCGTTTTAATACAAATCCAATACGAAATGTATGGCACTTTTGTTGGGCACGTTTGTTGGACTCAGCCTGGAAAGACCAGCTTGCCGAGCGTGCAGACCAGCAGTGTGATCAACACCGCTCCGATGCCTTCGAGCCATAAGCCGGTTCTGAACATCTTGGCCAGGCTGATGCGGCCCGAGCCGAAGATTATGGCGTTTGGCGGGGTGGCGACCGGCAGCATGAAGGCGCACGAGGCGGCCATGGTGGCCGGGACCATCAGCGTCATGGCGTTGATACCCATGGCCTTGGCCGCCGCGGCCAGCACCGGCAGCATGGTTATGGTCGTGGCCGTGTTCGAAGTCAACTCGGTCAGGCCGGCCATTAGAAGGCAGGTTATAAAGACCACCGCGAACTCAGGAAGTCCTTGCAAAACCAGTAGCTGATTGCTGATCCAGGCCGTCAGATTGCTCGACTCCATTCCTGCGGCCAGTGCGAAGCCGCCGCCGAAAAGCAGCAGCACTCCCCAGGGCAGGCGCCCGGTTTGCTTCCAGTCGAGGGCGAACTCGCGCTTTTCGAGGTTGACAGGAATGGCGAACAGCAGCACGGCTGCCGCTATGGCAATGGTGGTGTCGGTCGCAAGCGGCAAGACTTTTGAAATCAGCGGCCGGCGCACGATCCAGGCCAGGGCGGTCAGCACGAAGACGGCCAAGACTATTTTCTCGCCCCGCGACATGGGACCCAACTCGGCAAGCTCTCCCCGGACGTCGATTTCGGCCCGCTCGTTCGAGACTGGTGAAGCCAGCCTGACAAGTACCAGCCAGATTATCGGAAGCATGACTAGCACCAATGGCATGGCCAGAAGCATCCATTGGCCGAAACCTATCTCCGCCCCGCCCGAGACGAGCTTTTTGACCTGGCCGGCAAGGACGATGTTCGGGGGAGTGCCGATCAGCGTCCCGATGCCGCCCACCGAGGCGGCGTAGGCGATGCCTAAAAGCAGGGCCACGGCCAGCTTGTCCGACTCTCGGTCATTTTTGAAACGGTCGAGTACGGCGATTGCTATGGGCAGCATCATTACCGTCGTGGCCGTGTTAGAGACCCACATCGAAAGCAGCGCCGTGGCCGACATGAATCCGAGTACCAGGTTGCGCTTGGAGTTTCCGAAGACGCGGATAGTCTGCAGGGCGATGCGCTTGTGCAGCCCCCACTTCTCAATCGATAAGGCTATTAAGAAACCGCCCATAAAGAGATAGATGTTGTGATCGCCATAGTTGAGGGCCGCCTGCTTGCCGTCCATGATGCCCAGCCAGGGGAAGGCCACCAGCGGGATCAGCGAGGTGGCCGGGATGGGTATGGCTTCGGTTATCCACCAGATGACCATCAGCAAGGCCACTGCGGCGGTCCGCGCCCCGGCCGGCGACATTCCCGCGGGCAGTGGCAACAGCAGCATCAGGGCGAATGCCAGAGGACCTGCGACCAATCCGATCTTGCGCGCTTTCATTTGTTTGCCATAATAGATCCAATCAAGGTTTTGACAAAGCATTCGAAAAATACCTTTGGTTTGACAATATGGAGCTGGCGTGCAAAATCTCGGACATGGTGAACGCCGAAAATAAGTACATTTTGGCAATTGACCTGGGTACCTCGGGGCCCAAGGTTGCGCTGGTCTCGGGCACGGGCGAGGTCGTCGCCAGCGAGTTCGAGCCGAACCGGTTGATCCTGCTTCCCGGCGGCGGCGCCGAGCAGGATCCCGACGAATGGTTCGATTCGATCATGACAGCCGCCAAGCGCCTGCTGGCCGCAAGGACGGAGTTGCGGGCCAAGGTCACGGCAGTCTGCTGCACGACGCAGTGGTCGGGAACCGTAGCGGTCGACGAGCACGGGCGGCATCTGATGAACGCCGTGATCTGGATGGATTCGCGCGGCGCGCCTTACGCTAAAGAACTTGCTCGCGGCTTTCCGAGCCTGGAAGGCTACGGATTGTTCAAAGTGTTACGCTGGGTCCGCCTGACTGGCGGGGCTCCGACGCGGTCGGGCAAGGACAGCCTTTCACATATCCTGTTCATCAAGCGGGAAAGGCCGGAGGTCTATCTGAAGACTCACAAGTTCCTCGAGCCCAAGGACTACATCAACCTGCGACTGAGCGGGCTTTTCGCGGCCTCTTACGATTCGATCGCCCTGCACTGGCTGACCGATAACCGCAAGATCGACGAGATTGCATACAGCGACAAGCTGCTGGCCATGGCCGGGCTCGATCGCCACAGGTTTCCCGATCTGCACCGCGCGGTCGATGTGCTCGGGCCGCTGAAGCCGGAGATCGCCTCCGAGTTGGGGCTGCCCGACGATGTCAAGGTGGTCATGGGAACGCCCGACGTACAGTCGGCGGCGATCGGCTCCGGAGCAGTTGCCGATTACGCCGGACACCTATACATCGGCACCTCGTCGTGGATTACCTGCCACGTGCCCTACAAGAAGACCGATCTCATCCATAACATGGCCTCGTTGCCTTCGGCAGTCCCCGGACGCTATTTCGTGGCCAACTCACAGGAAGTCGCCGGTGGTGCGTTGAGCTACCTGCTGGACAACATCATCTATCCGGACGATGACCTGGCCTGCGGCCCGCGGCCCGAAAATGCCTACCAGATTGTCGACCGGTTGGCGGCGAGCGCGCCCGCCGGGTGTGACAAACTTTTATTCACACCCTGGTTGTATGGCGAACGCACGCCCTTCGAAGATTCCAGCCTGCGGGCCTGCTTCGTCAACATGTCTTTAAAGACCACCCGCGCCCAGATGGTGCGCGCGGTGCTCGAGGGCGTGGCATTCAACACCCGCTGGCTATTGCTTTACGTCGAGAAGTTCATCGGAAAGAAATTCGAGCAACTGGAGCTGATCGGCGGCGGAGCGCGCTCGGATACATGGTGCCAGATATTTGCAGACGTCATGAATCGGCCCATGAGGCGAGTGGCCGAGCCGGTCATGGCCAACGTGCGCGGGGCCGGGTTGCTCGGCGCCGTGGCCCTGGGACTGATTGCTTTCGAAGACATACCGCGCCTGACGCGCATCGATCGCGTCTTCGAACCCGACCAATCAGGGCACGCGATATACGAAGAGCTGTTCACGGCATTTATGAGCGTCTACAAACGCAACCGCAAGCTGTTTGCCGGACTGAATAGAAAAGGCTGATCGCTTGTCAATGGAGCCGGTGATGGATCTGAAGAAAGTCATGATCGAGAAACTCGGGCGTATCGACCCGCGCTTCTTTGCCGCCTTGATGCGGGTGGCCAGAAAAGTCCCGTTGATAGAGAAAAAGCTCGACGCCGAGTATCAGCATCTGCTTTCGGGGATGGAGGATTCTGTAAAACCATACCGGAAGGATTTCGAAAGCCACGCGCAACTTCCGCTCGCGGGCTTGCCGCGCGATGAGGTTTTATCGCAGATGCAACAGATGAGCGAGCGCGAAGAAGACCGCTGGAAAGACGGCCATGTCTCCGGGGCGGTCTACAACGGGGATGCCGAGCACATCGATTTCCTCAACCGGGTCTATTCCTTGACCTCGCAGTGCAATCCGCTGCACTCCGACCTGTGGCCGAGCAACTCCAAGTACGAGGCCGAAATTGTCTCCATGACCGCCAACATGCTCGGCGCGGGAGAGACCGGTCCGGGGGCCGAGGTCTGTGGAACGGTCACCTCGGGCGGCACCGAAAGCATCTTGCTGGCGATGAAGACCTACCGCGATCGGGCCAGGAAGCTGCGCGGGATCCGGCGGCCCAACATGGTGCTGCCGGTGAGTGCCCATGCCGCCTTTGACAAAGCGGCGCAGTATTTCGGCATCAAGCAGATAAAGCTTCCGCTGGGGCCCGATTTCAGGGCCGATGCCGGGCGGCTGAGGCGCGCCATCGATCGCAATACCATCGTGGTGGTCGGCTCGTCCCCCAGCTTCCCGCACGGGGCGATCGACCCGATAGCCGAGATGTCGAGCCTGGCGCAGAGCCGGGGAGTCGGATTCCACACCGACGCCTGCCTGGGAGGATTCGTGTTGCCCTGGGCGCGGAAGTTGGGTTACCGCGTGCCGGATTTCGATTTCCGCCTGCCTGGGGTGACATCGATGTCGGCCGATACGCACAAGTACGGCTTTGCCGCCAAGGGCACCTCGGTTGTGCTTTACCGCGATCCAGAGTTGCGCCGCTTCCAGTATTTCACCGCCAGCGACTGGCCGGGCGGGATGTATTTCTCGCCGACCTTCGCCGGCAGCCGGCCGGGCGCTTTGAGCGCTGCCTGCTGGGCGGCTCTGCTCAGCATGGGTGAACAGGGCTACCTGGAGGCGACAGGCAAGATTATGCAAACCGCGTGTGCCGTGCGTGCGGGAATAGAGAAGATACCCGGTCTGCGAGTCCTCGGAGATCCGCTCTGGGTGATTGCCTTCGCCTCTGACGAGTTCGACATCTACCGGGTGATGGATTTCATGAGCCGGCGCGGCTGGATCCTCAACGGCCTGCACAAGCCGCCTGCTGTGCACCTGTGCGTCACCCTGCGTCAGGCGCAGCCTGGCGTGGCCGAACGCTTTTGCGAAGATCTCGAGGCGGCCGTCGAGCAGGTCCGATCGCAGCCTGCGGAAAAAGGCGGGCTGGCCCCGATCTACGGCCTGGCTGCCAGCATTCCCTTTCGCACAGAGGTGTCGGAACTGCTCGGACGCTACCTCGACATGCTGTACAAAGTCTGATCCGCTATATGTATGGGCTTGACCGCGAGAGCCGGAAGCGCCAATCTATTAGTATACCGAGAAATCACTGAGGGCTCGAGATGATCAAGACCATCGAAACATTCATTGTGGCTATTTTGTTCTTCGTCTTTTCGGCCGGGCTGACGGCCTGTTCCAGCGACACCTCGGGCGGACAAGACGCCGACGGTTTCGCGGACGCCGACGGTCGTGATGGCGGTGACTTGCCGCCGGATGCGGACGCCGATGCCGGGCAAGACGGGGCGGACCTGAACGTCGACCCCTGCGCCAATATGAACTGCCCCCCGCAGCAGCACTGTATAAACAACGCAGGAGTCGCAAGCTGCGTGGACAACACCTGTGACTTTCTGAACTGCTCTGACTCCGAGGAGTGCCAGGAGCAGTCGGGAGGCGGGGCGATTTGCGTCGACATTTCCTGCGGCTCGGATCTCGATTGTCCGCTCGAACGTTTCTGCGACGGCGTAAAGTGCGTCGACGACATGTGCCAGCCGGGCTGCCGCCAGTGCGCAGGTCAATCGCTGCAGTTGTGCCTGCCGAACGGCAGCGGTTTTACGGCCCAGTACACCTGTGGCAGCGCGGGCTACTTCGAAAGCGTTTGCTCAGACGACGGGCAATGTCATGCATTTTGCACCTGCGAGGATGACTGGGATTGCCCAGCCTGGATGGCCTGCCGGGACGGGGCCTGCCTGGGAACGGGCCGCGAACCGATCTGCCGGCTCGATCCGCAGCCGTTCACCAATGTTCTGCCGACGCCTGAGATCGTCTGGGGCGGCACCCAGGCCGATCCCACAGCGTTAGGCAGCCCGTTCGTCGATTCCGTCCAGGTGGTCATGACGCCGCTGGTGGCCAACCTCGATGACGACAACGGCGACGGGTTGATCAACGAAAACGATTTTCCAGAGATTATCTTCATTTCTTTTCGACTGCACGAGTACACCTCGAACGGAGTGCTGCGCGCCATTCACGGCGGAGGGCCGGACAAGGGCGGAGACTACTTCGCAACCTGCGGCACGCTCACCTGGCACGAGGGCGACGACCTGGGCATGGCCTGCGCCTACGCAAACGCCGACATCGACTCGACCACCTCGCTGGCCGCGGGCGATCTCGACTACGACGGCCTGCCCGAGATCGTTGCCGTCACAGAAGGCGACGGCATCAACATCTACTCGAACAGCGGCGAGCTGATCTCGACAAACCCGGCCGGTAGCTTCGGGGGGGCCAACCCGGCAGTGGCGCTGGCCAATGTTGACAACCAGGGTCTGGCCGAAATTGTCATCGGTCGCAGTGTTTTCACGCTGCAAGAGAACGCCGACGTTCTCTCGGTGCTCGATCGCTTCCAGGGCGACCAGACTCATGGCACCAACGGCCAGGGGCCGATCTCCTGCGTCGCCAACCTGGCCGGCGACGCCAAACAGGAAATTGTCGCCGGCACGGTCGTCTACCGTATGCCCAATCCGCCTGCGGGAGTCACGGCTCAAGCGGACTGCAGCGGCGCCGAGGTGGATCCCGACGAAGTGGCCTTCTGCAACGGCCAGCTGCCCGTGCTCTGGGACGCCCAGCAGGTTAACGGCAGTGTCTCCCAGCGCGAGGGATTCTGCGCGGTGGCCGACGTGCTGGGAGTCGACCCGCAGCAAGACCCCGGGCCGAACAACCCACTGGACGGCAAGCCCGAGGTGCTGGTAATCGCCAACGGGCGCCTGGAGGTCTTCGATGGGGAGAGCGGTGTCGAGTACCGCGACATCGACATCCAGAACAACTTCCGCGGCGGCGCGCCCAACGTTGACGACTTCGACGGGGACGGCTTTCCCGAACTGGGCACTGCCTTCGAGACGCGCTACGTGCTTTACGATTTTCAGCAGCCGACCGCCAACTGTCCGGACTGGCCGGTGGTGATGGTCGAGGGCCAGCCGCGCCCGGCCGGCGACCCCGATCGCAGCCCAGGGGGCGCCTGCAGCGACGATTCGGACTGCACCGTCTCAGAGGCGGTCTGCAACAAGACCATCGGACAGTGTGTCTGCCTGCACAACGGCTGGCAGAGCCAGACCGAGGACGACTCCAGCCGGGTGACCGGCTCGAGCGTCTTCGACTTCAACGGCGACGGCGGCGCCGAGGTGATCTACAACGACGAGTGCCACTTCAGGGTCTACAATGGGCTGGACGGTACGATCCTTTTCACGACGCCCTCCGAGAGCCGAACCCGTGTCGAGTACCCCGTGGTGGCCGACGTGGACAACGACGGCAACGCCGAGATTGTTTTTTGCACCACGACCGAGTCGGGCTTCTGCTCGGAGAACCTCGACAGCCAGTACAACGCCGGCATCGAGGTCTGGGGCGACGCGGGAGACTACTGGGTATCGGCGCGCCGCATCTGGAACCAGCACAGCTACCATGTGACCAACGTGCTGGAAAGCGGCGCCATCCCGATGCACGAAGTCGAAAGCTGGAAATCTTTCAACGGCCGCATTTACAATACCTATCGCTCGAACCCGCGCGCGTACAATACCGCGCCGGATCTGACCCCGAGCGCCATCCAGTTCTCATCGCCCGACGCGAGCTGCGGCCAGCTGTCATCCAAGCTCGACATTACCGTGCAGCTCGAGAACGCGGGCGACCTGCGTGTTGGTCCGTTGGTAGTGGTGGCCTTCGAGGGAACCTGGAACGACGTTCCGGTGACCGAGGCTTTGCTCGACGGTGTGGGCCAGCCGCTGGAGTATGTGTTGCAGAATCCGCTCGAACCCGGCGGTGTGCTGCTTTTCACCGTATCCTACGACGCGGCCAACAACCCCCAGGGCAGGCTGCCCGATGTGGTTCGGGTGATCGTCGACGCCGACGAGCGCGAGCGCGAGTGCCGCGAGGACAACAACGACATCTCGGCAGACGTATCTCCCGGAGTGCAATCGGCCGACTTACGGGTCGAACTAGGCGCGACAAACTCCAATTTGTGTCCGGATCCGACAGTTGAGATGACGGTCTACAACGACGGATCGCTTCCGGCCACAGACATCGTGGTGCGCTTCTACGCCGGCGACCCCGACCAGGGCGGCGCGCCGATTCACGAAGAGACCATACCCGGACCGCTTGGTGCCGGGCAGAGCACCAGCTTGACCGTGACGCTTTTCAATTTCCCCTCGTCGCGCCTGATAACAATCTATGCCGTGGTCGATCCCGACAACCAGATTTTCGAGTGCAACGACGGCAACAACAAGGCCGCGGGCGAACAGATCATCTGCTACGAAACCTGAGCCCGGCCCCGGAGACGAGTAGTGCGCCGGTGTCTGAGAAAAATGACCCATGTTGGGGCGCTGGCCGTTGCCTTGATATCTGCGGCCTGCGGGCCTGGTTCGCATTCTGAAAAAAAGGCGCCCTCCGACGATCCCGCCGATTACCTGGTGGACGATTCGCTGAACTACCGCATTGAGGTGTCGGAGCCGCACTGGGTGGTGCCCTCGGATGGGCTGCCGGATGTAGTCACGCCGCAGGTTGCCAACAACAACGTGGACATTCATTTTTTCGAAGATCGCCTTTTCATGGCCTGGCGCACGGCGCCAACCCATTTCGCCTCGGACCAGGTCGAGATGTACGTGGTGTCGTCGCTGGACGGCGGCACGAATTGGGAGTTCGAGACGCGCATCGACATGAAAAGCGACGTGCGCGAACCGCGCCTGATCGATGCGGACGGCCGCCTGCAGTTGATGTTCTTTCAGGCCGGTACGGACATGCTGAATTTCGAGCCTGTACGCATATGGCGTACTTTCCGCAGGGAGCTAGGCGACTGGAGCGCGCCGGAGATTCTGTTGGACGAGCCGGAGGTCCCCTGGGACGTCAAGAGGCGCTCTGGAAAGATCTGGATGACATCCTACCAGGGCAAACACTACAGCCCCGATCCCGAGGCCGGCATCCATGTGCATTTCAAACAATCGACAGACGGGCTCAATTGGCGCCTGGTCGACGATGCTCCTTTTGTATACGTGGGCGGCGTATCCGAAGTTGCCTTCGAGTTCGACGCCGACGGATCGCTATGGGCCGTGACCCGCAATGAGGACGGGGACGAAAGCGGCTGGGGCTCGCACGTCTGCACTGTGGCGGCCGGCCGACTTGGAGACTGGGATTGTCCGCAGCAGACCGATCCCGAGCGCTACGACTCGCCCGAACTGTTCAGGCACGGTGACGATCTGTACCTGGCCGCCCGGCGGGACATCGGCGGGCCCTTCGGGACGGACGGGGACATGACGGCCTATTCGCTCAGGCCCAAGCGCAGCGCGCTCTACAAGATCGACAAAGACCAGCGCAAAGTGGTTCATCTTTTCGATCTGCCTGGCTGCGGGGACACTGCTTTTCCATCGGTGCGCCGCAGCGGCGCCCATACCTTTTTGCTTGCCAACTATACCTCGCCGCTGGACGAGCCTGATATCTCCTGGCTGCAGGGCCAAACGAGTGCCAGGGGAACCCAGATCTACCTGTTAAGCATTACCTTCGTGCAGGAATAGAAGGTCAGCGAATCCTATTTCTTTACAGTCTGCTTGTGCTTGGCGATGACTTCCTTGAAATCCTCGGGTTTCTCCATAATTTGCAACTTCTGCTCGACGGCGCCCTTGTCGGCGGCGCCGGGCCGCTCTTTGAGATAGGTCTTGAAGGCGGCGACAGCCCTTGAAGGGCTGCCCGCGTGCTCGGGATCGTTGGCCAGCTTGTCCAGGTATAACTCGTACAGGCAATCGCCGAGCAGCAGCCAGACGAAGCCGCGGTTGGCTTTCTCGAGCCGCTTCTGAAGATCGATGGCCTTCTGAAGCGGCGCCAGTGCCTCGGAGTAGCGTTCCTGGTACCAGTGGATCTTGCCGCTGTTGAAGTAGGAGTTGGCTTCCTCCGGATCCAGTTCAGATACCCGCGCGAAGGCTAAAAGCGCTTCGTCGAAGCGATGCCGCTCGGCCAGGCAGATGCCGCGGTGGTAGTGCGCGGGAACGCTTTCGGGATCTTCGGCAACGGCCTCGTCCAGCTTTTCGAGCGCGCTGTCGAACTTGTCGCTGCCCATCAACTCCTTGGCCTCCTCGGTCAGGCGCGTCGCCTTGTCGGTGAAGTAGTAGACATACCTGACCGTGACGGCGATCAACAGGGCGACAAAAAGAACCAGGCCTATCTTGACCTTGCCGGATTGCTCAAGATGACGACGCAAGAGATTCTCCTCCTTCAGGTTGGCCGCATTCCAGGCGCGCTAAAATCTGCTCGGCCGCGCGCACCGAGCGGCGTTGCCATTCGGCCGCCAGTGCGGCCTGCTCCTCGGACGTCAGGTCGCCCGGGCTGCCGGTGCGTCTCTCGCGTTCGGCGGTCCCTGTGGCCAGTACGATCCCGGCTGCGACCGATACGTTCAAGCTCTGGCTGAATCCGCGCATGGGAATCCTGAACTTGCCGTGCGCTACGCTACGCATTTTGTCGCTTGCGCCCTCGTGCTCGTTGCCGAAAACCAATGCCAGGCGGCCCTCCCAAGGCAGCTTATCGATTGCTACGGCGGCAGGGTCGGGATCGGCCAGCCAGAGAGCGAAACCCTGAGCCTGCAATACCGCCAGGCACTCTTGCGGTGCCGGATAACGATGAATATCGAGCCACTTCTCTGCTCCCTGGGTAACCTTGGGGCAGATCCCGAAGCGCGCATGTGTTTCGATAACGTGCAGATCGAGCAGCCCGAAGCCTTCAACCGAGCGCACCACCGCGCTCAGGTTGTGCGGATCGTGCACGCCGTCGAGGACGACGGTCAACTCGCGGGTCCGCCGGGCGGCCGCGGCATACAGCCGCCTGACCCGTTCGGGAAGCATGAAACGTTCGAGAGAAGGCTTGTCGACCATGGTGCGCTAAAGATGCCAGTCAACGGGTCCGACTGTCAAGACGGGTCTGCTTTCCTTCCCGGGTGAAGCCTGGAGGCTACTTGCCGGGACGGTAACTTTGAAAAAAATTCAGGAAAATTGCGCGCGTCGACGACCGGGCTTTGGAATTCTTACGCTCATACGACGCCTTAGGTGTAACGAGGAGTTCGGCACGTCCCTTGCGTAATGTTCTTGAGGGGGATGTTTGCTTGCCCTTTTTGGTGAGGGTGCGACATAATGAGACGAGAATGAGAGCGATCAGAGAAAGTGTCTTTCCGCGGCTTGTGGTTGTCATCCTGGCCGCCGCGGTGTTTTTCTGTTCTTCGGCGTTCGGTGCGTCAGGCGGTCAGGACGAGATCGAACAGGCGGAGTCGGCCTTCGCCGGCCTGGATTTCGAAGGCGCGCTGACTCAGCTTGATGTTGCCGAGGCGCGGCCGGGCAATTCGCGGGCGCAACTGGTGCGGATATTTTCGTTGCGCGGCCTGTGCCTGATCTCGCTCGGCCGGGAACAGGAAGCCGGGCGGGCATTTGGCGCCGCCTTGTCGATCGATCCCGGTTTCAGACTCGATCCCGACCTTTCACCGCGTTACCAGGAGCCGTTTGACAAGCTGCTCGACTCGGGCGTCGCGCCGCTATCCGTGGATGTCTCGCTGCCGGAAAAGGTGGTCTTCGGGGATCCGGTGCCGGTCAAGGTGAAGTTACTTGCCGACCCGGCCGGCCTGTCGGGCAAGCTGGTGTTTCGTCACCGGCGCGCTGGTGTGAAAAAGTACTCTACAGTTCGTATCCGGTTGACTCCCGGAAAGCCGGTAAGCTTCTACCTGCCGCCCGGCACCTGGGCCGTCAAGGGCACGGCTCCCGTGGAGTGGTATGCCAAGCTCACAGACAAGCACGGCGGGATGTTGCTTGAAAAAGGCGCGGCCGATCATCCGTTGCGCGTGCCGGTCGAGGCCAGGAAGAAAGTCAAACTTTCGACCGCCGGGCCAATCGGGACACCGGCCCCGGTGGTCGAGTCTGCACCGGCCTGGTACGAGCGCTGGTGGGTGTGGGCCATAATCGGCGGAGCAGCCGTGGCTGCCGGGGGTACGGCTGCGGCGATCTATTTAACCAGAAGTTCTCCCGAGCAGCGCGACTTCGTGCTGCAGATCGAGTAGTGGCGAGGACGACTTGAAACGACTGCTTGCAGTTTGCCTTCTGACGCTGATTGCCGCGGGTTGCGCCCCGACGGGCAGCTGCCGGCTGACGATTGCTTTTCCGGATGATGACGCGCGCGCTTTAGTGAGTGTGCTCGAGATCTGGGTGGTCGCGGGCTCGGGCGAAGACTGCAACGCCATGATCCAGGGTACGGCGGCGCCCGGAGACCCCGGGCTGGACGTCCTGGCTCACCTTCGGCTGGCCTATCCTCCACCCGCGCCGTCCGGCGCGCTGGATAATGTCCCGCTGGGGCCGGCCGCTTTCTTCATCGAAGGCCGGGGGCAGGGCGAAGAGGTCTTCGTCCGCGGCTGTAGCACGGCAAAGGTGTCTGGCACGGGCACGGTCGAGGTGCGTGTTGAACTCGGATGGGTCTGCAAGCCGGTGGCCGAGATCTGCGCGGACACCATCGACAACGATTGCGACGGCGATACCGATGAGGGCTGCCTCGAGTGCCAGAAGGATACGGACTGCGACGATCTCAATCCCTGCACGATCGATTTCTGCACAGACAGCCAGTGCCACCAGGTCGATTTTCCCAAGGACACTCCTTGCAACGACGGCGATCCCTGCACGATTGGCGACGCCTGCGACACCGGTTTGTGCCTTGGGCACCAGAAAGACTGTTCGGCCTTCAACGGGCCTTGCAACCTGGGGGCCTGCGACACGGACAGTGGCGAGTGTGGTCCGCAGCCGCGCACGGACGGCACCTCATGCGACGACGGCCAGTGGTGCACCGAGACAGATTCCTGCCAGGCCGGCACCTGCCTCGGGCAGCTTCGGGGCTGCGACGACGGCGACGACTGCACGCTCGATGGCTGCAACGAGGGCAGCCAGTTGTGCGATCACGTTCTCGTGCCTCGCCCGGGCGCCGAGGGTCCGCCTGGAGATGCGAACTGCATAAACGGCGCGGATGACGATTGCGACGGGCTTGTAGACGACGTTGATCCCAACTGTACGGGCTGTACCGGCGATGCCGATTGCGACGACGGCAACCCCTGCACCACGGACAGCTGCGAGGGGTTCGAGTGCCTGAACGCGCCCGTGGCCGACGGCACGGCCTGCTCGGACGGTCTGTACTGTACCGTGGCCGACGCCTGCAACCAGGGCAAGTGTGAGGCCTCACCCCGTGGCTGCAACCAGGGGGCCGCTCCTTGCAAGCTGGGCGTCTGTCTCGAAGACGAAGATCGCTGCGAGCTTCGGGACGAGGCCGACGGAACACCGTGCGCAGACGGCCTCTACTGCACCGAGGGTGATCAATGCGCGGGTGGAAATTGCATCGGTGGAGCGCGGTCCTGTGACGACGGCGATGTCTGCACCGCCGACAGTTGCGACGAGGACAATAACCGCTGTCAAAACCAACTCGAACCCGTCCCGGGTGCCGAGGGGCTGGTCGTCGGAGACAGCTGCACGAATTCCTTGGACGATGATTGCGACGGCCTGACCGACGCGGGCGACCCCGATTGTATCGAATGCAGTTCGGACGCTCAATGTGACGACGGCAACGACTGCACGGCCGATAGCTGCGACGCAGGCAAGTGCAAGAACCCTGCGGTGACGGATGGCAGTGCTTGTGATGACGGGCAATATTGTACGGAAGGAGATGTTTGCTTGAGCGGGTCTTGCGCCGGGACGGCGCGTGACTGCTCCGGTTTTGCCGACGAGTGTCACGAGGGAGTCTGCGACGAAGATGCCTCTGCCTGCATGGCCCAGCAGATCGCCGATGGCAGAGTGTGCGATGACGGTCATTACTGCACGGTGTCCGATCATTGTCAGGCGGGGATTTGCTCGGGAGGCCAGCGAGACTGCGACGACGACGATGCCTGTACCGCCGACGACTGCGACGAAGACGGCGATGCCTGCAGCCAGGTCAACCAACCCAACCCCGGGGCCGAGGGCCCGCCGGGGACCGGCAACTGTCAGAACCTGGCCGACGATGACTGCGACGGGCTTACTGATCTCGAGGATCCCGAGTGCTACGACTGCCAGGATGCCGCCGAATGCGACGACAACAACCAGTGCACCAGCGATGACTGCAAGTGGGGCGTCTGCGAGCACACGCTCTTGCCTGATGGAACAGGCTGCGACGATGGGGCATGGTGCACCACCGGAGACAGTTGCCAGGCCGCGGCTTGCGGCGGAACATTGCGAGACTGCAGCTCGCTAAACGATGCATGTCATGACGGAACGTGCAACGAGCAAGTCGACGCCTGTGTAGCCTCTGAAAAGCCCGACGACACTCCATGCGACGACGGGCAGTATTGCACGCTGGATGACGTCTGCGCCGCGGGCGCCTGCGAGGGGAGTCAGCGCGATTGCTCTGGGCTCGCGGACGCCTGTCACAACGGCGTCTGTGACGACGGCAGCAACAGTTGCGTGGCGATCGAGAAGACCGACGGTACGCCGTGCTCCGACGGGTTGTATTGCACGAACGGCGATCAGTGTGCAGGCGGCGTTTGCACGGGAAGCCAGCGCGACTGCGACGATCTGGATGTCTGCACCATCGACGCCTGCGACGAGATCAACAACGTCTGCGCCCACACACTCAACCCTCAGGGCAACGAAGGGCCGCCGGCAGGCGCGGTCTGTACCAACGGCCAGGATGATGACTGCGACGGCCTGACGGATATCAACGATCCCGACTGCTACAATTGCAACGTCGATCCCGATTGCGACGACGGCAACCTTTGCACCGCGGATAGCTGCACAGGACACGTTTGCCATAACAACGCCCTGGTTGACGGCAGCGCTTGCGACGACGGCGTCTGGTGCACCGAGGGCGATCAATGCAACAGCGGTGTCTGCGGCGGCAGCCCGAGGCAGTGCCTCGCCCAGGAAGATGCCTGCCACGACGGAGTTTGCGATCTCGACCTGGATGCTTGCACCGCGGTCGAGAAGCCGGACGGCACGTCCTGTGATGACGGGCACTGGTGCAGCATGGCGGATTCCTGCCTGGCCGGGGTTTGTCAGGGCTCAGGGCGGGACTGCGCCGACAGCGATCCCTGCACCGCCGACGGCTGCGACGATGTCGGCCAGAGCTGCACGCACACCTGGACAGCGCGGCCCGAGTTGCTCGACGGCTGCGGGGACGGCATCGACCAGGACTGCGACGGCATTGCCGACGGTTGCTGTCTGGCGGACGGGACCTACACGGCAGCAACGCCGGCTGCGATCGGCCCCGGCCCATGGTACATGATCACGGCCGAGCTGAACGCCGACGGCATCCCCGACCTGGCCACCGTCAACCGCGGCAACAGCACCATCTCGGTGCTGCTAGGCAACGGCTCGGGCGGACACGGCGACGCTACTTTCAGCGTCACGACATTCGCCACCGGCAGCAACCCTTATGGACTGGCGGCGGCCGACCTCGACGGCGATCACCTGGTCGACATCGTCAGCGCCAATAACAGCGGCAACTCGCTGAGCATCCACTGGGGCCAGGGCGGAGGGGTCTTCGGCCAACGGCAGGACATCTCGTTAGCGCCGCTGGGGGCCAACCCGGTTCAGGTCATCGTCGGCGACTTCAACGCCGACGCAATTCCCGACCTGGCAACCGCAAACTGGGGCGACGATAGCGTAGCCGTTCTGCTCGGACAGGGTACTGATGGAGTGGGGAACCGCAGCTACACGGGGCCGGTCTTCTACGCGGTCGGGGCGACGGGTGTCAGCCCGCGGGCGCTGGTTGCGGGGGATTTCAACGCCGACGGGATCCTCGACCTGGCGGTGGCCATGTGGAACTCGGGCAAGCTATCGGTTCTTTTCGGGGGCGGTGCCGGCGGACAGGGAGACGGCAGCTTCGGCTCGCCCGCCCGCTACGACGCGGGCAACAGCCAGGTGAGTATATCGACCGCGGATTTCAATGCCGATGGTATTCTCGACCTGGTTGTGGTCGCCATGAGCGACAACGCGGTCAACATCTTGCTGGGTGCGGGCGCAGACGGGCGCGGCGACGGAACATTCCTTGCGCGCACCGCCTATGCCACGGGCAGCACCCCGGTTTCGATCTTTCCAGTCGATCTTGACGCTGACGGTATTTTAGACCTGCTGGTGGCCGAGTACGGCACCAACAAGGTGAGCCTGCTGCCCGGTAACGGAACGAATGGACGCGGCGACGGCACTTTCGCGGCGCGCACGTCGTACTCTGTAGGCAGCCAGCCGACGGTGGCTGTCGCGCTCGATTCAAGCGGAGACGGCATCCTCGATCTTGCGGCCTGCAACAACGGCCAGGACAATGTATCGCTGCTCGTCGCAGGTGGCTCGGGTGGCCTGGGAGACGGAACGTTCGTCGTATCGAGTGTCATCGACTGCGCGGGCTCCCCCGGCTCGCAAGCCCTTTACGACATGAATGCCGACAACATCCTCGACCTGGCGGTCGTGCGCTCGGGCAGCGCCGGGATCTCCTTCTTTGCCGGAGACGGTAGCTCCGGGCGTGGGACGGCCGGCTTCACTCCCGGCTGGTCGGGCACCACCGGCAACTCACCGGCTTGGATAGCGGCCGCAGACAGCGACGGCGATCGGATCCGCGATTTACTGGTGGCCAATCGCGGCTCCGGCAGCGCGGGCATCTTCGTGGCGCATGGCACCAATGCCCGGGGCGACGGGACCTTCGCCGCGCAACTGACCTATCCGGCGGGTGGTTCTCCGGGCATGATCGCGCTGGCCGACCTCGACACAGACAGGATAGGCGACCTGGTGACGGTCGTCGAGACCGCCGGCCTGGGAGTACGCCCGGGCGGCGGGGTCGATGGCGTGCCAGACGGCACATTCGGTGCGCTGTCCAGTTACGCCGGTGTGGGCACGCCGGTTTCCTTCGCTTTGGGCGATGTCGACGGCGATGCGATCATCGACGCCGTGTTGGGCAGCAGTTCGGGCTCGGCGGTCGCCGTTCTGATGGGTATCGGCGGCGACGGTGTCGGTACGGGAACCTTCGCAGCGGCGGTTAGCGTCGCCGTCGGTCAGGAGCCCGTCCTGCCGCTGCTGGTCGATCTCGACCGCGACGGCAATCTCGATCTGGCGGTCGCCAATCGCGGGTCGAATTCGGTGAGCGTCCGACCGGGAGCTGGCGACGGCAGCTTCGGGGCCGGGACGGACTACGCGGTAGGCACGCAGCCGGTGGCGCTTGCGAGCGGCGACTTCAACTCGGACGGGGCGCTGGACATCGTTAGCGCCAACGCGGGCGACGGGAGCCTGAGCTTTCTTCGGGGGAGGGGAGACGCGACGTTCATGCCCTCCGTGCAGACAATCGTGGGAGGTTCGCCGTCGGCGCTGACCGCCGGTCAACTCGACTGGGACGGCAGGCTCGACCTGGTCGTCAGCGACTCGTCTGGCGACAGGCTAGTCGTGCTCAGGGGCAAAGGGGTCTGCACGGCGCCTTGAGAACCTCTCAGCGGATCAACCCTAGCCTGCTCATCCAACCTTCCTTGACCGAGATTGCCTCGTCCGGACAGACCTCCTGGCAGCAAAAGCAGCGTATGCATCCATTCAGGTCGATGCTGATCATCTCGTCGCTCTTATCCGGGCCAGCCGGTATTCTTGCGCCCCGCGACACCAGGGACATCACCTCCGGGGGACAGTGTTTCTTGCACTGCCCGCAGCGCGTGCAGCGGGAATGATCGATCAGCGGCCGCGGAGAGATGGCGCCGCGCCCAAGGCGTCCGATAAAGGTCGCCATGTCGGCTTTTGCGGGCCTTGCGGGTTTGAAGTCGTGGACGGCGAAGGAATCCGGCGAATCTCCGTGGAGTTCTATCGCATCCTGCGAGCCGGTTGCGCCCGCGACCCTGAGCGTGGGCACACTGGATGGATCGAAGCCAAGAATTCCGGTAAGCACCCGGTCAAGCGCCAGGCCGTCGGCCGAAGCGGCCAGGAAATCTAGTTTCCGAGCCTTGCCGGCGCTTGGCCCGTTGCCCTCCATGGCCAGCACACCATCAACTATGTTCAAGGCCGGGCAGACCAGTCGGTAAAGATCCACCAGCATCCTGCCGAAATAGTCATAGTCTTTTCCGGCCATCAGGTGCCATTGGCTCTTGCGCAGCCCGACCACGGCCCCGAAGCAATTCTTGACCGCCAGCGTGAGCGTCATCTGGGCATGGGTCTTTACCTTGGCTAGGTTGACGATCACGTCGGCTTCCTTGATCTGCCTGGCAACCTGATAGGTTTTGAAGACCGCCTGGGGGTGTTCGGCCTTGACCTCGACGGGTTCTGTGAAATCGACAACCTCCACCGGCAGATCTCCGAGAAGCTCAGTCAGCCCCAGCTTTCTGGATATGCCCCGCGCCCTGCCGATCGCCGGGCTGTCTCCCACAGTGACACGGCCAGCCCCGGCGTCGAGACACAAGCGCGCGGCGGCCGCGATCACGCTGGGGTGGGTGCAGACTGCCCGATCATTGGGCTTGTAGGAGAGGTAGTTGGGCTTGAGCAGCACCGTCGCTCCATACGGCACGAATGCAGACATTCCACCAAGAGGTTCGAGCAGGCTTGTAATTGCAGCCAGTACGCCCTGGGGATCGTAGTCAGCGCAACGCGCCAGCGAAACGGCTGCGCTCGGCTTCCAATCCTCGCTTGCGGTAACGGGTGTACCAGCGGAGCCCGCGGCAGGCGATGTCTGGCGCATGATGAAGCGGTAGACGCCGACGGCAAGCAACAACATGACCAACCAGTAGGGAACAATCGCAAGTGGCCCGAAGCTTCCCCAACTGAGAATCCCAAGCCGGCGCAGGAGAAAATGGTCGATTGCGGCGCCGCCAAGGGCGGCTCCGGCCACCAGGATCAGCCGGGCACTGGAAGATGCGATCCTGTCAAATAGAATTATGAAAACCATGCTGCCGAAGATCCAGACAATACTGAGCGAAATGGGAACACCCAGCAGTTCGAACGCTCCCTGCAGATGCCAGAGTTCGCCGTGCCCAGCGAACACTGCACAGACGAAGTCAGCAAGCGCGACGAGCAGACCCGACATGACGGCGCCGGCCAGGGCGCTGGCGTCCGGGCGCGCGATGATCACAACGCCAAGGCCGGCAACGATCGCCGCCCCCATAAAGATCAAGCTGTAGGAATAGCTATCCAACCTGTCCTGGATTACCACACTTCGCAACGCTTGGCGCGCACCATGTTGTCACCCGCCTTGCAGTTGAATGCCTTGGCGAAATCCGGCAGGTTCGACAACGGACCATCGACCCGCCATTTCGGCGGCGAGTGAGGATCGAGCACCACCCGGCGGCGGGCCTCCTCGGGGTGCATCTTCGCACACCACACCTGGGCGGCGGCCAGGAAGAACTGTTGCTCGGCGCTGAAGCCACCGACCGGCGCCTCGTGAGGCTTACCCTTGTGCGAAGCCCGATAGGCGGCCATGGAAAGCTTCAGGCCTCCGAGGTCGGCGATGTTCTCGCCCAGGGTCAGTTTGCCGTTGAGCTTGACGTCGTCCACCGCGATGTATCCTGAAAACTGCGCCTCTACGCAGGCCGTGCGCTGCTCGAATTTCTTGACCACAGATGTGCTCCACCAGTCGTGCATGTTGCCGGCTGCGTCGAATTTGCGCCCTTCGTCGTCGAAGCCGTGGGTCAACTCGTGGCCCATCACGAATCCGATCGCGCCGAAGTTCACAGCGTCGTTGGCTCCGCTGGTGTAGAAAGTCGGCTGCAGGATGCCGGCCGGAAAAACCATCTCGTTGAGTTGCGGATTGTAGTAGGCGTTCACCGTCGGCGGCGTCATCTCCCACTCGCTGCGGTCTACAGGTTTTCCGATCTTGGCCAGGTCGCGCCGGGTCTCGAAGCTAGTTGCCTCAAGCAGGCTTTTCAGAAACGACGCCCGCGTGACTGTCAGCGATGCATAGTCGCGCCATTTCGAGGGATAGCCGATCTTGTTGTTGATCTTGGCAAGTTTTTGCAATGCCTTTTGCCTGGTGGCCGCGTCCATCCAGTCCAGGGTCGTCAGGTTGGCCTCCTGGGCTCGCTGGACGTTGCGAATGAGTTGCAGGGCCTTGTCCCTGGCGTCGCCTGCGAACCAGCGCCGGACAAAAGCCTGGCCGAGAGCCTCGCCCAGCAGGCGATCGGTCATCCGGGTGCAATGTTTCCAGCGCGGTTCGAGGATTTTCTGGCCGGTAAAGTTCTTAGACTGGAAAGCGAAGCGCTCGTCAACGAAGGCATTGGGCAATGCCCGGGACTGGGCCATGCCGTCCAGCACCCGCCAGCGCAGGTAGGCTCGTAACGTCTTTAGCGGTGTTTGCTCTGCCAGTATTCCAAGCTGTGTCATGGCCTTGGGTGTGCTGATTGAAAAATTTTCCACTATCGGCGCGCCGAGCGCCGCCAGGTACGCCTGCCATTCGAAGGGGGCGCTCATTTTCTGCAACCCGGCCAAATCTCTCGGATTGTAGATCCTCTCCGGCGAGCGCATCTCGGTTCGTGTCCAGTGGGAGGCGGCCATGGTTTTCTCGAGTTCAAAAACGGCTTCGGCCTCAGACTTGGCTTGTGCAGCCTGTATGCCTGAAAGAGTCAGCATGTGTTCGAGGTAGATCTTGAAGTTCTTGCGGATCTCGGCGCTCTTGGGATCGTCTTTCAGGTAGTAGTCGCGATCGGGAAGCGACAGTCCTCCCTGGAAGATACCGGCAATCACCAGGGTCGAATCCTTGAAGTCTTGCATCGAGAAGAAGTTGAACATGGCTCCGACGCCCGCTGCGTGCAGCCGGCCGACGGCGCTGGCCAGGGAGGCCTGATTTTTGATCGGGTCGAGCTTGGCCCACTCGGCCATAAGATCGGCGAGCCCGGTCTTTTCTATGCCGGCCTGATCCATACAGGCGGCGAAAAAGTCTCCAACCTTGTCGCCGAAGCGATCCTGTGGCTCGAACTTGCCGGCCGCGGCGGCGGCCAGGATATCGTGCAGCTTGTTCAGGTCGCTTTCAGCAAGTTGGTCAAATCGTCCCCAGCGCGACTTGTCGGCCGGGATCTCGTTTGCCGCTATCCAGCCGCCGCAGGCGAAGGCATAGAAGTCGTCGCACGGGTCGGCCTTGCGATCAATGGCAGTGACGTCGATGCCCGGCTCTGCAGGCTTTGGGGCGAACTCCTGTTGGCCGGCAGCAGCCTGCGGAGACGCCGCAGTCGGCTGCGAAGTGGCGCAGGAAAAAAGAAAGAACTGCGAAAAGGCAAATATCAGGAAAATTCTGAACATAATAGACTCCTGGAAAAGGTTCGACGATCGTTGTTGGCGTACCTCAAACTGGCGCCGTTGTCACGCTTGCAGTCTGGTCATTATCGCATCGCCAATCAGTACAGGGCCGTGGCCGGGGAAGACCGCCTGGATCTCGAGCGCCGAAAGCCGGGCCTGGGTGTTGAGATAGGCGGCCGGGGCAGACATGAGTGTATTCCACTCGCCGCCTTGGAAGTTGCGTACCGTGTCACCGGCCACTAGCAGGCCTCCATCTGAATGGTACAAGCATATGGCGTCGTCGGAGTGGCCGGGGGTCTCGAGCGCCACCCAGCCCGGCAACCCGGGCACCGCCCGGCCATCATGCAGGGTAGCGGCCAGCGGCGCCGTGAAGGGATTGCGGCTCCAGGGAAAGCCGAACCTGAAGCCGCCGGGAATGTCCTCATGGGCGAACAGCGGAAGCCCTTGCCAGAGCCATACTAAAAATCCCATTTTTGCGGGCACCCTGCGGATGAATCTCAGACGCCGGCCGGACTCGACGTAAGTGCGCGCCACCTGGCCGAGGCAGATGCCCGCCCCGAACCGTTTCGCGGCCGCATCGATGCCCATGATGTGATCAAAATGCAGATGAGTGGGCACCACCAGACTGACCGGCTTTCCCAGCCATTCGACGGCCGCGGCGATGCGCGGCAGATCTGAGATCGAACCCACGTCCGCCAGCACAAGGCTGTCGGGCCCTTCGATGATCTGAGTGACGCAGTAGCGGCCGGGAACCGAGAGCACCCTGCCGTCGCCGGCTTCGACGAGCGTGAGGCCGGCCGGTCCGGCCGGTGTGAACCAGCGGGCCAGCACGGGCGGCGCCGGCTGCGGGAGCGGTGGAGATTCTATTTTGAGCGCAGCCAACACGTCGTTGCCTCCATCGGTCAAGCGCACAGGTCAACTTGATTCCTATACGAATGGGAAATAGGATGCAAGCGGGAGACATTTGGTGGAAGCACGTTACAAACGCATGGTTTCTGGCATGCAGCGCAAGTCCGAGGAGGGTGCTACCTATGGCGGCGGCCGGTCCTATGTTCTCTATATCATCGAATGCAGTGACGGATCTTTCTACACCGGGGTGACCAATGACATCGAGCGCCGGCTCGGCGAGCACAATGCCGGCAAGGCCTCCAAGTACACACGCGCCCGCCTCCCGGTCGAGCTGCTCTATACGGAAAACTGCGCAGACCGGGCCGCGGCCCTGGCGCGTGAGTGCCAGGTGAAAAGGCTGTCGCGTAAAGAAAAAGAGAGCCTGGTCTCAGGCTAATAAAATCACTAACTGTTTGATCAAGATATTTTCTTCGCACCCACCAGGCTGGACCCGTTGCGCCTCATCTAATCAGAATGAAGTGGGTGGTGGTCTTTTTACCGCTGTGAACCGTGACGGTCTTCTCGGCAGGCTGGTAGCCTTCAAGCTTCACCTCGACCTTGTAGGTTTCGGCTCCTACTTTTCCCTCGACCGGAGCCACCCCGGCCCTCTTGCCATTGATCAGCACACTGGCTCCGGGTGGCTCGGTTTCAATGGACAATGTGCCTGGTGGACTCTCTTCCAGAGTGTAAACGACTTCGATCTTTTCTCCGCCGGTGACCTCCACGGTCTTCTCGATCTCAATATAGCCTTCCAGGATCGCCTTGACCTGGAGCTTGCCGATCCGCACATTAGTGGTCAGCGGTGACTTGCCTGCTTCCAGGCCGTCGATCAAGACCGTGGCGCCCGGCGGCTCGGTGCGCACGACCAGGGTTCCTGGACACAGGTCGCGTAGCAGTTCTTCCGCCTTCGGCTTGTATGGATTGTTGTCGGGGTATTTCCCCAGGAACTTCTTCAGCACGGCCACCCGGATCGTATGATCCCTACTGCCATCTATAGCGATCCTCTGGACCTTCTGCCATGTCGTGTCCAGCTTCTCTCGGTATTTTTCCTCTTGCTCTATATCGGGCGCCACCTTGTTCAGGAAAGTGTTCAGATCGTCCTCTTTCTCCACTTTCTCCGTCGGAGGAGACTCTGCGACTTCCGTCGACTGCGGAGCCACCTCCGCAGACGGTGAGCTAGGTACGGCCGCGGAAGTGGGTGCTGCCGGAGCGGAAGGAACTCCGTCTTTTGTCGAGACGGCCTTTGGTCCGGGTAATTTCGTCATATCCGGCGCATAAGGGGCGCTGTTTTTTGCGAACACGCCTTGGGGGCCTGACAGGACGTCGGCATCGCCGAAAAGAGAAATATCTTTATACGCCACGCCGCTCTTGGAATAAGCGATACCCCGACCTGCACGCTCCTCCCATGTCAGCGTGATCATCGGATTGCTGAACAGGCTTCCGATGTCTTCCAGGGCCTGGAATGTAAGACCGAGTGAGATGCGGCCGGTAGCTGTCTGGTAGTACAGGTCGGCGGAGGGAATGAACGGAACGGGAGCGCTGCTATTCACAGTCACGGATCCAACGTTTACGGACGCCATGGAGTAACCGCTGAAACCGCCGAGTTGGACCCCAAAATGTTGTCCAATGGGAAAGTCCAGGTTCGCCCTGGCTCCGATTTGTATAAATGCCATATTGATATCCGACATGATCATTATAGTTCCCATGAGCTGCGGGCCGGCGAAAATGGTCAGACCGGGCGAGAGCACGTTGCCATCGTCGTCGCGGTTCATTCCGGAATATCCTAATCCAGCATAAAGCATTTCCGTCATAATGAGTGCGGTTTCGCCTGACATCCTAAGGCCACCTGCACCAAGACCATATGCGAATGTCGAGTACTTGTTTATTGTTGTCTCGGAATAGTTTGCAAATGCGCCTTTGGCGTCTCCTAACATCAGGGTTACGCCCATGTAAGTGTCTTTTTCCTTGGTGCCCCACATGACCCGGCCTGTTGCCTCCAGACCTTCGCTGGACGGCGCCATTGGCAGCAAGGGCCCGTGCTCGACCGGCTCGTCGATAACAGCCGAGTCCCCTAGAACCGTGACATCAGCCCCCCCAAGGAAGGCCATTGCCTCAGCGTGATATAGCAGGTGGTCCGTCAGATCATACAGCGCCCGGGTGTACAGGGACATTACTGCCGAGCTGTCGCCGGAGGGGGCGTTGATGGAATGCTCCAGCCTTATCAACTTGGACTTACCCGATCTCAGCAGGATGAAATCCGCCGCCAGGCCCAGGGATCCTTTTTTCGGCCTGATGAGACGGGCATTCTTCACCAAGAGCACCACCGGTCGGGAATCGTCTCTGGACCCCTGGCCCAACCTTTCCCCGAGCACCTTCTCCAGTGCCTGGTTGGGAGGCAGGGAAAGTGTTTTGGCATCATATTTGATCAGGCCGTCACCGGCTTCCTCGACTGGAGCCAAGTACACCTGGTTCCAGGCCTCGGGCGTTTTGGAAGCCGCCCGCTTGTCGACCTGTAGTAGCACATAACCTGAAGTACAACCGGAAAGCCATGCCGAAGCCCCTAGTAGAGCAATTGCTCGAATGACCGACTTGCACGCTTTCATGGCAATAACACCTCCATCGGGAAACAGAACATGTTTGTGCTAGAAGCACAGGAGAACTCCCAATGACAAGTCAATAGCCAACTCCGGATCCGGATCGCTGCCGCCGGCTATAATGATCGGGTTTGTGAAGTAGCGCCCGGCGGCTTTCAAATACAGCGAGAACTCGGGCATGATGTAATATTCCAGACCGAGCACGGCGTCACCGCCAAGTCCAATCGGAGGGCTCCCCCTGTGACTCTCGCCGACCGTGTAAACACCGACGCCACCCCTGAGGCCCAGGGTGAAAACCAGACTATTTGCGTACCACTTCTTCTTGACTCCCGCCAAAAGGTGAATCAGGGCGACCTGGTCAACCCAGGGAGCCTCGCCGAGGAAAAGAACATCGCCCTCGAAAGAAAGGTATACCTCGGGCAGTTCGACCCAATCGGCTATGTCCCAGTCGACGAAGAAGCCCGCACCGGGGTACGCTGACATTCCCTGCTCCTTGCCAAGCAGATCGTACAGCCCTAGCTCCAATATGCCGTGTAGGCCCACGGACAAGCCTACCATCGGGTGCTCGACCAGCAACTCCCCGCCCACGATGCCGCGACTTTCCTTTATTTTCTCGGCATAGCTGGGAGTTCCCTCACCTGTTCCCCTGGCATGGCCTACCTTGCGTACCTTTACGTATCCCAGATGGTGAATTTGTCCGGCCATGCCGAATTCGTTCACATCGTAGGTGTCGTCCAACCCCACTCCTTCCGCCTTGCCAAGCATGAACTCGATGCCGTCGCTCAAGACGCTGATTACCGGTGTGAGCAGTTGAAAAACGGGAATCTTTTTCATCTCCTTGGACAGCCACTTGCCAAGGTCGCCGGCAGCCTTTTCGACGGCCGCAGCCGACGTGTAGGAATCCATGTCCGATAAGGCCTTCTTGTATTCAGACAGCTGTTTCTTGTACGCCCCGATCGTCTGCACGTCTGAGCCGGAACGAGGCGGTCTGGGGGGAGCCGGATAGGCGAAGAACGCTTCGGCGGAATCGACTTGTATTTCCTTCAGTATCGAGTAGCCGGGCTTGATCTCGTCCAGGAGATTCATATGGTAGAAAGTGACAGTTGCGTTCAACTCGGCTTTCATGCCCGCTTCGCCCGGCACGCACCGGTTGGCCAACGCCAAGACAGCGTTTGTCGAACAGACGTATTTTCCCACGCTGAACAGGGTGACTCGGACTTGATATGCGTAGGCCGAATTCATGATACGTTTCACATCGTCGACGTATACCCTGGCCGCCTTGAACCTCGTATCAAATTCCGCCTCAGAGGCTGAGCGATCCATGGCTCGCCTTTTTACGTAGTCACGCAACTCGCGAATGAACTGATCGATCGTCTGCGTGCTGGATATCCTTACCTCGTTGTAGTCGAACCTCTCGATTTCAATCTCTCTGCGTATGGCTCGTTCGATGGCACGCAGGTAGGGTTCGTCGACAACAACCCCCCGATCGGCCTTGATGCCTAGATAGCTTATGGACTTGCGCAGGTACTTCGCCTGTGTCTCGTCGTCAGACAGCTTCTCGGTCTTGGTCTCGGCTCCCCGGCAGGGCCGGGAAATGGTCACGATTCCGACGCTGACGAGAAAGGACAAAATGAGTCTTGACATGTCTTTCTCCGTAGAGCCTGTACGATAAACCCATGGTCTTCCTGATGCCACATCGCCGGTTGAATGTCAATCGAGTGAAACGGGTTTGATCGATGCCAGTCGACTCGGAATTATTGAAAAAAGGCATGACAAGGAGATGCAAACTTGGATATCATAGTTGTTAGCAGTGGCACCGAATGGAGGAGTCAGTCAATGAATAGACTGATGGTCAAGGATATCATGAGCACCGATCTGGTTACTCTTGAAGAGGATGAGGATCTCGATCTGGCGGATAGCGCCATGAAGTACGGCCGCATCCGGCATCTGCCGGTGGTCAGGGGCAGGCGCCTGGTGGGTTTGATTACCCACAGGGACTTGTTACGCGCCCAGGTCAGTTCGCTGGCCGACCTGAGCCCGGAGGAGAACAGCGAAGTCAACGTGGGAATCAAGGCGCACGACGTGATGCAGGAAAACGTAAAGGTAATCGGACCAGCCACTCCCATCCTGGAGGCCGCCAGGATAATCAAGAACAACAAGTACGGCTGCCTGCCGGTGGTAGACGATAAAAACCTGGTGGGCATCGTCACCGAAGCGGATTTCATCAGCCTGGTAATCAGGGCGCTCGAAGACTGAAACAAGTCGCAACCTGACCTGGCGGGAAACTAGCCCGCAAGAGCCTTCTCTACCTCCGCGGCGATCTTTTCTCCGAAGTCGTAGCCGAACATCGCCAAGCTGTTTTCATACAGGGCCAGGAAGCGGTAGCCCTTCTCCGGCCGCAGCCGGTAGACGGGCGCCCGGTGGATATAGCCGGCGTAACCATCGACCAGAGACGCCGCCATCGTCACGGCGTACCCATATCGCCCGCCGATTTCGCGTAGTGAGTTCACCAGCGTGGCTCCCATCTCGTTGGCCGATCCGACCAGCAGAAAGTCTCCCAGGCGTAAAAGATGCACTGGCACTCCGCGCGGAAAAGGCAGGGCAGAGGCCATAGCCCGCCTGAGCCAGGCGCGAAGAGGTGCGAGCAAGACGTCGGCCAGGCGTCCCGCGAGGATGTGACTCTGATGGGCAATATGGGGCAGGCGCAACAGCTCGATTTCGATAGGCTCGCTATCACCGCCGGCCACGGGCGCGAGCGATGCCAACGCTTTTCTGTAGCCCGAAAGCAAAAGCCCGCACACCAGTTCCATGTGGCGCTCGAGATCCATTGCGAATTCGGGAAACAGTATCGAAACCCCGCCCAAAGCGGCGCTTATGAAGATCGGGTCGCTGCCATATTCCTCGAGGCGGCGGCAGAACTCGCCGGGGTAGTCGCCGCTGACCGTGTGCGGCTGGTGTTCTGAAACCATCACCGGATGACCCGAGACGTTTATCAGGTCGATCGGCCTGCGCCCATCACGGACCAGGCGCAGCAGGACCAACAGGTCGTCGTGCGGGCCGTCCGCCTGACGGCGGCTGCACGTCAGGCCGGGAACCTCGGCCAGCGAGTGTTGCGCAAGAGCCGGCGCGAGATCTTCCAGCGCCCGGCGTGCCAGCCTCGACAACTGTTCAATGAGAAAATCGAAAACCTCTTTCCGAGGTGTTCCCAGGATATGGCGGACCGCCGGCGAGTGGAAGAAGCCGCCATATGAAGAATGCGTGTGAGTCGTTGCCAGGAAGATGGAACTCTCGTCGAGATCGGGCAGGGCTGCAACCAGGGCCTGATGGAGTTCCTCGCTGGGGCACAGGAGGTCGCAGACCAGGATGACGATTCGTGTGCGGCCGTCGTCGAGAGCCAGCGCCCTGGCCATTGGCCGATCGCGCAGCCTGGCGCCGATTCGCGGCTTGCGCGTGAAGGTTCCGATGAGTTGCAACTCTCCGGGGGGGACTATATCGATCCTGGCTGTTCCGGCCCGCAGCACGGCTTTCAACCCGGCGCGCCTTTGGCGGACGCGGGTTCCACCAGTGTGGCCTTGGCGCGGCCGGCATAGCCTTCGGTCAGGCTGACAACCCTGACGGTCTTGCCGACCTCGGGGCGCATGAAGCCGCAGGCTGTCAGCGAAAAGCGGATCAGGCGGCCGTCGTCGAGCAGGATGGTACCCAAACCGTCGGCGGCGTCGAAGCTCTGTATCTTGCCGTGGTACATAGTGGCCCTTTTATGAACAATACGGGGATAGCACAGTCAATTCCGGTTGTCACTATTGATGCCTCTTTGTATTCCGCGATAGCATCCATGGCCATGGATGCCAATCAAACAGAAATACGCCGCGGGAATTATCGTCAGCCGGAGTTTTTCATCGACCGGGTCGATCTGGACGTCAGTCTCGAAGAGCAAGAAACAATGGTTCGCTCGCGCCTGGCCGTGCACCGAAATCAACTCGCAACCGGGCGAGCCGAGCGCATCGTCCTCGACGGTCGCTCACTCGATCTTAGAAGCGTCAGATTGAACGGGCGATTACTCGCCGCTGCGGAGTTCGAAGTCGATTCCGAGTCGCTTGCGATCCCGGTCAGCGTGGATGCATTCAGCCTCGAGATCGAGACCGTCATCAATCCCGGGCAGAACACTTCGCTCGAGGGACTTTACCGATCGGGCGAACTGATTTGCAGTCAGTGCGAACCGGAGGGATTCAGAAAGATAACCTATTACCCGGATCGGCCCGATGTGATGGCTCGCTTCACGACCAGGATCACAGCCGACCGGGAGCGCTACCCGGTCCTGCTCTCCAACGGCAACCTCGAAGAAAAGGGAGAGCTCGACGGCAACAGGCACTGGGTGCTGTGGAGTGATCCATTTCCAAAACCCAGCTATCTGTTCGCGCTGGTTGCCGGGGATCTGGCCCACATCGAGGGTAGCTTTACCCGCATGTCGGGACGCGAGGTGACAATCAGGGTGTATATCGAACCGCGCAACGCCGACAAGTGTGCCCACGCCCTCGAGTCGATCCGCCGGGCCATGCGCTGGGACGAGCAGACCTTCGGTCGCGAGTACGACCTGGACATATTCATGGTTGTCGCGGTCGACGACTTCAACGCCGGGGCCATGGAGAACAAGGGCCTGAACATCTTTAACTCCAAGTACGTGCTGGCGCGGCCCGAGACGGCAACCGACGACGACTTCGAGAACATCACCTCGGTGATCGGTCACGAATACTTTCACAACTGGTCGGGTGACCGGGTCACCTGCCGCGACTGGTTCCAGCTGAGTCTCAAGGAGGGCTTTACCGTTTTTCGAGATCAACTCTTCACGGCGACCATGACCTCGCCGGCGGTCAAGCGCATCCGGGACGTCAATGTCCTGCGTACACACCAGTTCCGCGAGGACGCCGGGCCTTTGGCTCATCCGGTGCGCCCGGACTCATATGTTAAGATCGACAACTTCTACACCCTGACGGTCTACAACAAGGGCGCCGAGGTTGTGCGCATGCTGCACACCATCCTGGGAGCCGATGTCTTCAGGCGAGGATGCGACCTGTATTTCGAGCGCCACGACGGCCAGGCGGTCACGGTGGAAGACTTCGTCAAGGCCATGGAGGACGTAAGCGCCCGCGACCTCGTCCAGTTCAGGCACTGGTACGCTCAAGCGGGAACGCCGCTGGTCGAGATCGACATACGTTACCTGGCGGACGAAAAACGCCTGGTCGTGCGTGCCGAACAGTCTTGCCCTCCCACTCCCGGGCAAGATCATAAAGAGCCATACCATGTGCCCCTGGCTGTGGGACTCCTCGATCGACGGGGCAAGAGCCTGCCGCTGAGGCTGCAGGGCGAGCAGGGTCCGGCTGCAGAAGAAACCCGCCTGCTCGAACTGAAGCAGCCCGTCGAAGAGTTCGTCTTCGAGGATATTGCCAAAGAGCCGGTCCTTTCGGCGCTACGCGGGTTTTCGGCTCCCGTCAAGCTGAAGCTGGCTCGCAGCGACGAGGAACTGGCATTTCTGATGGCTAACGATCCCGATCTATTCAACCGCTGGGACGCGGCGCAGCGCCTGGCCACGAGGCTGATCGGGGGCATCATCGACGGGCAGGCGGATACTGACTTTGATTTGTTCATCGAGGCACACAGGCGCAACCTGGAAGACTGCGACCGGGACAGGCGTCTGCTGGCGCTGACTCTCGAGTTGCCATCCGAGACCTACCTGGCAGATCAGCAAGAAGTCATCGATCCGGCGGCGATTCATGCAGCCCGCAGAAAGATCCTGCGTGAGTTGGCCTTGCAACTGGATAACGAATTCAACTCGCTCTACCTGGCAAACAGGGAAAAAGGGCCTTACTCGGCTGACAGGGAATCGATCGGCAAGCGCAGGCTGGCCAACACCTGCCTGGGTTACCTGGCGGAGACAGGCAAGCCGCGGGCGATCTCGATCTGCCTCGACCAATTCCACTCCGCCGACAACATGACAGATGTCTTGGCGGCGCTTGTCTGCCTTGCAAACCACGAAGGTCCGGAGCGCGAGACTTTGCTTGCGGAGTTTTATGAAAGGTGGCGCACAGACCCTCTGGTCGTCGACAAGTGGTTCGTAATTCAGGCCACCTCGCGTCTGCCCGGAACTTTCGAACGGGTGCTTGGGCTGGTTAGCCACCCGGCCTTCGACATCAAGAACCCCAACAAGGTGCGCGCGCTGATCGGCGCCTTCTGCTCGTCCAACCCGGTGCGTTTCCACGATCCGGCCGGCCGTGGCTATGCGTTCCTGGTCGACAATGTGCTTACGATAGACGCATTCAATCCCCTCATTGCCGCCAGGCTGCTGGTGCCGCTTAGCGGATGGAAGAAATATGAACCGGGCCGCGCAGCCTTGATGAAGGCCGGACTCGAGCGCATCGCAGCGAAGAGTGGAATATCTGAAAACGTCCGCGAGATGATCGGGCGCAGCCTCGAAGCTTTAGCGGGAGGAGACGCATGAGAAATCCAATGACGATAGCCGGGCTGGCTGCACTATTATTTGCCGCCTGCGGCTCTGGGGACGGAGAAATGCTGTGTGACGAGGGTGCCGGCCGCTGTAACGGTACAGTCATCGAAGACTGTACGGGTGGCGCCTGGATTGCCGGGGAGGATTGCGACGCCAGCGAGATGAACTGCAAGGAGCAGGGCGAAGCTGCAAGTTGTACAGATCGCCCTCCCATATGCACGGATGGGAAGAGCCGATGCAGTGCCGACCTCATCGAGAATTGCACGGGCGGCGCCTGGACTGCCGGGATCGACTGTGCCGAAAATGGCAAGATTTGCGTGATGGACCAGGCTTCCGGCGAGGCACTCTGCCGGGAAGACGTCATTCCATGCGTCGACGGAACCACCCGCTGCCTGAACGACATCATCGAAACGTGCGCCGGCGAAATGTGGGTCGGCGGTCGTGACTGCAGCCAGACTTTTCAAAACTGTGTGCAGGATCCCGGTAGTCCACAGGCCGATTGCGCCGGCCTGCACTGGATCCACCTCGAGGTACTGATCGACGATCCGATTGTCAACGGGAGCTCGCTGCAACTGCCTATCGACGGTCCGTCGTTCGGCTACGACCCGGGAACGGATCTGTTCGCAACCCGTTACGACCGTGATTTCAACGATCCATCCAAGGCCTTCATCTGGACGCTCGACGGCGGCAGCGGCTCGCACTACAAGACAGATCTCAGCGGTGATCCCTTTCCCCAGGGCGAGAGCTTCTGCGTCGGCGGAGAAGACTGGTGCCAGATAATAAGCTTTGACGGCGCCTCGTCCGAATGGGTTTTCGTCGGTCCCTCGGCCTCTTCTCTCATGCGCGTGGATGCATTCGGGACTGCCGCTTTAACCCCGACATCGGGCGAGCGCCAGCCGGATTCGTTTATCGATCGCATACATCGCTTTGATTGGACAGGACGACAGTTGCTGCTCTACGGGGCCACCGGTCCGAGCTCATTTTCGGAAAATGTCTATAGCCTTGACCTGGACACGGGAGTCTGGAGCCAAGCCGTCTCCAACCTGCGCCAGGAAGATAACAACTGTCTGGTCTACCTGGCCGAGACGGGCGTGCTCTACTCGTTCGGTGGGCGCGAGACCCAAGACGGCGGCAACACGGTGCAACTGCTTCCGACCTACGACGCCGTCGACCTGGCCGGCGGCTCTGTAGTCACCGCTGATATGCCCGCCGCAATCGGAGCGCGCCAGGCGATGAACTGCGCTTATGACAGCGGGCGCAAGCTGATCTTCCTGTATGGAGGTTGTGTGGTAAACGATCGCTTCGACGAGATTCAGAACGCGTATCACAACGACCTGTGGGCGCTCGACCCGGCGGACGGCTCGTGGACGCAACTCATGCCGGACACTGAACCTGGGACTTTCAGCGATCCCGACCAGTACGGAGACCATCGTTTCACAGGCGATGATCGCAAGCCCAACTTCGGCATGAACCGCGGGCAGATGCAGTACGACGCGCAAAACGACCGCCTGATAATAATGGGCGAGGTACCCATCTTCACACACGCGCAGCCATATTTTCTCTATTTGGACGAACTGTAGAGATGTGGTTGACTGGCATAGCCTGGACGAGAGCTTCCGGGAGATCATCAGGCAGCGGAGCGAAGAAATAGGCGTTCTACTGCCTAGCTGCGAAGCGTAGTGTAGCCGTTCCATCGGGTATGCCCCGTGGGTGCTAGACGTAGCCCTTTCATCGGGGGAGAGGGAAACTTGATCTAAACAACCTTTTCCTTCGTGGCCCGTATATTATAAGATGCTAACGGTGATCTCAGTCGATCGCCGGGAGGACCGCCATGACGCACAGGATCTCGATGGTTGCGGTTGTGCTGTTGTTTTCGGCTTGCACCGCTGAATCGGCGGTGCCGCGCGAGGTGAGACGCCCGGCCGCGGCAGGCAACGGAGAGGCACGGGCCTTCGTACAGGTCGTCTCGGGCCCCGCCAAGATCCGGGCGACGTCGGGATTTGTCTTCGACGCCAAGCCTAGTTTGCCGCTGCTTATCGGAGACGAAATCGAGGCCCCGGCCGACGGATTCGTGGTGTTGCGTCTGACTAACGGCTATCTGGTGCGCGTCGATAGCGGGGTTGCCTTGCGGGTCGGGGACATTGTCTTGTTGAGCGCGCCACGGGCCAGCCAGGGGCTGGCCGCGCAGCTTGATCGACTGCTTTCGAAAGAAGAGCGCCAGCAGGGCGAACGCATTGCCGGCTGGCACGCGCGCCTGACGGGCGCCGAAACGGTTCCTACGCAGCAGGCCGAGGAGGACGTCAGTGCGGATAAGACCGAGGTGCGGCACCGCTCGCTGAAGGATTTCGGAGCCGAGAGCAATGCACCCATGGAAGCCGTACTGGTCGACAAGAAGAAGCCGCAGGCTACAGCGAGCAAGGTGCAGAGCAAATCAACCGGATTCGCCGGGGCTCGGGAGGCCAAAGAACAAGCAGCCGTGCCTGGTGGGGCGGGTGATGGTCGGGTGGTCGTGCTTGCTTGGCGCACGCGCGTCGGCGACAAGGAGAGAGTCGAGAAGGGGCCACCGCCTGAGCTAGTGGGCAGGATGATCAACGACGGCACTCTGTCGGTTTGTTTGGGTCGGGCCGTCGCCGGACTGCCGAAGGCGGTGCGGCCGCGCGCTGTCGAAGTGCGGATCGAGCTTGCCGGCCACCAGATCGTGCGCATCGTCCTGGGCGGCGGATTGCCGCTACCGGCCTGCCTGACAGGGAAGCACTTTCACGAGAAAATGACTCTTGGCCCGGCCGACGGCTGGGTGATCTTCAAGGTTCCGCTGCCTTGAGCCGGCTGCGCAATCCGCTGCTTTCCGGACTGCTACTGAGTGTCTTGCTGTCCGCATTGGCCGGCGCCAATCGCTACGGCCGACGCCTGCCTGTCTTGGGTGATTTGCTCGAGACACTCGAATGCAGGGCTGAAGACCTTCGTTTTGCAATCCGTGGTCCCGAGCGACCGGGGCCGGAGACGGTCCTGGTTGTGTTCGACGACAAGAGCTACGCGGGCGACCCGACCATCTTCGAGCGTCGCGCGGGTTGGGCCCGGGTGATCGATGCGGTCAGCCGGGCCGGTCCGAAGGTAATCGGAGTGGACAGCTTCTTCTCCAAGCCCGAACGGTTGCTGCCGGACCCGTTGCAGCGCAGGCTCGACGAATTTTTCTCGTCCCGTGCGGTTTCGAGCGGCGAGACGGAAAGCGCTGCCGGGGATGGGCCGCTAGATCTGCTCAGGCGCATATGGCACGAGACGCGGGGCGATGCACGCCTGGTCGACGCCATCGCCCGAACAGGCAACCTTATTCTGGCAATGCACTTGGGAAACAAAGGCAGCGCCGGGGACCGTGCCGCGGACGGCGCGGGCCTGGCCAAGGGGCGCTTCGGGCAGAGCGTGCCCGGTCTTTACAAGCCCGCGCAGATGGAATCAGCGATGGCCTCGTTGCCAGTCTTTTGCCGTGCGGCCCGCGCGCTGGGTGTAGTGACGGTTTTCGAAGACAGTACGCGCACGGTGCGCGAGATGAATTTGGTAATGGGTTTCGCAGGCAGGCTGTATGCCTCGCTCGCGGCACAGCTTGTCGCGGGCTATCGAGGGTTTGGGCGAGGCAGGCTCGCCTACCTGGGAATCGACCACAGCGTGCACATCGGCGAGCAGGCGATCAGGCTCAACCGGCGAGACGGGTTATATCTCAACTTCCGCGGACCGGCGGGCACCTTCGAGACGATCTCGATGATCGACCTGCTTTCGGACCGTGTGCCCGACAAGGCGCTTTCTGGGCGTATTGTTCTTCTGGGTATCACCCAGTTTGGCCACGACTCGGCCCGCACACCTTTCCAGAGCGTCTTCCCCGCGGTCGAGTTGCAGGCCACGGCCATAGACAACTTGCTGCGAGGCGACTTCATCGTGCGCGCCTCTCCCTGGCAGGATGCGCTGGCCTGCCTGGCGCTGGGGCTGTTGATCTCGCTGCTTTTCTGGCCACGCTTTTCGCTGCCTCCCTGGATCAGAATATCGGGATCGCTTGCCGGCCTGCTAGTCTACCTGGTCGGCAGCCAGTACCTTTTTGCGGCGAATAACACCTGGCTGGCCGCGGCCGCGCCGGGCGGGGTCTTCATCTCCGTCCTGCTTACATGCCTCGTGCTTTCCTATATCGGCGAGGGCGCTCAAAGGCGCAAGTTGCGCCGGGCATTCGCCCACTATCTTTCGGACGAGGTCATTCGCGGGCTGCTCGCAAGCCCGGGCGCGCTATCGCTTGGCGGCGAACGCAAGGAGTTGACGGTCTTGTTCTCGGACATCATGGATTTTACCAATATCTCCGAGCGTATTCCCCCCGAGGAGCTGACGGCGCTTTTGAACGACTACTTCACGCCCATGACCCGGGCGGTGCTGGCATCCGGCGGCCTGCTGGACAAGTACATCGGCGATGCTTTAATGGCTGTGTTCGGAGCGCCCCTGCCGCAACCCGATCATACCGCCCGGGCACTGCGCTGCGCTCTGCTGATGCATGCCGAACTCGAGAAAATACGACCGCTGTTTGCCGGCAAGGGATTGGATCTGGATATCGGAGTAGGGATAAACAGCGGAGAGATGGTGGTGGGCAACATGGGCTCGGCCGAGCGTTTCGATTACACGGTGGTGGGCGACGCGGTCAACCTGTCATCCAGGCTCGAGGGATTGACCCGCAGGTACGGCGTATTTTGCATCCTGGGAGAGCGCGCCCGCAAGTTGGCCGGCGAAGGGTTCGAGTTTCGCGAGATAGACCGCGTACAGGTTAAGGGCAAGTCGCTGGCGGTGTCCGTTTTCGAACTGCTCTCGGGAAAGGATTACACAATCGCGCGATACCAGGATCTGACCCGCTTCCAGGCTGCCCTGGCCGCATTCCGCAATGGAGAGTTCGAGAAGGCCCGACAAGAATTCGGCGCCTTTCAAAAAGCCAACCCGCAAGACAGAGTGACCGCGCTCTACCTCGAGCGCCTGACCGGCCAGGGTGACAAGCCGCCGGAAGACTGGAACCCGGTGGCAGTGCTTCAGTCCAAGTAGCGCCGCTTTTGAATCCAGAGAGTTGTCAATAATAGAAAAACCAACGATACCGATCCCGATCCGGCAGTAGAGCACCCACTTCCGGTACCACTGTCAGTGACCCGTATCGGCGAAGATTTCTCGGATATGTTCCCTGCTTTGTCAACGGCTGAAACGGTAAACTCTGCATCGAACAGTTCTGCTGGTTTGTCGATGAAGTTCACCCACACTACGCCGTCGACGGCCTTGACAGGGACGGGTTCGTCCGAAGGGAACTCGAGTTGGAAATGAAAAGAGTGCTCGGATCCAACTTCCACCAGGTAGCCAAGCTCGATAGGCTGTGAAACGTTATCAGTTGGTGGATCTATAAAAAGACCGATGGAACCGACCGAAATACAGAGCGTTCCCTCGGTGTCACTTCCGCGAATGATGTCCGTATTTGTGATATTGACAACTCCAGGAGCCTCGGTGTCACTTTCATCTAGTACCACTTCATGTGAAATTATTGTTTATCCAGAATGGCAATTGTCCGCCATGAGTCTGCTAGATGCACAGACAAGCAAAGTACTTGCCAAGAATACTCGTAATGTTGTTTTCATAGTCTAACCCGAAGTTCCCTATAACCAAGACAAGTCAACAAGGCTGAAGTCCAGTAGTAGTGTGTCCTTTTGCTGATTACGCGTCAATTTGAAGTGAATTGTGTAGCCATGTAAATGTGTATATTTTGCTTGACAAGGGAACCGTAGGC
>DATKYQ010000041.1:0-52015 GCA_035528415.1 Myxococcota bacterium | reverse complement strand
GCGTGAGACTGGAGCAAGAACTCGCGGTCGTGGCATCGCCAGATCTTATGAAAGGGAGCATGAGGAATCAGGATATGTTTTCTTGGAACTCGCATGCTGCAGCAATACATAAGCACAAATAATGCCAAGCAGACGTATCTTCGTAACTATCCGGAAAACAAGAACTCGGAAATCTAGGTCATTAACCGGAAAAGCCAAGGGGTGTCCGATTTTCGGACACCCCTGAATGGGTGAAGCCTCCGTTCCTGCTCTTTCTTTTCGCCCCAACATTCTTACAGCGATTTTCTCACATGGGACGAGATGCGATCGGTTGTCTTGATTGCTTGTTGTAAGAGCCTATTGGCTTCGCGCCCTTGCTTGCTTGCGTAGTCCTTCTCCTTGATCCCGGCCAGGTTGATCACTACGTTGTAGTAGGCGCCCTCGGTCGCGGCGCGGGCGCATAGGCCGGCTACGCCGGCGTCGGAGAGGGAGCTCTTGTTGCCCTTGGTCGCGGCAGCGGCGGCCAGGTTGGTTACCTCTACTAGCGTGCGCATGACGCGCAGGGGAACCTCGCAGGCTTGGCGGGTTGCCGCCTGGATTGCGGCCGCGCGATTTTTCTTTTGCTCGGATGTCTGTCGCGGCAGTCTTAGCGCTTCCATCACCTGGTTGAAGGCCGCGGTGTCGTCGTCGATGGCCGTCAACAAGTCATCTTTTAGCTCCTGGGCTCGTTCTCCTAGGCGCTTCATCTCTTCCGATACTTTCTGGTAGCCCTTCTTACCGACGGTCAGTTGGCCTACCATGCAGGCCAGAGAGGCAGCAAGCGCTCCGCACAGGGCCGCCACACTGCCACCGCCCGGGGCCGGCGAGTCCGACGACAGCTCGTCTGCGAAATCGCGAAGGCTGCTTCCGACCAGCGGACGCGGATCGGGAATGCGATATTCTAATATCTTCTTTTGGGGTTCGAAGGGATACAACTCGGATAGCCCCAGGCTCTGGACGGCTAGCCTGACGAGTTCCTGCCTGGGCACGCCTGCGCCCTTGCCTGCCCGGCGCAGAAAGAAGCGTCCGGCCTCGAGCAGGCAATCTTGGGGTACGAGCCCCACTATCTCCGAGCCGGTGCAGCGCACACCACGTTTCTCGGCCTGGCGGCAGATCTCGGCGTGCAGTTCGGCCAGCGGGGTCTTTCTGTAGTTGGTCAGGTTCACCGAGACCTGGGTGCAGCCGAACTCGGGCATCGACCAGCCGACTGCCTTGACGTGCTCCAACTTGCCCGGCTTGCGCCGGGCCCGGCCGCTCTTATAACGCAGGATCTTCCCGTTCGCGTCCCTGCGCGCCCGGCCGGCCTCGCGGATATCGAGGGCGATGTCGTGGGCGATGCGCCGATCACGCGTGTTGAGGTTGAAGTTACAGGCCACCAGGAACTCGCGCGCGCCGATGATGGTTGCTCCGCTACCCTCGCAGTTCTCGAGCGAGCCAAAGTCGGGCTTCCAGGCAGGATCGCCCAAACGATCTGGAATGCTCTCGTACTCGCCCCGGCGAACCTCGGCCAGGTTGCGCCGCGCGGGGCGTGAGGCGGCCTCCTCGTATAGGTAGACGGGAACACCAAGCTCCGCGGCAACCCACTCGCCCAGCCCCCGGGCCAGGGCTACGCACTCGTCCATCGAGACTCCCCGCACCGGGACGAACGGGCAAACGTCGCAGGCGCCCAGGCGCGCATGAGTGCCCGAATGCAGGCGCATGTCGATCAGTTCAGCGGCCCGGCGTATGCCCTGGAAGGCTGCCAATGCCACGGGCTCGGGCTCACCGATTAATGTCATTACGGTCCGGTTGGTATCCGCGCCGGGATCGACGTCCAGCAGGGTGGCGCCTTCGACCGAGGATATGGCATTGGCAATGGAGTCGATAACCGCCCTGTTCCGTCCCACGCTGAAGTTGGGCACGCACTCGACAAGCTTCATGTATCACCTCGCTCGAATATCGGTATGGCGCCAAGATACAGAAAAAGGCACATCTTCGCAACCAACCGAGAAAGAAGGGACGTCGCTTTTCTTAATGCCGTCTGTTTTTTTTATCATTCAGTAGGCCGACCCGCGGTGATGGGCGGCCGTCATGAAGACGATTCGTTCATCCTCGTAGATCTCGTAAAAAAATCGCCAGTTCCCGATACGGTATCGCCAGGTATCGGGCTTGTATGATTTCAACTTCTTGATATGCGGGCCAAAGTGAGGTCTGAGGCGCAGTTGAGGATAGACTAGCAGGCGCAACTTTTTTGCCATACCCGCACGGCCCGCTTTCTTGATCGCTCCGAGATCCCTTGCAAACTGCTCGGTTTCGAAGATACGGAAACTATTCAACGAAGTCGCCCCTGCGTGCCTGAGCGTCCCTGGAACCCTTCTTCATGCGCCCAAGTAGTTTCTCGTTCGAGAGAATCTCGGCTAGTTCTGCTTCGTCTGTGAATTGCTGCTCGAGAATCTTGTGCAAGGCGGATGTCCCAATCAAGTTAGCGATTGAGCGCCTCTCGGCCTTGGCCGCTTCGGAAAATATCCGGTACGTTTCCTCGTCGAGCCGTAAGGTTACAGTCTTTGCCATCGCATTCACCCTGCTTTCAAATTCATTCACTTTCATTCTATCATAATCCGAGGCAAATTCAAGGTTCGAATGGTCTCGGTTCAAACGTCCTCCGTCCCCGCTTTTTCCCCCGCTTTTTCCGCTTTTTCAAGTTGACTGGACCCGAAAGGGCGTGCTAGGCGTATACCTTCACTAAAAAGTGCCAAGAAAACAAAGAAAGGGAGAGGGACCATGAACGCTAGGAAAACTGGAACTATTTTTGTTGCGATTTGCGTCCTTGGCCTGGGTGGCCTGCTTGCAGGTTGTGGAAGCAGCGGGGGCGGTGCTTCGTTCAGGGCCTACATTCAGCATTTCGGCGGGGATGACCTGGTCGACGGCCTCGATGTCGAGGCCCTCGACAACACCACCGGCGACAGCCTGGGCATCACCGCTAAGTCCGACGCCACCGGCTGGGTGACCTTCGAGTGGGGCGATACGCAGGTGGGCGCCGAGGTCGGCTTCCTGTGCAAGGCGGTTCCCGGCGATTGGCACGACACCTACCAGTTCAATATCGACTCCGCGGCCCAGGACGAACGCCTGTGGGCGGTCGACGAGACCACTTACAGCGGCGCTCCCCTGATGGCCGGCCTGACCATCACGCCCGGCAAGGCGATCATGGCCGGCGGCCTGTACTTTGTCGAGGCCGACGGCACCGAGAACCACATCGGCTGCGCCACCGTCAAGACAAACCCCGAGGACGGCGAGGTGCGCTACTTCGGCGACAACGGCATGCCGGCGCCGCTTGCGACGCGCGACACCACTAACCCGCTGGTGGCTTATTTCTTGATCGCCAACATGAATCCGGGCACCAAGGTGACCGAGGCCTATATCGATGCAGATAAGCTCGGCCAGACCGACCTGCACGTCTACGCCGACGCCATCAGCATCTCCAACATCTACACCGACAAGGCCATCGATCCCGAGCCGGCGAACTGCCAATAGGCGGGACGGGAGGGAGGAACAACGTGAACAGAACGAAGATCCTCTTCGCTTGGATGACGCTGCTTACGCTACTTTCAATCCCGGCCCTGGCACAGGACGATGACGAGGGTGAGTCCAAACTCGAGGTCAACGGATACTTGAAGGTACAGAGCGGCGTCTTCGTCCCGTTGCTGTCAGACCTGTTCCAGCCCCACGAGAATCGGGCCTGGATCCGCGACACCGACGGCAACCTGGCAAAAGACGCCCAGGGCAACCCCGTCCCCTGCGACCCGGTCATGACTCCGCACAAGCCATGCTACCCGGAGAGCCACGGCCAGGGCGCGGGCAGCCTTTCGATGCTCAGGGCTACTTTGCAACTCGAGGGCGACTGGAAGCCGCACGACATGGTAGGTATGCATGCTATCTTCCGCGGTGTGCGTTCGCTCGAGACCGCGGCCGATGGCTATGCCCAGATGCCGGTCCCCTCGATTTCCACAAGCCCTGCCAATCGCCGCGCCGAAGCCCGCGACTGGGTGCGGCGCAACTACTATTCCGAGTTCGATCTGCGCGAGTTGTACCTCGACGTCTATCCAACCGACTGGCTATCCTTCCGCATCGGACGACAGCAGATAACCTGGGGCGAGACGGGCCAGTTCCGACTGCTGGACGTGATCAACCCCATCGACAGCACCTGGCACTTCGGGCCGCTGGAGTCGTTCGAGGACACGCGCATCCCGCTCTGGATAACCAAGGCACTGATCGAGTTGCCCACGATCGATCATGCCCTGGAACTGGTCTGGGTGCCCGGATTGGATCGACCAGAGGACATGGTGACCACGCCCTTGACCTTTGTCGGTGCCTGGGGATTGCCCTACGCCAACACGCCTTCGCCGTTCATCATCGACGAGAAGATCTTCATGTACCCAAAAAACAACATAGACGACACCATGCGCTTCGGGTTCCGCTGGAAGGGCAACATCACGCCCTCGATGACCTACAGCCTGGTGTACTACTACACCCACCAACTCTCGCCGCCGATTCCGCTATACTACGATCGGGCCATGCTCCCCGACGGAATCAACTACTCCAGCGATCATCTCGAGAAGCTCTTTTTGGGATTTCCGCGCCAGCACATCGCCGGCTTCACTTTCGACTTCACGCTCGAAAACCCCATCGGGGCGGTGGTCAAGTTCGAGGCGGCCATCGAACCCGATCGCATGTTCCCGCGCACCTCGACCACCGGCCACACCCACGAAGATCCGGACAACCCCGCCCGGGTGTTCTTCGAGCAGCCGCGTCACTTGGCCATCAGCTATGCACTGGTTGTCATGCGGCCAACCATGATTCGCTTTCTGAACCCAACCCAGAACTTCATGCTCGTCTTCCAGTTCATGCACACCATGGTGCCCGGCCTGTCAGAACCCGACAAGATCGACCTGATCGAGATTCCCGGGTTCAACGATTTCAAGGTCAAGGTGCACAGCATGAAGTTCGTTTTCGCCGCCTTTACCAACTACCTGCACGGCCTGCTGACTCCCAAAATAGTAGTCGCCTGGATCCCGCCCGATCCCGACCGCATTCGCCGCAAGGACACCGATCCTTCGAAGATGACGACCGGCGAGTTCTTCACCAAGTCGAGCATGTTTATCGCGGCCTCGCTGGATGTTCGCCTCGGAGACTACTGGCGCCTGAATCTGACGCTGACCGATTTCTTTGGCTGGGGCGGGCCCTACGCGGGAGTAGGGTTGTTCGAGGATCGCGACGAGATAAACCTTAGCGTACTGTGCCAGTTCTGAAAGAGGTGCTGTCATGAAGCGGACATCCAAGAAGCTTATCAATATCCTTCTGGTCGGGGCCTTTTGCGCGGCCGGCCTCCCGTCTGCGGGCGCGCTGGCCGGCGACGAGATCACGGCCGACAACTGGACCGAGGCGGTCGGCTTCAAGCCCGACCTGGAGAAAGCCAAGGCCGTAAAAAAGGGCATGAAGATAACCCAGAAAAACGTCGCCGCGGTGGCCGAGTTTCTGCCTCCCGCCATGAAAATGATGATCGAGAAGTACAAGCTTGAGGTGAAGGTCACAGACTACCGGCCGATTCACCCGTCCGAGGGATACATCGAAGCCACCAATAAATATCGCGGCCAACCGCAGATGATCGACATCGGCAAGCAGTTCCGCAAGCGCGGGATAAAAGGTTACACGGCGGGCCTGCCCTTCCCGAACCCCAAGACGGGCCTGGAGGTGGCCTGGGACTACCAGTACGCATACAGCGGCGACGATGGGGACACCTACTACACCGTTTACTGGATCTCGGCCGCTACCGGCGTCGAGCACACCGAGGAGTGGCGCTGGGCCTTCATCATCCGCACCATCAATCGCACCGACCTCGATCCCAAGCCGGCCATCAAGTCCTTTTTGGACAAGGGGCTGCAGTACACTTCGATCACCTATGCCCTGGCGCCGTACGACAAGAAGGGCTTCGGGGCGCTTTACTCCCGTTCTGTGGATCCACTCGACCAGCAGGGACACATTTACGTGCCCGCCATGCGCCGGGTGCTGCGCAACACCTTCGGCACCCGCGGCGACACCTGGAACTCGACCGACCTGCTCTACGAGGACGTGCGCGGTTACATGGGCTATCCCGAGTGGATGAACTGGAAACTCCTGGGCAAGAAGACCATGCTGATGGCCATGCATGCCGGATCCAAGCTGGGCAAGAAGTACGGCAAGAAAACTTACGATATTGACCATTGGCCGCACTGGAACCCAAAAATAAATTACGAGTTGCGTCCTGTTTACGTGGTCGAGGTGACCCCAAAGTTCCCCGATTACCCCTATAGCAAGCAGATCATGTATTTCGACGCCGAGACCTTCTACCTTCCCTACAAGGAAACCTATGACAAGAAAGGCGACCTGTGGAAGGTGGTATTGCTGGGGTTCAATGAGTCGCCCGACATGGATGCACAGCCGCCCGAGTTCGGCGCCTGCGCGGTGATAGACTTCCAGGCCGAGCACGCCACGCTGATGAATTTTCACAAGGCGCTTTCCAACACCGGCCTCGACCCCAAAATGTTCACCCTCTCGAACCTGCGGAAACGGGGTAAATGACAAAACCGGCCCTGCTTACTTTCTTCGTGCTGTTGCTTTTCGGGACGGTCTCCGTGGCCGGCCCGCTCGAAGAGATTTCCCATCGGGACAAGCTCTACGCCATCACCGCCCGTGGAGACGACGTCTTCGTCACGGGCTACCCGGGCCTGCTGCTCGTCTCCCGCGATCGGGGCAAGAGCTTTCAAGCGATCGATCCCGGAACCCGCAACGCCCTTTTCTCGATCGATATCAGCGCTTCCGGCCGTGGCGTGATCGTCGGGCGCGGCGGGATGGTTCTGGTGACTGACGACGGCGGCAAGAGCTGGCAGCACAAAAAGAGCGGAGTGCATGAGCACCTGTTCGGCGTGGCCTTGACCCCCGCGGGCAACGCCTGGGCGGTGGGCAATTTCGGTACGATCATCCACAGCCCGAACGGCGGGGAATCATGGCAGACACAAGAGTATGATGCCAGCCCGCCCGCAACCGAAGAGGGGAGCGGCGGAGCCGTCTCGACCGCAGAGGAAGAGAACCAAGGTGCCGCCGGAGAGGCGCGCCTGAACGCGGTCGCATTCGCCGGTGAGCAACAGGGCTGGATCGTAGGCGAATTCGGAATGGTCTTGCACACCGCGGACGGCGGGTCAAGCTGGAAGCGCCAGCCGAGCGCCTCGGGTAAGCTGCTTTTCTGCCTGTTGGCGCTCGATTCGGACAGGGTCTTAGCGGCCGGCTCCGAGGGAACCTTGATGGAGACCTCCGACGGCGGGCTGCACTGGCGACTTGTGCACACCGGCCTCAGCGAGCATATCCTGGGGTTGTGGCAACAAGGATCGAGTCTTTTTCTGGTTGGGCGTGACGGCCTGATCCTCAGGCGCGGCAAGGACGGCCGGTTCGAACACTTGCGTTCCGGGCTCTACACCTGGCTGAATGCCGTGCGTTTCTTAGACGCCCGGCTCGGGTTTGCCGTGGGTGGCAGGGGATATTTGCTTCAGACAACTGACGGCGGCGAAAGTTGGCGGCGTCTTTCAGGGGGGTGAGCGGCGTGTCGAAAAAGTTGGGACTGCTGCTGATGCGCTTCCGCTTGCCGGCGCTGATCGTCGTGTTGGCGCTGACGGCCTTCTTCGCCTACGAGGCGGCCGGGGTGCGCGTCGAGAGCCCGACTATCGATCTCTTCCCATCGACACATCCCTACGTCGAGACCTTCAAGAAGTACTCAGACATCTTCGGCGGCGCCAGCCGGGTGGTCATCCAACTCGAGGTCGAGCAGGGCGACATCTTCAACGAGGAGTTCTTGCAGAAGGTACGGCGGATCACCAAGAAGATGGAACTTCTTGATGGCGTCAACAACTACCAGGTTCTGTCTCTGGCCCAGCGCAAGGTCAAGGAACTGAAGGTCGATGCCGAGCGCGGCTTCAGGGCCGTGCCGATCATGTGGCCCAATGTGCCGAAGACCAAGCAGGAGATCGAGACACTCAGGCGGCGCGTCTACACCAACCGCCGGATCCACGGCAGCCTGGTCTCGCTGGACGACAAGGCCACCCTGATCGTGGCCGGCTTCTTCGAGAAGAAGCTGAATCCCCGCCGGGCCTATGAGGAGATCGAGAAGATCGTTGCCGCGGAGCGCGACGGCAACACAAGCATCGAGGTCATCGGGCGGCCTATTTTGCTGGGCACGATCATGAGCCACTACTCGCAGCTGATCTGGTTGTTCGCCCTGACGATCGGCTCGATCCTTCTTGTGCTGCTTTTGTACTTTCGCGACTTGCGTGGCGTGCTGGTGCCTGTCGGCACGGCCGTGGTCTCCGCGATCTGGGGTTACGGTTTCCTGGGCGTGCTGGGCTACAACTTCGATCCGCTGGTTATCGTTGTACCCTTCATCATCAGCGCACGGGCGCTCTCTCACTCGGTGCAACTCGTCGAGCGCTACATAGAGGAGTACGTGCGAAACCACGACAAGCAGGCCGCGGCAGCGGCGACCTTCACAGGCCTGCTAAAGCCCGGGTTCGTGGCCATCGTCACCGACGCGGCCGGCGTGTCGCTGGTGTTGCTGACGCCCATCCCGCTGCTGCAGAAACTGGCCGTGATGGGCGGCTTCTGGGTGCTGTCGATCGTGGTAAGCGACATGATCCTGAATCCCGTCCTGCTGTCCTTCCTGCCTGCGCCCAAGATAAAGAAGCGCGAGAAGCAGGCTCCCATCGAGCGGCTCCTGGCCCGTGTGGCCGGCTGGTGCCTGGGCAAGCAGCGCCGGGTGATCCTGGCAGTCACCCTGATGGTTCTGGTCGCCGGATTCTTGTTCGCCCGCACCCTGGTCGTGGGCGACGTCAATCCCGGCACGCCCATGCTGTGGCCCAGTTCGAAGTACAACCGCGACACAGATCGCATCGCCGAGAAGTTCCGCAACACCGAAGAGTTCACGGTTGTCGTCGAAGGCGACAGCCGCGATGCGATCAAGAACCCGAAGGTGCTCAGGACAATGGAGGCCTTCCAGCGCTACATGGAAGGCATTTCCGAGGTGGGGGCCACCTCATCGCTGGCCGATCTGCTGCCGGGCATCATTTCCATCCTGCACGGCGGCGATCCGCGCTGGGAGTTGATACCCGAAAACCCGCGCGACTCGGGTTTCTTCCTCGAGATGATCTACAGCTCTTCAGAGCCGGGCGACCTGGTGCGTTTCGTGACCATCGACAGCCAGAACGCCAACATCACCCTCTACCTGCGCGACCACCGCGGCGAGACACTGCGCCGGGTGGTCAGTCGCGCTAAGAACTTCATTACTACACATTCGCTTCTGAGGCTCGACAGCCAGGGCCTGATCGCCGCCGCCGAGCTTTTCAATGAAAGCCTGCAAGAGGGAGATGCCGGCGAGCAACTTTCTGCAGCCTGGAATTTCTTCGGAAAACTTCACCCCAGCGGCGCCCGCCTGCGCCTGGCCGGCGGGTACGGCGGGTTGCTGGCAGCGATCAATGAAGAGGTCACCGTCCACCAGGCCCGCGTGACGATGCTGGCCTTCGGGATCATCTTTCTCTTCTGCGCGCTGGCCTACCGCTCGATTTTGGCGGGCATTCTCTTCTTGTTGCCGCTGTTCGTCTCCAACTACCTGACCTATGCCCTGATGGGAGCCATGGGCATCGGGCTCGACGTCAACGCGCTTCCGGTCGTGGCCGTGGGGGTCGGTCTCGGGGTCGACTACGGGCTGTACATCATCGGGCGTATCCAGGAAGAGTATCTCCTGTGCGGCAACGTGTCGGTGTCCATCATCACGGCGCTGACCACCGCCGGCAAGGCCGTCTTGTTCACCGCCTCGACCATGGTCTTCGGCGTATTCTTCTGGTCGTTCTCTTTCCTGCGCTTCCAGGCCGACATGGGCATACTGCTGCTCTTCTGGATGATAGTCTCCATGCTCGGTGGCCTCATTTTGCTGCCGGCCGTTGTGGCGCTAATCAAACCGCGTTTCCTATTCGGCAAGTCCGCCGCCTGAGAAGTTGCGATCCCGTGGAGCAGGCATGTTGAAAAGAACGATCATCTATCTTTCGGCGGGACTTTTTGTAAGCGCTTGCGCTACCGGAGGGCAACCTTGCCGCTGCCCCGAGAGGCCGTTGCAGGTGAGCGCCGGCGACGTAAAGGACAACCTCGATCTCGAGCGACTGTTGCGCTCGGTTGTCCAGATTCGGGTAAAGGTTTCCGAACAGGCGCAGGCTGACAAACTGAAGGAAAGCTTCGAGTATGGCACCGGTTTCTTCATCGACGAACGCGGATTGATTCTCACTTGCGCCCACGTGCTCTCGGGCGTCGACGATCCGCGCAACATAGTGGTCTTCAGGGACGGGAAGCCGCTTCAGGCACGCCCGCTGAAGATCTACCGGGACGTCGACCTGGCCACTTTAGTGGTCGATGCCGGCAAGACCGAGCCCCTGCCGCTTGCCCCCGGCGTGCCGCAACTGGGTGACAGGGTCATGGCGGTGGGTTTCCCGTACGTGGACGTATTCAGGGATTCGACCCCGGCGGTAAGCTCGGGTCACGTGGCCGGCAACGGACGCAAGATCGTCTACGAGGATCAACCAGTCGACAACCTGCTGGTAACCGACGCCTTCGTGGCCGACGGCTGCAGCGGCGGGCCGCTGATCGACGGCAGGGGACGGGTGGTCGGGGTGCTGCGCTTCAACCTGGCGCGGGGAGGCTCCTGGCTGGGCTTGAGCTTCGCCGAGCCAATCTCGGCCTATTTGGAAAAAGCCGGGGCTTCTTCGGAAAAGCCTTAAGTTATCGATCCGGGAGGGGCCTTGCTTGCGGGCGGGCGAAGTTTGCCCTGGTCGACGTAATCCTTGGTCATGCGCTTGACCACTCCGGTCAGCAGCAGGATCGAGAGCAGGTTTGGAATGGTCATCAGGCCCAGGGCCGTGTCGCCGAAGGCCCACACTAGTTCGAGCGAGTAGACCGCGCCCAGAAAGTGCACGCCGCAAAAGGCTATCCGGTAGGGCAGGATCCAGCGTTGACCGAGCAGGTAGAAGACGGCCCGGTCGCCGTAGTAAGACCAGCTTATGGCGGTTGAAAAGCCGAAAAGAAACACGGCGATCGTCACCAGCAGGTGACCGTAACCGCCGGCAGCCCGGCCCAGCCCCTTGTGGAAGGCCCAGGCGGTCAGCGGCGAGCCGTTCTGCATGGCGCGCCCCTCGATGATCAGCACTCCCTTGATTGTCGCGCCTTGCGCGTCGAGGATGGCCGCCCCGCCCAGGTCGCCGTGCTCGATCTCGATGAACCCGGAAAACAGCTCTGCCCGGGTTGGAAGCAGCGGGTCAAGGGCCAGCAATACACGGACATCGTCGATCGTACCGTGGTTGTAGACGAACTGCAGATCCTTCGTGCGGCCGGCTTCGATCGGCATCCGGCCTTTTACGAGATCTTCGTCGCGCAGCTTGCCGTCCGCCTGTACCTGGGCTCCGGGGACGATGGCCTGGATGGCCGCCTGGCGATTGCAGAGAAGGCGCTGTTCTTGCTTGTCGTGCCAGACGCCGGTGGTCAAAATGACAAGGCCGGTCATGGTGCAGATCACCAGGGTGTCGATGAACGGCCCCAGCATGGCCACCATGCCCTCGCGCACCGGCTCGTCGGTCTTGGCCGCGGCGTGGGCGATGGGCGCCGAGCCCTGGCCCGATTCGTTGGAGAACAGCCCGCGCTTGATGCCCCAGGTCAGCATGAAAATGAAACCGCCCCCGGCGAAACCGCCCAGTTGGGCCGCAGGCTTAAAGGCCGATGAAACGATCGTTTGCAGGGCCGGGATGACCTGGTCGTAGTTCAGCCCCAGGACCACCAAGCCGCCCGTTACGTAGAGCAGCGCCATGATGGGGACCAGCTTGCTGGTCACCCGCCCGATGCGCCGCACCCCGCCCAGGATCACGACCGCCACCAGCGAGCTCATCAGCAAGCCGCTGATCCAGGTGGGTATCGAAAGATCCTGGCGCAACTGGTCGGCGACGGTGAACGATTGGACCGAGTTGCCCGAGCCGAAGGACGAGATTACCGTGAAGCAAGCGAAGGCGATCGCCAGCGGCTTCCAGTTCTTACCCAGTCCGCGCTCGATCGAGTACATCGGGCCGCCGGCCGCCGAGCCGTCGGGATTGATCGTCCGGTAACGCATCGACAGCGTGCACTCGGTGTACTTGAGCGCCATCCCGAAGACGGCCGTGACCCACATCCAGAAAAGCGCCCCGGGCCCGCCGTAGTGAATGGCTGTCGCCACCCCGGCAATGTTGCCGATACCGACCGTGGCGGACAACGCGGTGGTCAGTGCCTGGAAGTGAGAAAGATCGCCCTTGTGCTCGGGATCGTCATACTTGCCGCGCACCACCTGCAGCCCGTGCCCAAAACGCCTGATCTGTACCCAGCCGAGACGGAAGGTAGTGACCAGTCCCGTGCCGACGAGCAGCAGGACAATCAGCGGCAAGACGTCCGGCCAGCCCCAGACGAAATTGTTCATCCCGTGGATGATCTTTTCGATTATGGATTGTTCGGCTGCCATGCAGTGTACAATTTCCAATCCACAGCCGGCTGTCAAGCTGCATTTTTTATGGGCGGTCGGAACGTGTTGACTGGCCCGGCCTGTGCATGGTTTTCTTATGGTTACATGAAAACGGGATATTTATTATTGCTGATTTTCGCCGCGGGTATCGCCGGTTGTCCGCGGGGAGAAGAAGCGTTGCGACCCGATGTTGAGAAGACTCCAGCGCTCGTCGTTACGCCCGGTGCGCCGACTGGGATGCCCGGGATCGAGCCTGTCGCACGCCCGACCTTCGATGCGCGGATGCCTGCGCCCTGCGAGAGTCACACCGCCTGCTACTTGGCGGCCAAGGTTGCCCGGGCTTCCGGCAAACGGGCCGGCTACCTGCTGGCACTCAGGGATTGTGAGTACTACCGCGGTCGTTACCAGCTCGAGAAGTTTTACGGCATGTGCCTGCTCATTTTGGCCGATGCCTATCGTCACCTCGACAACTTCGAAGAGGCCAGGAACTGTTACCGCAGGTTCATAGATACCCAGCCCGACGACCACGAGTTGGCCTTACAGGCCCGCGAGGGTATGGACGAGGTCGAGGCCGGCAAGCGTGAGCCGGTGTTGTACAAACGCTACCTAGAAGCGCTGTCGTTGCTTTCGCGTTTCAACACCGAGAGCGACGAACAACTTGTTTTTAGAGCCAGGCGGATCCTCGAAGATATTCAAAAGAAGAAGCCGGACTGGGATCTGGATGAGAAGGTGCGCTACCTGCTCGAGCAGATCGCCGGCCTGGATAATGAGCAGAAAGCCGACAATGCTGCAGAGACTGTTCAAGCTCAGTGAGCACGGGACAACCGTCCGGGCCGAGCTGCGCGGGGGCCTTGTTACTTTCCTGACCATGTCGTACATCATCTTCGTCCAGCCCGGGGTGCTGGCCGCCGCCGGGATGGATTTCGGGGCGGTTATGGTGGCCACCTGCCTGGCCTCGGCGCTGGCCACCTTCATCATGGCTTTCGGGGCCAACTACCCGGTGGCCTTGGCGCCTTGCATGGGCGAGAACTTCTTTTTTGTCACCGTGGTGCTGGGGGTGGTCACCGGCTCGGCCGTCTCCTGGCGCATCGCACTGGCCGCGGTGTTCGTCTCCGGTGTGCTGTTTCTCCTGTTATCGTTGTTCCGGCTGCGCGAGGCCATCATCGCCGCGCTGCCGCTGTCGCTCAAGTACGCCATTCCTGCCGGCATCGGCATGTTTATTGCCTTGATCGGCATGCAGCAGGGCGGCCTGGTGGTCGCCGCCAAGGGCTCGATGGTAAAGCTTGGCGACCTTACCTCGGGGCCGGTTTTGCTGACCCTGTTCGGACTGCTTTTGACCTCGGTGCTGCTTGTGCTGAAGGTACGGGGCGCCATTTTGTGGGGTTTACTCGCGGCCACTTTAGCCGGGTTGCCCTTTGGCCTGACCACTTATCACGGGCTGGTCGACCTGCCCCCGGACATCACGCCGGTATTATTTGGGATGGATCTGCCCGGGCTTCTGGACGTTGCCATGATTCCGGTGATTGTCATCTTTTTATTCATGGTACTGTTCGACACTATCGGCACGCTGGTGGGCGTGGGCCAGCAGGCCGGGCTTTTGAAAAACGGCAAGCTCGAGCGGGCCGGTAGGGCGCTTCTGTCAGACGCCGTTGGAACTACGGCCGGCGCGCTTCTGGGCACCTCGACCGTATCTTCCTACATCGAGTCGGCCGCCGGCGTAGCGGCCGGCGCGCGCACGGGACTGGCGGCGGCGGTTTGCGGCCTGCTTTTTCTGCTGGCCTTGTTTTTCTTTCCGCTGGTGCAGATGGTCGGCGGCGGTGTCGAGGTGGCCGAGGGAGTGTTCCTGCACCCGGTGACCGCCCCGGTCATGATCCTTGTCGGTTCGATGATGATGAGGGCGGTGCGCGAGATTCCCTTCGACGATCCGTCCGAGGCCATACCTGCCTTCCTGGTTGTGATCGGCATGCCCTTGACGTATTCTATAGCCGACGGCCTGGCGCTGGGTTTCATCGCCTACCCGATCTTGAAACTCTTCTCCGGGCGCGCCCGCGAGGTTCCGCTGCTGGTTTACATCATGGCCGTCCTGCTGGGAGGCGTCTTCGCTCTCAAGGCATTCATGGGCGCGAGTTGAGCGTCGAGGTGCAAGATGAAGACAGTCGCTGTTGGTTTTCTTGTCATGCTATTCTTGGTTTTGCCGGGATGCGGAGGTGGGCCGGGTGGATCTGATTGCCCCGTGGGATGGGTTATGAGCGAGGGCGAGTGTTTACCCGATGTCGATCTCGACGAAGTAGCGGATGCCGATGACAACTGCCCCGACGATCCGAACCCCGAACAGTTGGACTGGGATGCCGACGGAATAGGCGACGCCTGCTCCCCGCAGGACGGCACTCCGGAGCATCCTTTCATCATCCAGGCGGACGAAGCCTTGACTTCCCACTACGTCTTCACAGACCAGCAAGACACTAACCAGGCGATATCGGACGCATTCGACTCATACCCGCCGAACACCGTAGACGAGTCCGGCCCGGAGTACATCTACGTTTTTACGCTGGCCGGATCTTCTCGGGTGACGGCCGAGATCCTCAGCCCCGAGCCGGGTGGAGTCGACATCGACGTGCAACTGCTGGCGGCGCTCGATCCGCTCGAGCTGATCGCCCGCAGCGACCGCGGTGTCTACGCCGAGCTCGATCCAGGCAGCTACTTTCTTTCGCTTGACAGCTATGCCGGAGGAGGAACGCCTGCCACCGGCCGCTATGTCCTGGACGTGACGGTCAGGCCGATCGAGCCGCCGGCCGAGGAAACCTTCAACGACTACGTACTTGCGGCCGTTGACTACCTCTATAACAACTACGGTCAGCTGGGCTACGCCTCGGCAGTCTTGACCCATGACATTCCCTACGGCTCGTACGGGGTCGTAAACGCCAGCGATCCGCCGCGCACCATGTGCGTGGCCGCGGCGCTGGAAGTAATCCTGACGGCCATGCAGCTTTACGAGCAAGACAGCGGCGACTCGACCGTCTGGGATTATTTGCCCGAGATCTCTTTCGAAAGGCTGGGAGCGGGAGACCTGCGCGGGCACGTCTGGGTCAACTACGATTTCAACGCGGGCGGCACGGCCGATGCGCTGCGCCACTTCGGCATGGGCATGACGGTGCCCTTCGAGCAACTCCGGCCGGGATCCTTCATCAACCTCAACCGAACCAACGGCACCGGCCACGCGGTGGTCTTTCTGGCCTTCATCGACATCGACGGCAACGAGTCGCTCGTCTGGCACGACGGCCTGGTCGGCTTCAAGTACTTCTCGTCCCAGGGAGGCTACGACGCCGGCGCTGGAGGCCTGGACTACCGCTACGCGGTCTTCGACCAGTTCGGCGAACCAAGCATGCCCGGAAAGCGCGACCTGCACATAATCTACTCGCAAGACCAGAAATACCTGAACACCGGCATGCTCTACTATCCCTCGCTGTGGCTGCCCACCGCCCGCGTACTGGGAATCAAGACCCGCTCGCGCGCGGGCGCGGGAGAGATGTCGGTTTTCGATCCTGTCTACTTCGATGGTGTGACCTTCGACGACGAGCGTTGAGAAGTTACACAGCCGAACTCCACGAGATCTCGTAGACGCAGGCCGAGCCGCCCTGGCAGACGCACTCGCGCTCGGTGACTACGGGCAACAGGCCGCCCTGCAACCGGGTGGCCGCCTCGTAGTAGCCCTGGGCGCTCTGACAAAAGACCGTCGAGAAGCAGGGGTAGTCGAGCATGCTCAGGCGACACGAGGTGGGCTCCAGTCGTTCGTATTCTGCCCGGCCGAAGTCGAGAAACAGCCTGTGGTGCAGGGCCACTCTCTCGAAGAACCTGTGAGGGTCTTCCTTGCGGAAGGCGCGGTAGACCCCGGTCAGGTTGGCCTCGGCCGAGTGACGGCCGAGTTCGCGGAAGATCTCCTCGGGTGCCTGGTCGGGTGCGCAGATCTTGGCGATAGCCCGATCCGTTTCGATCACGAATCTGAAAGGATACCAGCCGTTTGCAAGAATTCCACTGGCCAGAGCCCTGCTGGTATCGGGGCTGACCACGCGGATCACCTCGTTGAGCGCATCGACGTCGTGATGTTCGACGATCCATTCGATATGGGCTCGAAACATCCCGCCCTTGATCCGTCCACCGTCAAGTTTTTGAAGTAGTTCGATCATGAAGCCGCGCCATGTTACCGCGATTTGTCCCGGATGGAAAATAAAAGAGTCCGCTGTTTGCGATGGATTCCGGGTATGTGCGACAATCGTGGTTACAACTGAGAAAGTTGAGACACATTTTGCCGGGTGTGGGTCTTGAGAATGGAAGGCGCATGACAGAGGAGGTTTGCTTCCTGGTGGAGAAAGCCCGGGACGGTGATCAAGACGCCGTCGGCCGCTTGTTCGAGCTGTACCGTCTGCGGGTGGTTCGTTTTTGCCTGTCGTTCGCCAGGGTCGGCCAGGCGGATGCGCACGACGTCACCCAGGAAGTTTTCATGAGGGCCTTCAATGGAATTGGTCGGTTGCGCGAGGTGAAAAGCTTCGAGAGTTGGCTGCTGGCAATAGCCAGGAAGAGGTGTTTGACTTTCCTCTCGCGCGCCAAGAAACGCCGCGACCAGATGCACAGGTTGCACGACGAAGTCGGAGTAAGGGCTGTTGGAAATGAAAGGGACTCGAGAATGAGGCGCATTGAGCGGAAGATGGTGGCCGAAGAGATCGAGCGGCTTCCCGACTCGGCGCTCAAGGAAGCCGGCCGGCGGTTCTACCTGGGCGGCGAGGACACCGCCCAGATAGCAGCGGCGCTGGATGCCCCGGTCAGCAGCGTGACAACCTGGCTGAGCCGTTTCAGGGGCAAGATCAGAAAGAGACTGATTGCGCGAGTGCTGACTTTGCGCGGACACGGCGGTGTGAGTCAATGAACGGGCACTTGAACAGCGAGTTGTATGAACGGCTGCTTACTGGACGCTTGAGCGTCGCCGAGGAGCGCAGGCTTTTTACGCACCTCGGCCAGGATTGTGAAGAGTGCGAGAATTTCATGGCCGAACTCGATGCCGAGCAGCTAGGGATGTTGATGGAAATACTCGAACGCACAAGCGATCCCGAAGATCTGTCACCGGCCGCGCGTGAACAAGTCTTGGCCGGTCGCCCGGAGAGGTTTTTCGGAATGTCTCTGAGGCTCCTGCCCGCGGCCGGGATTGCGATGCTTGCCGTGATTGGCATTGGCCTGGCTCTGGTTCATTTTGCGGCATCGGACGAGGGCGAGACTACCAGGATCAAGGGCGCGGACACGCTGGCCGGGGCGCCGGCGATAGGGCTTACGGTGGGACGCCTGCGGGCAGACGTGAAGAATGCGGCGGGCATCGAACGGATCGCTTCGGGCGGGAAAGTCGTCTCCAGCGAACGTTTGGTGTTCCGGATCGACACGACCGGGCCCTGTTATCTGTACCTGGCTTGCCAGACGGAAAGTTCTCTCGAAATGCTGTCGCCGGCTTCGGGCCGGGCGCCCATTCATCACCCTGGCGGCGCGTATTCTCCCGAGACCGCCGGACACCCGGCGGCCTTTTCGCTGAAAGATCACGCGGGAAAACTGCGCTTCGTAGCCCTGTGCGCAATTAAGCCGCTTGAGATCCCGCAAGACGTCCTGCGCATTTCGGCGGGATCACCAGGGCCCGCGGGAGTGGTATCATTCGATGTTGTGACCGTCACGGTTTCAAAAGAGGTGGAACTGCCTTGAAAACCGTCGCGCTAATTCTGCTGGCCGCTTTTGCCGGGCTGTGTGCCTGCGCCACGGGCGGGCGCAGTAAGGGAGGCCTGGAGCCGCTGGTCGACCTGGAGACGAAGACCGTCTCCGGTGCGCTCGGATCCCGGCGGCTGGCGCTGCTGGTCGGGATCGACGAATTTTCTGACGAGCGCTGGCCGGCTCTGAAACATGCCCGCAAGGACGCTCGGGATCTGGGAGCGCTGCTCGAAGATCCCCACCGGGGCCGCTTCGATCACGTTGAGATCCTGGCGGATGCCGGCGGCGAGAGCCTGTCACGCGTTGAGGCCGCCATCGATCGCCTGAGCGACTCAAACACCAGCCGCTCGGACACCGTACTGCTCTATTTCTCCACTCACGGCACGCTGGCCCGCGAACCGGGCGGCGATCTGCGACGCTACCTGGTGGCCACGGACAGCGACCAGGGCCGCGTGCGTCGGACTACGCTGGCGGTGGACGAACTACTGGAACGCTTCGAGCGCATGCCGTCAACGCGCAAGGTGCTCATTTTGGCCGCCTGCACCTCGGGTTCGGGCAAGTCGGCCCTGCCTGACCGCTTGGCCCGCGAGCTTGCTGGTACCAAGGGGGGGGCTTTTTTCGTGCGGCCACTCGAAGAGATCAGCCGGGCCACCATGGTTCTGACCGCCAGCTCGTGGGGAGAGGCCGCCCGCGAGGACGACAAGCTCGGCCATGACATCTACACCAACTTCCTGATCGAGGCGCTTTCCGGCAAGGACGAAGACGGCGACGGGGCGGTCACCGCCAGCGAGGCCCATGCCTACGCCATGGAGCGGACATACTACTTCTCGCAGGGACGCCAGCGTCCCCAGATGGAGTCGACCATCATCGGGGCTGATCCGATCGTGCTCAGCGGCCGCCGCGTGCGCCCGGCCGACCCGGTGCTTTTTTCGTTCTTACCCCGCTTCGAGGGCATGCGGGTAACGGTTGATGGCCGCGACAAGGGAAAGCTGCCCGCGCGCCTGGTGCTCGAGCCCGGCGCGCACCGTGTCGTGGTCAGCGACGATGGCAATGGCAGCCGTCCGGCCCTGGACGAGAAGGTCGAGTTGCATAGCGGAGATCGGGTGACGATCGAGCAACTCATGCAAGATGTCGAGCCCCGCTGGCACATCGTGGCCCGCGCGGGATACCAGATGTTTCTCGACGCCGGCGTGCGCCGGAGCATGGTGGCTCCGGCGCCGGTGGCGGGCGTGTCCATTGCACGGGTCGACTTTCCGCTTGACGGTTTCGAAACCGGCCTGGACCTGGTGGGCGGAGGAGGCGGACAGAGCCTCGAGATTGGAGGGCTTGCGGTCTCACAGGATCTGGTTGAGATTGCCTATGGCTTGCAACTGCTTTACCGCTTCGATCTCGGACCAATCTCGCTGCTGGTCGGTCCCAGATTGGCCGGCCTGCACCTGCTGCGGCGCAACCTGTCGGCCGTCGGCCAGGATCAGCACTATTTCAACTTCTCGCCTGGCCTGGTCGCCGGGCTGCGCCTGAGAATGTTCGCCGGGATTTCTTTCGACCTCGATGCGCGGATTCACTTTTTTACGGTGCATACCGATACCGAGAACCTGGATCTTGGCTACCTGGATCTGTTCGGTGGTCTGGGATGGTCATTTTAGGAATTGGGAGGTTTCAATGAAACACCTATCGGTTATCGCTGTAATCCTGCTGGCCGCCGGATGCGGCTATCTTTCCAACGAGCCCTACTGGACGGGAGAGGGGCTGGTGCACGGTAACGTACTGGCCGCCGGGCAACCGCTCGAGGGGGCGCAGGTGTTCGTGATCGGAGAAGCGGAGCGCATGACAACCACGGGGGCAGATGGTTCGTTCGAGATGGTTGCCTCGGCTGGCACGGGCAAGACGCTGGCGGTGATCTGGGGAGCCAGCCTTGGGCTGCAGCACGAGTTCAACCTGGCCGGAGAAGGTGACCTTGATCTGGGTGATATCGAACCTGAGACAATCGGGTCATTGGGCGGGGTCGTGGCGCTGGACGTTCCCGGCCGAGTCGAGGTGAGCGTGAGCGGCACGCCTATCGTTACCCATCCCGACGAATCGGGCTCTTTCCATGTTGCGCTGCCGGCGGGAAAATGGGATCTCGTGTTGCAGGCCACGGGTTTTATCGATCAGTCGATCGAGAACCTGCGGGTAAGATCGGGCGAGTCGAAGCAGGTCGAGACGATCTCGATGCCGGTCGATCCCGACCACGTCTGTTTGGGCAGCGAGAGCCGCAGCGAGCGCTTCAGCCAGGGCGGCGGGGGCGCGGTCGACGCCTTGTTCATCGTCGACAACTCGGGCTCGATGGTCGGAGAGCAGCAGGCGTTGGCTCACTCCTTCAACGCCTTCACGGCGGCCCTGAACGAGGCCGTGGTCGACTACCACATCGCGGTGGTGACCACCGGGATGGAATCGCCGGGCTGCCCGGTCTGTGCAGGAGTTGTCTCCTCATCGTGTATGAACGAGACCGGCGAGAACGGACGTTTCCAGGATCGCCTGGGCCACAACCAGGGCACGATCGACAGTCCCGATTTTATCTTTACCAGCGATCCCACTTGCCGGGAGGTGACGGACGCCAACCTGGATTGCTTCTACGATCAGGCGCTCGATCGAGGGACGGTGCTGGTCGGGGTCAACGGCTGCGGCTACGAGCGCGGCCTGGCCTCCATGCGCAAGGCGCTGGGAGAGTTATCCGCGAGCTACAACGCGGGCTTCCTGCGCGAGTGGGCGCGCCTGGCGGTAGTGGTCGTCTCCGACGAGGACGATTGCGGCGAGGTGGGCGACGTGACCGAGGGCTTGCCGGCAATCGGGGGCAACGCATGCTACTTCGCGGCCAAGGGCGCAGACGGGGAGGGTGCCACAGTGGATCCGGAAGGCAAGCCATACGCACTCACACCGGTCGACGAGTACGCCTCGTTCCTGCAGGGGCTAAAGCCCGTTGCATCCCTGGTAAGTTTCTCGGCGATGGTCGGAGTCCGCGATCTTGCGGATCCTCTTAGCACCAGTATCGAATACTTCTGGGACGACGTACGCCAGACGTGGGATATCGTGCCGGCCTGCGTTACCCCCGGCTGCATTGGATCGTTTTGTTCCTCCAAGCCCGGCACGCGCTACATCAAGCTGGCCCAGAAGCTTAGCGGCACTATCGAGACCATCTGCCAGGCGGACTTTTCACAGCCGATGTTGAAGGTGATCGGGGCAAGCGTAGGCTACCAGCGCAAGTTCCACCTCAGCGGCGATCCGATCTCGGCGGACACCGTCAAGGTGTCGATCAACGGCACGGCGCTTGAGACAGGCTTCGTTTTCGAGCCCGCAGCCAGAGAAGTGGTCTTCGACCAGGGCAAGGCCCCAGCGCCCTATGCACTTGTGAAAATCGACTACCAGGCAGCTTGCCCTTGAGTCCGGCGGCGCTCTCCTGTATGCAGTCTATGGGAGGTGCCGGAATGGATTGGCTGAACTCGGTCTTCTGGAACAATAGTGTCCAAAACTACCTGATCTTCGCAGGGCTCTTCGTCGGCGCCTGGGTGGTGGCGCTCGTCTGCACCGGGCTGCTGCGCCGTTACATCGTCGGCCGGGCAAAGAAAACGCGTGGCAAGCTCGACGACCTGGTGGCCAACGTCGGAGCGCGACCCCTCTTCTGGATTGTCTTTCTGGCCGGCTTGCACGTTGCGCTTCACAAGCTGGTGCTGCCCGACTGGCTGGGACGGACCATCTGGACATTGATGCTGGTGGCCTGGACAATCGTCGGCGCGGTCTTCGCGGTGCGGCTCGTCAATGGAGTTCTGCAACACTACATAAAGCGCTATGCCGATCGCTCGGATGACGTCTTTTTCTCGCAAGTGATCGGCATGCTGAACTCGGCGGTCGGCGTGGTGGTATGGATCATCGCCGCGCTGTTCTTAGTGGCCAACCTGGGCTTCAACATCAGCTCGTTGCTTGCGGGCATGGGCCTGGGCGGCTTGGCGCTGGCGATGGCATCCAAGGACACGCTCTCGAACGTGTTCGGCTCGTTCACGATTCTCGTAAACGGACCCTTCCGGGTCGGGGAGGCGGTCAACTACCAGGGTAACGAGGGCACGGTAGAACTGGTCGGTCTGCGTGACACCCGCATCCGCATCTGGAACGGCAACCTGGTCAGCGTGCCCAACTCGCTGGCGCCTACCTCGGTGATTACCAATATATCCCGACGGCCTTCCTTGCGGGTGCTTTTCAAGCTGGCGATCTCGGGCGACACGCCGCTCGAAAAGATCGACCATGTTCGCGAGCAGATCGCCGGGGAAATCCGCGCCGTGGATGGTGTCGCGGAAAAAGTGATGTTGCATCTACTGGGCTTTGAGGCCGGGGCCTTGCAACTCCAGGTTCTTTACTACATCACCGACACCTCTCGCGCCCTGGACATCCAGCACGAGGTCAACCGGCGCATCAAGCAGATCATGCAACAGGCCGACGTCTCGCTCGCTAGCCCCGTGTTGAACATGGCTTCCGCCTGAGGTTACAGGGTCTGCAGCCTCAGTTGCATCAACCTTCCATTCTCGTAGTTGAACTCGGCCTGCTTTTTCCCGCCAGCGAACCAGGAAACCCAGGAACCCTGCCTTCTGCCTCGATGATAAACACCGGCGAGGGAAATGACGCCGTTTTCATGCCAGATGGTCCACAAGCCTTCCTTGATGCCTCCGATCAGCTTGCCTTCCTGCCACGTTCTGCCAGTGGAAAAACATATCGTCCAGGTTCGGCGGCTGGTTCGTCTGCTGAGCTCTCTTGCCTCGGCAATGCGGATATCGTCCTCTGAAGGCTCATAAATCATGATTTCTCCTCCGATCTCAATTGCCTGCCCGCTTGAGTTTAACGCAATCTTCGTGCCCAGACCGTCGCTTGTAGCTGATTGCGACTTTTTCTGTGAATAATTGAGCCGTTGCCCGGATTCAGGAAAAGCAATTGAACCCGGAGATCGCTGCATTCGATGTTGCACTCGTGCTACGACCAGGTTGGCCCGGATGCTGAATTATCTCTATGATACAGTGGGTTATGATTTGTTTCAGACGCACTGGTCCTGAAGCGAAAAGAAGACAATGAAAAATCAGGGGTTTTTTTCAACCGGCAGACCAGTCGAGCACGGGCCAACCGTTCTTGCGGGCTTGGTGTTTCAATCGCGGGTCGGGCGCGACGATGCGCGGATTGCCGACCGCCTGCAGCATGGGCAGGTCGGTGATCGAGTCGCTGTAGAAGTAGCTGGTCGCAAGATCCACGTCGTGTTCCCGTGCCCAACGCCGGGCGTATTCCACTTTTCCGGCGCCGTAACATAACGGCTTGATGGCCTCTCCAGTGAATAGGCCGTCTGTGACTTCGTAGCGGGTGCACAGGAAATCTTCCAGGCCGAAGAACTCAGCTGCGGCCTCTGATTCGTAAGGTGACGATGAGGTCAAGAGCACCAGCCTATGTCCCTGCCCGCGGTGCCCGGCAATCGCCGCCCGGGCGCCGGGCGCCGCGTACTTTAGAACCTCGTCGGTGAACCAGGCGCGCGTCCGTCGCCGCAGGACATCCTCTTCGAGACCGCGGATGGTTTTCAGCGCGCGACCCATGGCGTACTCCATGTCGATCAGGCCGAAGCGGTAGGCCACAAAGTACAAGGCGGCCTCGGCCATGTGCCAGCCGGAAAGTCGTCCGTCCCGCCTCTCGCACTGCATCCACAAGCGCCCGCTGTTGACGGTCAGAAGAGTCTTATCCAGGTCGAAGAAAGCCGCGACGTTCATGTCACGTTCCGCCTTCGCCTTGAAAACACGAGCACAAGCAGCGGCAATACTTCTAAAACGCCCGGCGCAGTGGCATTGCAGCCGCAGCCGCCTTCTATGACTGGCTCGGGTTCCTTTGGCCCGCAGTAGCCTGCGAGGCAGTCCTGGTCTTCCAGACATTCTTCGGGCTGCGCGCAGGTTGTGGCGCAGGTTGGTTGGCCTGCGTCCGGCTGATCGGTGCGGCAAACCCCGAGGCAGTTCAGGTCAAGGGCGCACTCGGTTCCGTCGGGATTGTCGCGCCCGTATTTCGCCACCGCCACCGCCCTGAGCGCGTTCACCCGGCCGTAGCCGTAGTGATCATCGCGGCCGTCCAGGTAGTCAATGCCGCCGATCTTGTCGGCGGTTGACTGCAGGATATCTTTCAGCTGGAGGTAGGTAAGATTCGGGTTTACCGACAAGACCAGCCCGGCCACACCGGCCGCTATCGGCGTGGCGGCCGAGGTGCCGCCGAAATAGCGCGTGTAGTCGCCCTCGGCGTCGGGCTCGCCTTCGCCGGTGGAGATGTCTCCCTGGCCCGGCTCGCTCTTGTAGTGCTCGCCGGCCTTGTTGTAGCCGGCGTCGCCGGCTGTATCCAGCGTCAGGATCTTGGGATCACCCGACTGGCCGCTCCAGCTTGGAGCCAATAGCGAGACACACGGGCCGTAGTCCGAGTATCGGGCGACGTAGCCGTCATGACCGCAGGCGCCGACGGCGATCGTCTCCTCCATGGCCGGCAACTCGTCGGGGCCTATCGGCTGGGCGTTCAGATCGGCGTCTCCGTTGCCGGCCGCGAACAACACGACGCAGCCCTTGCCCCCGCGCCCGCTTTCGACCGCGTGGCGCACGGCCTCGTACAGCGGCGTCATGTCGATCCCGCCTTGGTCGATCAGCTCCTGGCCGATGCCCCAGCTGTTGGAAATCACCCAGGCGCCTTCGTCGGCGGCGTAGCCGATGCCCTCGGCGATCTGCGAGATGGTCGCCATCTGGGCGAAGTCGTCGAAGATGCGCACCGGCATCCCGGAGCACAGCGGACAGACTCCGCTGGCCCCCGTCTGGTTGTCGGCCGTGGCGGCGATGAGTCCCATGCAGGCCGTGCCGTGGGCGTCGATGGCCAGGTTCGAAGGAGAAGCGTCGTCCGCGCCGGTCAGGATGTTTCTGGGTTTTAGCATGCGGGCCGGGTCGAGGTCGGGGTGGACGCCGACGCCGGTGTCGAGCACCGCCACTACTACCTGCGGGTCTCCGAAGGTTATGTCCCAGGCGCGCTCTGCTTCGATGTCTTGTGCGCGCGGGCTTTTGAGATGCCACTGCTGTGGATAGAGCGGATCGTCGGGAACATGCATCAATTCTATGGGAACGGTGAAGTCGGGCACGGCCCAGACGGCGCGCTTCGACTCGAACACGGCGGCGCAGGCCCGAACGGCACTCGCCTGGTCGCGCGCCCGCAAAAGCCAGGTGTTACCGAGTCCGCGCAGGCGTCGAAGCGGCGCGAGGTCATTGAATGGATCAGACCGTGGATTGTCTCCGGGCCTAAGGCGGGCGATGATGTTGCGTCCTATGATCACCGGGCGCCGGCCCGGGATCGGAATCTCCAGTTTGCCCTCGCGGCGAACGGTCGTGAGCGTCACCCGGCGCCCGTCGGCACGAAAATATGAGAGCGTCTGCTCAGCGGGGGATGCCCCGGCAAGCTCCGCTGTGAACAACAGAAAGAAGATGACGAGTGTGCGCATCAACTCAGTGCACGTCCAGCGCGCCAAGCTCGGCGGTCGAGAAGCCGTCCGTCGTGCCCGGAAGCAGGTCGGCGTAGACGAAGGTGTAGCCGCCGTCCTCGCTGAAGCGATAGGCGTAGCTATAGCTGCCAGGCAGATCTACCGTCAGGCTGCGCATGAATTCATCGTCGTTGCCGCAGTCCGGGCAGGACGGGTTCCAGACGGCGTCGAACCATGCCCAGCCGGGGGTCGTGCGCGGGTCACTTGCCTGTGCGCCGTAGCCCACCTGGGCCGTGATACCAGCCGGCGGCCCGGCCGGCTCGGTTACCCCGGCCTTGTAGACCCGGCCGAAGATCAATGGGGTAGGCGCCCCGGCGGTGGCGCTCAGTGCGGCCGGGAATTGCAGCACGCACCAGTCGATGTCCGGGGCCTGCGCCTCGGAGGTGTAGCGGTAGCCCGCCGAAAGCGTTTTCGAGTTGACACCCTTGACCACGGTCAGGTCGTAGTCTCCGGCCGGTTGGGCCGGGGTTGTGCACGAGATATGGGTGTCGTCGATCACAGTGTAGGCGGCACAGTCGAGCACGCCGATCTTGACGGCATTGGCGCCGGTGAAGCCCGAGCCGATGATGGTTACCGTCTCGCCGCCGGCGTCGATGCCGGAGACCGGATCGACGGCCAGCACCGCCAGGTCGCCGGAGCAGGTGGGGTTGAACTCGCCCGGGGTTCCCCAGTCGCCGCCGGGCAGCTTGTAGGCGTCGCTGGTGGGCGTGTTGCACCAGTTGGCTACGAGATCATTTGCGCCAGAGTCATAGGCGGCCGGGTCGAGGTTCATCGAGTGGCCGGCGGTGCTTGGCCATGAGTCGGTCAGGTAGACCACGCGGTCAATCTCGACTCCGTTCAGTTCCAGGACCACTTCGTCTCCTGCGCCCGACGTCTGGCCGAGCGCGAAGTCGTCGTAGTCGTAGTCGCAGACAACGCCCCCGTTGAGAGACGCGTTATCGTTGCGGCACAGCACGGCCGACCGGCCCGGGCCGATTACGATGCCCGAGGGCTTGACGATCTGGTGACCGTCGGTGTCGTCGTCGCGGATGGTCCAGGAATCGAGGTTGACCGGGCTCGACCAGACGTTGGTCAGCTCCAGGTACTCGCCGTATGTGTCGCTGACGGCGGAGGGATCTTTCATGATCTCGGTGACTATGACCGCCCCGGCCGGGATCAGGCCCTCGTCGACCAGTGTGTCGCAGTCGTTGTCGCGGGTGTCCTGGATTTCGGTTGCTCCGGGGTGGGTGGCCGGATCGAGATCGTTGCAGTCATCGCCCCCGCAGACCACGTCCAGGAAGCCGTCCCCGTCGGTGTCCTTGTCCCCGGCGGCTCCCGAGCAGTCCTCGTCGAGTGAGTTGCCGCAAACCTCGACGCCGAAGTTCGGCCCGTAATCCACGGCCTGGCAGGGCTGCCAACTCCCTGTGACGCACAGCCCGGCCCGGTGCACGGCGCCCGCGCAGACGCCGGCCTGCAGATCGCAATGCGCGAGCAGCAGCGTACCGTCATCGGTGTCGGTCAGTCCGTCGCAGTTGTTGTCATAGGTATCGCAGATCTCCTGTTCCGGCGCCGGCGCGTCGCATCCCGTCCAGCCGGCAGACCCCGAGCAGGTCTCGGTTCCGGGGCAGCTTCCCCAGTTGTTGGTCTGGTAACAGCTGCGGGTAGTCAGTCCCTCGTCGGTCGCACCGTCACAGTTGTTGTCGATGGCGTCGCAGTCTTCGTTTCCATAGTCTTCGTTATTGGCCAGGTAATCGATCGTTTCACATGGGTTCCAGATGCCGTTTATACAAAGCGAGGCACGGTGACCGGCGCCCGCGCAGGCGCCGGCTTGCATCTCGCACGGCGGGAGAAACAGCGTGCCGTCGCCGGCGTCGGTGAAGCCGGAGCAGTTGTTGTCGATCGTGTCGCAGATCTCTTCGGCCGGCGTCGAGGCGTCGCAGCCCACCCAGCCGTTTGATCCGTCGCAGATCTCTTGTCCGTTGCATGTTCCCCATTGGTTGGCGACGCTACATGTGCGACTGGCGAGGTCCTCATCGGTCTGAGCGTCGCAGTCATTGTCCTCCCCGTCGCAGTCCTCGACGCCGCCGTGCGAAAGATCGCAGGCATACTCGCAGCCGTTTCCGGGATCGCCGTCGATGTCCCAGTGGCCTGCCGGGCAGTCCGAGCCGGTGCCGGCGATGGGGATCGAGAGCAACGGATTATCCTGGTCGGAATTCAGCACCTGGATTGTGCTCGAACGCAGGCCCGTGCCCAGCGGCGTATAATAGAGATCCGCCGTGACGCTTTCACCGGCAGACAGATCGGCCGGCAGCGCCGGGAGATTACGCAAAGAGAAGTCGGGCTCCGTGCCCGAGGCCAGTCCGATGGCGCTGATCGTCAGGGTTCCAAAACCGGCGTTGCGCACTGAGACGGTTGCCGGGCCGGCCTCGAAGCCGAGATAGATCGGGCCGAAGTCGACGGCGGCCGGTTCGGCCACAACGGCCGGATCGGTGCCCAGTCCCGAAAGGCCGACCGTGGCAACGGGAGTGGCCGGATCGTTGCTTTCAATCTCGATCGTGCCGCCGTCAGCGCCAACCGGGGGGGTCGGGTAATAGATCACGTTGAGCGTCCGGCTCTGGCCGGGAGCAATGGCGGGCAGCAGCGACTGCAGGACGCTGAAAGCGTCCGAGCTTCCCGATGCCAGCCTGATATCACTGACGACCAGGTCGCTGCCGCCGTTGTTGGCGATCTGCACATCGATAGTCGCGATTTGCGAAAGCTGAACTTCGCCGAAGTCGATCTGCGCGGGAACCGCGCTGATCGCGGGAGCCGTAACGGCGCTTGCCAGCACATCCACCCGGGCGGGGCTTTCGGGATCGTTGCTGGTTACAATCAAGGTGTCCTGGAATGCGCCCGGAGCCAGTGGAGCGTAGCCGACCGTGACCTGGGTTTCAGCGTCGGGTGCGAGTGTCCAGCTCGACTGCCCGCCGCTGTCGAGCGTAAAGGGAGCTCCGCTCTCGAGAGCCAGCGAATCAATCATCAGATCCTGCTGGCCGATGTTGTGCAGCCTGACGGTTTGCTCGGCCTGCTGGCCGACGAACCAGCCATTGAAGTCAATCGGATTGGGCTCGACCTCCAGCGTAGGCAGGATCCCCCGCCCGACCAGCGGAACCACCAACGGACGCTCGTCGCCGTCGCCGCCGGCGTCGTCCTCGTCGTTGGTGACGATCAGCGCTTCGGCAACAGAGCCTGCCGCGCCGGGCGAAAAGCGTAGCGTCAGAGTGACCACGCCCTGCACGTGGCCTGTCTGATCGACGCAGGCGCCCGAGTTGCAGACGGCGTTGTCCTCGCAGTCGGGATCATCCGCGCAAGGACCCGGATCGGGGCTCAGGTAGGCCGGCAGGTCGGGGAAAACCTCCACGGAAAAATAAAGACTCGATGGCGGTTCTGTGCGGGCGTCGTCGATTGCAAGCACGGCATTAGCGCGACCGGTGTTCTTCAGGTAGACGGTTCGCTGCGAGCTGGCTCCAAGCGGTACGTCACCGAAGTCGATCTCGGCCAGTTGAGGCCCGGCCTCGGCCGGATCGTCTGTAAGGGTTATCTCCGACGAGCCCTTGTAGGAAGAAGAGAGCGGCACACGCAACAGGGCCTCGTCCGGGTCGTTTGAGCTTACCAGCAGCGCGCCCTGGTCGGCCAGGCCGTCGACCGGTGTGTAGCTGACCAGGATCTCGTACTCTTCGCCCGGTATGAGAGTGATGTTCAGAGTACCTATGGGGTGGACGTTGAACTCGGTGCTGGTGCCCGCCTCGAGCGCCAGCGAAAGCAAAGTCAGATCAGCATCGCCCACGTTGCGGGCCACCAGCAGCCGCTCTACCTTGACTCCGATGCGTCCGTTGCCGAACTCGAGCGCGATGGGATCCGTCTCGATGTCCGGCTGGCCCGGCCCGCTGTCCGTAACGTCGCCGCCGTCGCCACCGTCGGCGTCCGAGCCTCCGTCTCCTCCATCGCTTACGGGCTCACCGTCTTCAAGGTGCGCACAGACACCGTCGTTGCAGAACATGCCCGCGGGACAGGTGTCGTTCGTCTGGCAGACGATTACGCCGCTGTCATGGAAGGTGCCCTGGCCCCCACAGGAGAAAAATGCCAGGCAGGCGATTGCCGGAAGCGTCACTGAAAAAAAGGCGGCTGTTTTCGAGTGCATCCCCAACCTCACGTGATTGTAAAAGGCATATTACCGGCAATGATACACCGGCAACAGCTCTGATTACCAGTGCCGGTTCTCACAAGACACCCACGGGTAGTCACGGACCTGCATCCGCGAACGTTTCTCCCACCCCCAAGACACTCTGAGTTTGCCCGCATTGGAAGACATCTCCAAGTGTTTACAGCAAAAAACCAGCCACTGGTTCTTGTTGAGCTGCGGTTTTCAAAGGGCACGCTGTTTGCACAGTTCGTGAGCGGATGACGGATTGAAGAGGTGTCCATGAATACAAAGCCACTAGTTCTCATCGCCGAGAATGACGAAGATTCGCTCTGGCGCTTCTCGCGCTGGATTACGGAGCTTGGCTGCCAGGTCGTCGTCGCCGCGAGTGGAGGCGAATTACTTTCCAGGATGGCTCCCGAGAAACCCGACCTGGTGATACTCGATCTTGGCGGGAGCGGCGCCGATGGGCTTGGATTCTGCCGCTTGTTGAAGTCCTCGATTAATTTCGGCAAGGTGCCGCTGGTTGCCGTGGCCGGAGAACTCGACTTTGGTATGCGCGAGCGCGCCCGGCGCGCGGGGGCCGACGCGGTGCTGGTCAAGCCGGTCAGCCAGCTGGAGATGATCAACCAGGCCCGCCGGCTGCTCGGCATGGTGGATGACGGCAGGTTGGCAGAGAAGATAACTGAGCTCGAAAAACGGGTCTGGACACGCGCTTCGCGCGCTTCCGGCGGGGGGTGACAGAAAAAAAGTAAAGCTTATGATTTATCATTACCGCTTTTTGCGCTAGGATGGCGAACGGGAGGAGCGCATGAGCACAAGAAGCGGATTGCAAAGTCAACTGGCGGTGGCCGGAGCCTGGCTGGCTGCGTTATTAATGGTCATCTTCCTTGCGGGCTGTAGTAGCGGCCAGGAAAAGACCGACGCCGGGATTCAAGACGGATTGAGCGACGGTGACGGTTCAGCAGGAGACGAGGCGGACGGCGGCGCCGAAGAGATGGTCGATGCGGCCGACGGCGGCGCCGACGAGATAGTTGATGCCTCCGACGGCGCCGATTTCGAGAGGGTCTTGCAGGCTTCGGCCATGCTTGGAGAGGCCGGCTTTTTCGGTGTGTCGGCCACACTAGTTGGCGGTGTGACTGGACAGGCCTCCGGAGCCTACGCCATAGCTGCCCACTACGCCGACATTTCGGGCGGTGTCGGCGATGCGATTCCCGCCGGCAGGGTCTACTTTTTCGGCAAAGGATCCTTTCCGGACGATGTTTCGGCCGCGCACCTAGTGCTCGAGCCGCCCGACTCGGCGCCGGGCGGGGGCTTCGGCTGGGCGCTTTCGCAGCCCTGCGACTTCGACAACGACGGGAATCTCGACCTGGCCATCGGCAACCATCTCTATTCGAACCCCGGCGCGCCCAACTCCGGCAGGATTGTCGTCTTCTGGGGAGACGCAAGCGGCACGCTTTCTTTGGATCGTTTCTCCTACCACTGGTTGTCCGCCGATCTGATCAGACAATCCGACAGCCTGGGACAGATAGTGCTCTGCGAAGACTTCGACGGCGACGGCTACGACGATCTTCTGGCCGGCGGCCAGAACGCCGGAAGCTCGGACACCGGCCTGGCGGTTGTCTTTCATGGCTCGGCATCCGGCTTGCCCGCAAACCAGGACCTGGTGCTGGAGCCTTCCCAACTGGTCAACAGGCAGTACTTCGGATCGTCCGCGGCCTACGGCGACCTCGACGGCGACGGACTGGCCGACCTTGCCATCGGCGGCTGGGGGCTCGCCAAGGGCCTCTTGCCCGGCGGGCCCCACACAGGCGGGGTATACGTTTTCACGGGCGGCGGCGACTGGAGCCAGGGCCCTGCCAGAGGCATCTTCCCGGATTCCGACGCCGAGAGCCAGTTCGGCGTGCCGCTTTCACTGATTGACACCGGCCAGGCGCGCCTGTTGGTCGTGGGGGCCTCGAACTACGGTGATCCTCCAACGGGAGCCGTGTTCGTCTACCGGGTGGGCCAGGCTGGCTTCGAGCAACAGCCTCCGGTGAACATCTTGCTGCCTCCGGCCGGTTATGCCGACGTCGGCTTCGGACAGAGTTTCGCCTTTGTCGGAGACTACGGCGGCCCCGGGCGTGGCGCGCTGCTTTCAGGCATCAAGTACGGAGACGGGCCGGGCGGCGAGAGCGGCTCGGGAGTGGTGGCCGTATACCCGCTGGCCACAGACGGGCAGTCGTTTGAAACACAAGCAGATTTGCTGGCCGCGCCGGCGCCCAAGGGTAGCGACGGCTTCGGCGCGGCGATCATCAACCTGGGCGACGTCGATGGCGACGGCCTTACAGATTTCGCGGTCGGTATTCCCGAACACCTGGAAGGCGACATATACACCGGAACCCAGACCGGCGGGGTTGTTTTTTTCCACTGAGAATCCAGAATTTTCTTGTATTCCTATCGGTGCATGGGTAGTTTGGGACGCTGTATCCTGAGGCCTGCTGTATAACGTTTTAATCCAGCAGTTTTAAAAGTACGCCGACAAAGAAGCCGACGAAGGGTGGCGCACAATACTCGAAAGGTACAAAACATGGGACGATTGCTGAAAATCACGGCACTTATGGGAGCCCTGGGCATGCTGGTCGCTGAAGCGAGCGGCTGCTCGGGCGGATCTTCTTGCGACGGATGCACGATTGACGGCGAGTGCCCGCCGGCAGGCACTCCTAGCCTTGGCGATCCGTGTATGGCTTGCCTTCCTGAAAAGAACACTTCCGGCTGGAGCGACAACGAGGGCGGGCTCTGCGACGACGGGGTCTACTGCACCACGAACGAGACCTGCACGGCCGGCGTCTGCGGCGGCGGCGTCCCGACCTGCGACGACGGCGTGGCATGCAACGGCACCGAGAGCTGCTACGAGGATCTCAGTTTTTGCGAGGACGGCCAGAACCAGTGCGACCCGGGAGAGTTCTGCGATGCCGAGCTCGACCAGTGCGTCATCAACTGCATCGACTGCTCGATCGATCGCTCGTGCTACTATGACTACCAGCGCAACCCGCGTAACGCCTGCCAGGTCTGCAACTCCGCCGTCGATGTCAATGCCTGGATCAACGCCGAGGACGGCACCGCCTGCGACAACGGCATGTACTGCGACGGGGCCGACACCTGCCTCGACGGCGCCTGTGCCGTGCACGGCGGAGACCCTTGCGGAGACGATCTGTTCTGTAACGGCGTCGAAGTCTGCGACGAGCAGAGCCACGCTTGCCTGCACCCGAACGACGCCTGCGCCGAGGGCGAGAGCTGTCTCGAGGACGAAGACCGCTGCTGCACCGCCCACGATCATCTGGACTGCGGTGCGGACGGCGACGTGGTCTGGATAGACTCCTGCGGTCAGGAGGTCGAAGTGGCCGAGGATTGCCCGGCCGCGCCCAATGGTGGCTGTCTGTCCGCCGCCTGTGTCTGCCTGGCCGGCTGGACAGGCACGGACTGCGGCCGCTGCGTGGTCTATGTAACTACCGACGGCGACGACGACGCCAACGACGGCTCGGCCTGGGACCAGGCCAAGGCCACACTCAATGCCGCCATAACCGCCGCCACCGAGGCCGGCTGCCAGGTGTGGGTGAAAGAAGGCACTTACTACGCCGACCCGTCAAACCGCGATGTTACCATCCAGATGGTTCCAGGTGTGGATCTACTTGGCGGCTTCGCCGGCACCGAGATCGACCCCGATCAGCGCGAGATCGAGGCCCATCCGACCGTACTGGAAGGCGAGATCGGAGACCCCGACCAGGTCAATGACAATACCGACACCATCGTCACCGCCGCCAACAATGCGCTGCTCGACGGTTTCACCTTGACACATGCATACGCACTGGATGTGCAGGGAGGAATGCATATCGAGAATATCTCCCAGACGGTGCGCAACTGCACCTTCATCGCTAACGAGGGCTGGTTCGGAGGCGCGATGGCCATCATGAACAGCAATCTGAAAATGAGCCACTGTCGCTTCGAGGCCAACCCGAGATGGCCCAGCCTGTACATGTGGGGCTCCTCGGTAGAACTGTTGGATGTGGCCTTCGTGGACAACACGAGCCAAAACCGGGCCGCTGGTATTTACGTCGAGGGCCAGACCGACCTGAGTTGCACGAACTGCCTGTTCGAGGGGAACACGGGAGAAGTCGGCGCCATAACCTGCGAGAACTCGCAGAACGTCGTTACGCTGGTAAACAGCGTATTTTTTGGAAACTCGGGCAGCTATGCAGGCGCCATCCAGGCCGGTTACGGACGCCTCATCATGAGAAACTGCACCTTGGTCGGAAACACTTCGACCAACCCGAGCGGCGACTACTACACGGGCGGCATCTCGGTCGGCAGCGCATCCGTGGTCATGACTAACTGCATCCTGTGGGGTAACACTACCGAAAGCCCGGATGATACGCTCTCCCAGGAGCAGATCTATTACAGAGACAGCCGCCCATACGTTCGTTACAGCACGGTTCAGGGCGACGAGGTCTACCCCGGGATAGGCAACCTGAACCTGGATCCGCTGTTTGAAAACACGGATCCCGGCGCGGGCGATATCGATCTGCATCTCGGCGCGGGCTCCCAGTGCATCGACGGCGGTTCAGAGCGAACATTGCTTCCCGACTTTGCCGATCTGGACGGCGACAGTGACACCGAAGAACCCACCCCGCTCGACTTCGAGCTCAATCCGCGCGTGAGCGGGGGCGATGTCGACCAGGGCGCCTACGAGAGCCAGTAGGGATTAGAGGTACAAGAGAAATGGAGACAGTCATGAAACATTACGGGTTGATCGTGCTTTTCCTGCTGGCCCTTGTCATCCCGGCAGGATGTGGCTCCAGCGGCGGCGACCAGGACGCCGGTTACGATGCCGGCCAGGATGCTGGTGGAGATGCCAAGCCGGATGGCGCAGACGTCGACAACGACGGTGGTGGAGATCAGAATCTCGACGGCGGCGGCGACCAGATGACGGACGGCGGCGGCGATCAGGGTCCGCTCGACTGCAACGAGGTGGTCTGCGACGAAGAATGCGCGGTCTATGTCGATCTCGCAGGCCCGGGCGGAGACGGCTCAACGCCGGAGACGGCGCTTTATGGAGTGCAGGCCGGCATTGATGCGGCCGCCGCGCTCGCGGGCGAATGTTGCCGCTGTGCCGTGCGAGTGGCCGAGGGCTCCTATTTCGTATACCGCGACGACGGCAGAAACAGCATCCGGCTGCATGAACGGGTCGACGTCTACGGCGGGTATCCGCATGGATTCGCGGACGCGCGTGATATCGCCATGCACCCGAGCGTGCTCGACGGACGAGACGTACCCGAGGGCGAGGCGCACGTCTATCACGTGGTGACAGGTTGCGATGACAGCCGCCTCGACGGCATGGTGATTACGGCCGGCCAGGCGCTGTTTGACGACAACGATTTCAACCCCGACAACTACGGCGGCGGCATGATCAACCTGGGCGTCTCGCCGACGGTCTCGGGCTGTGTCTTTCGAGGGAACGAGGCCAGGCACGGCGGCGGCCTTTACTCTCTCGAGAGCTCGTCCGAGATGAGCTCATGCCGCTTCGAGCACAACACGGCCACTGTCTTCGGCGGCGGGCTCGACATGCGACAAGGCCGGTTGGCCATCCTCGACACCACTTTTATCTCCAACGCGGCGGATTACGGCGCCGGCGCCCACAACGGGGCCGGCAGCGACGCCCGCTACGCCAACTGCGTCTTTGCCGGCAACGCGGCTGTTACTTCCGGCGGCGGGCTGCACAACGACGGGGCCGTGGTTCAGATTACCAATTGTACACTTTCCGGAAACACGGCCGGGACCTCCGGCGGCGCCATGGCCAATGTGGCCGAGGCTCAAATCACGGCGGCCAACAGCATTTTCTACGGCGACGCGCCGGACGAGATCTTCAACGAGACAGGTGTCGTCTCGTCCGTCACTTACAGCGATGTCCAGGGCGGCTGCAGCGTGGCCGGCGGTTGCACCGACGACGAAACCGGCAACCTCGACCTCGATCCGGTCTTCGTGGGTGCCGATCACGGCGATCTGCGGCTGTGGATCGAATCGCCCTTGATCGACCAGGGCGAAAACTCGCTGGTGCCGGTCGATCTGCTGACCGACTACGAGGGAGAGGAACGCATCACGGACGGCGACGGCGACGACCAGGCGGTGGTCGACATGGGCGCGGACGAGATGGCCAGGCGCCTGGAAGATTTCAAGGTGATCTACGTCAACGCGTCGGCTCACGGCGCCTACGACGGCACTTCATGGCCTGACGCCTTAGACGATCTGCAAGACGCCCTGGCCATGGCAACTCCCTTCACACAGATATGGGTGGCCGCGGGCAGCTACTTCCCGAGCCAGCTCGGCGACAAGGTAGATTCGTTCACGCTCAGCCCGGGCGTCGCGGTCTACGGCGGCTTCGACCCCGCCCAGGGAGCCGACAGCCTGGCCACCCGCGACTCGCAGGCCTACGAGACGATTCTCTCAGGCGACATCATGCACGACGACGACCTGACCGATGGCAACCAGAACAACTCCTATCACGTGGTCACAAGCGGCACGCCCTCGATCTTCGACGGGTTCACTATAACGGCAGGCTATAACCACGTAATGACGAGTGGTGACAACTACTATGCCGGAACCGGCCTGCTGGTGCTCGACGACCACTTCATCTGGGTGCGTGACTGCAAGTTCACATTGGGCGATGCCTCGTTTGGCGGCGCCGTACTAATTCAACCCGGCGCATCCCCGGTCTTCGAAAACTGTACTTTCAAGGACAACATCGCCCGGGGCAACGGAGGCTACGGTGGGGCGGTCTATGCTTACAGCCCGGGTGTCGGCGCGGCCTTCAGAGGTTGCAAGTTCATAGACAACACCGCAGGCTCTAACGGCGGGGCCATCTATACAAACGGCAGCCTCGAGATCTCTGAGTGCGAGTTCCGCGGCAACCAGGTGATCGATACTTACAGTACTAGATCGGGCGGTGGCGCGATGTATGTTACTTCGAGCGCCGCTCCGTTGATCACAGACTGCCTGTTCGCGGAAAACGGCGCCGGCAACGGCGGCGCCCTGTTGGTCGATTACTCCTCCGTCCCGGTAATCAGCGGCTGCACCTTCGAGAACAACGTGGTTTTCGACGACCAACAGATCGGCAATTGTGTGCCGGATTTCGGTTTTCTCGAAGGCACCGGCGGCGCCATCCTGAGCATCGATTCCACGCTGACGATAAGCGATAGCTCGTTCACCGGCAACTCGGCGACCTTCACGGGCAACGCCGCCTGCTTCAACCAACCCTACAACTCTTATTACGGCGTCGGCGGAGCCATTTTCAACGATGGCGGCAGCGCCTACATCAAGAATACCAGCTTCGAAAACAACGCCGCCCGTATTAATGGTATTGGCCAGTATGCCGGAAGCGGCGGCGCGCTGGCCAACAAGGGTGCGCATGTCTGGGTGGCCAACTGCCTGTTCAAGGACAACTCGGCCACCCGCACAGTGGCTAACGGGTTATTCACATATGCGGATGGGTCGGGCGGCGCCGTCTGGAACTTGAGCCTGCCCAATTCCGGCAACCCGGCCACCGAGGGCGCGGCGTTCGCAAACTGCCTGTTTATGAACAACAGCGCTTCTTGCCAAGGCGGCGGCATGTACGCCTCCTGGGTGCACGACGCCTGGCTCTACGGCTGCACCTTCGTCGGAAACTCGTCAGGCAGCCCCCACTTCGGGGGCGGGGCGCTTAGCAACTATTCGCAACTCAACGTTTACAACTCGATCTTCTGGGGCAACACAGGATGGGGACAGGCCACCCAAATATGCGGGCTGGGTGACAGTTGCAGTTCGAACAACAAGGTTTCGACTTACTACACAACCATCCAGAGCGGCTGTGCTACCGGCTGCACCTGCAACAATCTTTCCACGACCGACCCGGCCTTCGACAGCGACGGCATCCACCTGACATCCGGTTCGCCCTGCAGGAACACGGGCAACAACGGCAACAGGCCGGCCGACTGGCTGGATGTCGACGGCAACGGCGACACCAGCGAGAGCATACCGCTCGACCTGGACGGCAACCCGCGCACGGTCGGCACGGTCGACCGGGGCGCCTACGAAGTTCAGTAGCGCTGCGTTACCCGATAGAGATCAAGGAGACACAACGATGAAGCCAATTATGAACATCTGGTTCTTGTTGCTTTCTGCACTCCTGTGGACGGCCTGCGGCGGAGGCGGCTCGGCTACCGACGCCGGGACCGACGCGGGCACGGATGCCGGTGACGGCGGCGGCGCCGACGTCGATGTGAGCGGCTATACCTGTGTAAAGAACCCGGTTCTCTTGGACACTCACACCGACTGCCGACAGGACGTCGAGTGCCCCTGCGGTTCTCACTGCGAAAGGGGGCTGTGCGTCCACGAGTGCCTGCGCGACTCTGAATGCTCCGGCTGGTGCGACTACTTCGGCCGCTGTCGCGATGCCGAAGACACCGAGTCAATCCCCGGCGCCCGGCCGCCGGCTGCCAGCCAGATGCTGGTGTCTCCCGGCTACATCCCGGTTTTCGACTGGGAAGGCGACAAGATCAGGACGGTCACCATCAGCGCCCCCCAGCGCGATCTGACCAAGGTGAGACTGGTGGCAAGCGAGGGCCTGTACGTCAATTGCACGGACCACTTCGCGAAAGAGTGCACGCTTCCCTTGGTGCCACTGGGAAGCACGGCCGAGGTAGAGCTGCGCATCGATCAGGTGCCGGGCAACATGAAGTATGCCTGGAGGCTGAACGTCATGTTCGGCCACCAACTCGAAGTGGTAAGCCTGCGGCGGGTAGTGGCTCCCTTCATCACTCCCGTGGCGCCCGGCGTCTACAACGGACAGATCTGGCTGACCGCCGCCGCGGCCATGCTGGAGACCGACCAGCCCTTTGTCTCAGCGCAACTCGGCGCCGATTTCCACATGCTGAACGTCCCGCTGATTCTCAAGATCTTCCCGGATGGCACCATGGTATTTAACGACCCGGCCGGTGTGTTTCCGCAGGATTGGGTCTTTGCGCTTCGAGCCGACGGCGGCTTCGATGCAATGGTCGGCCTGGACGACCTGTCTACCAGGATCTACCTGGGTGGCGCCGAGACGGTCGACCAAACCACCACCGAGGTGACGGTTGCCGGCGGCGGTTCTCTGAGCTCGATTGATGACAGCCTGCACGGTACGCTCGAAATTGATGTCGGCGGCCTGGGCCTGACCTATGCCCCGGCCATGCTGGTCGACGAACGGCACCGGGTGGGCTGGGAGTTCGTCATGACCCGCACCGGCGACATCCCGGACGGCGAGCAGCCGCCGGAGATAGGCAGCGGCGAAGCGCCGGGCTTCTTGCCGGTAAGCGATCGCTATGCCGACGAGCTGCCCTGGCAACAGGAAGTGGAAGCCTGCTTCGTCTCCCAGCCCGATTTCGGCGGGATCGGCACCACCTTGACGGCCAGCATCCAGGGCTCGCTGTGTTACGACCATCCCCAGGCCAGCCTCGGGTCAGTCGAGTTCAAAACCGCCCTTTCTGAGAACCTGAATCTGTCCGGAGATCTGAACTGCGACGATATTTCCATTCGCCCGACGGCCCTGCCGCTTTTCACAAGCGGCACCAGGGATGCCGGCCTGACCGCGCGCCAGATTCTGCCCGACTGCTTGACGGAGTTGGCCCGTTTTCACCAGGCGCCGCCCGTGCCGGCCGGCCAGGACGCCGCTTGCCTGAACGAGCTTTCCGGTTGCGGAAGCGACGGAGTGTGTGCGGCCGACGAAATGCCCAAGTGCATTGATGCCCCGTTGATGTTGCGCGCACTGGCTTCCGGCATGCAGTCGGTTGAGCGCCGGGGTGTGCCGGATCAAATTCATTGGGTGGTGGCAGACGAGGACGGCGCCCGCATGGGCCTGCGCGTTTTGCAGCAGTGGATCCAGACCCACACCTTCATCGCCCGCGAGGCAACCCAGGAAGCCGACCAGTTCATGGGCAGCATGGATTTCAACGGCCTGTCAGCGGCCCTGGCAACGTCTGTCGCCGGCTGGGAGATCGTGCTTCATCCCGCGCTGGCCTCGAGGCTTTTGCACCTGACCCCGGAGATCATTGCCGTGCCCGACTACCGCGGCGTCGATTTCGATACCGCCGGCATGAGCCCGGACATCACCCAGGCGGTCGGCATCCCGGTGGTCATCGTCGCGGGCCTGCGCGCCCAGCTCGATGCGGCAACCCAGTTGGTCAACCGGGCCCGTTTCGAGGATCAGCCGCTTCCCGACTCGGTCGGCCTGACGCTGCGCTACGCCGCCGTGTTGCTGCCGCTGGCCGAGCTTCTGCACCAGCATGCGGCCGAGGCCGGCGAACTGGCCTGGGAAGATCTGTGGTCGAAATCGCGCGAGCAGTTCAGAATATCGCTCAGGCAGCTGTTGATAGAACGACGGGCCCTGCTTGCGGGCGAGAACCCGCTCGGCGTCGGTGACGAGGACCTGCCGCTCTACCGCGGACTGACTACTACAGATTCACCAGGACTGCGCTTTGCCGCCATCTCGTCGTTCATCCTCGATCACTTCGCCTCGGATTCCGTTACCAAGGCAATCGAGGCCAAGACCGGCGCCGACGCTGCCTGGACTCTGCTGCTCGAGCGCCAGCTTCAGGCCGACGTTCATGCCCAGGCGCCCGACCGGGCAACCGAGGTGGCCCGTCTCTACGGTGATAAAATCCTGAGCCTATGCGGCAACCCGTTCGGCCTGCGGGCCGACCAGGTATTCGACGAGGGGGCATGGCCCAATCTCAGGGCCGACAACTGTTTCATGAATCATGCCGACCCGGCCTGCGTATTTCAGGAGCAGGCGCTGATGAAGCGGCTCAGCATGAACGACATCGGCTACCAGCTTTGCCTGCTGAGCGGACTGAGCACCCGCCTGGGCAGCAAGGCGGATTTGAGCGCCGACTACGTCAACGGATGGATAAGCTCGATCAAGGACGATACCCAGCAGTTCTATGAGGGGGGTCTGTCGAGCATCCTGCCCAAGGACGCCGACGAATGGTGGGACACCCTCGACCTGGGTATCGTCAAGGCGATTGGCGACTACGACGAGTGCGCCAAGGCCGAGGATGATCCCAGCAAGAGCTGCAGGCTGAACGATCTTTACGACCTGAAGAACTACGAGCCTTCCGAGACCGAGGACCAGACGGCGTTTCTCGATTCACGCAAACTTTGCCAGAGCTTTTTCGGCGCCCAGACATCGATCGAGAAGCAGGCCGCCGAGGACCCGGCGCTGAACAACCCCGACTGCTACCAGGGCAGCATCGGCGAGCTGGCACTGGCGGCCAGGGCCGCGGCCCGCGACGTTGACGTCGCCAACAGCGCCTTGCAGGACTACACCGAGGAATACAAGGCCATGGCCTGGAAGTGCACCATCGACGATACGGCGCTTGAGATGACCCAGGCGGTGACCGATCAGCTCGACGACATTACCGAACGTCTCAACAGCTACACATCGACCAGCCGCTTTATGTCGGGCGTCTGCAAGGATCTGATCAGCGTCGGTTCCACGCTTATCGGAATACAAAAGGAAAAGACGGCGCCGAACGTCGTCGGCGACAAGGTCAACAGCGTCTTCGACATGTTGGTCGGCGGACCGTTGCTCAAGTTCCAGGACCAGATGCTGGGCATCGATGAAATCCAGGATCTGCATGATGCTTTCGTTGCCGACATCGAGGACAAGATCGCCGACGCCAAGTGCTTCCACGACGCCGAGATGAGCCTGATCGGCGCCAACACACAGGCACGGCGGATCGAGAAGGCCAAGCTCGACCTGTCCCACGCCGTCCTGCAAATGCGAAACGCCAAGACCGAGGTGGCCCGGCTGATCGCCGAGGGCAAGCACAGGCTCGATGGCGAGCAGAACCGCCAGCGGGCATCGCTCTACGACGACGTCTGGAACGATCTCTGGGAGGGCGCCAAGCTGGACTACCAGGGCAAGGTGGAAACATACCGGCGCAAGATGCGCCTGGCCCAGCGGATGGCCTACCTGGCGCTCAGGGCCGCCGAGTACGAAATGCAGATTCCCGCGGCCGAGGCCGAGGGGCTAAAAAGGCAGGTGCTGATCGCCCGCGAACCCGGGCAGCTTGATGCCGTCATCACCCAGCTCGACTCGATCGTCTCTGCAGGAAACATCGCCGGCCAGCAAGCCGGCAACCGTCACGTGGAACTGAGCCTGCGCGATAACCTGCTGCAGCTCTCTGACCGCTCGGATCTTTCCGAGGGGCTGAACACCATGAGCGAAAGCCAGCGTTTTTACGCCTTGCTCAGCTCGCCGCAACATGCCGTCTACAACGACGACGGCAGCTACCGCGGCCAGTTGATTCCATTCTCGGTCGCCCCGTTGGGCGTGATCGGGCTCGGCGATCCGGGCTCGATCTCGCTTTTGACAGGCACCGAGTGCGCCGAGCGCAACTGGGCGGTCAGCCTGTCCATCCAGGGCCAGGATCTGACGGACGGCGGCTCGACCTATGTCCAGGTGGGCGTGCTGCAGAAGAACAACTTCTACAGCCAGTGGTGCCAGATGCCCGCGCAAGAACTGGGAGACGTCCAGGCCGCGGCCGTGCGCCCGGCGCGCAACCTGTTCAAGGACCCCGAATGGGGCGGCAACTACGGCGCCACCGCCCCCCAGGACAGCGACTACGTGATTGCCCTGGTCGACGCCTACTTCAATGTTTCCTGGGAGGATTTCCAGAAGTCGGACTATCACGAGGGTACGCAGGAGACGCTGGCCTGCCGGGCGCTCTACGGCGAGTACGCCTTGTTCTTCCCGGCGGAGAAACTGAGCACGTTCGACGGGCCCGGCCTGCGCCTGAATCACATCGACGATATCTGGCTGCGCTTCGATTACGTATCCGCGGCCAAACAATGGTAACAAGGAGGATAGATTCGTGAAAAATATATTCAGTACATTGACGGCTTTTTGCATGTTGGTTGCCTGGGCTGTCGCGGGTTGCGGGGGAGGCACGAACGCCGACCCGTGCGAGGCGGTGACCGACGTCTGTCAGACCGATGGCGAGATCCGTTGCACCCCGTCCAAGAACGGCGTCCAGGCCTGCCGGCCCGATCCCGACGTCGTCGGATGCCTGAGCTGGGCGACCACCGACGCCTGCGGCGAGCACCAGAGCTGTGAGAGTGTGGACCAGGGATGCCAGTGCTCATCGGAGTGCTCGATCAACGGAGAGACCCGCTGCCAAGGCGAGGTCGTCCAGAGCTGCACCAGCGACACGGATGGTTGCCTGTACTGGCAGGACGGGGAAGACTGCGCGACTCTCGATAACTATTCCTGCGACGACAACACCGAACCCGCCGTCTGTCTCGAGGGCTGCACCGACAAGTGCACCGCCTCCGAGACCCAGTGCAGCGGCACCATGATCCAGGACTGCACCCTGGTCGGCGAATGCTATTTCTGGACCGACCTGGACGACTGCGCCGACAGCAGCCAGATCTGCTCTGATTCGAGCGGCAGCGCCGGATGCTATGCCCCCTGTAGCGACGACTGCACCACGGCCGGCGCCAGCCAGTGCGACGGCGACGCCGTCCAGAACTGCGTCACCCAGGATGACGGCTGCAACGACTGGGTGACCATGACCGATTGCGGCGCCAACAGCCGGATTTGCTCGGCGGCAAGCGGCCAAGCCGGATGCTATGACCCCTGCAGCGACGACTGCACCACCGTGGATGAGACCCAGTGCGACAGCGACTGGGTGCAGACCTGCACGCTGGGAGCCAATGGCTGCAGCTCGTGGGTAAACACCACCGACTGCGCCGCCGACAGCCTGGTGTGCGCGGACTACACCGGCACGCCCGGCTGCGCAACCCCCTGCACCAACGACTGCGACACGCTCGACGAGACTCGCTGCAACGACGCGGCCACCGACATCGAAATCTGCAGTGTGGGCCTCGACGGCTGCAATGACTGGGTAGCCAACACCAATTGCTCGGGCGACGGCAAGGATTGCTGGGACTCGAAGTGCGTCGACCCTTGCACCGACGAGTGCGACACCCTGGACACCACCCAGTGCGACGCCGGAAACACCATCGTCCAGACCTGCCAGTTCAACAACGACGACGGTTGCAACGACCTGGTAGACAGCCCCTGCGCCGATCCCACGCCGGCCTGTGACGTCGTGGACGGCACGGCCGTGTGCATTTGCCTGGACGAGTGCGACACCCCGGGAGGAACCTGCAACGGAAACACGCCCGAAAACTGTGTCTCAGGCCAGGACGGCTGCAACGATTTCGTTGTCGGCACGAGTTGCGCGCCCGTGGCCTGCGTAGTCGGCGGCAACACCGCCGCCTGCCAGACCAGCTGCAGCCAGATCGTCTACCAGAGCCTGGATGCGGACGATCCGGAAGGTACCTGGAGCCAGGATTTCGAGACGGCTCATGACGACTTAGACAGCTTCGCGGCCGATGATTTCACGCTTGGCGACGGCACCACCATAAGCACGATCTGGACCAGGAGCCGCACGCTCAACACGACTTACCTGAGTGCTTCGGCCGTCCACTACGCGATCTACGCGAACTCCGGCGGTCATCCCGCCGGCATCCCCGTCTATGGCGCAGCTCCCATCTGGGGAGTCTCGCTGGCTCCGACCGATGCCCAGTTGACCATCGTCGGCAACGAGTTGGTGCTCAACCTGAACACTTCAGTGACCTTGTCCGCCGGTACCTATTGGCTGTCGATGTGGGTGACGATGGACAGCGCCGGCGGGCAACACATTCACGGCTGGTACATGTCGGCTACCACCAACGGCTACGACGCCATGGCCTACGTGCGTCAGAACGGCTCCTGGCTGAGCCTGCCCGATAACGGCGCCCGCCATCAGGACATGGCCTTCGGACTTTCGAACTGTCCCTGAATTAAAGGCTGAAGCGCCAGGCCTGTTTTTGAGACGAATTCGCGCCCTTCCACCTCACAAATACCCGTGCTAGTATAGGCAGGTTTTATCATGGCACTTCCTGGAGGAACGGTATGCGTGCGCGAATTCGGCAACGAGGCGGTTGGACTACGGCATTTGTTATCTTGACGGCATCTCTTGCGATCGCTGGCTGCGGCGCCGGGGGCGGCGGCGGTGACGGCGGACTCGACGCCGATGGGGGCGGGGGAGACGGCGGCGACGGCAAGGCGACTTTTAATAAGCCCGCGGGTTACGCCTCGGTGACATTCTACGTGGATGACACCAGCAACCAGACCTACACAAGTGCAGACATCGAGTGGAAGGGTTCGTTTGTCTACGATCCCCAGACAAATATCATCGTGCACGATGCCAGCTGGGCCGGCGAGGTGGGGCCCTATCCGCCGCTATATGACGACGGTCCGATCGCCGAAGGCGGGCACGAGATGCCGGGAGCCGGGGGCGGCGATCACATCTTCTCAGTCGAGGTCTACGTTCTGGCCGACGAGTCTTTTAATACCGACTTCCAGTACGGGGCGATCAACGAGTTCGACAACTGGATCTGGGAGGGGTCGAACGGCGAGTTCAGCCTGCCCGCAGGCTCCAACGAGCGCATCGACGCGACCGGCTACGTCATCCCGGCCTTCGGCACCTACGATATGCGGGTCACTCTGGACACGGCCGGGCTCAACAACGCCTTCCTGCCGTTCGACCCGGCCGGCGACCGGGTCTATCTCAAGGGCAGCATGAACAGCTGGGACGCCCGCCAGCTTCTGGACAACGGCGAGAAGGGCGATTCCACTGCCGGCGACGGGATCTACACCTACCATCACGCGGAGAACCTGGGGCCCCACGACGGAATGCTCTTCGCCGGACAGCACGTCCAGTTCGTCTTCATGCTGAACGGTCTCGAGTACAAGCGCATCGATGCCCTTGCCGACGGGGTTACGGCCTCGACCAACTGTACGGGACCCGACGTCTGGGATCAGGCGCCGATCGTCATGGAGCCCGAAAGCCGCGGGCGAATCAAGAACACAACGCTGGTGATCTGCGAGGGTGGGGGCGGCGTTTCTGTCGGCTCGGTGGTTCCGGCGAGCGGAGATCCTGCCGGCGGCCAGGTTGTATCCGTTTACGGATCCGGTTTCGAGGACGGGGCGCTGGTGAAATTCGGGGGCGAGTTGGCAGGCGATATTCAGTTCGTAGGCTCCGGCCAGTTGAACTGCAGCACTCCGGCGCATGCTGCCGGCGCCGTCGGCGTGCGGGTCACAAACCCGGGCGGCGACTTCGCCGAGTTGGCCGACGGCTTCGTATACCAGGCCGGCGACCAGCCCGAGATCCTGTTTCTGCAGCCGCGCAAAGGCGGCGTCGGGGGCGGAACCCCGGTGACCATCACCGGGCGCCGGTTTGCTTCCGGCCTGACCGTCGATTTCGGCGGCGCCGCGGCCACAAACATCGTCTTGGCAAGCGACAGCCGGCTGAGTTGTGTCACGCCGGCCCACACAGCGGGCAAAGTGAGCGTTAGCGTCACCAACCCAGGCGGTGCGGCGGCTTCCTTCCCGGATGGCTACGAATACATAGATAGCAGCGGACCGCTGATTTCCGGCATCGATCCGGCCATGGGCTCGGTGGCCGGCGGAGACGATGTCACCATTTACGGCAGCGGTTTCGATGCCGGCGCCACGGTCACCTTCGACGGAATCGCGGCGACTGAAATCGTATCGAATCCCCCGGGTTCGATCGCCTGCAAGACTCCGTCGCATACGGCAGGGTCGGTGGACGTTGTGGTGACCAACTCCGACCAGCAGGCCGACGCTCTGGCGGGAGGTTTCAGCTACGAAGTTCCGCGTGTGGACTGGGCCGCGCTGCAGTGGCCGCTCTCGATGGTGCTGGACGAGAACCAGGCTTCGGAGTTGGTATACGCGCAAGTGTACGAGCCGGGAGTGACGGATATGCCGGGCTGCGGCTTGGGAATAACCGCCCAACTCGGTTACGGCCCGCAGGGAGTTTCGCCGCAAGACGACCCCGGAGCCTTCAGCTGGGGCGACGCCGCCTGCAACGACCAGTGCGATACGTGCGGCAACAATGACGAGTACCAGGCCGCCTTCATCATCCCGCAGGCGGGCCAGTACGACTATGCCTACCGCTTCTCGATGGACCAGGGGGGTAGCTGGGTAGTGGCCGAGGGAATCGGCACGGCCACCGTGCGCGGGGGCGGCGTAGACCTGGAGGTATGGGAGGCGCAGCCGGCGGTGGGCAGCGTCCTGGGCGGCCAGACGATAACCGTTGCCGGCAGCGCCTTCGTGGACGGTGCGGTGGTGTCGCTGGACGGCGAAGCGCTGGTTACTACCTTCGTGGATGCCGGCAGCCTGACGGCCACGACACTCCCGCACGCGCCCGGAATGGTCGAGCTTGTTGTGACCAATCCCGATAGCGCTTACGCCGCGCTGACCCAGGGCTTTGACTTCGTGCTTCGAGGCACGCCCGATCTCGAGCGCAACACGAGCGGGCAGACGGAAATCGAGACGACCAGCGGCAACGACTGGGACAGCGCCTTCTTGGCCGGCTCGAATGCCGTGGGCTCCGACTGGGGCGACAACCACGCTGATGAACTGTACGTCGCCTTCGACGACGGCAACCTCTACCTGGGCATTCGCGGCTGGGTCGATTTTCAGGCCGGTAACGCCATTGTGGCTTACATCGACACCGACTTCGGACCCGGCAGCGGAATCGCCAACATGAATGATCTAAGCGATGACTTTGGTATCGACGGGGCCCCGGGATTTGACGCGGCCGTCTCGTCGATAGCCGCGGTCTCGGTTCAGGGCTTCGGAGCCGAGCTGGCCGCGGGCACCCTGGGCATGGCCGAGATAGAAGCCGGGGATGAAGATCCCGCGCATTGGGTTTTAGCCGGGGCGCGCGGGTTTTCTGATCCGGCTGACTTTGGCTGGCTGCCTGGGGTCACGTTGCGCACGAGCCAGGACAACCAGGCGATCGAGATGGCTATCCCGGTGAGCGTGCTGCTGGGCGGCCCGATCCCACAGGACGGCGCGCACCTGGCCCTGTTCGTGCGGCTGGTCAATCACCACGGCGAGTACCTCTCGAACGACACCCTGCCGCTCGACGACCCGTCCGCGCCGGAGGATGTCGGCCAGGTGTTTGTATTCGAGATGCGCTAGCAAAGGAGAAGAGGGAGCAGAGGAATGATGTTACGACATTGTTCGATGTGGCTGGGATTGCTCATGCTGTTGGTCGCGGCTTGCTCGCATCCGGTTGTGGGTGACAACGACGGTGAGCCCCGGGACGCTGATGCCGGCGTACAGCCTGACGAGATCATGGATGGCGGCGATACGACCCCTGCCGACGGAGACCATGGCAACCCAGGAGACGACGGCGGCCCGGACGAGACGCCGCCCTGCCTGCTGAACGCCTTCAGCCCCGGCGAAGGCGTCCTGACCGCCCACTTCTCGGAGGGGGTCGATCCGCAGACGGCTGGCGATGTTGCCAACTACACTGTACGCGGCAGTTCCGGCGACACCATCGATCTTTCCGGCGCCGCGGTCGAGGGCAGCTACGTTCGCCTGCAAGTCGCGGCCGGTGTAAGCTTTGTGCCCGGCACGACTTACAGCATGCTGGTACGCAACGTCTTAGACCTCGCCGGCAACCCCGTGGGCGGAAACTGCAACCTGGCCGATGACATCAGGCGCACACTCTATCTGAACCTGATCTGGCACCAGCACCAGCCGTTGTACCTCGATCCGGTCAAGGACCAGCTTTTGTCGCCCTGGGTGCGCAAGCACGCCACAAAAGATTACTACGACATGGCAGCGATCCTGGCCGACTACCCGAAAGTTCATTACAACGTCAACCTGACCTCGGTGCTTCTGAATCAGTTGATCACTTACTACCTTGAAAGGCTGGGGCCGTTCGTCGACATCCAGGCCGACCGCGTCGATGAGCAGGGTTTTTTAGCTTCATGGGAAGGCCATACCGACCCGTGGATCGATTTGCTTCTGAAAGATACTCCGACTCCCGAGACGGTCAGCGAGCTGGATCTGGGCCTGCTGCACAAGGACGCCTGGAGCTGCGTCAGCACATCGGACGCCCTGATGAAGCATTTTCCCGAATACCGTGATTTGAGGGACAAGCCGCGCTCGACCTACACTCAGGAAGACTTTTTGGCGCTCAAGGGCTGGTTCGAGATCGCCTGGTTCGACCCGGACTTCCTGCGTCACGCGGTCGAGATGCCCAACGGCTGGGTTGTGGATCTTTCCGACGTGGTCGAGGAGCGCGCGGACGAGACCTTCTGGTTGCGACAACCGATCAGCGAAGATCTGTGCAACCGTCTGGTGGCCGACGAATACAAGATCATGGCCAACGTGATCCCGATCCACAAGCAGCTGCTTTTCAATCCGCAGACGCTCAAGGGCCAGATCGAGGTGTTGACGACGCCCTTCTATCACCCGATCTTGCCGCTTCTGGCAGACAGCGATCTGGCCCGTGAGAACCAGCCCTGGGACAACCTGCCCGAGCCGCCTTACAGCTTTCCAGACGACGCCTGGGCGCAGGTTGCCAAGGCGGTCAAGTTCTACAGCCAGGTGTTTGGTATTGCGCCTGCGGGCATGTGGCCCGGGGAGGGGTCGGTGGCCGAGGCGGTGGTTTTGATGTTCGTACAAAACGGGATTCGCTGGGTGGCCACCGGACAAGAAGTGCTCAACAACTCGACCCCCAAGAACCTCAAGCACTGGTTTCCCTACCGGGTGGATGAGGACGATCAGATCGGAGATGCGGGTTCTCACGACGACGAACTGGCCATCGTCTTCCGCGACACCGGCCTTTCCAACGCCATAGGTTTCAGGTACCAGGGCATGACGGGTGTAGATGCCTCTGCTTCGTTCATGGGAGACGTGCGGGCCCAGGCGCCGTCGTTGGGCGAGCCCGACCGGCTGCTGACGGTGATCATGGACGGCGAGAACGCCTGGGAGAACTACGCCCGCGACATGGACGGCAAGAACTTCATGCACACGCTCTACGCCACGCTCGAAGACGCCTACGACGCCGGCGAGGTGGTCAGCGTGACCGGCTCGGAGTACATTTCGGGTAATCCAACAAGGCACGTGCCCGCGCATCCTGTAAGCGAGATGACCGAGATCGAGCCACTCAGCGCCGGTTCGTGGATCGACGGTACTTTCTCGATCTGGATCGGCGAGCCGGAGGAGAACGTGGCTTGGAATTGCCTGCTGCACACGCGCCAGGATCTGGCGCGCAGCGGGATCCCGCGCTTCAATCCCTTGGCCGATCCTCCCACGGATAAGGGCTCGTACGAGTACAAGGTCTACATGGCATGGGAGGAGATGTACGCGGCCGAGGGCAGCGACTGGTTCTGGTGGTTCGGCCAGGACATGATAACCCCGGCCAACGACGACACGCCCTTCGATCGCGGCTTCAGGGCGCATCTGGCCGGCGTGTACTCCTTCATGAACAGCATCGACGGAATAAACGTCCAGGAGTACATCTGCCCGGTGATCATCCAGGAATCCGGCAAGACGCCCATCGGGCCGTTCACAACTCCCCCGACCATCGACGGCAGCTTCGTGCCCAACGAGGCCGAGTGGATCAATGAGGGCGGCTTCTACAACGATGCCGACAGCGGCGCCGTGGCCAACCCGGATGACGACATCGCCCGCGTCTATTATGGCTACGATGCGAATGCGCTCTACCTGGCTGTCGATTGCAACGAGGATCTGAGCGCCAAGCTTGGTTCCGATTACCGCCTGGAGGCCTACTTTCCTCACAAGCACATCGTCGACCCCCAGACGGGCGAGACCCAGTCGGACCCTGCCAACACGACCACGCGCAACGGCACGCCGCTAGTATTCAAGGTCGGCGGCCCCGCGCGCGTGCTGGCGCTCGATTTCTCGGGGGCGCAGCCTGTGGCGAGTATCTTCCATGCCGACGGCAGCTCAGCCTGGGTCGAAGACGGGCAGGGGACGGTCGAGATTGCCGGGCCGCAGCCGGGCGGCAAGATCGTGGAGATCAAGATCCCCTATGCGGATCTGAACCTGGCCTATCAGGATCCGCTCGAGGTCACGCTGGTTGCGGCCGAGGGAGGGCGCGACATCGATTTGGCGCCGAACATGGGCGGGCAGGTGATCTTCGAAGATGCCACTAACGTGGTCAAGGTGGTCTTTGATGTGGACGCGAGCGGCAGCCAGCTTCCGCGCGACACCTACGGCTCGTGCTGTGAGACGCCGCCCCCGCCCGAGGGCAACGGCATAGTCTACATCACCGGCAACATGCCCGCGCTGGGAGCCGAGGGCGACAAGTGGGTGCCCAACGTGGTCTCGCTCAGAGACGACGGCCAGGCGGGCGACGAGGTCTCGGGCGACGGCAAATGGACGCTGATAGTCGACGCCCAGCGCGGCGAGGCCATCAAGTACAAGTACACCATCGGCCTACCCTCGGACGAGGGCCGCTGGTTCGGCACCGAGGAGTTCCCGGTAACCTACCGCGGCTTCGACGTGGTCGGAGACGACCAGGCCAAGAAGTTGATCAAGATAGTCGTGCACGACACCTTCGCCGACAAACCCACCGGCGGCCGCGACGGCTACCCCGGCTCGATGACGACTTTCGAGTACTTCTACGAAGAATGAAGAGTTGATGCCGGTGTCCTGCCCGAGGTCTGGGCAGAGTGTCAAGTGTCGGCGACTCCTTTTTACTTCATCACGTGACGCACATCACGTGACGCACATCACGTGACTCCCGTCACTGTATCTCTAATCTTATCAATATATTGTACGAAAACCCGAGAAGCTTCCGTCAAAGGAAACAACTTCGAAGGGAGATGAGATTGACGATGAATACAAGTAAGCATGCCAGTTGGATATCATTAGTCCGAAGTTCCCTATAACCAAGACAAGTCAACAAGGCTGAAGTCCAGTAGTAGTGTGTCCTTTTGCTGATTACGCGTCAATTTGAAGTGAATTGTGTAGCCATGTAAATGTGTATATTTTGCTTGACAAGGGAACCGTAGG
>DATKYQ010000040.1:0-107851 GCA_035528415.1 Myxococcota bacterium | reverse complement strand
GCACAAATAATGCCAAGCAGACGTATCTTTGTAACTATCCGGAAAACAAGGATTCAAGAATCGAAGTCATACCTGGAAAAACCCGAGGGGTGTCCGATTTTCGGACACACTAGGATGGATGGAGCCTCCGTCCCTGCTTTTCTCTGCTTTTCTCTGGTTTTCTTTATTACGCACACGGTGTGCGGTGTGAGTTACAACTTTCCCACACGCGCTGCTTGCCAGCTGTTCTGACTGCGTGCTAGGATTTTGGTGACATTTTCAGCGGAGGTTCAGATGATGCGTCGGGTATCCGCGTTCAAGCTTCTTGGCACTCTAATCCTTGTGGTTCTGGGCTCAGGGCCGCTTTTGAACTGCGAGTGCGGCGGCGAGCATTTTGCGGGGCCGCAGTTGGAGGTCGATACGACCGCACTCAAGTTTGACGACGTGGCCGTCGGTTATCCTCAGACGCGCCTGCTGCACGTCAGCAATATCGGCGGCTCTGGACTTACGCTGGACAGCGTCGCGGTGCAGGGCGGGGCGACCAGCCCGTTTTCGGTCAAGGGCGTCATGGCCGGCCAGGATGTCGACCCGCTGCTTCCCGGGTTCGTCGGCCCCGGCGCTGCCATCGATTTAGTGATCGAGTACGCTCCGGCCAGCGAGACGGCGGACGACCACGACACGCTCGACCTGCTGACAAACGATCCCGACGAATGCAATCCGATGGATCTCAGCCGCAACCCGTGCGCCATAGCTTTAGCCGGCACCGGGGCACCGCCCAACGCGGAGTTGGAGGTAGTTTGCCAGGAAGACGTGACTTGCCCGGCGCCCAACGACACGCCCGTCTGCCAGGTGATGCTCGACCCTCAGACCAACACACATCCCGTGCGCCTGTCGTTCAATTTCTGCGAGGTTGCCGCAGGCTACAGCCGTCAACTGCAGGCGCTTTTGAAAAACACCGGCAACATTCCGCTGACCATGAGCGGCTTCGAGCTGTTTTCGATCGTCGGCGATCTTACCGACTTCGGCCTGCTGGAGCCCGCCGAGAATGACATCGGAATCCAGCCCGGAGGAGATCGGATGTTGACGGTCGTCTACGCCCCCGAGGCCGAGGGCGCCGACAACTCGGGCATCGATCTGGCGACCAACGACGACGACCTGCCCTCGGGTGAATTCAGCGTCAGGCTATTGGCCTTTTCGGCCGAGCCCGACATCGACGTGCACCCCGATCACATTCCTTTCGAGGGCGTTACCCAGGGCCAGTCGGTAACCGAGCAGATCACCATCAACAACACCGGCTCGGGAACGCTGGATGTCAGCGGCCTCGAGGTCACAGGCGGAAGCATTGCCGGTGAGTTCACCATCGACCCGGCCGACGGGTTCACCGTGGCCTCGATGGGCCAGCAGATGATCGACGTTACCTATCACCCGCAGGATGTCGGCCAGGACGACGGTTCGGTGATCATCCACTCGAACGATCCCGACGAGCCCGAGGTGACCGTGACATTGGGCGCCGACGTGCGACCGGACATCGAGGTCAACCCGCAAGACTGGGTGGAGTTTATCGACGTCGCCATGGGCGGCTCGGCATCCGCGGATGTGATCCTGCTCAACGTCGGCTACGCAGACCTGACGATAACCGAGATCGCCTTCGATCCCGATCTAAACCCGGGAGATCCGCCGGTATTCGGCATCGGCGGGCTGCCGTCCGACTTTCCGGCCAATCCCCTGGTGTTGGCCCCGGCAGGCTCCTACAGCTTCCAGGTGACCTTCACCGACAACACCTCGATCGAGAACGAGATCGGCCAGATCGAGATCACTCACGACAGCCCCAACGACAGCAACCCCTACATTCTGCTGGCGGTCAACAAGGGCACCCCGGCCAACCTGCCGCCGGTGGCCAAAATCGACCCGCCCTCGCAGACGGTCCAGGGGCTAAACCAGGTAAACCTGGACGGCAGCACCAGCTTCGATCCCGACGCCGGCGACAGCATCAGTCGCTATCAGTGGTCATTCTTGTTTCTGCCTCAGGACGCCCAGGGAACCCAGAGCCAGTCGACTTTAAGCGCAAGCGACACCCCCCAGGTGAGCTTCATTCCCGATATGCCCGGCGCCTATATAGTGCGCCTGGTGGTCTACGACAGTTACAACACTCCCAGCCAGCCGGTAGACTCGAACATCTCGGTCAACCCGTGACCCGGAGCCGCTATTTCAAGTGGGATCGATGAACTCCAGGCGCGATCTCGACTTGCGTTTCTTGCGGCGCTTGCGGGCAAGCATGGTCTGCAGCTGGCGCCGGTACTCCTCGTCCATTTTCTGAACTTCCTCGTCGTAGGCGGTCGTGCGGTTGCGGCCTGAGCGCTTGGAGGCGTAAAGGGCAAGGTCAGAGCGGTCGAGCAGCTTGGCGGCGTCGTCGGCGTCGTCGGGGTAGGAGGCCACGCCGATCGAGATCGTCAGCCTGCCCCCGGGCTGGACGTCGGCGCGGGGGAAATCGGCCTCTTGCACCGCCCTTCTCAGCTTGTCAGCCACCGACAAGGCCGACGGCTTGTCCTGACCGGGAAGGATGATCACGAACTCCTCGCCGCCGAAGCGGGAGACGGTGTCGATCTTGCGGGTGTTGCTCTCCAGGATGCGCGCAGTTCCCCTGAGAACCTCGTCTCCCAGCAGGTGTCCGTTGCGGTCGTTGTACTTCTTGAAGTAGTCGATATCGATCATCAAAAGCGAGAGCGGGTTGTTGTAGCGGCTGGCCCGGTCCCATTCCCGCTCCAGGTGGGATTGCATCAGGCGCCGATTGGCCAGTTGGGTCAACTCGTCGGTCACGCTGAGATCGATCTTTTGCTGGTAGAGCCTGGCGTTCAGGACGGCCATGGCGGCTTGGTGCGCGACCGCCGTCAAAAGCCTTACGGAATCGTTCGGAAAGGCGTCTGTGGCGCTGCGGGTGAAGTTCAACAGGCCCAGCACTTGGCCCTTGCGCAACAACGGCAGGCTGAGGAACGAACCGCTTTCGGGCAACAACTCGAGATCGTCGCCTTCCCGGAATATCTCCGAAAGATCGGTGATCAGCAGAATCTTTCTGACTCGTAGCGACTTTGTGAAATTGCCCCTGAGCGGATCGACCAGGCGGCCAATCAGACCCTTGCGTTCATCGTTCAGCACGGCCCTGATGGCCAGGTTCTTCTGGTCTTCATCGGTCAGAAGGACGAAGAAACCCTCGAAACCCATCACTTGTCCGATCTTCTCGGTGATGATCCCGATCACCTGGTCGAGCTCGAGCGACGAGGCCAAGGCGCTGTTGATGTCGTAAACCAGCGCCAGTTGACTGAGACGGCGGGTCAGTTTCTGGTTGGTCTCCTCGATGATCTTGTTCTTTTCCTCGAGTTGGGCCTTGAGGCGCAGTTCCCGCTGGACGATGTCCAACTCCAGGTCGCTGTCGATCTTTGACGCCTCGGCGTCGGTCAGCCTGGCCATCAGGCGGTTCAGTTCCTCGCCCAGCCTGCCGATCTCGTCACTCCCGGTTATCGCGATGCGCTGCAGAAAATCTCCCTCCTCGGCCTTTTGGATCGCCCGGGTGATTTTCTGCAGCGGTTGGCCTAGAAAGATCCTGACCATCAAGGCGGTGATGGCCACGACCAGGGCCACCAGCAACAAGGCGGTGATGATCTGCAGATTACCGTAACCGACAAGCTTGGAAGTCAACTTGGCGTAGGAGGCTTCGAGATGTATGCCGCCCAGCAACGCGCCGGGGCCCGCCCCCGACTGCTTGGCATGACAGCTCAGGCAACTCTTTTCGGCTCGCACTCTCTGCAACGACTCGATGGTTTTCTCGCCCGTGTTCGCCTCGGTGAAAGTGTGACCTCCTCTGAAGCGGCTAAGGATGTCGGCGGGTAATTTTTGACCGTGCTCATCCTCGTCCAGCGACCAGACGATCTCACCCTTGACGTCGAAAACCCGAAGCTTTTCGATTTCGTCACGCAGAGAGAACACCTCGAGCATGCCGGCAATCGGATGGCTGTGGCTCTGCTGGTCGAAAGCATGGAACCCGGCCCTTAGGGACCCGGTCACGGCCGACAGGGATTGACGCGAATGCTCAACGATGTCCGATTTCATTAGCACGATCATCCAGCTCAAACCGGCCAAGGTCACTATCAGGCAGACGGATCCCACAATTAGCGAGATCTTGCGTGTGATGCTATTGCGAATGAATCCCAGCATGTTACTCCCGGTGCCAAAAACAAGCATAATGTATCCCGACCGGTGCCGTCTCGCAAGAAATAGGGAAAGGCGGATTCTGGGTTGACTTCGGGCCGCCAGACGTGTTTCATTGGGGGCATGAAAACTTGCAAAACAATCATGGTCGGCTGTGTCATGGCTACGCTTGCGCTCCCGATGTTGGATTGCGCCGGACACGAAGCCAGGCCCCAAAAGCCCCAGGCCACCGGCGAAAAGCCCCCTGCGCAGGACAAAGATCGGCATTCGACGGTTGCCATGGACGACGATGCCGAATCCAGCGGCCTGGTCGATCTGCAGCGCTCGCGGGATCTCCTGAAAAACAACAAGCTCGACGATCTGCTTGAAATCTTCGAGCCCCGGCAGGTCCCACGGCTGACGCGCAAGGAGAGATCGGCCCTGGCCGATATCTTCTACCGGGCGGCCATGAGGCTGCGAAAGCGATACAAGGACATCTCGTACTCCTCGATGTTCTGCGAGCGCGGCCTGATGCTCGACGAGGCTTACCAGCCATTGATGCGCCTGCAAATTCGCAACTACCTCCACAGCAGCATGAAGCTCTTCGGCGGCGCCGAGGAACTGGCCGTCAAGCTTGTGCAAATTGATCCCGCCAACCAGGAGAACCAGTTCCTGAGGGGTAAGGTGGCTTACGACCAGGGAGAGTGGGACGTTGCCGCCGGTTGGCTCAAGAAGGCCGCAAGAGTCGGTCGAACCGAGAATAGCAAACTTACCAAAGACGCCTGGCACCTTCAGGATCTGGCCAAGGGCCACCTGCAGGAATTGAAGGCCTCGCTGTCCATGACCCGCGAACTCGAGCTGATGCTCAAGCATGCCAAGATAAAAAACCGCGAGCAACTGATGAAAAATCCTCCCCCGGCCGAAATGGCGCAGCCCGCGGCCCTGGCCGGCGGAAAAATCGTGCTCTACATGACGAACTGGTGCGGATATTGCCGCAAGACAAAGGAACTGCTCGAGAGCCTCAAGGTTCCGTTCGAGCAGAAGGATATCGAGAAGAACCAGTCTGCGCTGATGGAGATGATGAGGGCGGCCGAGCAAGCCGGCGTCGAGGTGACCGGGGTGCCGGTAATCCGCATCGGCAGCAAGCTGGTGGTGGGCTACAACCCGCAGCGCATCGAAGAACTCGTCAGGCAGATACGATGAGCGATTCCGAAACCGAAGGGGCCGCAGGCGCATCGCCGCGAAGAAACCACGACGAAACATGAGGCTGTCCGAATTCGATTATGATCTGCCGCCGGAGCAGATTGCCCAGCTACCGGCGGAGAGCCGCGACGGTTCCCGCTTGATGCTCATTTCCCCGGGGAAAGAATCGCCGGAGCACCGGCGCTTCCCGGATATCGCAAAGATGCTCAAACCCCGCGACCTGCTGGTGCTGAACGATACGCGTGTCATCCCGGCCAGGCTGCATGGATTAAAAGAAACCGGCGGGGCGGTGGAACTGTTGCTCGACCGGCCGCTGGATTGCGGGCATCTCGAGGCTGGAAGTTGGGTACAGAGATTCTCATGCCTGGTGAGGGCCTCGCGACCGCTGAGGTGCGGCATCAGCGTATCGTTGCCCGGGGGCGGCCAGGCAACCGGAGAAGGGCAGGCAGAAGGCGGGCAGGCAAGCGTGCGCCTGGTGTTGCCTCAGCCGGCAAACGAGTACCTCGATCGCTACGGCGAAGTGCCGTTGCCGGCCTACATCAAGCGTACGGGATGGGATGATCCCCGGCGGCCGCTGGACATGACACGTTACCAGACGATCTACGCTCGCCAGCCCGGGGCAATAGCAGCGCCGACCGCGGGGTTGCATTTTTCGCGGGAACTGCTGGACCGTATCCGGGAAAGCGGTGTCGAGATTGCATTTCTTACGCTGCATGTCGGTCCGGGAACTTTCCTGCCTGTCAGGGTCGAGGAAATCGAACGTCACAAGATGCACCCGGAGCGTTTTCGAATCGATACCCAGACCGCCCAGGCAATCGCCCGGGCCCGCGACCGGAAAAGTCGGGTAGTGGCCGTAGGCACGACGGTGGTGCGCGCCCTGGAGGCGGCCTTCGACGGCCGGAACGTCGTCGCCGGTGAGGGCGAGACCGAACTGTTCATTCGTCCCGGGTTCGAGTTCGGTGTCGTGGATGCGCTGCTGACCAATTTCCACTTGCCGCGCTCGACGCTCTTGATGCTGGTTTGCGCATTCGCCGGCCGTGAGAAGATTCTTGCGGCCTACGGCGAGGCGCTGCGCCAGGGCTACCGCTTCTATTCTTACGGCGATGCAATGTTTATTGATGGAAGAGGTGGGCTTTGACTAAAAGACTTGAATTCATCACTACTGCCGTGGACAATAACAGCCGGTCCCGCTGCGGCAGCTTGACCACCAGGCGCGGGGCGATCGAGACGCCGGTCTTCATGCCGGTGGGTACCGCCGGAACCGTCAAGGGCATGGATCCCGAAGAAGTAGCGGCAATGGGCTTTGGCATCATTTTGGGCAACACATATCATCTGATGCTGCGCCCGGGGCCGGAGGTCGTGGCCGCCCACGGAGGGTTGCACGAATTCATGGGTTGGCCCGCCTCGATCCTGACCGACAGCGGCGGTTACCAGGTGTTTTCGCTGGCGGCACTCAGGAAAGTCAGTGACGACAAGGTCACTTTCCGCAGCCACTTGGACGGCAGCGAGTACGAGCTGTCTCCGGAGCGCGCCATCGCCATCCAGGAGCAGTTGGATTCTGACATCATGATGGCGCTCGACGAATGTCCGCCACACGACGCAGAGCCGGCCTATCACAACAAGGTTTGCGAACGCACCACCCACTGGGCACGGCGCTGCCTGGAGGCGCGAACTCCGGAGGGCGGAGCGCTGTTCGGCATTGTGCAAGGAGGGCTTAGCCTTTCCTTGCGGCGGGCCCACCTCGATCAGATCGCGGCCATGCCTTTCGACGGATTGGCCCTCGGCGGTCTGTCGGTGGGGGAGGGGCCCGAGCGCATGGAAGAGGTTGTCTCGGCGCTGGGAGAAATCATGGACCAGGCACGACCGCGCTACCTGATGGGAGTCGGTCTTCCCCAGGACATCATCCGTGCGGTCGCGCACGGCATCGACATGTTCGATTGCGTGGTTCCAACCCGCAACGCGCGCAACGGGCAGCTATTCACCTGGGACGGGCCGCTACAGATCCGTCACGCGGCTCATGCGGCCGACACGCGGCCCGTAGACCCGGATTGCGGCTGTCCGGCCTGCCGGCGTTTCAGCCGGGCCTACTTGAGACACCTCTACCTGGCCAACGAAATCCTCGGGGTGCGCCTCAACACGCTGCACAACCTTTATTTCTATGCCGAGTTGATGAAAACCATCCGCACGGCCATCAAGGCAGGCGACTATGCCGCCTGGGCAGCCGGGGCTCTTGACAGGCTTCAGGGTGATATTAAAGAAAGATATCGAAAAAAAGTTTGATCCAGGCGATCACATCTGCTAGGGAAGGTGGGCCGTTTCGGGGGAGGGCGCGGGCCGGATAACCATTCTGTAAGCGAAAGAAGGAGTTAGCAGTGAAAGAGATACTCTACGCAATAATGGCGGAGCAAGGAGCGGAAGGCGGCGGTGGAACAGCCCAGGGCCCCCAGGGCTGTCAGCAGATGTCCGGCATGATGCTGCCGATCCTCTTGATGTTCGTGATTATCTACTTTTTGATCATCCGCCCGCAGCAGAAGCAGCAGAAGAAGCACAAGGCGATGGTCGCGGCCCTGGGCAAGGGCGACAAGATTATCACCAACTCGGGGATATTCGGCACCATTACCGGCATGACAGACATCGCCGTCACACTCGAGGTGGCCAAGAACGTACACATCAAGGTGCTGCGCAGCCACGTGGCGGGAAGCCAGCCGCAGCTCGGAGAAAAGAGCGGAGATTCCACGGCCATGCTGCCGGGCGGCGGCAAATAGTGCCCGTTTAGAAAGTAGACTACGAGGAACGCAATGGAAAAGTCTTGGTACTGGAAAGTAGGGATGGTGCTGGTGCTGGTAATAGGCTCGTTGCTCTACCTGTTGCCGACGTTTTTACCGGGCTCGTTGCCGGGATGGTATACCGGCTTCTTCAAGAAGAAAATAAACCTGGGCCTCGACCTGCAGGGCGGCATTCACCTGGTGTTGGGCGTCGAGGTGGGCAAGGCGCTCGAGGACAAGGCCGATCAGTATGTCGGCGACTTCAAGGAAGCCCTGAAGGAAAAGCGCATACCCTTCAAGAAGGTTTTCCGGGTGCCCGAGAGCTGGGACATCCAGATTGAGCTCAAGGATCCCTCGGACGCCAAGAAGTTCAGAAAGCGAATTCTCGAGGGCAACTACAGCCTGAAGGAAGTCCAGGAAGGGAAAACCTCTCCTGGTTTGATCAGGCTCACCTTCGACGAGACACACGTCCGAGAGCTGCGCAAAAACGCGCGCGACCAGGCGCGGGTGACCATCCGCAACCGTGTCGACGAGTTGGGCGTCGCCATGCCGACCATCGCGCCGCACGGCGAGAACGGCATCCTGGTGCAGCTGCCCGGCATGTTCGACCCGGAGCGGGCCAAGAAGTTGCTGGGCCGAACTGCGCAGCTGGAGTTCAAGGTAGTCGACGACAAGAGTGATTTCATAAAGGGACTTAAAGACACGCTGCCCAAGGGCATTCGTCTCGACTACTACACCTACGCCGGACCGAACGACGAGGCTGTCACAGAGACCTACCTGATATCGAAGGGCAAGCGCAACGAAGGAAAAAAGCGACTGCTCGATTATTTCAACAACGTGACGGAAATCGAAGCGTTTCTGAAGGAGAACAAGGTAGAGGACGGGGTAGCCAAGAAAATCGTGAGCCTGGTTCGTGGGGGAATCAGCGAAGCCGACAGGAAGCAGATCATGATTCTGGCAAGATCGGTCTTTTTACCGGGTGGCAAAGTCGAAGAGGTAGGGGAGGGCGAAGTCGAAGAGGTAGGGGAGGGCGAAGTAGCCAAGAAAGAAGAAGTGGCCAAGAAAGAAGAAGTAACCAAGAAAGAAGAAGCGGCCAAGAAAGACAACGACGTCAATCAAGACTTGAAACCCGAGCCGGCAGGAGTTGGCTCCGCAAAACTCGCTCGCTTCGAGAAGCTCCTGGAAGGCAAGGTTCCCGAGGGGCATGCGATCGGCATGGGACGCAAGGAAGCCAACCTCGAGGTCGAGTACCGCACCTATTACCTTTTCAGCGAAGTGGCAATGACCGGCGACTACATCACCGATGCCCGGGTACAACCCGACCCGCAAACCGGCCGGCCCGAGGTGTCGCTGACATTCGACCGCACCGGAGCGCGCAAGTTCGAGAAGCTCACCGGCGCCCACGTCCGCGAACGCATGGCCATCGTGCTCGAGGGAGAGGTCAGCTCCGCTCCGGTCATCCAGACCCGCATCGGCGGCGGGCGGGCGCGCATCACCCTGGGCGCCAACAACAACTACAACGAGGCGCTCGGAGAGGCCAACGACTTATCGGTCGTGCTGCGCGCCGGCGCCCTGCCGGCCCCGGTGCACATCCTCGAGGAACGCACGGTAGGCCCGACCATGGGAGAAGATGCCCGCCGGCAGGGGATTTACGCGCTGGCGCTCGGCATGATCCTGGTGATTGTCTTTATGGTGTTCTACTACCGCGCCTCGGGGTTGATAGCCGACCTGGCCCTGGTATTCAACGCGGTTTTCATCCTGGCAGTCATGGCGGCCTTTCAGGCGACGTTGACGTTGCCCGGGGTAGCTGGCATCATATTAACCATCGGCATGGCGGTGGACGCCAACGTGATCATCAACGAACGGATCCGCGAGGAACTACGGGCGGGCAAGACCACCCGGGCCGCGGTGGACGCCGGTTACAGTCGCGCCTTCTGGACGATCTTCGACGCCAACTTCACCACCCTGATAGCCGCGGTCGTGCTCTGGTCGTACGGCTCGGGGCCCATCCAGGGATTCGCGGTCACCCTGTTCATCGGCATCCTGGCCAGTATGTTCACGGCCATCTTCGTCACCCGCCTGATAGTGGATTACCTGGTCATCCGCTTGAAGGTGCAGCACCTGAGTATCTGACGGGTCAATCTGGAGCAGACAAATGGAATTCTTCAATCCAAATTCTAAAAAGATCGACTTCATCGGGAAGAGGAAGTTCTTCGTCCTGCTGTCGTCGGCACTGGTTACCGCCGCTGTGATCGTCGTCATCATCAAGCAACTGAACGGAACCATCAACTGGGGCATCGACTTCGCCGGCGGAACCGTGATCGAGATGGAATTCGACAAGGACATCGGCGCAAAAGAAGTCCGCCGGGTTGTCACCTCGCTGGGCTACCAGAAAAACGTCATCCAGCGCGCCGGTATTGGAAACGAGAAGGGCAAAGCCGAGTACCTGATCAGGGTGGAACGGATCGCCATTCTTTCTGATACCGATTCCGATAATCTCAAGGCCGGCCTGAAGAACGCGTTCGGCAAGAAGCTTTTGCAGTATCGCTTCAACAAGGACAGCGGCGATCAGTTCGAAGTGCAATTTACCGAGAAAATCTCCATCAAGGAGCTAAAACAGGCCCTGGCGGCGCTGGGCGACGAGATCGGCAAGAAAGACCTGGCCGATGTGACCGTAGTACCGCAGGGCAAGGAGTCCCAGTTCCGTTTCATGGTGTTGATGACCGGTGTCGCCACCCAGATCGATAAGGCCATGAATGAGTCTTTCCCAGATGCGAAACCTAGTATAAGAAAGGTTTCGTTCGTAGGCTCCCAGGTCGGCGGCAAGCTGCGCAGCGACGGCATCCTGGCCATGATCTACGCCGTTGCCGGTATCCTGGCCTACGTGGCCTTCCGTTTCAACCTGCAGTTCGCCCCCGGCGCGGTCGTCGCCTTGGTGCACGATTCTATCTTGACGATCGGATTCTTCGCCCTCTTCGGGCTGGAGTTCAACCTGACATTCGTGGCCGCCATCTTGACGGTCATTGGCTACTCGGTCAACGACACCATCGTCATCTATGATCGAATACGCGAGAACATGTCCCGCATCCGGTCGCAAACGCTGGAGAAGGTGGTCAACTCCAGCCTGAACGAAGTTCTCAACCGCACCGTGCTCACTTCGGTAACCACCGTGCTGGCTTTAGTCGGCCTGCTGGTCATGGGCTTTGGAGAGATCCTCGATTTTGCGATTGCCATGACCTTCGGCGTGGTCGTGGGCACCTATTCGTCAATCTACGTCGCCAGCTCGATGACCATCTACCTGGACACGCTGACAAAGAAGCTGCGGGCCTAAGCCTGTTCATGCAGCGAGAGTGGGAAATCCTCGGAGGCGATCAGCAAGCCACCGAGGTCCTGTCTCGCGCTTTGGATATTCACCCGGTGGTTGCCGGCGTCATGGCCGCCAGGGGGATTTTGGACCCCGGGGAAGGACGTAAATTTCTCAACCCTACGCTTGCCGACCTCAGTAATCCCCGCCTGATGAAGGGAATCGACAAAGCTGTCGAGAGACTCTGTCGGGCCCTGCGGGACGGCGAGCGTGTCTGTGTTTACGGAGACTACGACGTCGACGGAGCCACCTCGGTCGCGGTGTTGCTGTTGTTCTTGCGCCACATCGGGTTGCAGGCGGACTTCTACATCCCATCGAGGTTGGGCGAGGGATACGGCCTGAACGAAAAAGCGGTTGCCGAGATCGCCGCCCGGGGCACTAAGCTGCTGGTCACGGTTGACTGCGGGATATCCGACCTGACCGAGGTGCAGGCAGCCAACGCGGCCGGGATGGAAGTGATCGTCATCGATCACCATCAGGTCCCGGCCGAACTGCCGGAGGCTGTGGCGGTGCTCGATCCCCACCAGCCGGACTGCGACTTTCCCGGCAAAGACCTTGCCGCTGTAGGCGTGACATTCTTTCTGGTAATGGCACTCAGGGCCGGCCTGCGAGAGCACGCTTACTTCGAACGCATCGAGGAGCCGAACCTGCGCGAGTTCCTCGACCTGGTCGCGTTGGGGACGATCGCCGACATCGTGCCGCTCCTCGGCGACAATCGCATCATCGTAAGCTTCGGCCTGAAAGAGTTGACGGCCGCTCGCCGGCCGGGGGTCGCGGCGCTCAAGGAGGTTTCCGGTATTCTGACGTCCGAGGTGTCGGTGGGCCAGGTGGCTTTCCGCTTGGCGCCGCGCATCAACGCCGTCGGCAGGTTGGGACAGGCGTCACGGGCGGTCGAGTTGCTGACGACCAGTTCTTACTCCAGCGCCTTAACCCTGGCCCGAGGACTCGATCAAGCCAATAGCGAACGCCAGGAGGTCGAGCACGGAATGTTCGCAAGTGCGCTCTCCCAGGCGGAGCAGGCCAGTAAAAGAGGGGATGCCGCGCTGGTTCTGTGGTCGCAAGACTGGCACGTAGGCGTTGTGGGAATAGTCGCTTCGCGATTGCTCGAACGTTTCGGACGTCCGGTGGTGATGATCGCCATGGACGGTGAGAGCGGGCGCGGCTCCGGACGCTCGACCGGGCAGATTCACCTCTATCAGGCTTTAGAGAAATGCGCGGGGACCCTGATTGGCTTCGGCGGGCACAGGGCAGCGGCCGGCTTGACCATTCGGAAAGACCAACTGGAGATTTTCCGCGGGGCATTGATCGAGGCCGTCTGTGAGCAGCAGGCGGGACGCCAGGTTGTAAAGACAATTCGGATCGACGCCAGGCTGCAGCCGGACGTCATGACGCGCGAGCTGATCGACGAGTTGCAGGTGCTTGCTCCTTTCGGACTTGGAAACCCCGAGCCGGTTTTTCAGGCACACGGGCTGCGCGTCAGGTCGGCCAGGCGGGTGGGCCGGGACTCTCCCTACCATCTGAAGATGGTTTTGACCGATGGGCAGGCGAGCTACGACGCCATCGGCTTCAGCATGGGCGAGAGGCATGTAGATGTGAAAGACACTATAGACATCGTATACTCCGCCGAATTGAACACCTGGGAAGGCCAGTCGACAATACAGTTCAAGTTGCGCGATTTCCGTCGGGAACAGGATTGAACGCCTGCAACAGGTCTTCTGTACTCATCCCCATCCGGAAGGTCCTGCGCGTGAACTTGGGCTGCTGCCCGATGTCGTGACTGAGTTTGAAAGAAGTATAGCGCTGCATTGCCGAAACAAACTTCGACATAAGACGTTCCCTCTGGGTCATCGGGCCTGTCTTCTCGGCCAGCCTCTGCATCAGCCCTTCCAGCCGGTTCGCGCTAGCCGAGCTTACATATTTCTTGCTGGGTGGAATCAGCATCATCGCACGGTGGGCGCTATCCCCGTACTTTCGGGCCTTTGCCCGGACGCGCTCGCTTGGGTGATCGCTTAAATTGACATAGCCGGCCAGCATGTCATCGACCACGCGGAACACGGATGGGCCCAGGCGTTCGAACTCATCCCGGTAGAGGCAGCGCTGGATCGAGGACATCTCTTCGGGACCGATGTGCGGGTGCTTGAAGGCGAGGCTGAATCCGTCTTGCTTGCTGTGGTCTCTGTACGCTTCGGGAAGCAGCCGGCCCTCGGCCTCCAAGCGCGCGTATGACGGCGTGCCGTGCGGCGCACCGTAGATTATGAACTGGCACATGGACGGCCGCAAGCTCATAAGTTCATCGAACTCCTCCTGGATGATATCCGCCGTCTGGTAGTCGAAGCCGATGATCATCGAGGAGAGCACGGTGATGCCGTGCTGATGCAGGTCGGCGAAGAGCTCGCGATAGGGTCTGCCTTGCATCTTCGAGTAGCCGGCCCGCTTGCCCTCGTAACCCACCCAGACCCAGTCGATGCCCATTTCCACCAATTCACCGGCCGAGAACTGGGACAGGGCCTTCACGCTGCTGAAAATGCTCAATGACAACGGTGGCAAGTCGGATTGCCGGATGGCCTCGAGGAATCCCTTGCCGCGTGCTTTGTTGAGCAGGAAATCCTCGTCGTTGATCCAGAAGTCGACCATTTCGGGATATATCCCGCGCAGGCGCTGAATGGCGTGCAGGATGGAGAGTCCATCGGGCAAGAAACGAATGTGTTTGCGCTTAAAGTAGTGCGAGGTGGCACAGAAATCACATCCGTTGGGACAGCCGAGACCGGCGAATACATATCCGACCCTGCCCAGCATGGGCATCGAAAACAACGTCTGTTTCTGGGTGACGACCGGCTGAACGATGGGCTCGTCGACAGGTTCACCGAGCAGCTTTCGCATGAACGCCACTCCTTCACCGCGGCAGATGTAGTCCGCGTATGGAGTCAGCTCATCGCCCAGGGATGTTCCGTATCCGCCCAGAATGATCTTGGATGACGGCGCGTGATCGCGGATGGCCTGTACCATGGGAATCATCTTGTGCAAGGTGGGCGACACGAAGGCGATTCCGATGTAGTCGTACCCCTTTTCGATCTCCGCGATGAATCGTTTCATTGTCGGGTAGTGCATCGTGGTTGTTGGAATCTTGAGATTTGCGGCGATGAAATCGATGCCCCATTGGGTCGTGGTCGTGCGCGGGCGAAAGATCCCCTGGGCCCACATGAGTTGGTGGCTGCCCTCGTATGAGACCCCGAAACCGTCGCCGTATTTTTCGCCAAAAGGCTGACAGACGCTGGAGAGTAGAAGTTTCTTTCCGTTGGAATCGTTCATGTGACCTCACTAACAGATGGGTAAACAGACATTCACCATGATGCAGTAGCCTAAGAAGTAAAAATTTACTGCTGTACTGTAAGACAGCAGGTTTCCAGTAATGTTGCGTTTTGTACCACAGTGTAAGGAAATTCAAAAGGTCTTTCTTTGGCGGGAACTGGACTGAGCGGACAGCCGGTGTATGCTTGACGGTATGAAGGACGCCGAACTGGCCCGGGTTGCGGACGGATACCTGCGCTTGATGCGGGCGCCTGAGACGAGCCGCCTGGAATCAAGTGCGGGCGGTGTGTTCGGCTTCGTGGCCGCAAGCCTGGTTGTGGCGCTGGTGGTTTACGGGGCGCTGTGGTTTCTTCATGCGCGGACCGCAGGCGGCGTGGTTATGGAGTCCGAGCACCGACTGGTCTCTCTGCCGCTTGTGCCCATATCGCCCAAGCCGGTGGCGGGTCTATTGCGTTTCCGGGGCAACCCTGCCCACACTTATTACGGGCGGGGGCCGTTGCCCGAGAATCCCAGGTTGCTATGGCGATTTCCGGGGTACCCGATGTGTTCGGAGTCATGGGTCGGGAGCGAATCCAAGATCTGGTGCGGGACGGGCTGGACCGGCCAGCCGGCGGTCTGGGTGCGGCCCGACGGTATCAGCGAAGTGATCGTCGGGGCCTTCGATCGGGCTGTCCATTTTATCAATCTCGACACGGGTCGGCGCACGCGGCCCGACTTCGTCACCGGAGATATTATCAAGGGCTCGGTGACCATCGACCCGGACGGCGATCCGCTGATTTACTTCGGTTCGCGCGATAACAAGCTGCGTATCGTCGCGCTGGATCGCGGGGGGGGGCCCCAGGAGTTATGGAAGTTGGATGCCGACTTCGTCCCCGGGATCTGGAACAACGACTGGGACGGCAACCCGCTGGTGCTCGACGACATGTTGTACGAGGGAGGCGAGAACGGCTACCTGTTCGCTTTCAGGCTGCACCTCGATTACGGTCCCGGCGGGCGCGTGCACGTGCGCCCGGAACTGCTTGCGGCCATCAGGGGCTGGACCGAGGAGCTTCTCGAAAAGGTCGGCGATCGCAACGCCAGCATCGAAAGCTCGGTGGCGGCCTTCGGCAAGCGGCTGTACTTCGCCAACTCGGCCGGCCGGGTGGTGGGTGTCGATACCAGTCAGATCGACTCTGGGCGAGCCCCGCTGGTGTTCGATTTCTGGATGGGCGACGATATCGACGCCTCGGTCGTCATCGACGAGGAAGGAATGCTCTACGTGGCGGCCGAACTCGAGCGCTACCTGCCGCGCTCGGACGAGGTGGGCCAGTTGGTAAAACTGGATCCATACACGACGGGAGACCCTGTTCTCTGGAGCCTCGAATTTCCCCCGGCTTTAGACGACTGGAAGGGAGGCATCTGGTCTACACCCGCCCTGGACGACCAGGCGCTCTATGTGACGACCAACTCGGGCATGCTGGCGATCGTGGATCGCCGGACGGGCGAGATACTCTTCACCGACGATCTCGGCCCGCACGCCTGGTCGTCGCCGGCGCTGGTGGACGATCAGTTGATAGTCGCAACCTGTACAGGCCAGATCCGCGACTACGACGTCGAAGATCCCCGCCGGCCGATTTTGAAATGGACCGTTACGATCCCCTCCGGGGCCTGCATAGAGAGCACGCCCGCGATCTGGGACGGCCGCATCGTGGTCGGCGCCCGGGACGGGTATCTGTATGCTTTTGGTGATTGACCCTTACAGGCTGCCGCGGACGAAGAGGAAGATGCGCCGGCCGATCAATTCGCCGCCGACCTCGCTGCCGTCCGTACGCTGGACGGCCACCGAGTCGCGGAAGCCCTCGTTGAAGATGTCGAAGGCTCTCACCCCGGCCTCGATCCAGCCCCAACTCAGTTCGAGGCGCCAGGAGGCGAAGGCGTTGTAGATGATGTGGGCCGGGTTGTGCAGCATGATCGCATCGCCGAACAGGTCGCCGTTCTCGTTCTGGGTGTTGTCCCGGGCCGAGTGGAAATGAGCCTGGGCCCCCAACCGCAGCCCGCAGTCGAACAGGTAGTAGAAACCGGAGTTGGCCAGGTGCGCGGGCTCCCAGGGGACGCGATCTCCCTTGGCGCCGACGCCGGTGACGCCGATCTCCGACGATGAGGCGATGTACCATGAGTAGCGATATGTGTAGTTGAGATAGAGCCTGAGCTTTTCTTTTATCTTGTATACCAGCGATACCGATCCCCCTGCCGAGTTCACCTCGCGGCCGTTGTTCTCGAAACGCATCTTGCTGCGGGTAAGATCGGGCACGCCCAGGGAAGTGAGCTCGATCTCGGTGTTGAAGACTATTGTGTCGCGATACATGTTGAAAAAGGCATCCGCCTCGGCCGTCAGATCGCCGTCGAGAAAGCGTCCCCGGTATCCGGCCTCGAAGACGGTGATGCTCTCGTTTCCGAGATCGGGATTGCCGAAGTTGTTCTTGAAGAAATCGCCCAGCTCTGGGAATGCCGCCGTACCCTCGAAGCCCAGAAAATGGAACGAGGTGTTCATGAAGGAGGGCTTGCGGAAGGCCCTGCCGAAGGCCAGGCGGGCAAGCTGCCCGGACACCATACGCCAGACCACGGCCAGGCGCGGGCTGAAGGTAAAGGGCGTGATGCTGTTGTAGTCCAGGCGCAGGCCGAGGTTCAGCGTTAGTTGATCGAACAAACGCTGTTCATCCTGGACGAAGAGGCCGACCCGGTGCTGCTGTTCCTGGTCGGGATCATTCATGTCCGAGTACATGGCGATCCAGCGGTAGTTCGTGCCGGCGACGAGCAGGTTGCCCTCGAAAGGAGCCCAGTTGGTCTGCAACTCGACACCGAGGCTGGGATTGTTGTAGGTCACGGAATCGGGCGCCCGGCCCAGCTCGATTCCATGGTAGTCCAGTTTTACCAGGGGAACCATTTTGCCGTACATCAGGTTGAAAGTGGCCCGCGCCTTGAGCCAGTCGCGCGAGTGGTCGAGCACCGCGTGAGCCAGGTAAACGTTGTCCCACTTACATGTGGTAATGCCGGCGGAAAATTCGCCCTCGCCGTCCACCAGGCCAATGTCCAAAGAGGTGCCGGACGATTCGCCGGCATGTTCCAGCCTGAGGCGCACACTGTGCACCTCGCGTTCGCGTTTATCTCGGATGCGCCAGTTGTCCGCGATCTCCCGTGAGCCTGCCAGGCTCAGACGCCAATCGCCGAAAATGCGGTCGAGCCTGACATGTTCGCTCTCGCGCCCCTGCTCGCCGGCGCCTAAGAAAGCCTCGGCCCGGTCGGCGTCGGGCTTGAGGGTGGTGATCGACACAACCATCGAATGGGCGTTGGCCCCGTAGAGCGCCGAGCCCGGCCCGCGGATGACCTCGATGCGCTCGATTTCCTCCAGGTGCACCGGCATGCCCGCCCAGTAGACGACGCCGAACAGCTCGTTGTTGATCTCGCGCCCGTCAATAAGCACCAGCACCTTGTCGCCAAGCTCGCCGGCCAGCGCCCGGGCGCCGACCGAGTGGAACATCGGCAGCACGCGCCGGACTTCCACCTCGGGCACCTGCCTGAGCAGGCAGACGATGTCGCTGCAGTGGGTATTCTCGATCTGCTCGCGGGTGATCAGCGTGATGGCCGATGGGGACTCGGAAATGTCCTGGGCGTGCTTGGAGGCGGTGTATACAATCTCGTCTTCCTGGAGCAGTTCAAATTCGTCCTCAAGCTCATCCCTTGGCTGATCGGACGGCTCGTCGGCTGCTGATATTCGCGGAAAGGCCGCCACCAGCAGCACAGACAGCGACAAGATAAACGGAAAGACCGCCCGCCGCTTCGGCGGGTAGTCGGGGAACTTTTGACGGTACCAGCGCTGATGCGACCAGGCGCGCGGGACCAGGTTGGCGAATGTCCAGGCGGCGAAGCTCAACCCGGCCAAGGACCAGGTGGCCACGGCCCAGCCGCTCCACTCGATTATCTCGCCCAGGTAGTTGGGGCACGAGACCAGCCGGTACATGCCGCCGGTCGGGATCTTGTAACCGCTCTCGCCGGGCTTACGCAGGTTTCTGAGAATGTGATCAGAGTGCTTGCAGATTGCGAAACCCGCGGCGAACATGGCGATGCCGATCATGAAGCGCGGATCGCCGAACCAGTCCGGCCCGTAACCGGGGCCGAGGCTGAAAAGCCAGCGGCCGTTGATGTAAGTGTTGCCCAGGTTGAAAACCACTGCCAGCGCCACCGGCACGAGCGTCTGAGTTTTCAATTTGCCGCGTGTCTGGAAGGGATAGATGAACGAGCGGTGGAAGTAGTGTACTACCCACAGCGAGAGAAAGACGATCGCCATGCTGTCCGTGTGCCTGTTGCCCAGAATGAAGAACAGGCCAAAAAATAAAAGGGATGGCGTCTCCATGATGATCCAGCCCAGACGCCTGTCGATAATCGGGCCCCAGCCACGCCGAGTGTAGCGCCCGTAGGGGGCCTTTATGAAAAACAGCAGCACGAAGGTGAATAAAGCCGTCGCCAACCAAGCCCAGACCAGATAGTTGAAGAAAGCGGATTCGTTCATTTCCAGAAACTCCTCAGGCCGGCTGCCAGATCCTCGGGCGTGGTCAAGATCAGCTCCTCGCCCAGCAGCTTCTGGATGAAGTAATCGTCGGCGCGGTAGTACTTGCGCACGTTCTGGCGGCAGAGAATACGGACAAAGACAGGTGCCGGGGATGCCTCGTCGTTCAGCCGGCCCGAATAGAGGCTGAAGTTGAATGTGGAGAAACCTTTTTCGCCGTAGTATGCGAGCACCGTCGAGATCCCCATCGCCAGCCCTTCTATTGCCGTATCATCGAGACGCAGCAGGTGCGGGCGATCTGGCAGAACACCGAGCACTTCGTTGGTTCCAGTCGGTGCGAACGGCGTCAGCCAATGTACCGGACCGCTAGAACGTATATAACGTTTTCCGAGTTTCTCCTCCTCCTCGACTAGTTGTTCGAAATAGTCCCGGCCGTTTTCATCGTGATATCGGCGGCAGTCATCCAAAAGCTCGCTGACGGCGGTTGCCGGGTAGCGCCCGCCGAAGATCTGCATGTGCGGGTGAACCATGGATGCCCCGGCCGGGAAGAGGTAGTTGGCGTTGACGGTGAAATAGGCGTTCTCGGGGGCGTTGCCGAAAAGCGTGCGAATGAAATCAAGCGACACTGCCAGGCCGTCGCGAACGAGATCGGCCGGGAAGTCATCGAGGTTGCGGTAGTGCTTCTCGCCCAGCACAACAACGGCGTGGACCGCGCTGAGTGGAAAAAGGTTGGGAAACAAAAAACATTCCCCCTGCCGCAGGGCGCCGCCCGGGAGCCATGCGTCACGGTAGCGCGGGGTGGATCGTTCGACGTATTCGGGGCAAAACAAGCAGTTGCTGCGGGTGTCCGTGGCGATCTTCTCGATCAGCGCCTGGTCGGTAGGGCCGAAGAAGAACTCGCCCTTACCGGCCAGTGCCAGGCTGCCGATGGCTATGCGCCCGGTCAACGGATCGCGGCGTCTTTCGATGACGTGCTTGACCAGCTCCATGCATTGCATGGGACTGTGAAACTCGACGGATTCGGTGAACTTTTCGAAGCTGATTCCCATCTCTCAGTCTCCCGCTATCCTGATACCACAAGCTTATTCTGAGTGTCATTTATTTCATGGCCAAGACGCAAGTCGGGGCGCTATGCTGTATTGGTAGAATTTTAACACTTCCAGGAAAGGATCGATGATGTTCGAGGCTACTGTCACGGTGAACATTGCGGCGGCTCATCACCTGCGCGGCTACCGGGGAAAATGCGAGAACGTTCACGGGCACAACTACAAGGTTGAAGCTACCGTCGGCACCGAAGAACTCGACCAGACGGGGCTTTCGCTGGATTTCGGCTTGTTGCGTGAAAAACTCGGGAAGGTTGCGGACCGCTTCGACCACGCCGATCTTAACGGGCTGCAGGAATTCGCCGAGCTGAACCCCTCCAGCGAGAATATGGCTAGGGTCATTTACCGGGGCCTGGCCGAGGCCCTGGCGGGCGACCGGGTCGAGCTGCTTGCCATTCGTGTCTGGGAGACCGAGGGGGCATGTGTCACCTATCATGAACGACGCTGAGACACTCGAAATCTGCGAGATGTTCAGGTCGATCTCCGGTGAGACTACCCGGGCGGGGCTGCCGGCGACCTTCGTGCGCCTTTCGGGATGCAACCTGCGCTGCAATTGGTGCGATACGCGTCGCGCCTGGGAGCCGGGTCGCCGGATGACGCCTGCGCGGGTCTTCGACCTTATGGCCGGCACGGGTGACCACCTGGTGATCGTCACCGGCGGAGAGCCGCTCTTGCAGGCCGACACCATAGGCCTGTGCACGGAGTTAGTCAGCGCCGGAAAGTCCGTGCTGCTCGAGACCAACGGTAGCCGGGACATCTCTGTGGTTCCCGAGGGCGTGCATGTCATCATGGACCTCAAGGCCCCCGGCAGTGGCGAGCAAGATAGTATGGATCTTATGAACCTGGGCAGGCTCAAGGCGGGGGACGAGCTGAAAATCGTTGTCACGGACAAGCAGGATTTCGACTGGTCGTGCGCGATGCTTGAAAAACACGCTCCGTCTGAGGAAGTGAAAATCCTCTTCTCAGCGGCGTCGAACATCCTAGAGCCCGGCCGACTGGCCGACTGGCTGCTCGACTCCGGAAGACAGGCAAGGATCCAGGTGCAACTCCACGAGATCCTTTGGCCGGATGGGGGCGATCAGCGCAGGATCCTTGACGTGGCGGAGATTCCCGGGTAGAAGAAAGTAGTGTAATTGCTAGACAAGAGTATTGCCATGAAACGCTCGCGAGTCGAAATAATTCTGTTGATGTTGCTTTTGCTTGCGGCCGGGTCGGCCGTGGCGGGAAGCATTTTTCTCAACGGGACGCGTGTCGACGGCATTACCAACCAGAAGTTCGAAAAATGCACGGTGACAATCGACGCCAAGGGAAACGTCTTGATCGAAGCTCCCGGATACGCCGTCCAGGGCGATGCAGGGAAGGGACAGGCATCGGCGGCCAACCCGAGCGCGACAGCCACCAAACGTTACTGGTTGATTAAAGAGGAAAACTACCCGGGAAAAACCCAGTACGATATCGACATCTACATCAACAGCGTCTGGTTCAAGCGTATTCGCTCAGACGACGAGCAGGTGGTCCAGGAGATCACCAAGTACCTGCGTCCCGGTTCCAACGTCATACATTTTGCGGCCTCGAAAAACGTGGGCAAGCAACGCAAGAGCTTCTCGAAACAGGTTTACATGCGGATAATCATCGGTGAGGGCAACGTCGGCGGCAACAACGTGATGATCGAAAACCCGCTGGTCCAGTACTCGCGAACGGCCGATGAAACTCAGAACTTCAACGACGAGTTCACCATAACGGTGCAATAGGCACGCAGCCTGAACGAGGCGGAACAAACGTGTACGAGATTCATCCCGAGCTGAAATTCATCCAGACAAGCAGTGAGCAGATCGTAGCCATCATCGAGTCGATCAACAAGCCGATGGTGGCCGCGGCGGACAAGCCGCTCGAGCCGACCAAGGCCTTTATTGTCGGCGTTCGCAATGCCTCGGGCCTGTTCTCGGTCTACGTCTACCTGCACCTGCTGCAGAGCAAGGAGTGCCTTATATATCTTCACGATCCGGTGGAGATTCCAATGGAGTCGTATCACGACATAGAACTCGATGCCTTGCAATTCGTAGAGAGCATGGGGTTCATGGTGGACAACCTAAACTTCCGCAACCTGCCCATCGATCAGCGTGACGAATTGATGCAGCACCTACCGCCGTTTCACGATGATCTCAATGAGTTCGCGCTCCGGATGCAGAAGGACGGCAACGAAAATGCCTCGGACGAGGAAATTCTCGATCTGGCTCCGCTGGAGGAGGGGGTGCTCGGTCTCGATGGTGTGGCGGAAAGTACGTCGCCGGCCGGCGGACAGGAGACGATCGTTTCCGACGAGGGCCTGGCCAAGATCATCCGCATGTTTTCGTCTTTTTGAAGTTACCGGTCACTGACCGATCCCAGGGGTTGGAGATTAACCATGTTGCTAATTGTTTCGAAGCGTTTAAATCTGGCAGCGTTTGCGATCTGCATGACGCTCGGCGCCTGCGTCCTGGGCCCCTCGGCGAAGGAGATCAGGCAGGCGGAGATCCAGTACGACCTGGGTGTCAACGACATGCGCGCCGGCAGACTCAAGGCGGCCTTGCGCAACTTTATCGAGTCGGCCAAGAACAAGCCTGATTTTCCGCAACTACAGAATGCGCTGGGACTTGTATTTTACCTGCTCGGGAACAACGAGAAGGCTCTTGCCCATTATGACCGGGCGCTGGAATTGAAACCGGATTACAGCGAGGTGCTCAACAACAAGGCCCGCTTGCTGATCGATCAAAACCGCTTTCGCGAGGCCATCCCTCTTTTACGCAAAGCGCTCGATAACGTTTTTTTAAAGGAGCGCCACCTGGCCGAGAGTAATTACGGCTGGGCCTTGTTTCAAACAGGAAACAAGCAGCAGGGATACCGACACGTCAAAAACGCCATCGCCCAGAACGAGAAGTATTGCATCGGTTACCAGTACCTGGGATTGATGTTCCAGGAGGACAAAAACTACGACGAGGCTGCCCGCAAGTTTTTAAAGGCCACGGAAATTTGCCCGGCCTACCAACAGGCCGATCGAGATCTCGGCAAGGTTCTGCTGATGCAGGGCAAGGAGGACCGCGGCTGCAAGGCTCTACGGGCCTGCATCAAAAAATCGAGCATGAGCAACGTGGGACAGGACTGCGAGCGGCTCTATCGTTTGAGTTGCCGCGATCCCAAGCCTAAAACCGGGTCCGATTCCGGCGATTGAGAGCCTGGCGGCGGGTGAACCCATGTCACGCCGATCTAGGGCGGAAGCGATTGTCCTGAATCGAAGTGCGTTGGGCGAGTCGGACTGGATCGTCACGCTCTTATCCAGAGACCACGGCAAGTTCCGGGCGGTGGCTCCCGGAGCACGCAGGAGCAAACGCCGCTTTGCCGGTTGCCTGGAGCTTTTCAGCCTGATCGACGCCAGATTCGTGGAAAAGGCCAACGGCCTCCACCGCCTGGAAGAGGCCGTGCTGCTCGACTCTCACGAGCCGATCACCAAAGACCTCGTCTCCATAGCCCATGCCGGCTATGCGGTCGAGTTGGCCGGCGCCTTTCTAGGTGAGGCCGACGAGGCCGCCGGATTCTTCGATCTGCTGACCGGGACCCTTACAAGACTGAAAGCGGGGCCGCTGAGTGCAAAGGAAATAAGATCCTACGAACTTGGCATACTCGGGTTGGCCGGTTTTGCGCCCCGTTTTTCTTCTTGTCTGGGATGCGGCACACACCAGGCCATAAAATGGGTCTTCGACCATGTACAGGGCGCGCTTTTTTGCGTGGACTGCGCCACAGGAAGACAGCTTCAGGAAATCTCCCCGGCTGTACTCGGCTTGCTAAATGCCTTGCAGACGGGACGAGAGCCCGATCAAACCATCGATGCGCAATCAATGGCCACGGCGCGAGGCCTGCTGGCCGGGATAATAGACAGTCACACAAGCCGCCCCCTGAAGGCGCGCGAGTTTCTGAGAAAACTTGCGGGGACGGAGTAGCTAGCAAAAGGTTACTTGCGGCTGCAACTGTCCGGAAAACAATGCCGATCCGCTTCCCGGCGGCTTGACATTGCACACACGGAATGTTATCTACCCGGGCGCGAAAGGCGGTTATCTCGTGAATTTCCAGCAACTCATTATGAACCTGCAGCAGTTCTGGGCCTCGCGGGACTGCCTCGTGCTGCAGCCATACGACCTGGAGAACGGAGCTGGAACCTTTCACCCGGCCACCTTCCTGCACAGCCTGGGCCCCGAGCCCTGGAGGGTGGCTTACGTTCAGCCTTGCCGGCGCCCTACCGACGGGCGCTACGGGGAGAACCCCAACCGCTTGCAGCATTACTACCAGTTCCAGGTCATCCTCAAGCCCTCGCCGCTCGATGTTCAGGATATCTACCTGGATTCGTTGCGCTCGGTGGGTGTCGACACCAACGCCCACGACGTGCGTTTCGTCGAGGACGACTGGGAGTCGCCCACCCTCGGAGCCTGGGGGCTCGGCTGGGAAGTCTGGATAGACGGCATGGAGGTTACCCAGTTCACCTATTTCCAGCAGGTCGGCGGAATCGATCTCGAGCCGATCCCGGTGGAATTGACTTACGGACTCGAGAGAATAGCTATGCTGCTGCAGGACAAGGCCAGTGTGTACGACATCGACTGGAACGACTCCGTCAGCTACGGCCAGGTCCATCACCAGGACGAGCTGGAGTACTCGGAATATAATTTCGAGCGGGCCGACACGCGCATGCTCCTGGACCTGTTCGACATGTACGAGAATGAATGCCGGCGCCTGTTCGACGACTCCACAGCGCCGGATCATTCACAGGCTCTGCCCGCCTATGACTATTGCCTCAAGTGCTCGCATGTATTCAACCTGCTGGACGCCCGCGGCGCCATCAGTGTAACCGAGCGGCAGGCATATATCGGGCGGGTGAGAACCCTGGCCAAGAGTTGTGCCCTGAGATACCTTGCCGCCCGCGAGAGATTGGGCTGGCCGTTGATGCCGGCCGGGGCCCGGTGACGCCATGCAGATCGGGCGTATCTTCGAAAGCAAGCTTGTCGTGCTGATTCTGATCGGGGTGGCGGCTTTAATTGTCTCGCGTATAATCAAGCGCGGGCGTACACAGGGGGAACATGCCGGGGCCGTCGAGAACATCTTGTGGGTCGGCGGGTTCGTTATTACCGCGGCGTCCTTGATCTACGCGCTGTCCAGAGGTTGTAACATCGACGTCCCCAAAAAGAAAAATCAGGATACCTTGCAAGACTACTCACGCGAAACACCTGGTTGCTCAAAGCCCGAGAAGAAGTTGAAAGACTTCAAGAGATAATTCAATGGACTTTCTGCTCGAGATCGGCTGCGAAGAGATACCCGCCAGGTTCATCGAACCCGCCCTGCGGTCCATACAGGCCGGGTTTGCAAGGCGCATCGAGGAAGTCCGCCTTGGCTCCGGCGACGATGTCGCTCTGCGCGCCATGGGGACGCCGCGCCGGCTTGCACTGCTGGCCAGGGGGCTCCCGGAGCGCCAGGACGACCTGGACGAACAATCGATCGGCCCGCGTGTCGAAGCCGCCTTCGATGCCGACGGCAAGCCTACCCGCGCCTGTGTGGGGTTTGCCAGGAGCAAGGGCGTCGATCCTGAGCAACTTACCGTGTTCGAGACGCCCAAGGGCCGGGCGGTAGGGTTCGAGCGCCGGGTGACGGGCAAACCCACAGCGGAAATACTGCCGGGGTTGCTCGGAGATCTGCTGGCCGAGCTGTCATTTCCGAAGTCGATGCGCTGGGGTGACGGGCGCCATCGTTTCGTCAGGCCGGTTCACTGGATCGCGGCCTTGCTCGATAACCAGGTCGTGCCGTTTTCTTTCATGGGCGCAAAGAGCGGGTGTATGTCACGCGGCCACCGCTTCGCCTCGCCGGCGGAGTTCGAGATAGAGTCACCAGACAGCTACGAAGCGCAACTTTTAGAACGTCAGGTTGTCGTCGATCATGAAAAGAGGCGTCGCAATCTACATGACGGAGTCCTGCTGGCCGTGAAAGAGATAAACGGCAAGCTGCTGGAAAACTCCGCCCTTGAAGAGGAAAATACATTTCTGACGGAAAAGGCCCTGCCCTTGCTGGGCAGGTTCGACGAACGTTTCCTGCGCCTGCCCAGGCAGGTGCTGGTTGTCGCCATGCGCAATCACCAGCGATACTTCTCGGTTGAGAAAGCCGACGGCTCTTTAGCGAACGCATTCGTCGCCGTCGCCAACACGCCGGTCGACAACAGCAGCATAGTCCGCCATGGTTTCGAGCGGGTACTGGTGGCGCGCCTGAGCGACGCCGAGTTCTTTTTCGAGACGGACAAGAAAACCAGCCCGGACGACCTAGTCCCGCGGCTGGCCGAGATGGTTTTCCAGGCCAGCCTGGGGAATTACCTCGAGAAATCTCACAGAATCGGCAAACTGGCTCAGGCGATGAGCATCGAACTCGGTTTGGCGTATAAAGATCCGGGATTCGACGAGAGAGTCGATCAGTCTTGCAGGTTGTCGAAGACAGATCTGCTGACCGAGATGGTAGGCGAGTTCCCAGAGTTGCAAGGCGTCATGGGAGAAGTCTATGCCCTGCATGCAGGATACGACAAGCGGGTAGCGCAGGCCGTAAGAGAGCACTATTTGCCGCGCTTCCATGCGGATGCCATACCGGCCGGCGACGAGGGCGCACTGGTTGCCCTGGCTGATAAAATGGATACGCTTGCGGGCTGCTTCGGCGTGGGGCTCAAACCAACGGCCGCGGCGGACCCATACGGCCTGCGCCGACAGTGTCTCGGGGCGATCGCTATTCTAGAGGGCAAAGGTTACCACCTGTCGTTGCGCTGGATGCTGGGGCAGGCGGTCGAGTTGACGCGTGAGAAAGTACATCAGGCTCGGCTTCTGGCCGCCAGGGAGCTCGAGAGGAAGAAGGCCGCCCGCAAGAAAAGGCAAGCTGCCAAGATCGACGACATAGAGCCGTTCGAAGAGGATTTGACCGGCGAGGTACATGATTTTTTCCGCGGGCGTCTCAGGCAGAGACTGCTGGAGGATGAAGGCGTAAAAAGCGATCTGGTCGATGCGATACTGGCGGCCGGTATGGACGATATATTGGATGCCCGCGATCGATTGCGGTCGCTCAAGCGCTTTTTCGAGAGGCCGGCATTCGAAGACCTGGCAGTGGCTTTCAAGCGGGTTGCGAATATCATCAAGGATTTCAAGGGCGCCCAAGTGAAACCTGAACTATTAGATGAGCCGGAGGAAAAAAATCTATACCAGGTTTACCTGACGGCGGCGCCGGAATTCGAGAAATTGATTTTAGCCCGCGACTTTGACGGCTCGCTCGATTTGCTTGCCCGGGAATTGCGAGGGCCGGTGGATCGTTTCTTCGACAAGGTACTGGTAAATGATCCCGACGATCCCGTTCGCCAGGCCAATCGCAAGGCCTTGCTTTCGATGATCGAGAAACTGTTTGGACGTATCGCAGATTTCACCAGGCTGCAGCTGAAGGCCTCAAACTGAGGAGGAACAACATGGCGGCAAAAAAGTGGGTTTACTTCTTTGGCAACGGAAAGGCGGATGGCAGAGGGGACATGAAGAACCTCCTCGGGGGCAAGGGCGCGGGCCTGGCAGAGATGAACCGCCTGGGAATTCCCGTTCCGGCGGGTTTCACAATCACCACCGAGGTATGCACCGCATTCTACGAAAACAACCGTACCTACCCGAAAGAGATGGATAAAGCCATCAGGAACGATCTCAAGAGAGTAGAGAAGATCATGGGCACGAGCTTCGGCGACGCCAAGAATCCTCTGCTGGTCTCGGTGCGTTCCGGGGCGCGGGTGAGTATGCCGGGCATGATGGATACAGTTCTCAACCTGGGCCTGAACGACACGACCGTTCTGGGGCTAGCCGCCCAGACCGGTAATACTCGTTTCGCCTACGATTCTTACCGTCGCTTCGTGCAGATGTACGGAGACGTGGTGTTGGGACTCAAGCCCGAAGGTAAGGACGACGTCGATCCCTTCGAGGAAATCCTCGAGGCCAAGAAGCGCGAAGCCGGTGTCGAGTTCGATCATCAGTTGGACGCCGGCGCGCTCGAAGACCTGGTTGCCTCTTTCAAGGAGGCCATCCTCGAGCGCACCGGCCAGAGCTTCCCCGAAGATCCCTGGGACCAGCTCTGGGGTTCCATCGGGGCGGTCTTCGGATCGTGGGACAACCCGCGGGCCATCGCCTACAGGGCGATCAACAGCATACCCGGCGACTGGGGCACGGCGGTCAACGTACAGGCCATGGCCTTCGGCAACATGGGCGAAGACTCCGGCACCGGAGTCTTGTTCAGTCGCAACCCGGCCAGCGGAGAGAACCAACTCTACGGCGAGTTTCTGATGAACGCCCAGGGAGAAGACGTGGTGGCGGGCACACGCACTCCGCGGCCGATTGTCGAGATGCACAAGGTTATGCCGGCCATACACGAGCAACTGCTGCAGATAGCGCGTAAGGTCGATACACACTTTCGCGACATGCAGGACATGGAGTTCACCATCCAGAAGGGCCGCCTGTGGATGCTGCAGACCCGTACCGGCAAGCGCACCGGCTTCGCCGCCGTACGCATCGCGGTCGACCAAGTGACCGAGGGGTTGATAGACGAGAAAGAAGCAATTCGTCGCATAGAGCCCGATGCCCTGAACCAGTTTCTGCGGCCGGTCTTCGACGCCGCCGACAAACGAGCGGCCTTGGGCAATGGCCGTCTGTTGGCCAAGGGCCTGGCGGCAGGTCCGGGAGCGGCAAGCGGCAAGGTGGTTTTCAATGCCGAGGATGCCGAAACCTGGGCGGAGCGTGGCGAACAGGTGCTGCTTACCAGGATCGAAACCTCACCGGAAGACATTCGCGGCATGAACGCAGCCGTCGGCATCCTGACGGCGCGCGGCGGAATGACCTCTCACGCGGCCCTGGTGGCCAGGCAGATGGGCAAGGTATGCGTGGCCGGTTGCGGCGGGCTGGATATCGATTACAAGGCGCGCTCGATGCAGGTCGGCCGGGCGACGATCAAAGAGGGTGACTGGCTGTCGATCGACGGGACTGCCGGTGAAGTGATCGAGGGACGCCTGAGAACGATTCCCTCGGAGGTAGTGCAAGTGCTGATCGATCGCACTCTCGATGGTGAACGCTCGACACTCTACCAGCAGTACGCCAAGCTGATGGGCTGGGCCGACAAGATCAGAAAGCTGGGAGTTCGCACCAACGCCGACCAACCGGACCAGTCGCTGGCGGCTATTCGTTTCGGCGCCGAGGGCATCGGACTGTGCCGCACCGAGCATATGTTCTTCGGCGAGGAGAAGATCGAACCGATGCGCGAGATGATCCTGGCCGGCAGTGAAGCTGCTCGCAAGCAGGCGCTGGCCAAGCTGCTTCCACTGCAGAGGAAAGACTTCGTGGGCATCTTCGAGGTGATGGAAGAGCGCCCGGTGACGATCCGCACGCTCGACCCCCCGCTGCACGAGTTCCTGCCGCACGCTGAGCGTGAAATCCAGGAGCTTTCCCAGAGCATGGGCGTGCCCGCAGAAACCATAAAGGATAAGATCGAGAGCCTGCGCGAGGTCAATCCCATGTTGGGGCATCGAGGCTGCCGGCTGGGCATTACTTACCCCGAGATCACCGTTATGCAGACCAGGGCCATCATGGAAGCGGCCTGCCAGGTCAAGCGCGAGTGTGGCTTTACCCCGCATCCCGAGATCATGATCCCGCTGGTGGGTCACATCAACGAGTTTGTCAACCAGAAGAAGTTGGTCGATGAAGTTGCCAAGACGGTCTTGCGGGAACAGGGAGTGGAGATCCCCTACCTGGTGGGCACGATGATCGAGTTGCCGCGAGCCGCTCTGACGGCCGAACAGATAGCCAAGGAGGCCGCCTTTTTCTCCTTCGGCACCAACGACCTCACCCAGACGACTTTCGGCCTCAGCCGTGATGACGCCCAGAATTTCCTGAATCCCTATCTGAAGATCGGCATTCTCGATGACGATCCGTTCCAGACCGTCGACATTGAAGGCGTGGGCCGCCTGATGGAGATCGGCGTAGAGAAGGGGCGCAGGACCCGCAAGAACCTCAAGGTGGGAATCTGCGGCGAGCACGGCGGCGATCCGCGAACGATTCATTTTTGCCACAAGATCGGACTGAACTATGTCTCCTGCTCGCCCTACCGGGTGCCGATAGCGCGCCTGGCGGCTGCCCAGGCGACTCTGGCCGAAAAGGCGGCTAAAAAGACCCCGAAAGTCCAGAAAGCGGCTAAGAAGGTCAAGAAGAAAATCGCTAAGAAAAAGACCGTCAAGAAGAGAGTCATGCGGAAGAAGCCGTCCAAGAAAGTTGCCAAGAAGAAGGCCACTCAAAGGAAGCCGGCCAAGAAAGTTGCCAAGAAGAAGGTTACTCGAAAGAAGCCGGCCAAGAAAGTTGCCAAGAAGAGAGTCACCCGTAAGAAGCCGGCCCGGAAGAAGGCGGGGAGGCGCAGGTGACAAGTAGACTCAGATACGGGCTTTTTGCCCTTGTGCTTGTCGCACTGGCAGCCTCCTTCGCTTGCGATGAGCAACGATCGGCCGAGAACCTTCCCAAACAGGCCTTCCGGTTCCCGGTCGGAATCGCGGTGCACCCACAGGGCTATGCGTTGGTGGTCAGCTCCAACTTCGATCTCAGGTACAAGAATGGCTCGCTGCAAGTCATCGATCTCAACGCCCTGGCCGGTCGTGTTTACTCTGAAAATGATGAACATGAAATTGTCAATTTAGCGCTGGATAAGGACAACTGCGATCTCATATCCGCCGATCAAGCGATCGGCCTGCCTGATTTCGGGGCATCGGTCAAGCTGGCCGCAGCGGATGAAAACGGACTGGCCGTCGTGACCACCAGGCAGAACAACGAGATTTTCTTTATCGACATGGAGATCGACGCTACAGCCATCAAGCTGAATTGCGGGCCGTACGGAGAGCAATCCTCCGACAGCTTCCCGCCCTGCGAAGGTGCCGGATACGTTGTTGACCTGGTTGATGACGATCCTTTCGACGTGATCCTGATCGATGACAGCCCGGACGATGCAACTCAATGGCAGCAGCGCCAGTGGACGGCCTACGTGTCGTACTTGCGCAGCGGCGACATCACGGCCATCGAAGTGCCCCCGCGCCATAGCGGCACGCAGGACACACCTCGCCTGCTGTACAGCCTGGATACGAATGCGCTGGACTCCAGCGGTCTGGCGCGCTCGCCGGTCAGCGGCCTGATTTACGCCTCCGCGCGATTCAACAACAGCCGTACCAACCCGGTGCGCTATTTCGACCCCGTCGCGGGCGAGGATGCCGAGGTGTTCCGTTTTGATCTGTACAACCAGGTTCTCGGCAATGAAACCCGCGGAGTCGATTTCGCGCCGGACGGCCTGACGATGGGCGTCGTGGTTCGAAATCCGGACATGCTGGTGTTTGTCGACACGACTCTGGACGAGACGGGTTTGCCGGCCAACGATGTCCTGGGTCAGGTTGTGCTGAGCGACAACCCCTCTCTAGTTCGCTTCATCGGCGACCTGGTGTTGGTGACCAGCGCCCAGGACGACACCTTGTTCGTCATCAATGCCCTGACGATGAAGATGATCGATATCAAAGAAGACGTTTGTCGCGGGATTTATGACATGGACGTCTACGATCGCGGCGATCTGCGCTGGGCGTTGATTACCTGCTTCGAAGATGACGTGGTGGCGGTAGTAGATGTCGATCCCCTATCAAAGACCTTTCTCGATGTGCTCGCCCGCGTGGGTAAGCCACGGATCGGGAACGAGTAGCGAGGTACCCGATGTCCGGTAGCGGAAAAACATGGTTGCTTCTTGGCACACTGATTCTAGCCAGCGCTTGTGAATCGCCCAAGCCGGCCCCTACAGGCCGTCTCGGCGGCCCAACCGACCTGGCGATAGTCAAGGGCTGCCCGCAGAAAGTACCCGGTTGCGACAAGAGCGATCCGGATAATTCGAGACACCTGTTGCTGATGACCAATTCACTGGACGATGCCTTAAGAGTATTCGACATTGAAGACAGGCGTTTCTATTCGGCCCCCGACCCCTTGTTCGCTTTTTCGATAAGGGTCGGTCGTTACCCGCAGAGCCTGGCGGTGGATCCTTACGGGGAATACGCTTTCGTGGTCAACGGCATCTCCGCCGATGTCTCGCTTGTCGACCTGGCACCAGACAGGATGATCGAGGTGGACACCGACTGGGACTCGTGCAGCTCGTTCTGCGGGCCTTGCCGCGATCCGGATTCGCTCGAAGAGAATTGGGTCGATGCACCTGTGGACGATCGTTGTCGCGCGGGAGTCAGCAGAGTAACGCTGGGTACGGCGGCAAATATCGAGCCGGATGACATCGTTGCCCCGATCGCCCGGGAAGGAGAATGGGAGGGGCCCTGGGATCGAACCAAAGTGCTGCCCGTCTTCGTAAGCCTGGCAGGCAGCGGCCAGGTGGCGCGGCTGGATTTTCGCTACCCGGGATACGGCCCCGGTTACGCCCAGCGTATGGACCTGGCTGAAGTCCTCGAGGTCGGAGGCCGTCCTTCGGGAATGGCCATCACCCGCGACGGTAGTCAGGTTTTCGTAGCCGACGAGACTTCGGACAGTATCGTCGCCATCGACACCGCCAAGATGACTTTCGACAGGATAGATGTCGGCGGTCCCTCCAGGAGGATGGCTCTGACTCCTGACGACTCGATGCTGTACGTGGTGCGTCTCGACGAAGGATTGATAAGCCTGGTGGATGTTGCCGCGCACGCTTACCAGCCGCGCGGCCAGGCGCCGATCAACGCGCAGGATCCAGAGGGTTGGCCGACCGACATCCGCCTGCCGGGCATTCCCCGTTCGATAACTTTCACAAGCGGCGTCTCGGCCAAGGTGTTCGACGAGAGCGGGGTGGCTTCAAGGGACTACACCAGCGAGCTTCTGACCAGTGCGGAGCTGAGCGGGAGCCTGTCCAAGGATACCGACTACGAAGAGAAGGTGGTCAAGACATTCGCCTTCGTCTCTGACATGAACGGTTATGTCTACATGCTGGATGCCGAGAATCATCGTCCGGTCGACATGTATCCCCACGTCGGGGCCAACATTGCAGGCAGGCCGTCTTTGAATCTCGGCGGGGTGACAATAGAAGAGGACGCGCTCGACGGATGCACCGACCCCAGTGACACCACCAAATACGGCAAATGCCTCTATCCCACCCTGGCCGACTATGGCGAGAGTTACACCATAGCGGTGGACGATAGCGACCCCCCTGAGCCGGTGCCATGCGACGGGAACGGCAGTATCGACCTCGACGCCGAAGGCATACCGATCTGCGTCTGCAAAGAAGATTACCACGCGCTGGGGAGAAACTGTCTTTCCGACGACAAGAACGAGATCCTGCGCAACTTCCACGGCATCCAGGTTCGGCCGGGCACGACCCGCAGCGAGGGCTGGATCTTCACCTGGGAGGGAGTGCTTACGGGAACCGAGCATTCGGCCAGCGGCAGTCTGGGCGCCTGGCGCCTGGACGATGACCGGATCGGGTTGGACTTCCTCGCCGCGGGGGTGGAAGCAGGAGACGTGCTGCAGATCCTCAGCGATCCAGGCCAGCAGGGCGGGGGGGGCGACGATCCCTGCCGGGTCGGTTCGGGAGCCTCCGAGGAAGGGAGCGCGCGCACTGAATTCACGGTCAGCGCGGTCGACACTAAGATGCTCGAGATCTCGCCTGTAGGGGGCATCGACCTGGCCGGCTGCTGGCCGGAGGCGGTGCGCTACCGGGTGCGAGTCAAGAACGCCTGGACGGTTTACGGCCTTTTGAGCGGTGCGATGCCCCGCCTGACAAACGTACCCTTCCAGGATCCGGCGCCCGATCCTCCAATCTACGACAACGGGCTGATAGCCTTGACAATGTTCGAACCGGGCACGGATCCGGACAGCGGCAAACAAGCCGCGATCCCCCGCGACTCGACCTGGGGCTTCAACACGGACAGCGGTTTCGCAACCAACAGGTTCGCGCCGTTAATCCAGCCCGGCGTGGCAGGTGCGATTGTGCCGGTAGACCTGGAAGACGACGACGACCAGAGTGTGGATAGCAACGGCATAGACGACAGGCTCTACGTGGTATTCGAAGGCTCTAACGCAATGCTCGAGTTCTTTCCCGGCAATCTCGATCCGAGCAACTACCTGATCTACCAGTAAAATAAGAGGTCAACGGCCTCAGGTTATCCTGCCATTGTTTATTTTGCCCTTACTCCAACTCAACAGTCAAAACGATCTCGTCGGGCAGGCCGGGATCCGTAAGCCAAAAGCCGAACAGCTCGGTTTGGCCGAACTGGCGCTGCAAAAAGGCCAGGCTCAAACTCTGGACCAACTCGAACTGTCGGTTGCGGGAAATCTCGGGCACCAGATCGGAGAAAGACCAGCCCTCCCAGTGTTTGGCGTCGGTGAACTGGCTGTGGTTGCCGCCCTGCACAACCGCCAGCCAGCGCGGGCGTTCCAGGGCCGCGAAGATATTTTCGTAAGTGCCCGGCAGCGACTGCATGTCGCCGGTCGCGCCGAAGACCACACCCGGGACAGGGTAGTTGATCGTCTGGCTGACCGGGCCTAAGAAGATCACCGCGCCGATCCGATCTTCGCCCAGACTGAACATGTCTCCGGTACGGGTCGAGCCCATCGAGTGGCCGACAACCACAGCCTGGCCGCCAGCCGAGGCGCCGGCGAGGGGGCCGTAGAGCTGGGCCGGATTATCCAGCGCCGCGGCCAGGACTAACCGCAAGGTGGCGGCATCCTCGATGTTAGGGGTCACCACTAAAAAACCCCAGCTGGCCAGGTGGCGGGCCAAGAAGTCGTAGTTGATTCCGATTGCGCCGTCGCCATGCAGGATAAGAACCACCGGGAAAGGGCCCTGGGCGGGCGGTCTGCGCAGCCCGCCGCACTCGGCCGGGTAGTGGACGCGCAGCTGCCAGGGGCTATCTAGATCAGAAAAACCGGGAGCATGCGGGCCGGCCTCGGCGGCCACGCCAGCGGGGGTACCGCTGGCGGGAGGATCATCGGGCCCGCAGGCCTGGGGTTGGGCATAGGCTGCATCGGTAATTACGGGGCCGGGGTGCTGGCTGGAGCCTGACTGGGCCGAGTAGTCCATAGCGCCGTTGGTATTGGCCGTCCTGACAACCATTAAACGATTTTCGTCGAAGCCCATGGTCCAGCTGTTGAAGCTTTCGGGGCCGATGGTCAAACTGGCGGTGAAGTCCGGCAGCAATGTCGAGTAGAAGCCTTCGCCCTCGATCATTAAAAGGTCGCCGGGGGCACCGGCCAGGGGGTAGGCGGTCAGGATGTTGGCTGTCTCGCCGGGCACGCTCGCTTGCGGCTCGCAAAGGCCCGAGCACAAATTACAAGTCTGTCCGAGATCGCAGGCGGTCGCTCGCCAACAAAATTCACCCGGGCCGTTGTCGCTCGCCTGGTCCCCGCCGTCCGGTCCGGTGTCGCTTGGATTTGTGTCGCCGTCAGTTGGATCGTTGTCACCTGGATTAGTGTCGCCTGGATCGACATCCCCGTCGTCCTGCCCGCCGTCATCCGGTTCAGCGTCGCCGGCATCCGGTGTAGCGTCTGCGTCGGCACTGCCGTCGACACCGTCTTCGGCGTCAACGGCTTCGCTTGTGCCACCGCAACCTGTGACCAGGCAGGCCAGCACGACTACTATCCAGGCGATCCATGTGCGCATGGGTTGTTTCCTTTCAGGTGCTCATGATGGCACACGCCCAAGGCGAATGTCATCCTTCACAGCACGAGCAGATCTAGCTGGGGGCAATTGCCAAAGCATGGCCAGATATGTTAACCTTTTCCCACCAACGGACAAACCCACTCGAAGCGCGGAATAACACATGAAATCATTTGGTTTATTCTGTTTTGTGATCTGTTTTTCGCTCAGCGCCTGTAAAGGCTCCATTGGAGACTCGATCAACGATGGTGATGCCGGGAGCAACGATGCCGATAATGACGCTGATGACGGCGGCAGCGGCGATCCGAGCGCTGATCCCGGCGCTGATCCCGGCTCCGATCCGGGCGCTGACCCGGGTGCCGACCAGGGCTCCGATCCCGGTGGAGATCCCGGCCCGTCGACGGTGCTCTTCTTCGAAGACTTCGAAGATGACGATTTCGGTTCGCGTGATTGGTACGACGGACCCCAGGGTGACCTTTCAACCAGCGAACACATTCCCGGGTCGACTTCGTCTTTCGAATGCCACTTTGTCACAGGTGCTCAAGGCTGTTCCGGCGGCACGCCCGGGCGCAGGCAATTTCCCGAATCAGAAACAGTCTATCTAAGCTACTGGGTCAAGTACTCGGCCAACTATATCGGTTCCGGCCGCTCGTACCACCCGCACGAATTTCACTTCGTAACTAATAAAGACGATCGCTGGGTCGGCCCGGCCTACAGTTACTTGACTACCTACACCGAGCAAGTCGGCGGGGTTGTGCGCATAGCTTTGCAAGATTCAAAGAACAACGATCTCAACTGCATCCTGCTCAATAACGACACTTTCGTCGGCTGCAACGGTTCGTTCGACGACTACCAGTTCAGCGAGCAGAGATCGGTATGCTCATGTAATGGACTGGTCGGCTACGTCGACGGGCGCGACTGCTTTTCGACCGGCAACGGGTACTACAGCGCGCGCTTTTGGGACTCGCCCGAACAGATGTTCAAAGACGAGCCGGGCGACTACTACAAGAATGACTGGCATTTCATCGAGTCGTATTTCGCTATGAACTCGATTGTCAACGGGGTCGGCCTGCCCGACGGGGTGATCCAGTACTGGTACGACGGCGAACTGGTCATCGACACCAACCAGATCCTGATGCGCACCGGGCAGCATCCCGACATGGCCTTCAACCAGTTCTTGATTGCGATTTACATCGGCGACGGCTCGCCGGTCGATCAGACCATGTGGGTCGACGATCTGACGGTCGCAACCGGCCGGAGATGATCAACGCCGCCAGTCTTTCCGGTTTCCCTGGCACCCCTTCTTGGTTTACCGGTAGGTCGCCCACATTTCGTTGATAAAATTGTCCCAGGCCTGGCCCTGGCGCTGAAAGTTCGCCCGGTAGTCGAGACCGGACATATCGAAGATGGTCTGGGTGTAGGCATCATCCCCGGTCGGGTCCATCCAGCGGTCAACATAGGCAAAGAATGCATCATGGTTCCAGTTGGTCTGGGCGTTCATCAGGCGGGCGGCCAGCGCCTGGCCCACCCAGGCAATCGAGGTGCAACACCGCCGGTAGCCCTCGCCGATTCCATCTCCCTCCCATTGATCCGGCGGCAGGTGTTCGTAGGGTCCCCACCCGGGGGTGTCGCTCACCGGCTGGTTGTTCCAGAGGCCCATGTGCCCGGTGTAAATCACAGTGGCCCCGTTCCAGGCCGGGCCCCAGGGCGGCGCGTCGGCGAACGCGGTGTGCATGTCCTCGCCGAACTGCACCCCGGGGTAGGTCACGCTGGGCGAGGCCATTTGAGCGTCGCCCAGCAGAAGCCCGGCCAGGATGACGGGCCACTTGCGCCCGGAACCGTGTCCCCCGTGGGCATACCAACCCGGGTACCCTTCGCGCACCAGGCCCCAGAGATCGATTCCGTGCTGGACATAACCAATCAAGAGTCGCTCGCGAACCTCCTGCTGGGCAGGCGGCAATTCCAGCATGAGTAACAGACTGACGATCCCGGCCATCCGTCCCTGCTCCCGCCCATACATGGCCATGTACTCCACCTGGGCGTCGAAAGCGTAGAACAGGTTGTCCACCCAAGGGCGGATTAAACGATCGGCGAACATCTGAAGATAGTCGCTCTCGACGGTTACCGGCGGGGCCAACTGCGGCAACAACGCCTGGTTGACTTCGGAGAACCGGTAGATCCGGTTCGACGTGTCGGCATAGGAAGGCCGGAAGGCATCGTCCGGGGCAGGAGCGTCGAGACAAGTGAGAATCGAGACGCTCCAGACGGGTGAGTCCGATTGTTCTCCGTTGCCCTCCCGGAGCCAGTTGTCCATTTGGCCGGGCACCGCCACCGAGATGGACGAGGCCAGGCTGTCGCCCGGGCCCAAGGCGATCGGCGGGGTCGCCATCAAGGATTCTTCGAAACGATTGCCCGGGGTGCGGTCGTCGAAACCGCTCTGGCTCTGGAAGGGCGGGATATTCTTGACGCTCCCGTTGCGCCCGTTGCCAGGCGGTGGATCGATGGCGCTCACCGTGACCGGGCCCACCACCCAGTAGTCCCCGGTGATGAATTGGCCCACCCGGGCCGGTGCGGAAAATGTCCAGGTGACTCCGTGGTCGGTCAGGCTGGTGACAAACTGGACGTCGGCGTCCGCACCCGGGTCCGCGCCGGGATCCGACCCCGGATCGGCACCCGGGTCGGCGCCGTGGTCTCCGGCTGTCCCTCCGTCGTCGCCGTCCTGGATGTCACCGTCTTCCGGTTGCCCGGAATCTCCGCTGCTGCCAATCGAACCGGAACAGGAAAACCAGAAGCACGATGCAACCAGGATCAAAACCCAACCAATACATGCGATCTTGTCGTTCATCTTTTGATTGTACGAAAGAAGGCGAAACGGGCGCAAGTCATCCCGGTTCGAAAAAACGAATCTCAAAACTGAGACCCCATGTCAGGAATCTGAGCTCCTACCGGAGTGGTTAGTACCTGGATTCCTCTCGGCGCAGGCGTGCCATCTCTTCTCGTTCTTCGATCTCCGCTTCATATAGGGACAAGTCCAAAGGGCAAGGAGGCTTGTTTTCGCCGACGTACTGGCACTCGTCTTGGTCGCACTGCACAAAGAACTCATCTGTGCTTCTCAGCCCAGCCGTGCTTTTTTTGCGCAGGATTATCTTTACCGTCTCATTGACAAGGTCGCATCGGTACTCGCTGGATTTCTTGACGGCCATTGAACCTCCTGTTGCGGTATAAATTACTGAAATATCAGACGGTTGTCAAGGGCCAAATGGGTAATCGGCCGGCCTAAAGTGTTTCTTACGCGAAGCTAGACTGCGCTGTCCTGGACTGGCAACAAGCTTACCAAAGTAGCTCCCCAGGCGCCGGCTTCCGGGCCGGCCAGTTTATATGACTCGACTTCGGGGATTTTTTCTAAGACCGAGTGGACCGTGCGCCGAAGCGCCCCGGTGCCCTTGCCGTGCACGATGCGCACCTGCAAAATCCCCAGCCGCCGGCATTCGGCCAGGTAGTCGGGAACCAGATCTTTCACCTCGCGCGGATGAAATGTGTGCAGATCCAAAGTCCCGTCGATTGGAATTTCAACCGGTTCGATCTCGTCCATGGCAGGCCATACTAGCTCGTACCCAGCCGACCAACAAGCGCCAAAGCACAACGCCTCGCACCGGCCTTACGTGGTCAATTGACACCAAAGAACCCCGACTGATACGTTTCTTCGCAACGCCTATAACCCTGGAGGTGATCATGCGTCTGTCCGGGCGCTGGTTGATCGTTGGCATCGCACTCCTGTCGTTCTCTGCCTGCAAGTGCGGTAAAAAGGATAAGGCAGCCTCGGCCCCGGAACGGGTCGAGAAGGGGTATCTTTCTACCGTTTCCAAGCTGCCTGGCGCCAGCTTCGGCAGCCTGTCCGGGTTGATCCCTTCGGAAAGCGTGCTGGTTCTGCTGGCGGCCGACCTGCAGCCTGCGCTCTCCTGGCTTGCAGGCAAGACCTGGTTCCGCGAGTTGGAGAAATCTCCGCCCATCCAGGACGCGCTTAGCAGCGGTATGTTGCTGCGCTTGTCCGGCCTGCGTCACCGGCTCGAGTCGGTCTCGGCCGTGCCGCTCGGTAAACTCGAGTTTGAAAAACTGCTTGGCACGCCCTCGGGACTTGCGCTGCGCAGGAGCAAAGACGGATTCGATATACTGGTTGTCAAGCAGATCGACCTGAAGGTGCAGGCGCTCGACCGGCTGGCGGAGGTGCTCAACCAAATCACTCCGCGTAAGGGGGTGATCGAGAGCCGAGAGGTCTTCGGCCTTCGACTGCGCGACCTTTCCCTCTCCGGAGGAGCGCACATCTATTACCTGCTTTTCGCAAACCTGCTGCTGGCATCGAACTCGGAGGAGTACTTGCTCGAAGCCGCTGCACTGGCCAGCGGCAAGCCCAAGGGAGCTTTGCTTGCGGACCAGCGGGTTGCGGGAGTGTTGGCCGAAAAGGGACAGGCGGGCGACCTGGTAGCCTTGTTGAACCTAGAGCCGCTTTCGGATAACGGACATGTCTGGCTCAAGGGCGTTTTGCCCGGAAACCTATTGGCATTCAGGTTCAGCTCCGGCCCGAAGGCACGCCTGCAGATCACGGCGCCTGGCGAAAAAAACAACTCGGGCGTCCCGGCGAAGGAGACGTTCGGGGCGGCCAAGCTCGTGCCGCTCGACTCACGCATCGTCATAGGGCTTGCGGATGCCCGGCTTAGCCAAATCTGGAAAGAGGCTCGCAAGCGTATGAAAAACGCACCTGCCTTCGAGAAGCAGGCGGGGCTGGACATCGAGCGCGATCTGCTTGTCAACCTGTCCACACAGATGACGGCCATCGTCGTGGGCGTCGACAGCGCTGGAAAACAACCGCTGCCGGTCGTGGCAGCGCTGTTCGAAACCAAGAATTCCGCCCGCGTCGAGGGCGCCATGGAAAAGCTTTTCGGCTATTCCTTCGGGCAGCCGCCGGCCAAGAAGGCGCTTGTGGGTAAATCCGACGTCGTCGTCCATGAATCGCCGCCAGGACACGGTTTCGCCCCGGCTTTTGCCGTCGTCGAAAACTGGCTGATCATCGGGAGCAGCGGTGATGCCGTGCGCAAGATTGCGGCGACGGCCATCGGTCAACAGCCATCCATCCGTGACCTGCCCGATTTTACGGACAAGCTGTCCGCCGGCGAGACGCACTGTTTCCTGCTGGCTTACGCCGATTGCGGCCTGCTGTTCGATGACCTGGTGAAATTCTCCCGGGCGGCGGGCAAGCACTCTTCTCGCTTCCGCGCCGAGGACATCGAGGAGACCGTCGTTCCTTTCTTCGAAGCGCTCGGGAAGATTGGACGCCTCGGGGGGCGCATTGTCGTCGCCGAGGGCGGAGCACGGGGCAACCTGGTGCCTCTGCAATGAGGCGCGCTCGGGAAATCTGGGCGCTCGCACTGGGAGCGCTGCTGATGCTGTTTGTCTTTGCCGCCAGCGTCATGCTTCCGGTGAAAAGAAGGCTGACACTTTTTCCAGACAGCTTGCCGGCCAACTCCGGCGCCGGCGCCAAGTTGGTCTGGTCGCGAACCAACGTCTACGGCAGCCCGGTTCCGTTCTTTCCCGAAACGATCCGCGTGGCCATTGTCCAGGGCGCAGACAGGGTAAAGCTTCTCGGCCGCGCGTCGCGCGGCGAGGGCCCGGCCCTTCTCGAGTTGGGCTTGCGCGCCGAGGGAGACCCCGGGGAGGTGATCCTGGCGATCGACGAGGGCGGTCGCACGACGGAGCGCAGGCTGCAGCTTGTGTCCCACAGCGGCGATCGCGACGGCGACGGTATCCCGGATCAGCTCGAGTTGAACGACGCTATGGACCGGCGTGCCTTCAGGTCTTGGTTTGTGGCCATCGCCGAGGCGCAGTTTTACAGACCGGATCCGCGTTGGGCCGAGATCCATCACGACTGCGCCGGTCTGATTCGCTTCGCCTACAAGGAAGCGCTGAGAAAGCACGATGCGAATTGGCTTTCCGGAGTGCCGTACCTGCACCAGGCAACTTCTGAGGACGTGCGACGCTATAACTACCCGCAAGTCCCTATCATCGGAGATCGACTCTTCAGGGTGAATGCGAGGCGCCCGGAAGCTCCGGGCGACGTCGTGCGAGACTTCTCCGCGGCCGCCTCCGCGCGCGCCCTTTGGGAATACAACACGGTTTTCGTCTCCAAGGACGTAAAAGACGCTCTTCCCGGCGACTTGCTGTTTTTCCGCGACCCGGACAGGCAGCCCGAGCCGATGCATTCAATGATTCTCCTCGATCGCTTCGATCGACCGGGCGGCCCGCGGGTCGTTTATCACACCGGTCGCCTGGCTGCCAGCGAGCCTGGGGAAGTGCGCTTGGTGACACTTACTGCCCTGCGCACACACAAGGACGATCGCTGGCGCGTGCGTCCGGACAATCCTCGTTTTGAAGGTTTCTACCGTTGGAAGATCCTCGCTGGAGGCAGGCAATGAGAAAAAAAGTCATTATCCCGTGCCAAGTGGCAGCCGTCTTGGTCGCCTTGTTAGGTATGTCGAGCGCGGCCGGCGCACTGCAGCCGAGATTCTACCTCTCAACCGAACGGGTATTCTCGCCCGAAGAGAGCGATATTCACGTGCGCCTGGAGGCCAGGAGCCTGCCCTACGTGGACTTCCGGCTCTACCGCGTGACCGATCCGCTGAAGTTCTTCGGCCACCAGGACAACCTGCACCGGATCGAGATGAAAAACGCCCCCGCGCGCATGAACAGCCTGGACGTACTCGGGGGCCTGTGGCGCGACGGGTTGCAGGCAGGCATACGGCAAATGCGGGAGGGATTTTCAGACAAGGCCCGTGCGGCCGGCCGGGATGCCTTCGGCGGGCAGCTGCAAGATTTGCAAGAATCCATCGCTCCCGCGTCGGCGATGACGACCGTGGTGCCTTTCATTAAGGATCTCGATCTGGCAGACAGCTGGCGCGAGGAGATCCCGCCGGGTTCACCCGAATGGGCCTACCTGGACGTGAAAATCAATACACATGAACCAGGCGTCTATCTGGTCCAGGGCATCCACGGCAACGAGATTGGTTACACCATGGTGATCATCTCCAGAATGATCGTTCTTACCCGGCAAAGCCCGGACAAGATCCTGGTCTACGCCGTCGATCCCGACCTGGGCTCTCCCGTCGAGGACGCGGCGATCGTCGTCAACAACGGCGACAACGAAATCGGCCGGGGCAAAACAGGCTCGGACGGCTTATGGTCGAAAGACATCCCCCTGGAACGCTCCCTGGTTGTTTTAGTAACTCGCGGCCGGGATTTCGCGCTGGCCGATCCAACCTACCATCCCGCCGGCCTTTTTGGGCGCAAGGTTTATCTGACCACTGAGCGGCCGGTCTATCGACCGGGCCAGGCGGTCTTCTTCAAGGGAGTCGTCCGCGACTACGTGGATGAGCGCTACCGGATCGATCCCGGCCTGAAACTAGCCACGGTCAGCGTGCGCGACCCGAACGGACAGGAGATCTATACCGACAGCCTGGCGATCGGAAAAAGCGGTTCCTTCGACGGTCGCTTCGATATTTTCGATAACGCCGCTAAGGGCACTTACCAATTGATCTCCGAGGTCGGCGGCAAGGAGTACGGCGGAGAATTCAAGGTAAAGGCATACCGCAAGCCGGAGTACCGGGTGAAGCTGTCGACGCCCAGGAAGGCCTACAAGAGCGGAGAAAAAGTGTCCGCGCGGGTTACGGCCAATTATTACTTCGGTCCGCCCGTACCGCGCGCCAAGGTCAAGCTGAGCGTCTTCCGGACCCGTTTCTACATTCCCTGGTGGATCGATGCGGACTATTCCTGGTACTACTCCGACGCCGAGTACCAGAGCACCATCCGCGAAACCATCATCGAGAAGGAAGGCCGGCTGGACAAGGACGGCCGCTTCGAGTTCGACTTCGAGACTTTGCCCGAGAGCCTTGACTACACCTACGGCATCGAGGCGATCGTCACTGACGCCTCCAACCAGGCGGTCAGCGGCCACGGTTCGGTACGCGTCACCCGGGCCAAGTTCCGCCTGGCGCTGGAACCGCGGCAACTGTTGTTCAGCCCCGGCCAACAGGCCCGGATTCGCCTTTCCAGCACGGATTACGACAAAAACCCCGTCGCGGCCGACGTGGATGTCGAAGTCACGGCCACACTAGGCGCTGAACCGTCCAAGGCCACCAGCGAAAGGATCCTTTCGCGGCGCATCTCCACCGGGCCCAAGGGCGAGAACGTCATTTTATTTACGCCGGCCAAGGGAGGCAGTTACAAGGTGACGGCCAAGGCGGCCGACGCGCAAGGCCAACGGGTCGAGTGCAGCACCACGTTGTATGTGACCAGTAACGGCGGGGACATTCCATATTCTCCCGACGAACTGCGCATCATCGCCGACCGGCGCAGCTATGGAATTGGCGACAAGGCGCGCTTTCTGGTGCTCACGCCGCACGCCGACGCTAACCTGTTGTTCACCGTCGAAGGCGGACGCCTGTACCGCGCCGAGGCGGCGCCCGCACGGGGATTCTCGCGCGTTTTCGAGGTCAAGATTGCCGAGGCGCAGACACCCAACTTCACAGTCAGGCTGGCTACGGTTTTCGATCACACGCTTTACGAGCGGCGCCTCGACGTGGTCGTGCCGCCCCGCCGGAAGCTTTTGTCCGTGGCCGTCCATGCCGAGCGGCAATTCGCCGAGCCCGGCGATGAGATCGGCTTCGAGGTGCGTGTGACCGACAACCTGGGGCACCCGGTCGCGGGAGCGGAGGTGGCTTTGGGAATCGTCGACGAGGCAATCTACGGGATCAGCCCCGAGCTTGCGGTGCCGATCTCGCAGTTCTTCTACCATCGCAAGCGCAACAACGTTCGTGCGCTGTGCTCTGCCGACTTCAGGTTCTACGGCTATGGACAAGACTCACGCGATCGCATGGCCGCGCTCACCTTGCGCAGCCCCGTCGTGCCTGGTTCTTTCAAGAACCTGGCCGCCAACCAGGTGCGTCGCGACTTCAAAGATACGCTCGCCTGGTACCCGCACCTGGTCACCAACGCCGAGGGCAAGGCCCGGACAAAGTTGAAGGCTCCCGATAACCTGACCACCTGGCGCGCCTCGGCGCGCGTCATCACGGCCGACACGCGGGTGGGCCAGGGGGCCGGCAAGATGCAGGTCACAAAGCCGGTCGTTGCGCGCCTGGCGGCTCCGACATTCCTGGTGGAGCATGACCTGGCGACCATCGGGGTCTTGGTTCACAACTACACGGACAAGACCAGGACGTTTACGACCAGCTTGCAAACCGATGGGCACAAGTTGCGCATTTCAGGCGAGCCCGTCAAGTTGGAGGTCAAGCCCCGGGGTGTGGGATTGGCCAGTTTCCAGGCGCAGGCACAGGAGTCAGGTACGGCAGTTCTGCGGGCCTCGGCGGTATCGGACGGCGCTTCCGACTCGCTCGAGCGCAAGATTCCGCTTCGCCCCTACGGAATGCAACAGCACTTGCTGGCCGGGGGAACACTGGACGATCAAACTCCCGAGACGTCTATAACGCTGACCGTCCCGGACGCGGCCAGGCCGAAAAGCGCATCGACGACGGTCACGTTGTCGAGCGGTATAGCGCCGGCGCTGCTGGACTCGCTACGATATTTGGCTGGTTACCCATACGGCTGCACCGAACAGACCATGAACCGTTTCTTGCCCGACCTGGTCGTTGCCCGGGCGCTTCAGGAGTTGGGCATGAAGAACAAGCGTCTCGAGGACGAGTTGCCGCGCTTTATACACGCGGGGCTGGCCCACCTGGGACAGTTGCAGCACCAGGATGGAGGCTGGGGCTGGTGGTCGGACGACTCGACCGATGCCTTCATGACGGCCTACGTCGTGTCCGGCCTGGCGTTGGCCAAGAGCCTGAAGTGGCCCGTCGATGCGGACATGCTCGACCGTGGAACGAACCGACTCAAGGCCCTGGTAAAAAGCCCGCAGTTGAATGCCAACCAGCGCTCCTACTTGCTCTACAGCCTGGCCCTGGCAGGCGTGAAGTACGGGTCGATGGTCGAGAAAGTCGCCGGAGACAAAAATCTTTCGGTCTACGGCCAGGCCTTGTCGGCCATGGCCCTTCTGGAAATGGGCAAGCAGGAATCCGCCGTGGCGCTGACCGGCCGGATAGACCTGGCGGTCAACAAGAGCGCCAATGGGGCCTGGTGGGGCGACGACCGGGGAGGCCCGGGCTGGGAAAGCGATCCGGTGGAAACCACGGCCGCCGCGCTGCGCGCCCTGGTGACGCTGAAGCCTGGCAGCCTGAACATAGGCCAGGCGGTGCGCTGGCTTATGTCTGTCCGCCAGGGAGACCGCTGGCATTCGACCCGGGACACGGCAATGGTGGTTTTTTCGCTGGTCGACTACCTGAAAAAGCAGGGCGCCGCTGAATACCTGGCCAGGGTCGACCTGGTTCTGAACGACCAGCAACGGGCGAAGAAGGATTTCGGCCCTGAGGACGTTTTCAAGCCGAGCGTGACCTTGCTACGGGACGCCCCGGCGAGAATCGGTAAAAACCTTGTGCATATCAGCCGCCAGGGCAAGGGCGTGCTTTTCTACAACGTGGCCATCAATTACTTCGGCCGCCAAGAGCAAATCACGGCGCAAGGGGAACGCTTGCGCATCAGGCGCAGCATGTTCGCGCTGGACAAGACGCTGGTCGGCGAAAGTTGGCGTTTTCGCACCAAGCCGCTTGCGGGCAAGGCGTCCCCGGGAGACGAGTTGCTTGTTGTGCTGGAGATCGCCGCGGCGCAGAACACAGACTACGTGATGATCGAGGATCCCCTGCCGGCCGGTGTACAGCCTATCGAGAGCGATCATGGTTACGCGCTGCCCGGTTACGAACTACGCCAGCCGGGATTGCACCGCGAAATCAGTGATCAGCATGTGGCTTTCTTCATCTCGAGACTGAAAAAGGGACGCAGGAAGATTGCCTATCTGGTTCGCGCCGCTGTACCGGGCGTCTTCCGTGTCATGCCGGCTCGCGTACTACCGATGTACGATCCGCAGTTTGGCGGCAACTCGGCCAGCGGCATTGTGCAAATCGAGGACTGAGACCATGCGACGCACAATGACACTCGCGTTGTGGCTGTGCCTCTTGCCGCTGGGCGCCGGGGCGGCCGATGGGGCGGCCGATGGAGCGGCCGACAACCAGCCGCCCACGGTGGAGATCGTACAACCCAGGGGAGGCTGGTCTACCGGCCGCATCATCGAGCTGAAGGGCACGGTCAGCGACGAATCGCTCGCCAGGGTTACCCTGGTAGTGAATGGTTACGAGCGCAGCATTGATGTCAACGGCGGGCAGTTCGCGGCGACCATCGTCGTCTCCAGGGGGGCCAACGGTATCGAGGTAGTGGCCGAAAACGAATCCGGCGAGGGCCGTGACAGCGTGTCTTTTTTTTCAGACGTGCCCCCCGTCGACATGCAGGTCATCCTGAGCTGGGATACCGACGGAACCGACGTCGATCTTCACGTTATCGATCCCTCGAGCGAAGAGTGCTACTACGGGCACCGGCTGACAAAGATGGGCGGCAAGCTGGACGTGGACGATACCGACGGCTTCGGCCCAGAGGTCTTCACGCTGGCAAATGCCTTCAGCGGTAAATACCAGATCAAGGTGAAGTATTTCTCGAGTCACGGACATCCCCAGACCAAGGTGCGCATTCAGGTGGTGCTGTTCGAGGGCACCAACAGGGAGCGCCGGCTGGAGTTTCACAAGATCCTGACCAAGACCGGAGACATTCAGGAGGTAGGCGTCTTCGACGTCAGCGGGCAATAGGAGGCAGTACTCACTGCAATGGAGACGGGTCAACACATCGGCCGCTATCGGCTGAGAGAAAAGATCGGCAAGGGGGGCATGGCCGAGATCTTCAAGGCCGACGAGAGCCTGGATGACGGAGGAATCCGCACCGTTGCCATCAAGCGTCTGTTTCCCAGGCTGAGCGCCGACCGCGAGTTCGTCGGCATGTTCGTCAACGAGGCCCTGATCGCCGCCAGCATGGACCATCCCAATATAATCCGCACTTATGATCTGATAAACTTCGGATCCTACTACTACATCGTGATGGAGTACCTTGAGGGCCTCGACCTGGAAGAACTGGTTATGCTTCAGGCCCCCGGCAATTTGGTGTTGTCGATTCCCGAGGTCGCCTTCGCCGTGCACGAAGTGGCCATGGGTCTCTCGTATGCCGGCGTCTCGCGACGCGGCGAGAAGAGCGGGCCGGTCGTACACCGCGACATCAGTCCGGGAAACATCCTGGTCGGCTGCGATGGCCAGGTGAAGATCACCGATTTCGGCATCGCCAAGGCCACGCAGTATGCCAGCTTCACCCGGCCGGGAGTGCTCAAGGGTAAGTACGAGTACATGGCGCCCGAGTACGTCAAGGGCTTCGAGTTCGACGGCAGGGCCGACATCTTCTCGCTCGGGGTGGTGCTTTATGAATTGCTGACCGGGGAGAACCCCTTTATGGGGGTCGGGCCGCAGGACATCTGGGACAAGATAGTCAACCTCGACCCGCCGCCGCCGAGCAGCATTGTCGAGTCCATTTCGAGGACCATGGACAAGGTCGTCGAGCGTGCCCTTTGCAAGGATCCCGACGACCGTTACCCTGACGGGGATAGTTTCGCAGCCGTTTTAGCGCCGTTTTTCGTTGATCAGGGGCGGCGGCGGACGTCCGCTGCACTGGGTGAGCGAGCCAGGAGCAACCTGTACGACCGCACGCATGCGGCGACTACTCCGGGAGATTTCGACGAGTTCCTGCCACCGGACGAGGGCGGCGACGATCATACCCGCGAGTTCTATCTGGACGATCTTCTTGACCTGGTCGAGCCGCTGGAGGTTCCCAACCCCGTGCGGCCGCCCGGCGAATCCGAGATGGTGACGGCGCCCAAACTGCCGGCCGTGAAGCATTCCGGCAAGAAAAAGAGAAAATGGCGCAGGAGTTTGGTGCTGCTCACAGCCTGCGCCATAGTGCTTGGCGGCGCCGGCCTGACGCTGTTGCTGTGGCCGGGGCCCAAGGGCTTTTTATCGGTCGATTCGGACAGGCGGGCGGAGATCTACGTCGATGGAAGACGCATGGGACTGGCGCCTTTGAAAGAGCTGCCGCTTGTCGTAGGTCGTCACGTGATCGAGGCGCGCCGGCCTGGGCGCAGCCAGTCGAAGAGCTATCACCGGCAAATAAACGAAGGCGAGAAGATCGATCTGCAGGTCAAATGGGCCAAGACCAAGCGCTGGAAGAAGAGAAAGATCCGCAAGAGGAAGAAGGCGACCCGTTCGAAAAGGCCCGCGCCCAAGAGGGGCGGCAATGCCCGGACGCGAAAATAGTTTTCTCGTCTTCCTGGCGGCGTTCCTGGTCCCGCTCAGCTCAGGCGCCGCGGTCAGGCAACTGAGCCCCAGCGAACGGGTTTGCCTGTCGGCAAAGCTTGGCGAATTGTCTGCCTCAGTCGTAAGATCGAACCAGCGCGACGCCTTCGCCCTGATGGATCCGCACAGCGGGAGGATCTTGTGGCTCAAAAATCGCAAGACGCTCGCCGGGCGATCTTTTCAACCCGGGTCCATTTTCAAGGTGATCACCACCTACGCGGCCCGCTCGGGCCTGGTCGATCCATCGGAAACATACACCTGCCCGGGAGGCGAGACGACCATCGGTCCGCCGGGCACCGAGGTCGATTGCTGGCTCAGAAGAGGGCACGGGCCGGTCAACCTGTCAAAAGCCCTGGCCTTGTCTTGCAACTTGTACTTCGCGCGCATCGGCAGGCGCATCGGTGTGACGCCCCTGCTGCGCGCGGCAGGCGAGTTCGGCCTGGGAAGGGTGACCGGCTCGGATCTCGGCGGCGAGGTGTCCGGCAGCCTGCCCTCCTGGCCGCCGGCCGGCCTAGCGGCCCGCATGGCCACGGGACAGGCTGATGGCCTGCGCGTGACTCCCTTGCAGGTGCTAAGCGCGGTGGCCGCCGTGGCCAACGGGGGAGTGCTGTACAGTCCGCGTATGGCGGATCCCGGCCAGGGGCCGACGCCGGTGCGGGGCGAGCTCAAAGATACTGCGGCACTGCGTTTCATCCGCGATGCCCTGGAACAGGCTTCCATCTATGGCACCGGCCAGGCCCAGCGACTTTACGACCTGCACTTGGCTGGAAAGACCGGCACCGCCGCCTGGGGCAACGTCAACTGGAGGACACACGCCTGGTACATGGGATTTGCCCCCGATCGCCGCCCGTTACTCTCGCTGGTGGTCTTGGTGCATGACGGGACGGGATCCAAGGAAGCCGCCGCACTGGCGAAAAAGATCATCGCCGCCGCCTACCAGGCCATGACTGCCTGCGGCGTTCCGCTGAGGAAACCATGAGATCACTGATCATAGCGATGGCCTTGCTTTCGGTCCCGGGGGCCCAAGCGCGCGAGGTGAGCATCAGCCTGTTCGGCATATTCAAGCCGCAACGGGTTTCGATCAAAAGCACTAACAGCCTCCCGCTGGCAGTCACGGCAGTGGCGGCCGACGGCAGGCGGCAAGTATTCGTGACAAACGCTATTGATGCGCGCTGCACTGCAAGTGCATTGCTGTGCGTAAGGCATGAAAAGAAAAGAGTCTGCTCCGCGCGATTCGAAGTGCGGACCGCCGCCGGCCACGGCCGCGACGGCCTGCGGGCCGGTGTCGCGGGCGGGCCGCTTCGCGTCTACGACGGCTGGCTTGAGGTGCGGCCGGCGAGTGACGTTTGCCGGCTGCTCAACCACGTAGCGCTCGAAGATTACGTCCAGTCGGTGGCTTGCCACGAGATGCGACCCGGCGGTCCCGAAGCCTTGCGTGCGCAGGCCGTCGCCTCGCGCAGCTACGCCCTGAGTGTGACAGGCAAGCACACCGGGGCGGGGTACGATTTATGCGATCTGACCCACTGCCAGGTCTACACCGGGCGCGAGGCCTGTACCCCGAAACAGCGCCGGGCGCTCGCGGCGGCGCGTGGACTGGTGTTGCTTTTCGACGCTAAACCTGCACGGACGTACTATTTCTCCACCTGCGCCGGAAGCACCGCCTCGGCAGCCGATGTATGGGGGCCTGTGACGGCGCGCCCGTACCTCCTGGGCGTCGAGGACGGCCGGCCGCCGTATTGTTCGGATTCGGCGCACATGCACTGGACCTTCAGCATCGGGCAGGCGGGCTTGTGCCGACGGCTGGGCAAGCAGTTTCCGGCCCTGGGCAGGGCAGGCAAGCTTAAAAAATGCAAGCTTGCCATCGAGAAGATCGGCAGGCAGGGCTGGGTCAGCCGGGTGTCGATCTCCAGCGCCTCCGGCCCGGCGATCGAGTTGCGCGGCGAGCGCTTTCACATGTTGATGGGAAAATGGTTTGGCTGGGGCAGGTTCAAAAGCGCGTGCTTCGAACTGGAAAAACGCGGCCAAGAACTTCTGTTTCACGGACGGGGATTGGGACACGGGATTGGCATGTGTCAGTACGGTGCGATGGGTATGGAGCGGGCGGGCGCCGACTTTTGGAAGATCCTGGAACATTACTATCCCGGAACACAGCTTGGCAGGTGGCCTTGAAAAAGAAAATCTGCGCCTTGATCGTATCGATCACGGCCGTGTCCGTTTGCCGTGCCGCACCTGTCGTCGTCGACTGCTGCGCCGGGGTTGAGGCCGTGGCCGGCAGTCCGGCCCAGGAAAAGGCGGCGCACGAATTTTGTAAACTAGCTTGCCTGAAGATATCTAGTTTCGAACACCTGTTTGGTCTGCAGCGCGGCCGGACGATCACAATTCATGTCTGTAGCGACATGCGGGATTTTTATAAGCGCTGCAAAAGGCCGTGGTTCGTGGGAGCCGCCCTTGTCGATGACGAGATCGTTACCCAGCCCGTCCGCTCCCTTAGGAAGATCGAAAATCATGAGGCGCTTGTGACTCATGAACTGGTTCACTGGATTGTCAGACGTGCCGCCGGCCGCGGTTGCCCGCGCTGGCTCGACGAGGGCCTGGCCCAGTGGTTGGCTGGCCAGAAGTCCGGCCTGTCCGCAGCCCATGCCTGCAGCCTGCCCCGGAATGGTGAGGATCTCAGGAGACTGGATGGCAAGCTTGGAGCGCGGGATCTCGGCAGAAAAGATCTCAAGAGGGCTTATCTTACAAGTCTGTTGCTGGTAGACAGGTTGATCTCCGCCGTGGGGTTTATCAAGCTGGTCGCGGCCCTGCCGCAGTTGAAAACGGTCTCCGATCCGTGGCAAGTTAGAATAGTGGGCAAGTCGCTTGGCAAGTTGATCTTCGAAGGCATTTGACCAGGCGGGCCGCTCGTGGTCTTATCGGGCACCCGGGAGGTGGAACGTTGGCAACTGACTACCAAGAACATTTCTTCAACGCGCCTGACGGTATCCGACTTTTCTTCAGGCGCTGGTTCACAGATGAACCCAAGGGCCTGGTTGCGCTGGTGCACGGTTTCGCAGAGCATAGTGGCCGCTACAAGGCGCTGGCGGATGATATCTGCCGGGCCGGCTGGTCGGTGGCCGCCTTTGACTACCGCGGGCACGGCCAGAGCGGCGGGCGACGGGCGCACATCGACGGTTTCACGGGCTACCTGGACGATCTCGGAAGCTTCTTGGCCGAAATCGAAAAGGAGGGCTACGGCGGCAAGCCCGTCCTGCTGGGGCATTCGCTGGGCGGATTGATCGCCGCCAGGTTCTGCGAGCGCGACGCAGACGATCTGAACGGCCTGGTGCTCAGTTCTCCATTCCTGGACATGGCCTTCAAGGTGCCCACGCTCAAGGCGCTGGCCGGCAGGTTGCTTTCGGGCATTTTCCCGACCCTGTCTTTGAAATCCGGCCTCGACCCTTCCGTCTTGAGCCACGACCAGGAGGCCTGCGAACGCTATGCGGCGGATCCCCTGGTGAGCGACGTGGCATCGGCCCGCTGGTTCACCGAGGTGCTGCAAGCCCAGGCGGACGCCTTTCGCGAGGTGACGCGCATCAAGCTGCCGCTTCTGGTACTGCAAGCCGGTGACGACCGGCTGGCCTCTGCCGAGGCAACGCGCCATTTCTTCGAGGCGGCGCAATCCGAGGACAAGAACTTTCAGCTCTACGAAGACTACTTCCACGAGATCTTCAACGAGGTCGGGCGCGACAAGGTGGTTGCCGACCTGATCGCCTGGCTGGGGCAGCATGGGAAATAGGGCCTGGCGATACATCGTCCCCAACTTCTTTACCTCAACGAGCCTGATGCTGGGCACGGCCTCGGTATTGCTTTCTTTGGAGGGTGAGTTGGAGTGGGCCGCCTGGCTGGTGCTCTGGAGCGTCTTGCTTGACAAGGCGGACGGCACGGCCGCCAGGCTGCTGGACGCGACCAGCAAGTTCGGCTCAGAGCTGGATTCGATGGCCGATCTGGTTGCCTTCGGCCTGGCCCCGGCGATGCTGTGTTATTCGACAGGCAGGACGGCATGGGAGCTGCTTCCCGGAACGGGGCTCTGGTTTCTGCTGGCGATCGCATCAACCCTATACGTCGTCTGCACTGCGCTGCGCCTGGCCCGTTATAACGTCGTCGGGCATGCCCCGAACGCCAGGCACTTCAAGGGCGTACCAACGACCATCTCCGGGGCTATAGTCGCCGCGGGACTGCTGGTGGCCTTCAAGTATGGTCTCGACACGGCCGTGATGAGCTACTATCCATTGGTCCTGGTAGGGCTGGGACTGGGAATGATATCATCCTTGCCGACCCCTAAAGTGGTGCCGAGAAAAAACAAGGTCTTCAACCTGTTCCAGTTGGCGAACATTTTAACGCTCTACGTGACCGGCATCTGCATGGTGTACCCGGAATACCCGCTGGTGATAGCCATGCTGTTTCTGGTGGTGGGCATCCCGCAGGGCCTGTTATCAAGGGGTCTGACGGGACGCCTGGGGCGGGGTTGACAAGCTCGGGATTCTCTTGCTATGTTGCCCGCGCATGTCATAGAGTCTAGCGTCTGTATCTGGCAAAGGAGGCAAACATGGCCGCGGAACCACCGGGCGTTATCGGCAAGGGGATTGCTATCAGGGGCAACCTGAGCGGTGGAGGGGATCTGATTATCGAAGGAACGGTAGAGGGGCAGATTTCTTTGAAGAATCACTTGACCATCGAGGAAACCGGCGTCGTCAGGGCCGACATTGAGGCCGAGCGTCTGACGATCAGAGGCGAGATGAGCGGCAACATCACTGCTACGGAACGTGTGGCGGTGCTGGCCAACGCCAAGGTGGTCGGCGATATCAGGGCGCCGGTCGTGATCATCGAGGATGGTGCGGGTTTCAAGGGCGGCATCGAGATGGATGTGCCCCTTCCCGATGGATTGATCTAAAAGAGCCAAGGAGAATATCATGGCCAATGTCATCGGAAGCTCAATTGTAATCGACGGTGAAATAAGCGGCGACGAAGACCTGGTGATCCAGGGCACGGTCAAGGGTAAGATCACGCTCAAGGAGAGTCTTTTCGTCGAAGGTTCCGGCGTTGTAGAGGCCGACATAGTGACTCGCAACGTCGAGGTGTCGGGTTCTGTCACCGGAAACATCAACGCTTCGGACAAGGTAGAGCTGAAAAGCGACGGCCGGATGGTCGGCGACATCAAGGCGCCGAGAATTTTAATCGCCGACGGAGCCACGTTCAAGGGCAACGTGGACATGGATCGCTAGTTAAAAGGAGCCGTTCATGGCGGATACCAACACAATTGTCGGTGAAACCATTCTGGTCAGGGGCAACTTGCAGGGTGACGAAGACCTGACGGTTCAGGGAAGAATTGAGGGCTCGCTGAGCCTGTCGCGCACGCTGATCATCGAGCAGAGCGGGGTAGTCAAGGCGGACGTCTCGGTCAACAACGCCGTGGTCAGCGGTGTGATGGTCGGTAACTTGACGGCGACCGATTCTGTCGAGTTGTCGGAAACCGGGCGCATGGTAGGTGATATCCACGCGCCCCGGGTGATTGTCGTCGAGGGAGCTTTGTTCAAGGGCAAGGTCGATATGGGCAACCTGGAGATGCCGCGCCAGACTTCCTCTCCGGCCGCAGATCACAAGACACCGTCTTTTACACCACGACCAGCGGTCAGGCCCGAACCCGTCCGCAAGACGCCGGCTGCGCCTCACCTACAAGTAAAGAAGGCGCCTGTACCGGTGAAGAAAACGATTAGCGTCATCAAGAAGGCAGACTCGCGCTCAAAGAAAAAAGTTGTGGTCAAAAGAAAACGGCGCTAGCGTCCGTCTCAAAGGCCTCAGGTGCAGTGGTGAGTGACACCAGTCCCGATCGCTTGCGTCTGCTGCAACTTTTGCATGAAAAGTCTTTTCGCTCAGGCAGGGTCGTCCTGGCCTCCGGCAAGGTGAGCGATTTCTACATCGACTGCCGCCAGACGTCTCTTAGCGCCGAGGGGCACCTGCTGATCGGACGCCTGGTATACAACCTGGTGCGCGAGTCCTTCCCCAAGGCGGTGGCGGTCGGCGGTCCCACGCTGGGTGCCGATCCGCTCGTCTCGGCGGTCAGCTTGATCAGCCAGATCGAGGGGCATCCGCTGCAGGGCTTTTTAGTGCGTAAGGCGGCCAAGGGTCACGGGACGGGGGCCTGGATAGAAGGCATGGCCAATCTGGCCCGGGGAGACCAGGTGGTTGTGCTGGAGGACGTGGTAACCTCGGGAGGATCGGCTTTGCAGGCGCTCGACCGGGTTGAGCAGGCCGGGCTCGATGTGCGCGGGGTGGTTGTTCTGGTAGACCGCCTGGAGGGGGGGCGCCAGACAATAGAGCAGGCGGGACATGAATTCCACTCGCTCTTCACTCGGCAGGATTTCATACGCTAGTCAACGTATCCGCTCTTGACCCTGGCTCGCCAGGGACTATACTTGTCGCACGATGACGCAGCGTATAAAACTATCGAAGATCCCGAAGGCCTGCTTTGTATTTGCTGTGGCCTTGTGCTCCTGTGCGCCCCAGCCCAACATGCGTGGGCCGCAAAAGCTCGACACAGAATACGATAAGCAGTTGCGCAGGTGGACGATATCCGGCCGGGTGAATTACAGCCTGGATAACATGCTGCTGGTTCACGCGACCTACCTGGCCCCCAAGCTTCGCGAGGCCTTCGGAGCGCAGTACCTGAAGATATTCGGCGCCGATCCCGGGCAGGTCGACAGCGACCTGGAAATGATTGCCACCTCGGTAGGCCGCGGCCACGAGTTTTTCGTCTTCGCCGACATCCCGCGCGAGGAGTGGAACAACCTGGACGAAAAGGACGCCGTCTGGAGAATGACGCTCTGGGGCGGAACGAACCAATTGGGTGTCCTGCCGCTGAGCATCCACAAGTTCCGCGGGCGCGGGCCGAACCTGATGGCCTTTTTCCCGTTCTCCAGCACTTTCGGAAAATCGTACCTGGTCATCTTCCCGCTGGATCAAACAAACGGGAAGCCCGTGATCGATCCGGACGTCGGCAGCCTGACGATCAAGATGGCCAGCGCCTTCGGGAGCGTGTCATTGGCGTGGAAGGTAAACCAATGAGCTTCTCCGGGTGGATGGAGAAGCTACGCCGCAAGAAACACCGCCGGGATTACCAGCGCCATCGGAAACACATCAAGAACAGGTTCGGGCAGGGTGAAGACCGTTTCCGGGCGGTGCAGTACTTCAAGGAGTTGGGCGGTCGGGAGGGTTGTCAGGGGCTGCTGGAGCGCTTCATGGTAAATGTCGATCCCAGCATCAAGGACGAGGATGAGAAGCAGAACGTCTTCGACATCCTGGTAGGTTTCGGAAGTGAAGTGATACCTGCCGTGGAGGCTTACCTGAACCGCAAGGACTCGGCCAACGTGCCGATAACCTGGCCTCTGAAGCTGCTTAGCACCGTCGCCGAACCGCAGGAAGCGGTCGAGGTTATCGAACGGGCGCTCAATAACCTGGGCACCAGTTACACCCGCGAGCCCGAGCGCAAGGTGTTGCTGGTTTCGCAACTGGCCGAGTACGACCACCCCGACGTGGTTCCGGCCTTGATTCCCTTCCTGCGCGATCACCGTGACGAGGTGCAGTTGGAGGCCCTCTCGGCTTTAACCTGCAGGCAGGATGAGGCGGCTCGCGAGGCCGTGCTGCAGCTTCTGGTCGACGAGGAGACGCCGGCCAGGCTGCGGGCGGCTATTGCCGAGGCCTTGTCCGGGCTCGGTTGGACGGTCAAGGGCTACAGGAAGAAAGTGGACGCTGTTCTTCCGGAAGGGCTGCACGTTGATCGTTCCGGCAGGATCAAAGGCCGCTGGAAACACACGACGGCGGGGTCTTATGATGAAGAAGGCTGAGCGACTCCTCGACCAGATCGCCTTCTTGCTGAACGCCCGCCGGCCGGTGACTTTTGCCGAGATACAGAATGCCTTTCCGGAAGACTACCGAGACGGGCAGGATGAGTCGATCGCCCGCAAATTCGAGCGGGACAAGGCGGATATCATCGAACTGGGAGTGCCGCTGCGTTACATGCAGGAAGATGAAGTCGAATGTGGGGGCTACATGATCGACAGGGAAGGCTACTCGCTGCCGCCCATCGATTTGGCACCCGAGGAGATGGCCATGCTATACTTGGCCGGCAGCGCGGTGTTGCAGATGGACGGCTCACCGTTCTCGCGGGACCTGGTCATGGCCTTGAACAAAATAGGTTTCGCGACCGGCGAGGGAGAGTTCGTCAGGCAGCCCGTGCTGCGCACCATGCCCGCAAACAACTTAGGAGATGCCAGTGCCCTGAGACGCAAGGAGTACCTGGCTTCATTGCACAGGGCGATCAGCGAAAGGAAAAGAACAATCATCTTTTACCATTCGCTGTGGAAAGACGAAAAAACCAAACGCGACGTCGACCCCTATGGATTGATCTACGTTCAGGGTAAATGGTTCCTGGTCGGGTATTGCCACTTGCGCGAGGCCATGCGGGTGTTTCACGTCGATCGCATCACGGGCCTCGATGTCAACCGTTTCAAACCCAAGTCTCCCGACTTCGAGTTTCCGAAAGACTTCAGCCTCGCGGATCATGTCGCCCGGCATCCGTGGGAGATCAAGGCGCATGATCCGCTGGAGGTCAAACTGCGCTTTGAACCGCCCGGTGCCCAGGCAGCGGTGGCCGAATTGGGCAAGTCGGTAGAATACGTCGAGGAGGACGGCGAGGCCCTGATAGTGCGCCTGTCTGTGACCTTCTCAGACGGTCTGTTGCCGACGATACTCTGGCACCGGCACCGGGCCAGGGTGATTTCGCCGCCCGAAATCGTGGATAAAGTCAAGGCGGCCCTTTTGAATGTCGCGGCGAGCAGTGCCGCAGGCGGTGCTGGCTGATGTCCGATCTCCACGAGAGGCTGCGCACACTTCTTTTTTTAGTGCCTTACGTGGTCAGGCACCGGGGCGTGACCGTCGAAGATCTGACCCGGCGCCTGGGAATCTCCGAACAAGAACTGATGAAGGAAATCGATTTCCTGCTGATGGTTGGCAGGCCGCCCTTTCTGCCGAACGACATGATAGACATCTACCAGGAAGGCGGCCGTGTTTTCGTCGATCTGCACCAGTCGCTTGAAAAACCGCCGGGTCTGACGGTGTTCGAGGCACTGGCACTGGCTACGGCGGCGCGTATGTTCACCGATCAAAAGCTGATGGGCGAGGCGGCCGTGGCGGTCGGGATAGCAGTGGAGAAGATTGCCGCCTCTTTGCCCCAGGATGCCCGCAGGCTGTTCGACGAGTTAGCCGGACGCTTCATGTTGTTGCTGGGCGAGACTGAGAACAAGTTCCTGAGCACGCTCAGGCGGGCGATAGACGAGCGCCGGGAGCTGGAGCTGCAATACTACTCGGCCAGCAGGGGAGAGGCGACGGATCGCACCATACGACCGTATGGTCTGCATCACCACCTGGGGTTGTGGTACCTGGCGGCCTATTGCACCACGCGCAAGGCCGAGCGCGTTTTTCGGCTGTCGCGGATCATGCAGGCCGGGATGACGGAACGCATCTTCGACTTTCCCGCCGATTTCGACGTGGCCGCCTTCGTCGAGCAGAACCTGACCGTTCCCGAGCGCGGCGGACGCGAGGTGGTTATCTCCTTCACCCCCGCGGTGGCACGCTGGGTTCGCGAGCACTGGGGCGACGACTATGTCGAGCGGACGCCGGAGGGCGGCGTGATCGCCAAGTTGTACGACGTCTCTGATGAGTACGTCTTGTCTTACGTGGCCTCGTTCGGGGGACAGGCGACAATAGAAGCGCCCGAGGAGTTGAGGACAAAACTTAATAAACAGGCGCGGATTGCCCTTGACGCTTACGGCACCGGCGCCTGATGATATGACAATTCGACAAAGGAGGATGATATGCCCACTGAATTTTCAGTGAACAAGCGGGATATCCAGTTCGTGCTTCACGAGCAGCTGGGCGTGGAGGATCTTTGCAGCCTGCCGGCTTTTAGTGAATGCAACCGCGAACTGTTCGAGATGGTTACCGACGAGGCAATCAAGATCGGCCTTGAGGTGCTTGCGCCGCTCAACTCCGTGGGCGACCGGCAGGGCCTGGTCTTCGAGGACGGCCGGGTCACGATGCCCGAGGGCTTCGGGGAAGCTTTCAAGAAATTCGCCGAGGGGGGCTGGATAGGCATGGTTCACGACCCGGACTTCGGGGGACAGGGTTTGCCGAACGTGCTCAAGTTCATGTCCTGGGAGGTTTTCGCCGGCGCGAATGTTTCGCTCTTCTTGACGGCCATCCTGGCCGAGGGAGCCTCGCACCTGGTAGAAGCCTTCGGCAGCGAAAAGCTCAAGAAGTTGTATTGCGAGAGGATCTACTCCGGCGAGTGGACGGGCACCATGTGTCTGACCGAGCCGGCAGCAGGTTCGGACGTCGGTAACCTGAAGACCAGCGCCAAAAAAAACGGCGATCACTACCTGATCAGCGGCAACAAGATCTTCATCAGCGCCGGTGAGCACGACATGTCGAAGAATATCATCCATCCGGTTCTGGCCAGGATCGAAGGCGCCCCGCCGGGCACCAAGGGCATCAGCCTGTTTCTGGTGCCCAAGTTCCTGGTGGGCGACGACGGCTCAATTGGAGAGCGCAACGACCTCTCGTGCGGCAATATCGAGCACAAAATGGGCATCAAGGCCTCGCCGACCTGCACGATGAACTTCGGCGACGAGGGAAAATGCAAGGGCTGGTTGCTGGGAGAAGAGAACACCGGCATGCGCCAGATGTTCCAGATGATGAACGAGGCCAGGCTGGGCGTGGGCATCCAGGGGCTGGGGCTGGCCGCGGCCGGATACAACAGCGCTTTAGGCTACGCCCAGGAACGCACCCAGGGAGCCAACCTGCGCGCCGGAAAAGACGCCCAGGCGCCGCGGGCGCCGATCATCGAGCACCCCGACGTACGCCGCATGCTGATGTACATGAAGAGCCTGGTGGACGGCATGCGCTCTTTGATGTACTCGGTGGCGCGCCTGACAGACCTTTCCGAGCACGCGCCGGACGAGAAGCAGCGCGAGCGCAGCACTCACCTGGTAGAGCTGCTGACGCCAATCTGCAAGGCATACGGATCTGACATGGGTTTCAGGGTCAACGAAACCGCCATCCAGGTTTACGGCGGCTACGGCTACTGCCAGGAGTACCCGGTCGAACAATACTGTCGGGATCAGAAAATCTCCTCGCTATACGAGGGTACCAACGGCATCCAGGCCATGGACCTGCTGGGACGCAAGGTGGCCGGCCAGGGCGGGTTGTATTTCAAGGAGTTCATGGAGCTTCTGGGAAAATTCATCGAGAAGAACAAGGGCCACGATAAAATCGGCCCCCTGTGCGGAAAGCTGGGTGTAGCGGTCAAGCTGCTGGTCGAGACCACGCAGGAACTGGGCGCCAAGCTGGGCAAGGATGTCGAGGCGGCCTTCCTGCAGGCCAGCCCCTATCTGCGCATGTTCGGGCACGTGGTGGTCGCCTATTTCCTGCTGGACGCCGCCGTGGTGGCCAGCGACAAATTCGAGGCCATCTGTAAAGAAAAAGGCGCCACGGACGACAAGGCGCGCGCAGAGTTGCTCGGGCAAAACAGCGAGGCGGCCTTTTACCATGCGCGCGTGGCATCGGCGCGCTTCTTCATGCACGATATTTTGCCGGAAGTAGGCGCCTTGAAGGAATCCATAACCTCCAAGGACAAGGCGGCGCTCGAAGTGCAGTTTTCGTAAGACGGCCTCTTGAGACGGGCACTACTTGATGACGTTCACGTCGACTCTGACTTTGAAGATCAGCTTGATGCCCACGGCGTCGGGCGGTAGTGGGTTCAGCATGGCGTCTACGTCTACAAGCATGTTGCCGGCATCCAGGTAGGGTTTCAGATCCAGTCGGGAGTCGACGTCCAGATCGACGTGTTTTGTCCCCGCGGCTATGGGCTGCGCAGCCAAGGCCAAGCGGGTGGGTTGCATGCCGTCGGCACCCAGGTTGAACTCCAGCTTCTCGAAGAAGGACAGATCCTTCGTCAAGCCGCCCTGGGTGGTCATCTCGAGCGAGCCTGTGAGTACGCGCATCGAGTCGACGTCGCCCGGGTCGACTCCCTGGTCTGAGAGGGCGTTGTCCAGGCTGGAGCCGAAGTTGCCCAGGCCGGGAACATTGACGCCGGCCATGCCGACCAGACCCTCCTCGACGACGCTGAACTCGACGACATCAAGCCCGCAGGCGGAAAATAAGGCCATAACGAAGACCGCGAGCAGCAAGAGCGAAAACCTGATCATCCAAGACCACCTTCTGGTTAGTGTCCAGTTTGACAGACCGGCTGGTCAACGGTCAATCTAAAAGACCAGCGTACAACCAGTCGTGTTTGACAGTTGTATCCCTTGGAGCTAGGATAACTCCACTCAAGTCGCCGGGTTTGCGTTCCGGCTTGAAGGATTATCTATGCCCGGTGGTATCGACTACAGCGAGAAAAGAAGGGCTCCGCGCGCCCCGATCGGGATCATCGTGCGCGTCGAGACCGAGAGCGGCGGGCGGCATTACTATTCGCGCAACCTCAGCGCCAGCGGGGCCTTCCTGCTGGCGGAAGAACCGCTTGACGAAGAGACCCAGGTAGACATGGAGATGTTCTTGCCCCTGGTCAGCACACCGGTCAAGGCTCGCGGCGAAGTCGTCTGGCACCAGCGCCAGGATCCCTCAGGCTTTGCCGTCAGGTTCACAGACATCAGCGAGGGCGCCCGGAAGTTGATTCGCTGGGTGGTCGAGCGCTACCTGGGCAAGCCGCAGGGAAAGTAGTCGGCATGGCCCAACGTTGGACAGCAGCCGTCATTTTTTCCTGCTGGGCTTTCTTATTTTCGACGAACGAAATCCGAGCCGGGGGTTGGGAGTGGCAGCAGCCGCGAACCCATGGTCACGACCTGCTGGCTATACACCTGGCAGGCGAGAGGGGCCTGGCAGTGGGCCTGGACGGGGCATCAGTCTACACGCTGGATGGGGGCGCAAGCTGGATGGTGGGCAGTGTCTCGGGGCAGCCCGACCTGCGGGCGCTGGCCATGCTGGATGGCATGACCGGTTGGGTGGTTGGCAATGATGGCCTGGTTTTGGGTACCAGCGACGGCGGCAAGCACTGGCATCCCTTCTGGTCGGGAGTCGACACTGATCTCTACGGCATCTCGTTCGTGCACCCGCGGGCGGGCTGGGCTGCTGGCGACGCGGGAACGGTGCTGCACACGATCGACGCCGGACGGGCCTGGATCGCCCAGCAAACGGGAGCCTACCAGGATCTGCGGGCGATAAAGTTCATAGACGGCCTGCAGGGAGCAGCGGTGGGCGAGGGCGGCTCGGTGCTGGTGACCGCGGACGGCGGACAGCACTGGACGCGGCACAGTGGCGACACCTACTACACTCTGCACGACGTGACACTCACTGATGCCTTTCACGTCATCGCGGTCGGCAACAACGGGACGATAACGCTGACAACAGACGGCCAGAGCTTTCAGCGCAACGACGATCTGGCCAAGTTGACCATTCGCAACCTGACCGCGGTGGCGCAACCCGACCTCGCGCACGTGGTTGTCGTGGGTGACCAGGGCACTTTGCTCGCCAGCGCTGACGGCGGCCAAAACTGGGAGAAGCGCGAATCGGGTACCACGGTTAATCTGAAAGCCGTCTGGTTCGAAAACGCCGAACGCGGCTGGGTAAGCGGCACCGGCGGAGTCGTGCTGCAAACCGTCGATGGCGGAGCGAACTGGGAATTGCTATCGGATCCCCCCGCGCCCTGGATCAGGGCGATAGCATTTGTTGACGCGCAGCACGGCTGGGCGGCGGGAGACCAGGGCGCCATCTGGTCAACGAACGATGGCGGCAACACCTGGAGCCGGCTTGAGTCACCGACCACGGGCAGCATTTCGGCACTAGCGGCTGTCGACGGGCAGCACGTCTGGGCACTGGGCGCCTCGGAGTTCGGTGGTGGGCGCATACTGGCAAGCGCGGACGGAGGCGCGAGCTGGCAGGTGCAAGTTATGGAGTCGCCCCAGGCTTTCTACGGTGCCCACTTTCCCGACGCGAGCAACGGTTGGGCGGTTGGATATGCTGGAGTAATCTGGCACACCAGCGATGGCGGGCTGCATTGGGCAGCTCAGCAATCGGCGACCTCCCAGTGGCTGAGAGGTGTCTTCTTCATCGATGCGCAGACGGGCCTGGCTGTGGGCAACGGGGGCGCCCTGATTTCGACAAGCGACGGGGGAAACAGCTGGCAGCTTTTGGACAGCGGCACTCAAGAAGACCTGCTGGCGGTCGATTTTGCCGACGGTCAGCACGGCTGGATAGTCGGCCGGCGGGGTGTCATGCTGGCCAGTTCAGACGGCGGCGGAAATTGGCAAACGGTCTCGACTGGTACTGAGGATGATTTGTCCGCTGTATCTTTTCCGACGATTGAGAGGGGTTACGCCGCCGGAGAGGGCGGATTGATATTGTCGAGCAGGGATGGGGGCCTGACATGGTTTGAGCAGTATGTCCCATTCACTCAGGCTATCTTGGGTATTGACTTTGTGGATGCCGAGAGCGGCTGGGCGGCGGGCGCCGGGGGCGCGATCCTGTTCACTTCCGGCGGAGGATGCGCTCAGCACGACCCGTGCAACGGGCTGGACGATGACTGTGACGGCGAGACGGACGAGGAGTTCAGCCCGCAGGAGTGCCGCATCCCGGCTTGTCCCGGCGAGACTTTGTGCGCCGGGGGGATCGAGAGCTGTCCCGCGCCGGATGACGCAGGCTCGGAGGTCTGCGACGGCAAGGACAACGACTGCAACGGCCTGACAGACGACGGCGCGTTGTGCGGCGGCGACCAGCAGTGTGTCTGCGGCGTCTGCGCTCAAGCCTGTCCCGACAAGACCTGTCCGACGCAGGATCGCGTTTGCCGCGGCGGCTGGTGTGTCTCGCCCTGCTGCGGAGTGCGCTGCGAGAGCAGCCAATCATGCACGGCCGAAGGAAGCTGCGCGGATGTCTGTGAGCTTCAAGGAATTGAGTGCCAAGCGGGCTACGAGTGCCGCCTGGGTGAGTGTGTCGTAGAAGACTGTCAAACTACAGGCCACGAGTGTCCCAGCCCGGAGATCTGCGTCGGGGACGCGTGCGCGACGGACACTTGTCATGCAACCTCGTGTGCCCCGGGCACATACTGTCGCGGGGGTGAGTGTCTGTCCCCGGCCTGCGGCTATTGCCGGCCCGACGAAATCTGTCAAGATGGTGAGTGTCTGCGCAGCCTGTGCGCCGGGATGTCCTGCGCAGCGGCGGGGCAGCTATGCATCGACAACCAGTGCTCTGCCGACCCCTGCGAGCAGGTCTACTGTTCACAGGGCTACGAGTGCGACAGGGGCGTCTGTGTGCCCGACGCCTGCCTGTATGTAGCCTGTCCGCAGGGCACGCAATGTCGTGCGGGCACCTGCGAGGTGCCCCGGGAAGATCGTGACGGTGGATTTGACGCCGGCCAAGACGGTGGCGACCAGGCCGCGACTGACGACTTGCCGGACGGCGGCATTGACGGCGACGGTGACAGCCCGGCCTACGACCTGGACGGAAAAGGGTCGCCGGGCTGCGGCTGCAGTTCGAGCGAAGGCAGTAAGGGCTGGGTGCTGGCAATGTTACTGCTGGCGCTTTTGGCTCTGAAACGCGGCACCAGGCGGAAAAGCTTGATATGAAGAAATATTCTCAACCGGCTGTGGAGGATCTCATGGTCTTAGCAACAGAGCAGAAAGACAAGCAAGATCGTATCGCACAGTGGTTCTTCGACACGCGGCCTATTCTGAACCGACTGCACCTGGGACTGGAAGACATCGAGGTAGAGTGGCTGCGGGGAGAGCCCAGCCAGAAAGGCTCCCGCGAGATTTCTTTCCTGGATATCCGCATGGAGCGGCTGATGGCCATGACCGCAGCGGTTACCGCTCTGGGCACCAAGCTTTACGGGCGCTTCGGTGAGGGGAAAGGGCAGGACAAGGCCTACCTCAACCAGGTCAAGAAGGACGCAGACGCCATCTCCGCCTACGCCATGAGCGAGAGCCTCTGGTTCGCCTCGCGCTACCTGCCCGAGAATCACGCCATCATGGTCAGCCTGGGCGAAGGACTGATGCCCAAATCGGGTGAGACACAAGAGATGGGCTCCAACCCCCAACTCGGATTCGGCCGCGTCTACGCCCGCCCGCAGGTTTCCCAATGGCTGGATCAACGGGTCACCCGCATGCTCAACGAGCCCGACTACCGTTTCGACCAGTTCTACGACGAGGTCAAGAGCGCCGGGCTGACGGTCTGGGGCGCGGCCATCGATACCCTGGAAAACACCTCGCGCTTCGCCATGGGCCGCGATACCGGCCCGATGACCGTATTACACCTGTTCAACCAGCCGCTGTGCATCTCCCGGCCCTACGAGGGCTACATGGGCAGCCTGTTCTTGCCCCAGGCCGTGGTCGATAAGGCCAGCGAGCGCTCGGTGCTGATCGATTACAGCACTCCCCGCGCTCTGGTCGTTGAAGCCATCGAAGCGACTTATCCCGGCATCCGCCGCGAGGACATCCATGTCTGGACGTTGCGTGGCAAGGGTCGCGTCGGACGCATCGGAAAGTTATGGGAGGAATGGGAGGCGCTGGGAGTGCACCTGGTGGACGACGGCTGGAAGATGCCCAGCGGAATGGAGGCCTTCACCGAGTCGGGCACTTACGCTCCCAACTACAGTGTGGGGAGCTGGCAAGACGCGGACGGAGGCACCCATGTTTTCATCTGCGACGGCTACGCGGCCTCGGCCGAGGCCATGCAGGCGGTCAGCCTGGCCCCGGTGCTGGGGCTGGACGCCTCGCTAGCCGTCTTCACTTCCCGCTTCGATCTCTCATACAGGCAGGAACAGAAGATCATGGGCCTGGATGTGGAGGCCGATGACTTTCCAGCGCGTCTCGCGGCTATAACCGGAAACACACCGGACACCGCAACCGTCGATCTCTACCACCGGCTGATTTGCGAGGCGCGCGACGCCGGCATCCAGCTTGGAAAACGTGTCATCCGCGCCGATGATTTCTTTCCAGAGAAACGCTGGGACGTCATTTCCCTGGTGGGTTACATGCAGCCCGATCCATACACCGGGGCCCCGGGGGTTACACAACTGACTGCAAGCACCTACCGGGTGACCGTGCGCCTGTCCAGCCGCCGGGGAGACAAGCGTATCAGCTTCACCTTGCGGCTGATGGAGCGTCCACGTGAAGGACGGCTGGTCTTCAATCCGCTGCTGATCCGTTTCATCTGGGGCGAGGACTTCCATATCCGGCCGGTGAAGATCTCAGACTCCGGCCGAATTCGAAACGAATTGCAGACGCTGTGTTCGGAGGCGCTGGAATACACCGCCAAACAGACCATTCGTGTCCACTTCGACCGCATCCCATCCGAGGTGATTTCCAGAAAGGGCCAAGAGGTGTTGCTGGAAGTTCTCCACTGGTATCAGGAACATCATCCCATTTGGTTCAAGTGGCTCGAGATCGTAGACCCCGATAGAGCCGGTTTTCCAGGTTGACTGGTTTCATCCTCTTACACTAGAGTAGTAACAGAATCTCATTTTACTGATTCTTAGAGGATCTGTAATGACAAGGCTATCATTGGGCTTGATTCGTTTAGTTGTTTTTTCGGCGCTCACTGCCGGATGCGGTAGTTCCGTCGTCGGGTCCGACGACGCGCAGCCGCGCTGTAACTCCAGTACCGACTGCGCGACCGGTTACGTCTGCCGGGACGGTGAATGCATCGTCAAACCCAATTGCACCGATCTCGATCATGACGGTTTCTGCGACCTTCGCGAAGGCTGCGCCGACTGCACAGACTGCAACGACAACCGGGCGGATATTTTTCCCGGGGCGGACGAGGCCTGTGACGGGGCCGATAATGACTGCGACAGTGATACCGACGAGGGTTGCCCCTGCAACAGCGGCGAGGAAAAGCCCTGCGGCACCGACGTCGGTGTCTGTTCGAAGGGCGTCTCCACCTGCTCAGACGGCCAGTGGGGTGAATGTCAGGGCGGTCACCAGCCCGAGGACGCAGAGAACTGTACTGACGACCTGGACAACGACTGCAACGGCGCCGTCAACGACGGCTGCGACTGCAACCAGGGTGACTCGCGTTCCTGCGGATCGAGCCTGGGCGAGTGCACGCCGGGCGCGCAAAACTGCGCAGACGATGGCGGCGATTGGCACTGGAGCGGCTGCCTTGGTGGAACGCCGCCCGAGGACGAGGTGTGCGAGGACGGGCTGGACAACGACTGCGAGGGCTCTGTCGACAACGGTTGTCTCTGCGATGCCGATAAGCGCCCTTGCGGCCTGAACGTGGGCATCTGCTATGCCGGCATCCAGAACTGTCATCAGGGCGTATGGGGCGCCTGCGAGGGTGGAGGCATGCCCGAGGACGAGACATGCGACGGACTGGACAACGACTGCGATCACCTGACGGACGAGGGCTGTGAATGTCTCGACGGGGTGTTCGAATCGTGCGGCGACGACACCGGAGAGTGCCGGGTCGGCACACGCACCTGTGACAAGGGCCACTGGGGGCCGTGCCAGGGAGCCCAGGGGCCGGTAAACGAGTTGTGCGACGGGAAGGACAACGACTGCGACAGCCAGATCGACGAAGACTTTGCTGATCTTATGGACGGCTGCCAGGTGGGCCTGGGAATCTGCGCCCGGCCGGGCGTGATGGTCTGCTTGGCGAACGGGAGCGGCACGGAGTGTTCGCAGAAACAACCGGGACAGGGTTTTGCCGAGGCCTGCGACGGGCTGGACAACGACTGCGACGGCGAGACGGACGAAGATTTCCCGGGCGTCGGGACAGCCTGTTCCAAGGGGCAGGGCCCGTGCTACGCCGAGGGCGTGATGGTCTGCAGCCCCGGCGGCGGCCAACTGGTTTGCAACGCCGAGGATATCCCGCCCAGCGCAGAGTTGTGCGACGGCATCGACAACAACTGCGATCTCAACGTGGACGAGAATTTCCCCTATGTCGGCCTGCCCTGCAGCGCCGGCGTCGGCGAGTGCTTTACCCAGGGTCACTATGTCTGCTCGGCAGACGGCATCCAGCAGGTCTGCGATGCGGTCGCGCCTGCTGGTTCCTTAGAAGATTGCGACTGGCTCGACAACGACTGTGACGGGCGAACCGACGAGGGCTGGATCGAGCCCTGCACGGGTCCCTGCGGAGACACGGGCTACCGCATCTGTGTGAGCGGTTCGCCCAGCCAGTGCTACGCGCACCAGCCCGAGACGGAGCTCTGCGACTACTACGACAACAACTGCGACGGCAACACTGACGAGGGCTTCAGCGGCCTCGGAAACAACTGCGAGGCCGGCCAAGGCGGCTGCCTGAGCCGCGGATACATCGTTTGCACCGACAACGGCACCGGCACGCGCTGCAATGCAGTGGCCGGGCGTCCCCAGACGGAGGCCTGCAACGACGGCGTCGATAATGACTGCGACAACGACACCGACGGCGACGACAGCGAGTGCAGCTGCCGCAACCTGGCCATGAAAGACCTGGTTCCGCTGCACGTGGTAGGGGGCGGCCTGGGGATGGTCGTCTTTGGCAAACGCCGGAAGCGACGTCGTGGACGAAAGAAGGAGGGCCGGTCATGAAAAAGCACAACGCGATTATTCAGGCCGTGGCGCTGGCCGTGGCCGTACTGTGCGCCGCCGCGCCTGCAATGGCGCAGCCGGCCTGCGAGAAGCCCAACATGATGATCGTCCTCGATCGTTCCGGCAGCATGCAGGGCACCAAATGGACCCAGGCGCAGAACGCGATTCAGTTTGTCCTTAACAACTACGGCGCCAAGCTGCGCTTCGGGTTGGACATGTTCCCCTCGGACAACGACTGCGGTGCCGGCAGCATCCAGGTCGACGTAGGAGACAACACCGCCGCCGCCATCACCAGCGCCATGAGCGCGGCCGGGGCCAATGGCAACACACCCATGGCGGCCACCTTGATGGGGCTCAACCAGTACCGCCAGCTGAAAGATCCCGACCGGCGCAACTTCATTATGCTGGTCAGCGACGGTGACGACACCTGTGCCGATAACACGAGCAGCGACCCGGTGGCCTCCACGCAGGACCTCTACACCACCGGAATCAAGACCTTCGTGATCGGTTTCGGCAGCGGTGCGAACCCGACGGTGCTCAACAACATCGCTGCCGCCGGGCACACCGGGAGCTACCACCAGGCAGACAACCAGGCCGATTTGCAAAACGCCATGGACCAGATCATCAACGAGGCGCTGGTGGAACTTTGCGACGACAAGGACAATGACTGCGACGCGCAGATAGACGAGGACTGGCCGCTGAAAGGCACGCCCTGCGAGATCGTGCAGGGCGGCTGCACCGGCCAGGGGGTTTACGTCTGCAACGCCAACCACAACGGCGTCATATGCAACGCCCAGATCGTGGCCACGCCCGAGGTCTGCGACGGGCTGGACAACGACTGCGACGGCACAATAGACAACGGCTTTCCCGACCTGGACGGCGACACCTATAACCAATGTTCCGACTGCTGCGATACCGGCAACGAGTCGATGGCCGGCTGCTCTGCGGCTACCGCCTCGGCCATAAATCCCGGAGCCACCGAAGTGTGCAACGGCCGGGACGACAACTGCAACCTGTCAGTGGACGAGAGTTTCCCTGGAATGGGCGACGACTGCGGCGTCGACAGCGGGGGAGAACAGCCGCCATACTACACCGACGAGGGTGAATGCCGGCCGGGCGACAAGATGTGCATCGGCGGTTCGGTCGAGTGTATCGGCGAAGTGAATCCCATGGCGGAGATCAACTGCGACGCACTGGACAACGACTGCGACGGCGTCACCGACATGCTGGGCCAAGAGATTTGCGACGACGGCATAGACAACGACTGCGACGGTCTGACCGATCTCTGGGACGACGAATGCGGCAGTTGTTTTCCCGGGCAGCAGAAACAGTGCGGAACCTCCGAGGGCGATTGCGAGATGGGTGTCTCGATCTGCGACCAGGACGGTGCCTGGGGCCCGTGCGAGGGCGGTTACCAGGGCTCTGAAGAGGTCTGCGACGGGCGCGATAACGACTGCGACGGCCTGACGGACGAGAATGCAACACCGGAGATCTGCGACGACGGCATCGACAACGACTGCGACGGATTGATCGACGGCCAGGACGACGAGTGCGGCGAGTGCAACCCGGGAGACACCCGGGAGTGCGGTGTGGATACCGGCGAGTGCAGAAAGGGCACCGAGGTGTGCACGCCCCAAGGACGCTGGTCTGACTGCGCGGGCGAGATTCGGCCCGAGCCCGAGATGTGCAACTCGCTGGACGACGATTGCGACGGCATCACCGACGAAGGCAGCCTGTGCCAGGGATACGATATTTGCCTGTGCGGCCAGTGCGCTTCGCCCTGCAGCTCAGGCGAATGTCCCGCCGGCAACTTGACCTGTCTCGATGGCTGGTGCGTGGCCGATGCCTGCTGCGGTGTACACTGCCCGGCCGGGGAAGAATGTGACGCGCGGGGCGACTGCGTCGACACCTGCGTCGAACAGCAGATCGAGTGTCAGCCCGAAGAATACTGCCGCATGGGAATCTGCGTGCCGGCGGATTGCTTCACTCCCGGGCACGAGTGCCAGGCGGGTAACCATTGTGTAGAGGGCGTCTGCGAGCCCGATCCCTGCAGCGGCATCGACTGTAACGACCAGTCATGGTGCCACGAAGGAGATTGTCTGCCGATAGCCTGCGCGGATTGCACACCCGATCAAGTCTGTTCGGAAGGTGCCTGCGTGGAAAGCCAGTGCGCCGGGCGCAACTGCCAGGCCGGACAGGTGTGCATCGATGGAGAGTGTGCCCTGGATCCCTGCCAGGGCGTCTACTGCCCGGTGGGAACCGCCTGCAGCGACGGAAGTTGCATAGGCGATGCCTGCCGGAACGTCGAGTGTCCTGACGGCAGCGAATGCAGCCAGGGCTACTGCGTCGCAGTAGAGGAAGAGCCGGACGGCGGCGTGGACGCGGGAACGGATGCCGGCCCCGACGCCGGCGACGCGGCAGCGGATCAGGGCGGCAACCCGGACGAAGGACCGCTGCTGGACGGGGGAGCCGACAAGGGACCCGCCGCCGATTCAGGCGAACCGGGATCTGAAGGCTGCGGCTGTTCCCACGGCCGGCCTGGCAGCGGGGCCGCTTGGCTGCTCCTGCTTCTTCTTGCTGCAGTAGCGGGTAAGAAGCGCGCTGTCAGGATTCCTCGGCCTTGAGACGTTTTAGCAACTCGACAAAGCCGTGCGGCGAGAAGAACATGTAGTCACAGTCGCCGAAAGAGATGATGTTGCCGTCGCGGACGTATACCGGTTCTCCCGATTCGACATTCTGGCCGTTGAGGAAGGTTCCGTTGGTGGAGCCAGCGTCGCCCAACTTGTAGGCTTTCTTTTCGTCGTCAAACATCAGAAAGGCATGGCGCTTAGAGACGGTCGAGTGGTCGATCGAGAATTCGCGCTCGGTACTGCGCCCGACAAGCAGCTTGGCCGGATATTTCGAGCCCAGCTCGGCGTTGGGCGGCAATACCTTGAACTGCTTGATTTCCTTGCCGCTTCCCGCGATGTGCGCGCCCTCCCCGCGATCGGCCATACGCGTATGGTAGGTCGCGAAGCCGGCGGCGGCGTGTTTCTCGGGGTAAAGCAAAAAGGGGTGGTTGAAACACCCGAGAAACGCCTCCTCGCCCTCGCTGAGAAAGAATTCGAGGTAATGCCGGACGATTTCCATCGCGATCGTTCTCCTTGGACAGGCTACAACTGAGCAAGACTATCGCAGGACGCGGCCGGCAATCAATACATTATTTACCGGGCTCGACGGGCGTTGACAGTCCCGCGTGCGAGGGTATAATTCACCATCTGTGCCGCAGCAAGGAGCTAAAGATGTTGAAATACAAGGTGGTAGAAACCAGCGTGGTCACCGACGAAGACCTCGAGAGGATCATCAACGAGTGGGTTTCACAAGGCTGGATCTTCGACGGCATGCAGTTCGCCATGCGTGACGCGTCGAAAAGACCGGCCATGGCTTTTGTTCTTTTCACGCGCAACAACGCTAACCCCGAGAAAGAGGCGGGTGAGTGAAATGGCGATATTTCAAGTTGCCAGCCTGGGTCAGCCGGTGCTTCGCCGTAAGGCCACCGGGGTCGATCCGGCCAAGATTGAAACGGCCGCTTTTCAGGAATTCGCAGACAGCCTGCTCGAGAGCATGGTTTTCCACCAGGGTGCCGGCCTGGCCGCTCCCCAGGTATTTCAGTCGATCAGGGTGTTGGCTTTCTGGGTGCCGCCCGAAATGGACGCCGGCGGTGCAGGTGTGGAGCCAACAGTGCTTGTAAACCCCGAACTGTCCGAGATGTCCGCAGAGTTCGAGGATGGCTGGGAGGGGTGCCTGTCGCTCAGGGATCTTCGCGGAGTGGTTCCGCGGCATGCTTCGCTGCTCTTGCGCGCGCTCGACCGCCGGGGGAAGCCTATCGAGAAGCGTTTCAAGGATTTCCCGGCCAGGGTGCTGCAACACGAGATCGATCACCTGAACGGTATCGTCTTCGTCGATCGCATGCCCGATATGTCGAGCCTGGGCTTCGAAAAAGATATCGACCGCGGTGCAGAGGATGAAAGCTGAAAGCGGTTCTTCTTTTAGCCGACGTGTGCGCGCCGATCCCGCGCTGCTCGGCACCCTGCGCGCGCGTGCCCGCATACTGGGGGCGATAAGATCGTTCTTCGTGGAGCGCGACTTCGTCGAGGTGAGCACCCCCTGCCTGGCGTTGACGGCCGATCCTGCGCTACATCTCGAAAGCTTCAGCACCAGGCTGCGGCTCGAAGGCGCGCAGGAGAGGACGCTTTTCTTGCCCACCTCGCCGGAGTTCCACATGAAGCGCATGCTGACGGCTGGGATGGAACGTATCTTCCAGATCGGCCCGTTTTTCAGAAACGGCGAGCTGACGGCACGGCACAACCCGGAATTCACCGGTCTCGAGTGGTACCAGGTGGGTTGCACCGTCGAGCAGATGATGGACTTCACTGAAGAACTTGTGCGCAGTGTCGCTGAGGTTGTCCAGTCGGGCCTGTTTCCGACAGAGCCCTTCGGGCGCTACACGCTCATCAGGGCGATAGGCGAACTGGGCGGAATCGAACTGCCTGAGGATTTCTCCGAGAACGAGACCCGCGCGGCCCTCGATCGCGCCGGGGTCGCGACGGCGCCGGATGACAGCTTCGACGATCTGATTAACCGTGTGCTGATCGAAAGGGTGGAGGACAAGCTCAAGCCCATCGGTCCCGTTTTCCTGTATGACTACCCGGCCCAGATGGCCGCGCTGGCCAGGTTGAGACCAAGGCAGCTCTGGTTGGCAGAAAGGTTCGAGCTGTATGCGGGCGGGCTGGAACTATGTAACGGCTACGGCGAGCTGACCGACGCCTGCCAGCAGCGGGCCAGGTTCGAGATGCAGCGCACCGAAAGGAGCAGGCTCGGAAAACGAGTGCCCGAGTTGGACGAGAGATTTCTAGCCGCACTCGAAGAAGGACTGCCGCAATGTTCAGGTTGCGCGCTGGGCGTCGACAGGCTGGTGATGCTCGTGTGCGGCAGAGAATCGATTGAGCAGGTGATGGCCTTTCCGCTGGCTCTTGAACTGGATCTCAGCGACTCTTGAGCTGAATGTCGAGGCTGCCCTCCACGGCCTGGTTGCTCGTCAGGGAGAACTTGGTGAAAGTTACACCGCCGCCGGTGATGTCGGCGGTCGAGTGCCGGCTTGTTTCGTAGCCGTCGTTGTCGATGTTTATCAGGTCGAATGTTCCATCGGCAACACCGCTTGCTCCGAATTTCACTTCCTGGTTCAGGGGTGGATCGGTAGGCAACTCGAAAGTCAAGCCGTTCAGCAGATTCGACGTCAGCACGCCGTATATTTCCAAAGTCACCACACCTTGTCCGGAGTCGAACTGAACCTGGCCGCCGATGTTCATGAAGAAACCCTTGCCGTCGAGCTTTCCGCTGACATCCGCACTGCCGCTGCTCGAGTTCATGCGCAGTTCGAAGGTGCCGGTGGCCCGGTTGGCGTCCGGATCGATGAAGAGGCAGGTTCCGTCCGGCTGGCAGGTCTTGGGGAGAGTACAGTCGTCGTTGCTTTTGCACTCCGGGCCGGAGTCCTGATTGCCGGATCCATCGTTGAGACAGCCGTGGAAGAGAAACATAAGAGCCGCAAGCAAACCAAGACGCCCATAGACATTCATATGACTCGATCCTCCCTACATATTAAGCATAACAGCGCCAGTCTACCAGGTACGGGCCTATATGCGCAAGGTTGCTTCAAGCCGTACGCCGGAGAAGGGCGGGAATATTCGGCAGCTTCCATTGACGCATTTCGGCCCACCATGCAGTTGACCGGCCAGGAGCTTGAGCACCACGAGGTCATGGATGTTCACGGTCAGTCCGCCTGCTAAAAAGACCTGTCTTATCGGCGAACCGCCGGCTGGCTTGAAGAAGATGTCGAGTTTTCTGCTGCCCGAAAGCTCGGTGTCGTATCCGACAATCAGGCTCACAGACAGCCAGGGCGACCATGAGTAACCCAGGCTCCACTCGCCCTTGAGGAAATCACTGGCTTGGTCGAGAGCCAGAACACGGTGGTGTCCCCACCAGTTGTTGCCGTGCAGATCCAGGCTGTGACGGGCGGCCAGTGGGACCTTCAGCGAGCCATTCAGGTATACTAGCTGCAACGAGTCTCCCCCCAACTCGAGCGGAACTTCCTCGCGCAACCCAGCGTCCAGGCTGGCCAGCCCTCTCTTTAGAAATTCCTGCTCCGCGCCCAGGCGGGTGTTGTATACCCACGACTTTTCGCCGGAGGTGAAGGTGTCTCTGGCCACGAAACCCGCGTAGGAGACGAACAGCAGGGTGTCAGCGCCGGCAGGGCGCCAGTCTACCCTGAACCTTGCGCCGGTTACATTGCGGTTGTTGCGCACCTCCATGTCTTCCGGCTCCAGGGTCGGGGGTCGGATGTAGTCGATGCGCGTTTTCAAATAGTCGCCGCTGTCGGAGACGGTGTACAACTCGTAGTCTTCGTAGTGTTTAACCTCGGCCGTGAATGTCCAGTTGCCGTAGTATACGTTGCCCCCGAAGAAGAATGCCTGGCCGTCCTCCTGCGGCAGGTCGGCCAAATTGAAGCTCCTGTGCATCCAATCGAACTCGGCGTAAAGATCGGCCCATTCGAGAAGGTCGTTCGCTTGCAGGCTGGCTCCGCCAACGAAGGCGCGCCTGGGCAATACCGAAGTGTCGATCTGCGCCTCGGCCTCGGCGTTGCGCTCGAAGGGATCGAAGAACACTCCCAGGCCGTGAATGCCCAAACTGACAATGTTCTTGATCTTCCAGGCGGCGCGGAGCCCGGCCAGCACGTCGGTCTTGAGCGCGAAGTAATCCGAGATAGTCTTCTCGCTTACCCCGTCGGTGTTGGTCGGGTTGACCAGGCCGCCGAGCGCCTGCAATTCGATCTCTCCCAGTCGTGCTGTGAGTTTTGCTCCCATCAGGGTGGTGTCCTCGGCCAGTTGGTCGGTCTTGCGGATCCTCAAAGCGATTCCCCGCCCGAATGAGCCGTAGACGTCGCCCAGGGTAACCTGGAGGTTCCTGCCATGGTAGGCGGCCGACCACTTTTCCGGGGCGTACCTGTCGAGGTAGGCAGGAGACGCCCCGGCGGGATCGGAGATGAAGGTGGAGGTGTCGATCCGCAGCGAGAAGGTGAAGTCGGCCACCGCCAACTTCAAGTTGAGGCGGTTACGAATGTCGAAGTAGTCGTCGTTGTACTTGTCGCCGTCGAAATTGTCGGCATGGTAGTCGGCAACCATCGTCTCGGCGATCTCGAAAGAGGCCTGCCGGTCTGTCCAGGGAAAAGTGAAATCGAAAGCTCCGGCGGGAGAGGCGCATGATAGAAGCACTAAAAGTTGCGTGATTAGATGTCGCGGGCGCATGGAGTTTATTGGGACAGCAGCTTGCCGATTTTATCTTCGACCAATTGCTCGTCCCCGATGCGGTAACCCTTGTGGGTGTATGCGATCCTGCCGCGGCGATCCAATAAGACACCGAAAGGCAGGGTCATGGTGGGATTGAAACGGTTAGCCACCTCGGTGTCCTGATCCAGCAGGACCGGAAAACGATAGCGGTAGCGATGAACCTGACGCCGAACGGTGCTCTCGAGATCGGAAGGATCTACAACGATGCTTAACAGTTCGAAACCTTGCCCGCGCAGCCGCTCCCATATCTTCTGAAGCTGCGGCAGTTCGCTGCGGCACGGCTCGCACCATGAGGCCCAGAACGACAGGTAGACTACCTTGTCCCCGTAGTCGCTCAGGCGAACAGTATTGCCGGCGAGATCATGCAGCGCGAAGTCCCCGGCGACCCCGGCGGCCTGGGCCGGTCGCTCGCCCGGCTTCGTCGTAGCGCCGGAACATGCGGCCAGGGATACAACCAGGATGGCGGCGAGCAATACCGGCAAGAGGAACCGTGTGCGAGACATGACGAGATCAGTCCTGCTCGGAGAGAACGGCCTCGATGTTGCCCTCGAGTACGTCGGGGATGACGCCCTCGACTTTGTAGCGGATAACCATATCGCGGTCTAAGAGCATGTTCAGGGGAGTGCCGGCCTGGGTGGGACGGAAAAACTGTCCCATCACGGCGGCGTCGGGGTCGACCGCCAGGGTAAAGGTCATGTGGTAACGATCGCGGTAGGTGCAGGTGTAGTCCATTAGAGCCTGTTCTTCGGAGCCGCCCTGGTCATCTTCGAACATAACCAGCAGGATCCTGAAACCCTGGTCTTTGTATCTCTGGTAGAGGCCGTCTTCCATGGTTGCCGCCTGGGCCTTGCAGACAGAGCACCAGCCTGCGTGCACCGTGACCAGGGTGGCCTTGGCATCTTGGAAGTTCGCCGCGTAGATGGCCCGGCCGCGAGCGGCTTCTCCGCCGCACAGGACCTCCTCCAGCCGGAAGTTCTCGACGGTATCCCCGTAGTTGGCGCCGTACGGCGGGGGAGGGTAGTTGGCGTTGTTTCCATCCTTATCTCCACCATCCGAGCCCGTGCCGCCGGATTCCCATGCACAACCGGATACCGAGACCAGAAGTGCAACAAGCAAAGACATCGCAATTGTGCGAAGCATGGCATCTCCCTTGTATCCAGTCCTTATAATCGAACCAACGGTCAAAATGGTCAAGTAAAGAAAAAGAGGTCGATCGCAGTCGGGTAACAATACATGATTTTTGTAACTTTCCAGTAAAACTTGACAAAATATTATCTATAGATAAATTAGATAACGGGTTCTTACTAGAACCCAGGCCTGGGATTGTCGTTCCCCCCCCGCGACGTCCTGGGCCTTTTTATTGTACGCTATTTTTGAAATTCGCCACTGGGATAAGTTACAAAGTTGACAGCCGTCACTGGATTTGCTCTAATTTCGTACGCATAACCATCTGATTTGAAGGAGTATTTATGGGTGAAAGGCTCGGCAAGCTGGTCCGCAACAAGGATCTGCAGGCTTTGCTTCTGCTCACCCTGCTGGTCTCGGCCTTGTACCTGCCCCGGCTCGGTTCCTACGCATTCTGGGATCCCTGGGAGTCGCACTACGCGCAGGTGGCCAAGGAGATGGGGGATCATGGCAGCTGGATGGACACCTGGTACCGTGGACAGAACAGGTGGTGGTCGAAACCCATCTTGCCGTTGTGGTTGCTGCGCACGTCCTTTGCTGTCTTCGGCGTTCACGACCCATCGAGCCCCTGGCTGCACTTCGCAGGCCGCCTGCCTATCTTTCTGCTGGCGCTTCTTGGCATCTTGCTGACCTATGGATGGGTGTCGCGCCTTTTTTCCAGGCGGGCGGGAGTTTACTCTGCCCTTGTGCTGGCGACCTCTCCCATGTATGCCATGCTTGCCCACCAGCTGATGTTCGATCTGCCTTTTGTGGCCCTTTGCACCCCGGCGATCGGCTACTACTTCCTGTCCAGATCCGAGCATGGCAAGCCAGGACACCTGATCGCCTTCTACGTGCTGACCGGCTTTGCCTTTCTCTCCAAGTGGCTGCTTGCATTCTTCATACCTGCTGGAATAATCTTCGTTTTCCTTGTGCTGCGCTGGGACAGCGGTTTCTTTGCCCGGGTGGGAAGGGCCACCTGGATAGGCGCGGGATTATTCATGGCAGCCTGCGCCGCTTACTTCTTTTTCTCCGTGAAAGATCCCGCCTTCGCCGGCATGCTCAGCCTGGTCTCCCTGTCACTGGTACTGGTGTTCCTGATGGGCCGGGACGCGACGACCCTGATGGGCGCGGGATCGCGCAAGAACTGGATCGGCTTCGGTGCGCTGCTGGCCGTGATTCTTCCCTGGCACGTCTTCATGATCGCAAAGCACGGCTGGCCTTTCGTGCGCGAGGCGGTAATCTACCATCATTTCGATCGGGCCGCGGGCACCATCGGCAAGCAGGAGGGCACGTTCGACGTCTTCTTCAAGCAGCTGGCGTTTGCCACCTACCCGTGGGTCACTCTGCTGCCGATGGCCTTCATCAGGATCATCCGCTGGAAACCATCCGATTTCGAGGGCGCCGGCAAGAAGAACCTGCTCGTGTTGCTTGGCGCCATAGTGCCCTGGGCGGCCTTCAGCCTGTTTCAGACGAAGTTCCACCACTACATCTTCCCGGTGGTTCCTTTTATGGCGGTCATGGTGGGCGTCTACTTGGCTCGCGCCCGCAACGATGCTGACCGCGCCGAAATGCGCCTGCTGACCATGCTGGCGATTCCCATAGGCGCGGTCATGTTGCTGGACATCCTGCACAACTACAAGTGGTTCATCAGCATGTTCGACTACTACTACGGATGGCCCATGCCGCGCGGTCTGGATCCCTATCCATTTTTAGGCGTTCTCGGCGGGGCCTGGCTGCTCGTCATGGCCTGGTTGTTCTTCCGCCGCAATGTGGGCGACGCGGCCTTCGGCGCCATGTTTGCCGTATCCGCCGCGACATGCGTCTTTCTGACCGCCTGGATCATGCCGCGGGTGACACCGACCTTTACCCAGGAACCTCTTTACCGCGCATACATGAAAGAGTGCGGCGGCAAGGCCCCCATCGCGCAGTATAACGGCTGGTTGAGCCGCAGCGTATCGTTCTACTTCGACAATAAAGCCGTAGATCTTTCAAAGTCTGATCAGCCGAACGTCGACAAGGCCATCGAATTTTTAGCCCGCCCGACGAGAAGCTTCCTGATTCTCGGGGCGGGCTTCGGCCAGGATTGCAAATCCCTGCTGGCCGGCCTCGGGCCACAGGTCAAGAAGAAGCTTGGAAAATCGCTCTACGTGGTATCCGACGATCACCCCTTCAGTTGCCTGTGCTCGACCGAGCGCGATCCCGCGGGGCAGAAAAAGGTCGCGACCAGCGTTTTGTCCGAGGTTCCCTCGGGGATTCACAAGACCAACGTGGACTTCGACGGCAAGATTGAGTTACTGGGTTGGAAGCTGTCGCAGCCCGAGGTTGAAAAGGGAGGGACTTTCACCATCTCGTACTTCTTCAAGTGCAAAGTGCAGTCGGGCGACGACTGGCTGGTGTTCATTCACGGCGACGGACCACAGGGCGGCGCACACCGCGTGTTCGGCGACCATGCGCCTATGGGCGGGCTCTACCCTACCAGCGAATGGAAGGTTGGAGAGATCATCGAAGACGACTACTCGATGGTCGTGCCGGCCAACTATCCCTATCAGAGTTTCACGCTCTGGATGGGGCTCTGGAAGGGGCCCCAGCGCCTGCCGGTCACCCAGAAGTACCAACATGACGGGAACAACCGTGTGCGTACCGCCTTCGTGCGCGTGCGTTAGACTCTTACTGCGCAACTTCTCCGCATTCTGCAAAGAAGTTGCTGAGTCCAACGCGGATCATTTTTTGGATGCGGTGGAGCCGCGATGGACATTATTCCGGCGGAGTATAAGACAGTAGAAAACGCTCGCATATTTCCCGAATCGGATCCAGGGAGAGCCTGGTTAAGACCTCGCCCAGGTGCCGGGCGCCTGGAGTTTCTCCGCGTTCCTCGGCCAGACGTGTGGCCGCCCCGAGCGCTTCTTCAAGCAGGTTGGCTTCAGCCCGGTCGCGTGGAATGCCGCCTCCGGCCCGGCGCGGCCGCAGGGTGTTCTCAAGCATCTTCTTGAAGGCCGTCTTGTCGACGGCGTACTTCGCAAGCCAATTGTCGAACTCGAGCGGGTCGAGCGAGTGCGCGGCCCATAAAAAGTGATAGATGCCGATCGACCTGAAACCGCGGCGCTTTGACTCTTGCCGGGCTGTTTCGTTGATTTGCTTCAGCGTGACTCCCATCCTGTCTCTCCGACCCCCTCCCGTAAAAATTCAAACAAGCTCCCGGCTCAAACCGGGATCGACCTTGGAGATGCCCAACTCCTGTCTGGCTATCTTGTTGCCCTGGCCGCTCAGGCTGACTGCATTCATCTGCGAGCTGTGGCAGGACGGACAATAGCTCAGGCTAACCGCGATTCGAGTGGTGAGCTTGGCTATGTCCTTCTTGGCGGCGCGCTGCTCGTCGAGAATCTGATTGAAGCGCTCGAACTTTCCCTCCTGGCCGGCTTTTCTCATCTCTTCCAGGGAAAGCATGCCCTGGTTCCAGGCGCTTTCGTGCGCCTTGTCGAACTCGGCCTTGCCATCGAGATCCTTCTTCTTGATTTTCATAGGCGGCACTCCCGCCGGCAGCAGCCCCAGGGCTTTGGTGCGCATGTAACGTTGACAAGACTGGCAATAGGGTTTCGCCTTGAGGATCAGAGGAACGATCAACCCGCCCAGGCCGAAACCGGCGATCTCCAGACAGCGCCACAGGTAGCCCCAGGCTCCCAACGGAGATCCCGCCGAGCCGTCCTTCTGGGTCCAGGCGAAGGAACGCGTCGTCTCGTCGAAGAACTCCAAGAAACCCACCTGACTGGCCTCCGGATTGCTCGAAAGCAGGTGCCTGAAATCGATGTACTGAGCGAGAAAATAAGCCAGCACCTGCAGGCAGACGACCACCCACAGCAGCGTGCGCGAGATGCGTACGCCCGTGACCCACGAGGCGATGCCATAGCCGCTGCCGGCCACCAGGCCGACCAGAACCGCGCCAATGGGTATTATGTAATAGCCGTACCAACTCATGATGTTGAAGCTGTCGCTGGCCTGGTTTGCGGCCCAGACGCCAAACAGGGCCAGGGCCGTGGTAGCCAATCCGGCCAAGATAACAGGAAGGGATGTCCGGTTGCCGGACGGAACGAGAGCTGGCGCGTTTATTTCCATGTTTACCTCCGAGATCAAGTCTGACAAGAACTCTTTACCAGACGAGGCGCTGATTGACAAGACCGCCACTACGGTCGTAGACTTTTTTAATGAGCAAGCAGGGGAAAATACTGGTGGTGGATGATGACTCCGCCGCTCGCAAGAAGGCGACTGAAATCCTCGAGGAGGCCGGTTATACCACGATCGAGGGTGAAGATGGCCAGCAGGCTTTGAGTCTGGTGAAGGAAGAGTCGCCTGACCTGGTCATCATGGATGTCGAGATGCCCCGCATGAGCGGGCACCAAGCATGCAGGATCATCAAGGGCAGCAAGGGTTTTAAATTTTTTCCGATAATATTGGTTACGGCCAGAAGCGACCTGCAGACGAAGGTCGAAGGCTTGGAGTTGGGCGCTGACGACTACCTGGTAAAGCCGCTCAATCGACTGGAACTGCTTGCTCGGGTCAAGTCGATGATGAGACTGAAAACCCTCCAGGACGATCTGGTTGCAACCAACAAGAAGCTGCAGGCTATAAACGATCGCCTGCAGGAACTCTCGATGACGGATCCCTTGATGGAGATCTGCAACCGCCTGTATTTCGAGAGACGAATCGTGTACGAGTTCCAACGGGCCGATCGTTACAGGACGCCACTGGCGCTGCTGATGCTCGATCTAGACCATTTCAAGAACGTCAACGACAACCACGGTCACCTGTACGGTGACTACGTCCTCAAGCACACGGCCGAGGTGCTCGCTTCAACCGTCCGCCAAGTTGACATCGTCGCCCGCTACGGCGGCGAGGAGATCGTTATTGCCTGCCCGGAGACCGACAGGAGCCAGTCCAGGATTGTTGCCGAGAGAATCCGTTCCGCCGTCGACAGGACTGTCTTCTCGCATGAGGGAGTCGAGTCTCACATAACCGTGAGCATCGGGATTGCCGTCTGCCCCGATGCCGACATCAAGAGCGCCGAGGAGTTGTTGAACAAGGCCGACGAGGCGCTCTACGTCGCGAAAGACGAAGGCAGGAACTGCGTTCGCAGTGCCTTCCAGGACGACGAACCCAAGTAAAAAGATTGTTGGGCCTGAGTCACTTTGGATTGTCGCAACACCTGAAGCCCAGGTCGTCGCGGCGGGTTCCGGGGGAGGCGCTCGAACGGCTGGCACACCTGGTGGCCCAGTTGGGGCGCGTTGCCGAACCTCCCTTGTAGGTGCGGGCGCCGGCACCGGGGGAGTAAGGGCTGGCCGTCCACTCGCTGACGTTGCCGCTCATGTCGAAGACGCCAAAAGGGCTCTTGCAACGGGGATAACCGCCGCAGTTGCCGATCGAGCGGTCTTCCCCAGATGCGCTTTCGGTGTTACAGCCATCCGGGTTCCACTTGTTGCCGTACGGGAAACGACGGTTGCTCTTTCCCTTGCAGGCGTACTCCCATTCGACCTCGGTGCACAGGCGTTTACCCCGTTTGCGGCACAATTTCTGCGCTTGCTTCCAGGAAACGCCGGCAGTCGGTTTTCTGCCCGGTCCGTTGGGAAACTCGTAGCGGTCTATGCAATAGGCCTTGTTCTGCACGGTGTGCAGCTTGGACTCTCCGAAGTTGCGCATCGGGTCGTTAGTGGCGCTGCCGACGTAAGACGTGCCGTCGGGAATAAAAACCATTCCCGGCCGGCACTTCTCAGCGGCGGCCGGCGCAGGCTCTACAGCGGCAATCACTTTCTCCTTTGAGGGCGGCGGTATTGCGGCGTCCGGCGGTCTCGGTCTCCCGCCACCCACCTCGGGCACTTCCTCCACCTTGGGCTTGCCGGCGGCCGCCTTTTTCCGGGCCTCGGCCCGGGCCTCGGCCAGCTTGCGTGCCTCTTCTCGCTTGATCTCTTCTTTTACCCGGCGCTTCTTCTCGGCTTCTTTCTTGGCAAGTTCCGCGCGCCTTTCCGCGGCGGCTTTCTGGCGGTCGATCTTCTTCGCGGCGGCTTTGGGTTTACGCGCCGAGGCAGTGGTCTTTATCGGGAGCTCTTTCTTACGAGCGGCCTCGGCGGCGATCTTTGCCTCTTCTTCCCTGCGGGCCTGCTCGGCGGCGGCAGCCTTTTTTTCTGTCTCGGCCTTGGTTGGCGCCGGGATTGCCTTATCGGGCTGCGAACCGGATCGCTTGTCTATTGACGGCCCGGCATCGGGCTTTGTGACCCGCACGTCTGCGACCAGCGGCCCCGTAGGCAAGCCCGCCCGGGCAGGGAGGGCCTTCCCTTCGGTGGCGATACGCGCCTGGGCGCGGGCCAACTCCGTCTGCGCCCTGAGGTAATCAACCAGGAAATAAACGCCGACGCCGACGATCACAAGCAACACGGACAAAAACACGTAGGTCGGCGCTCTTGTCGGCTGCGGCATCGGTGGCTGTGAGACGAAAGAGGGCGGAAATGGAGGTTGGCTGAAAGGGCCGTATGATTGGGCTTGGGGCCTGGGGACGACAGGCCGGGCTGGTGGAATCGACGGGCCGGGCCTCTTGAGAATCCTGACCTTGCCGGAGTCGTCCTCTTCCATTTTCTCGGCTGGTACTTCCCGTGCCTCGGGTTCTGCTCGAAAACCGGTAGCATTGACCGGGCGTGCGACCCGCAACTCGGAATCAGGCGCCAGCGAGGGATGTGGAGTCGTCTGGGCGACCAGCGTTTCGCCCTCGTCCAGTTCATCTTCGACCACGCCCACGAATTCCTCATCGAACTCCTCGTTCATGAACTCGTCTGCTTCTTCCAGGGGTTCCGGCGCGGCTGCGATGTCCTCGATCAGATCATCATCACTTACCGTTTCTACGGCTTCCTCCAAGGGTTCCAGCGCTGTAGGGGCTTTTTCATCCGGCATCGTCTCGGCGTTGACCACCGTCGGCGGGTAATTCTCGTCATCTTCCTGTCCGAAGGAGACGCCCTTGCGTGACGGGGTATTATCCGCGCCCGCGGATGCTCCTTGGCTGGTGGTGTCTTTCTTTTTAGCCGCCCGGGAGGGGGCCGGCCGCGGAGGAACACTCTGGGCGTGCTTTCGCGATGGGCCGCTGCTGGCAGTGTGCAGGTCTTCGAAAAAGTCACGCGCACTGCGGTGGCGCCGGGAGGGATTCTCGTTCAATGCTTTGACAAGGATGGACTGCCAGATTTCCTGCCCTGCTGCCAGCTTGGGCAAGCTGGAGGAAGGTCCCGCGTATCTTTCGCCCGTCAACATCTCGCACAGGATCACGCCCAAGGAGTATATATCGGCGGAGGGGGCCGCCTCATTCTCGCCGTCCCGTAGCTCCGGCGCCAAGTAGGCATATCCGCCCTGGTTCGTCTTCTGCGCTGCCAAGAACGGTTTGCGGGGCAAGGCGCCGATCATACCGAAGTCGGTCACCTTCAACATGTCGGGCAGCACAATCACGTTTTCGGGTTTGAGGTTTCCATGTGCCATGGATTCGTGAGAGCGATCGAGCGCCTGGCAGATATGTGAGAAGATCGGCTCCATCTCGCCTTTGGCGAAATGCTGTTTCTTCTCGTTGCGCAGCCTGACGATCTTACGCAGGCTTAAACCCTCGAGCAGCTGCATGGTGAAGAAAACGGAATCGCCGTCCTGGTCTTCATCGTAGATGCGCACGACGTTGGGGTGGTTGATCTTGCGAGCAGAGCGGATCTCGGCCAGAAAGCGCTTGCGTTCGTTACGCGTCTGGAGAAGCTTTCCGTGAATTACCTTGAGAGCCACATCGACTTCGATCTCGAGATCATGGGCACGGTAGACGGTTCCCGTCGGTCCCGCCCCGAGGACGGCGCGTACCTCGTAGCGTTCTGCGATCCTGTCGCCGATCTCCAGGTCGTTCTTGGCGGCGGCATCACCGTCCCCGGCCGGCAACTTGATATCCCCGACTGGTGCGACCTTGCCGTCATCTTTCTGTGTGTCGACGAACTTCTGACCGCACTGGCTGCAAAACTCGCTCCCGTCGGGGTTGTGACTTCCACAACGAAAACAAAGCACTTTTCACTCCCAGGCTAGAGGCAAAGGCGATTATTTATATGTATGTGAAACTCCTTGATAATCGGCCGTATCATAATTCGAGACGTTCGACAAGGCCTTTTTGGTTTATGGAAGTTAGTTGCCGGTATGTCCGAAACCGCCCTCACCGCGGAAAGACGGAGGAAGACTCGCAGCCTCTTGCCATTCTACCCGGGCGATTCTGGAAAACACGAGTTGGGCCATGCGCTCCCCGCGCTCGACGACAAAGGGTTCCCGGCCAAGGTTCGCCAAAATCACGCGAATCTCGCCGCGGTAGTCCGAGTCGATGGTTCCGGGAGTGTTGAGGACGATCAAGCCGTGATTCAGCGCCAGCCCGCTGCGGGGGCGCACCTGGCCCTCGAAGCCGGCCGGGATGGCAACGCTCAGTCCGGTTGGCACGAGTTTCCAACCGCCGGGAGGGATAGTCAGCGGTTCGCTGACCGCGGCCAGCAGATCCATCCCGGCGGAGCCCCGGGTCTGATAGGCGGGCAGGGGAAGATCCCCGCAGTGCGGCAGGCGCACGACCTCGACCGTAATGTTGTCAGGGGGTTCGCTCACTTCTCTTCAAGTTGCTGGCCCATGGCTTCCTTTCGGGAGAGCCTGATCTTGCCCTGACGATCGATGCCGACCACTTTCACCAGCACCTCGTCTCCTTCCCTGAGGACGTCTGTGACCTTTTCCACCCGCTTGTCCGACAGTTCGCTGATATGCAGCAGGCCGTCGGTACCCGGGATGATTTCGCAAAATGCGCCGAAGTCGGTAATCTTCCTGACCGTTCCCATGTACAGCTTGCCGACTTCGGCTTCCTGGGTCAGCTCCTTCACCATGTCGATGGCTTGCTGGGCAGAGTCGGGGTTGGTCGAACCGATGTGAATGCTGCCGTCGTCCTCGATGTCGATCGAGCATCCGGTCTGGGCGATGATCTCCTTGACCACCCGGCCTCCGGGGCCAATCACGTCCTTGATGCGCTCGGGCTTGACCTTGATGGTGATGATCCTGGGCGCGTAAGGGCTGAGATCGGAGCGCGGCTCCGAGATGACCTTGTTCATCTCTCCCAGGATGTGCAGCCGGCCATCCCTGGCCTGAGCCAGGGCCCGCTCGAGGACCTCGCTTGTCACGCCCGAGATCTTGATATCCATCTGGACCGCCGTGATTCCCGCACTCGACCCTGCGACCTTGAAGTCCATGTCTCCCAGGTGATCCTCATCGCCCAGAATGTCGGTCAAGACGTGAAATTCGCCGCCTTCCTTCATCATGCCCATGGCGACCCCGGCGATGGGAGCCGAGGTGTTGACGCCCGCGTCCATCATCGAGAGACTGCCGCCGCAGACGGTGGCCATAGACGACGAGCCGTTGGACTCGGTGATCTCGGAAGCGATGCGGATGGTGTACGAGAAGTCATCGTGCTTCGGCAGCACCTTGCTCAAGGCTCTCTCGGCCAGTTTGCCGTGACCGATCTCCCGGCGCCCGGGGCCGCGCAGGAACTTGACTTCGGCGGTGGAGAAGGGCGGGAAATTGTAGTGCAGCATGAACTGGCGCCTGTAGTCGCCCTGCAGGTTCTCGATCAGCTGTTCGTCGCGCGAGGTTCCAAGCGTTGTGGTCACGATGGACTGGGTCTCGCCGCGGGTGAAAAGAGCCGATCCATGTGCCCGCGGCAGGAAGCCCACCTCGATACTGATCGGCCGAACTTCGGTCAATCCGCGTCCGTCCAGTCGGCGGCCTTCCCGGGTGACGTTACCGCGCACTATGGTCTTCTTGATCTCGTCGATAGTTTCAGAAACGTCTCGTTCCAGGTTGTCCTGGTCGGGATGTTTTTCGGCCATGCGCGTGAGAATGTCGTCCTTTACCACCCGCAAGGCCGCGTAGCGCGGCAGCTTTTCTTTCTCGGACAGCGCTTGTGCGAGGGGTTCCGAGGCGATTTTCTTCACCTCGGCGCGAATTTCCTCGTCAACGACATGTGGCGTGAAAACACGCTTGGTCTTGCCGACTTCGGTCATCAGCTTCTGCTGCAAGGCGATAATCGGCTGGCACTCGTCTTTGGCGAACATCAGGGCCGCGACCAGGTCGCTTTCCGATATCTCGGATGCATCACCCTCGACCATGGTAATAGCCTCGGCCGAGGCCGTCACGACGATGTCCATGTCGCTCGTTTCGAGTTGCTTGAAAGTAGGGTTGATCACCAGTTGCCCGTCCACCCGGCCGACACGAACGGTCGCCAGCGGGCCGTCGAATGGAATGTCCGAGATGGATAGGGCCACGGAAGCGCCGGTCGCCGTCAGGACGTCGGGCGCATTGAGCGGATCCGCCGACAAGGGCAACCCGATCACCTGGGTTTCGTAATTGTAACCCTTTGGAAAAAGCGGACGGATAGAACGATCGATGATGCGGCAGGTCAGGATGTCGGTCTCGGAGGGACGCCCCTCGCGCTTGAAGAAACCTCCGGGGATCCTTCCGGCGGCGTAGGTCTTCTCGCGGTAGTCGACTGTCAGCGGAAGAAATGGAAGGTTTTTGGGTTTCTTATCCGAGACGGCGGTGATCAGGACGACCGTCTCGCCATAGCTAATCAGGCAGGCTCCGTCGGCCTGTTTGGCGATCTTGCCGGTCTCGATCACCATGTCTTTGTCGCCCAGGCGAATGCTGTTTTTAGTTGTGTTCATGTGTGTCCTTTCGTAGTTCTTCGGTGAATGTGCTTCACCTGTTCGACGGGCCACGTGGCACCGCCTTAGAGAACCACCAGACAGAGCAATGTGCGGGAAAGCGAATGTCCAGGCAGGATGCTATCAGTCCTACATCTCCGGCCTCGATATTATCGAGAGCGGAGATTCAGAACCAATGGCGGCCTGCCCGACCACCAACCCAACCGTCACCGATCGTGCCGGGTGGATGCCAATTTTTTTCAACTACCGCCGAGGTCTGGGCTACTTACGCAGCCCCAGGGCCGCGATTATCGAGCGGTAGCGATTCATGTCTCCCTTTTTCAGGTAGTTCAGTAAACTCCTGCGCCGGCTGACCAGCTTCAGCAAGCCGCGCCGGGAGTGGTGATCTTTCTTGTGAATCTTGAAGTGCTCGGTGAGGTGCAGGATGCGATGAGTCATCAGCGCAATCTGCACCTCCGGGGAGCCGGTATCTCCCTCGTGGAGCTTATGCTTCGAGATGACTTCGATTTTCTGATCGGCTGGAGTAGGCATGGCCAACCTCCTGACATGCGCGGCGGGGGGCCAATACCCCGCCACGTGAACGTGAATGGCGGCAACCCTATGCGTATCCTCACGGAAAGTCAAACTAAAAGTTAACGAGTTGGAGCATGAGGCCAGACCCGCATGAATCCCACCTCCTCCCACATGTCTTCCTTGACAGCCTACATGCCCGCGGGAGTACGATCTGGTAATCAAATAGAAGACTACAAACTCTTTCGCGGGAGGGCGTCATGGCGAGAGTGATCGGGCAGCACCGGGGAATCACGTTCCTTACCGCGCTGCTGGTCGGCACGGGAATAGCCGCAAGCTGCTTTCTGGATCTCGGAGGGGGGGGGGCGAGAACCGCGCCGCCGCTTTCGTACCTTTCAGATCTCGCTGAGCTTCCGGTCGAGAAACTGGAAAAAGACTGGTTCATGCTCTATCACCGTTCGGCTCCGGGTGACCTCGCTATTGAAGAGATAAAGAACGCCGTCTCGAAAGACACCGGCGTGTGGTCTTGTGGGCCGCAGTTGTTTGGCCTCATCGAGGACATCGACAGGGGAGATGTCGATGGGCGGGTTTATCCGTCTCTGGACGGACTGGACCGTAAGCGGCGGCTGGCCACCGTGGTCCTTGCGATCCTGGACGTATCCGGCCTGGAAGCCGACCGGCAGGAGGTTGTGCGTCTCGTTTATGGTGGCGAGAAATCGATGATCGAGGTGGCCGAAGCGTTGCTTGAATCATGCGAGCTTGCCACGGAGAGATGGGACAACGGGGAAAATGAACTTGCCCGGGAGATCGTAGAAGCCTGGGAGGTGCTGGCCGGGAGTTCAGGCCGGCACCACGATGCGGGAATGGTCGTGGAGAATCCTGTCGTTCAGTGGCTGGTTGCCGTGCGGGTTTCTGCTGAAAATCTTGGATGCCTTGATGGAGAGCAGCTTGGCAAACTCATGCGTGGCCTGGGAGATCATGTGCCGCCACCGCCACCTGCCGTGCAGTTGACCCGGCTTCCGGGTGACCCCGGCGAGATAGTCCTTGCCGGCGGCACGGAGCCCTGGGGTTTTATTGGAGTCGAAGGGGGCTGGGAGCCGACCTTCTTGCAGGTGGACTCTTCGGGGATGTTCTCAACCCGCACTCCGGTCAGTCCCTTCTCGAACGCGATTTCCGTTCGGGCAACGGATCTTGCGGGGAACACCGGAGAGCCCCTGGTTGTCAATCTCGAACAAACGCCGGGCGAAGAAGTAATCGATCCCTGTGCCGAGGGACCGCACACCAGCAAGATATTCGGACCCGAGCGGTATGTGCGGGCGAAAGGAAAACCGGTCGATGTAACGGAAACATTTCTCATGCCTTCTTCCGGGGGCGTCTGCCTGGTCGTCCAAAACGGGGAGCATGAGCCGCCGCACGGCAATCGCGTTTCCTCCGCGGTGATCTCTGTAGACGGCGTGGCGGTGATAGGTCCCGAGAATTTCAACCAGAACGTGGCGATCGTCGAGAAAGCGATTCACCTTGGCGAGGGTGAGCATGTGCTCGGCGTGGAGTTGCGCTCGAAACCGGGATCGTACCTGGAAGTCACCATCAGTTATGTTCCAGATGACCTGGAGCCCCCGGTGGTTCAGATAGAGACGCCGCCAAACCTTGCCATCACGGCGGCGACCGGCGTGCAGGTTACCGGAACGGCGACGGACGATTCGGGTCGAGTGGTCTCCGTGGAGGTCAATGGCCTGCCGGCTATCCTGGAGGGATTTCGTTTCACCGCGACGGTGCCGCTGGCTTCCGGTTTGAACACGCTGACGGCGACAGCCTACGATGCGGCCGGCAACGCGGCTCAAGCGGAAGTTGTCGTCTACAGGGGCGAGCAGGGAAGCCTGCCGGCCGCATTCGGCGAGGTGGCGCCGGCGAGGGAGACGGTTGTCGAGGTGACGGATCCCGAGAGCCACATACAGGGCGCGTCGATAACGGTGCCGGCCGGCGCCGTGGACGGGCCTGGCTATGTTTTCATCGACGAAGCCGCGGAGCCCGCCGGGTTGCCCACGGATTACGTCGAGATAGGCCCGGTGGTGGAGATCTATATCGAGGGTGCCGAGCTTACAGGCCAGGTGCAAGTACGCATCCCGTACTCCGACTCGCTGAGGCGTTTCTTCCGCACGCGCAGCGCAAGAGTCAAACTCTTCAAACGCGAGGCGGCGCAGCCCGACTGGCAACTTTTGGAAAGCGCAGGGGCGCTTGCCGATCTGGCTCTGGTAGAGGGCTGGACCGACAGCCTGTCGATGTTCCAGGACGGCATCCCGGGGCCGGAGTTCGTGCTGCTGCCGCTGGCCGGGGTTGAACCAGATCCGCCCGAGCCCTATACAATGTGCGCATCTACAGCCGATGGCCTCTGCTCTATCGGCAACCCGGCAGGCTGCGTTTGCCCGCCGGGACTGTACGGGGGCCACGCGGATCAAAGCATGATTCAGTACCCCACCGCGGTCGACTCGATCTTCTTCCAGCTTGGGAATATCGATGTCTTAAAGATCGGTTACAACGAACTCTATAGATCGGGTTACCACAACTGGCGCAGCGCGCTCGATTACTTCTCCGTCAATAACAACGAATTCTACGATCTCACACAACGCAACCTGTACGAGTCATTGTTGACGTACGATGATCTCGGAAACGGCGGGCATTCGCGCTACACTGCGTTCGCCATGCGCGTGGAGTACCAGAACGATTTTCCCGTTGTCATTTGGTACTATGCCAAGAACTACATACTGATCCCGCCGGGCGCGTTTCCCGTCAACATGGGTTCGAAAATCTGGCGTTACGATCCACGCGAGCCCGATCCGTTCAACCCGCAGCCGGTATTGATCGCCGGCGGCGGAGACGACGCGGGCGAGGACGTGCCTCCAGAGAACTCGGCGGTGAACGTGGTCATCGGCATTGATGTCGCGGCGGACGGGACCATTTACTTCGCCGAGACGAAGCCGTCTGATCTATATACGCCGCTCGACAGCCCCTTGCGGGCGAACCGGGTTAGGAAGATATACGAGGGCGCAAACGGTTTGTTGGTGAAGACAATCGCGGGGACGGGCGTCGCCGGGTTCGACGCGGCTGGCGACAAAACGCCCGCCTGCGCAACGCAGGTGCCCCTGGCGTTGCCCGAGGATACAGAGACCAGCCTGGTTGCCGCCGATGCAAATGTCCTTTTCATAGCGGACACGGGCAATGCACGCGTGCGGGCGGTTAACGTCACGGGCGAGTGCGGCGAGCCCGGCATCGCCGCAGTGATCGGGGACATCACGCTGCAACCCGGTGAAATGCAGACCGTCATGGGCAATGGGCCGGGCTACGAGGCCGGTTGTGCGAGGGATGCACCGGCAACCTACGGGGGCTACGGCCCGGACACTCCGCTCTCGTGCCCGCGAGGCCTAGCGGTGGTGCCGGCCTGCGAGCCGGGCATGGGCTGTGTCGACAAGTATCTGGTGGTTTCCGACACCAGTCACCACCAAATTCTGGCATTGTCGCTGGAGGATCTGAGCGCGGCGCCCTTCGTGGGTCAAACGGACGAACCAGGTCACCTGTCCGGCTCAATAGCCACGGCGACGCTGGATTTGCCGCATGGGCTCGACTATTCGCGGGAAGCGGACGTGTTTCTGGTGGCGGACAGCGGCAACAACATGGTTCGCATGGTGGTTTTCCTGGATACCGATTCAGACGGCGTGGGAGATGGCGTTGACAACTGCCCTGAAGAACCCAATCCCGATCAATCAGACGGCGACAGTGACGGGGTTGGCGATGCATGCGATAATTGTCCTTTAGTTGTCAACTCGGACCAGGCGGATTCAGAACTAGAACCAGACGGCATCGGCGATGACTGCGACAACTGTGTGCCGATTGCCAATCCCGACCAGGCCGACTGGAACTGGGACGGTGTGGGCGACGCCTGCGATCTGGATGCGGATGGTGACGGGGTAAGCCTCGATGGGGACGGCGACGGTATCTGGGGCAACCATCCCTGCAGCGACGGTGCTTTCGAAGGCTGCGACGACAATTGCCCTGAAGACCCCAATCCCGACCAGATTGATACGGACGGCGACGGCATCGGCAATGCCTGCGAGTTGGATTCCGACGGAGATGGAATCCCCGACGAAGGAGACGGTTCGGGCATTGCGGGTGACATCCCTTGTACAAGCGGGGAGAGCCAAGGCTGCGATGACAACTGCCGTTTCACGGCAAATCAGCAGCAGGAAGATGGCGACGGCGACGGCTGGGGCGACGCATGCGACAACTGCTCGGCAGTTTCAAATGTCGATCAGGTCGATTCAGATCTGGACGGCGAAGGCGATGCCTGTGAGACAGACATCGATGGTGACGGTTATAATTATGCTGACGACAACTGCCCGCAGCATGCCAATCCCAGCCAGCAAGACAGCGACGCCGACGACATCGGCAACGTGTGCGACAATTGCCCACAACTTTCAAACTCCGTCCAGGGGGACGACGATTCCGACGGCGTCGGTGACGCGTGTGACAATTGTCCGGCGATCATGAACCCCTGGCAAGACGATTGGAACAACGACGGCGTGGGCGACGCCTGTGACGACCCTGACGGAGACTGGGTGCCCGACGACGGCGACGGCAGCGGCATCGCGGGTGATGCGCCGTGCTTCGGAGGTGAAAATCTTGACTGCGACGACAACTGTCCGGGTGTTTCCAACTTCGAACAGGCGGATGCAGATGATGACGGCATCGGCGACGCCTGCGACCGGTGCTGGACAGTTCAGGGTTATCAAATGGACAGCGACGGCAACTGCGGCTCTCCGCCTTACGATACCGATCCATTTTGCGGCGACGCCTGTGACCAAGGCGGCGACATTGACGGTGACGGCATTCCCAACGGGCTAGATTCCTGCCCGGGTATTAAGACGCCGAGCTGCGACACGCCTGACGATTGTTATACGGACAGCACCTGCAATACAGTCGGGCGCTGCAGCCGGCACCTCGACTCGGACCATGACGGCATCGGCGATTCGTGCGACAATTGTCCCATGGTCTCGAACGCTGATCAACTGGACGGCGATTTGGACGGCATCGGCGACGACTGCGACTTCGACGCCGATTTCGACGGCGTGCTTGATGACGGCGACGTCAGCGGCACGGCCGGCGACGTGCCTTGCGCGAACTTCAACAACGGCAACTGCGACGACAACTGCATCGACGTGCCCAACCCCGACCAGTATGACTTTGACGGTGACGGGATCGGAAACGCGTGCGACGATGATATAGACGGAGACGGTGTTGACAACGCAACTGACAACTGCCCGAATGTCGCTCCATCCGACCAGACTGACACCGACGGTGATGGCTCCGGAGATCTGTGCGACAATTGTCCGAAGATGTTGAACCCCGACCAGGCGGACACAGACGGAGACGGGATGGGCGACATGTGCGACGGGGACCGAGATGGGGACGGAGTGAAGGATTCCGATGACCCGTGCCCCGACAAGCCGACCGATTTCTGCGCTGGAGACGCCGATTGTGGACTGACAATTACCGGCTTACCGATAACCTGCAACATCGATCTCAACCAATGCGACGAGGCACCCGACTCGGACGGCGATGGATTGGGCGACAACTGCGACCTGTGCCCCGAGCACGCCGATTACAGCAGCTGGCAGCCAGACGCAGACGGCGACGGAGTTGGCGACGCCTGCGACCTGTGTCCACAGGCCTACGATCCTACGAACAGAGATGAAAACGGTGACAGCCTAGGCGATGCATGTAACGACTCCGACGGAGACGGGTTGACCGATCTTGAGGAATTGACGCCTGGCGTCGACGGTGAGGTGACCTATACGAATAATCCCGATTCCGACGGTGATTGCGTAAGCGACGGTGAAGAACTCGAAATGGGCACCAATCCCATGAACTGGGACACGGATCACGACAACCAGTCCGACGGCGGATGCGTGCCGCCTAGTTTTCCTTCTGGTACCACGGACGATTTACATCCCCTCGACAACCTGGGCGATCCTCCGGAGATGATGTTCGTGGAGATCAAGGAGATGCATTTCAGCAACACGCCTTCTGACCCCAAGGAATGGCCCACGATAAATCTCAACCTGGTCAACAAGAAAACGTCATTCTTTATGAGGCTCTCGGACATCGGCGGGAGCAAGATATATCATATTGAAGGAGGTATCAACGACAAGCGCCATACAACCATTGAACCGGGTGATTATACCATAAGCCAGCAACCTGCCGAAGGATGCTACAACTATGTTTTTCATAAGGGAACTCATCCAATAGAACTTCCTTTTGAATTTGCCGGCTCAGAGGGCCAAGGCGGGAAGAATTGGAACTTTCACGTATTGGTGTGGGGGCCTATCAGTTCTCTGAGAGATGAGGTGACGTGTTACTGTAAAGATAGCCCACCGGAAACAGCTGATACTCAAATGTTGCTGCTTTATCTTGGCAACGGTCATTGCGGAAACATGAGTCTTCCGGTGATGCAGCCGCCTCTGCAGGCATTGCCCGGCTGGCGATATTCATTCAAAGTGCCGTCTAGGAAACTTATAGAAGAGACAGAGTTTGAGGTGCCGTTTTCAGGTACTAATGGTGACGGTCCGCATTACTACCATAATAAGGTGCAGATCTCCGGCATCGCAAAATTCTCACTGGGTCACTTCAACGATTGGGTGAGGATACCGCCGAGGGTGGAGTCACCTGTAGGAGACGACGGCCTCGCGGAAGAGATAGGTTTCAGGATCAAGAAGAAGTTCTTGAACGAATGCACCGATGGAATAAAGCTAAAGCTTGAGCCGGCGGTGGCCGGGTCCGTTACATTCGATCAAGCTGGAACCCTTCTTGAAAAGACTCTCTCTGTATCTGACCTTGAAAGTGGGTACAAGGCATTCCCGTTGTGGGGCGGACAGGACGGACAACAGAGTGAGGGCCCAAACGACGTTACCATCAAGGCTTTCTGCCAGCCCGGCGAAAAGAAGCTTGACGAGTATGAGTTCACTGTTTGTGCGCATCCGATCAACTTTCACATACCTGAAGAAGTTGATACGTGCTGCGATTGTTCTGGGATACACGCCATTGGACTCAAGGTTGCCTGGAACTGGGACAGCGACAGTGGAGTGATTGAAGATTTAGGTGAGAAGGTAATGGTTGGTGAGTGGTACGCTGTATTCAATGACATGAGGATCCAGACTTCTTCAAGTCAGACAACACAGCAGGGTGCAAAGAAGTTCGGCAGGGAAGGGCACGACTCCTCCAGAAATGATATTCACGGCCAGTTCCCAGACAGCTTCACTGAGCTGAATACATGCAACGAACCACATTATATCACGAAGGCCTTTGGCAATCATGGGTTCTTCTGTGAACGCTGTAATAACCCGGGATGGTCACCGTTCATGGAGGAATGGAAGGAGCTTGATTATGAACACATTGAGTTTTCTTTAAAGAAATGTCCCGTCCAGCCCTACCAGATGGAAGTGAAGGAAAATGGGCAATGCATCGTTCCCACGGGATGTTCTATAAACTGGAACATCAACAAGACGATATCCTGCCCGAGGTGAGTCATGCACCGGTTAATGTTCAAGAGCCGTGGGTACCACTCATTGCTTTTGATTGTTTTTACGATATTGTTCGGAATGTCAGTGACAGCCCAGAAGCCTGCACCAAGCAACGGCAACGCCTGGCCAATGTTCCTCGGGAACCCGTCCCGGAACGCCGTGGCCTCACATCCCGAACAAGCTCTGGTTGAGGCGCCGAAAATCCTCTGGGCACTCAGAAGCAGGAACCTGCAGGATGAGGAGCCCACTGGTCCAATTCCTATGACCACAATTGGTAGCACCGTCTACTATGCAGCACCACGTCCATGGCCAAACCTAACTAGAAGTGTCTCCGTTGCCGAGGGCAAGGTGTTCGCCGCGGGCAGGTTCTGGGTGGGTGCTTACTCGGCGGCAGATGGAAAGGAACTATGGCGGCATAAATCTGGGGTGTACTCCATGACGCCTACCTATTACAGCGGTTTCGTATTTTTCCTTGACGCTAAGGAAGCCCTTTTCAAGGTGGGTGCTTCTTCTGGCAAGGTGAGCTGGTCAAGGAGTTGGGAGTGCAGTCAGAAGATACACCACATGAGAGGTGTCTCGATATTGTCTGCAGACGGCTACATTTATCATGCTCCATGTGGTAATTCAGTGGTGGTCTTAGATGCTGCTTCAGGTCACGAAGTATGCTCTTTTCGGCAACCTGGAACCGGAAAATCTGGAGAAGTGGCAGCAGGCCTTGCAACCATGTCTCTGGAAGGCCGGGTCCTCTATGTGGCCTTTGATGGTGGTGCTCTCTTTGGTGTTGATTCCCGAACCTGCAAGCTGCGGCTGAGAAGCCCAACGCCTTCGATCCACGAGATGCGGTTCCCTGTTGTATCTGGAGATTCCGTCTTCCTGGTGCATTTTCCAGATGAGGACGATAATATATCGGCTATTAAAAAATCATCGGGATTGTATCGTTGGTTTCTTCACGATCACTACAACGCCTCCATCGCCCCCGTTATAGTTGATGGAATTGTCTACGCAGGCAACAAGGGCCTGAGAAGGGGGGCCCAAAAGTCAAACTCAATCATCGCGTACGATGCCGACACGGGTAAATACCTTTGGGAACTTCTTCTGACCCATGGCACGCTGACTCCCCCGGTGGTTCACGGTCGGATGATATACATCGGAGAGGGATCTCACGTGACAGGTGTAGATAGGTTGGAAAAAAAGATCCGTTGGACCGTTGAGCTGGAACACGAGGAAGATGAGGTCGGGCGCTCGCTGGCTGTTGCAGAGGGAAAGATATTTGTGGTGGACACCTATGGAACACTATACGCGCTTGGGGCATCAGGTGTAGTGGAAGAATAGAAACATGACTTTCGGATATTTGTAAAAAGGATAAAGTGTCAAGAACTGGGCCGTAGCTGGCGGAGTATTTTCATGCTTGCCGGCCGGCCGGCGGAGTCTAGTTCTACCGATGCCAGGATTACCGGCGAGCCTCCTGGTGAAATGAAGCATACTTTGTTATCACCATGGAAAGATGCTGGAATCAGCTTTGCTAGAGTTTCAGATCCCAGGCATTGTCCCTTGGCCAGGCGATCGGCTATTTCAGCCGGTGCGTCCACTCTTGTAAAACGCCTCAGGACCTCGGTAAGCCCAATCATCTTCTCCGAGAGGCTATCGGCCCGCAGCTCGCTCAACTTATGGGCATCGGACAGCTTGAACGTGCCGCTGGCCGTCCTGGTCAGTTCAGCCAGGTGTCCTACCGTCCCGAGGCTTACGGCTATGTCGTTTGCCAGACTTCTTATGTAGGTTCCCGACGAACAGTCTACCGCGAGCTTCAGCCAGTCGGATCCGCGGTCTATGAGGGTCAGCCTGTCTATCCGCACGCTGCGCTCGCGGCGCTCGACTTCTTTGCCTTCCCGGGCCAACTCGTACAGGCGGCGGCCCTGGTGGTGCACGGCCGAATACATCGGCGGTAGCTGGCGGATATCGCCCTCGAAATTCTTCAATGCCGCGCGCAAGTCTTTGTCGTCGAGAAGGGGTACGATCGAGCTGGATACTATTTTTCCCTCGGCGTCCAGCGTGTCGGTGGCCGTGCCCAGGATTACCTTGGCCAGGTAGCTCTTGCCTTCAGCGCTCAGGAAGCGACTCAGCTTGGTCGCCTCGCCGATTACCAACGGCAACAGGCCTTCGGCCATGGGATCCAGCGTTCCGGTATGGCCTACCTTGAGCGGGTGCACCCAGACCTTGATCTTTTTGACTACGTCGAAAGACGTCATGCCCCGCGGCTTGTCTACCAGCAGGGCTCCATCAGACACTGGAGTCCGGGTTTTCTTCATTGATCGGAGCGTTGCTACATTTCAATCGTTGAGCGCGTCTTCCACCGCGCCGTAGATTTGCCCGCTGACCTCTTCGGCCGAGCCCTCCAGGGTACAGCCGGCGGCGTTGTGATGCCCGCCGCCGCCGAAGCCTGCGGCTATCTCGGCTACGTTGACGCGGCCCCGGGAACGGAAGCTGACCTTGTACTGCCCCTGATCCGCTTCCCTGAACTGGATCGCAACCTGGACGCCCTCGATGCTGCGGGGATAGTTGATGAAGCCGTCGATCATGTCCATGCTGGCACCGTGGCTGTCGAGCATCTCGCGGGTGACCAGCACCGAGCCGTAACGACCCCGGGGATCGAGCCACAGTGTTTGCAGTACCTCAGAGAGCAGGTGGATACGCTCGATCGGCTGGGATTCGTAGATCCTGTTGCTCATCTCCCAGGGCTCGACACCGGCCTCTACCATCCTGGCCACCGTGCGCAGGGCCGCGGGCGTGGTATTCGAGTATCGAAAAGAGCCCGTGTCGGTTAAAATCGAGCAATAAATGCAGCTTGCCAGGTCCGCGTCCAGTTCTACGGGCAAGAGGGGCAGCAGGCGGTCGATCATCTCTCCGATCGAGGAGGCGCCGGGGTCTATGTAGAAAACCTCGCCCAACGGACTCGTTGTCAGGTGGTGGTCTATGCAGATTAGCTTGCCGCGCGCCGGCGCGGGGGGCAGCGGCCCGCAACGATCGAGTTCGCCGCAGTCGAGCACCAGCGTGGCATCGTAGGGGCCGTCTCCCGGGCTGGTCACGAAAGCCTGCGTCCCTGGCAGGAAGGAGTAGATACGCGGGACCGGATCCTTGTTGTAGGCCACCACTTGCTTTCCCATCGCCTGCAGTATCAATCGCATTGCCAGAACCGAGGCGATGGCGTCGCCGTCGGGATTGAAGTGACTTGTAACCAGAAATTCCTCGGCCTCCCCTAGGGCCCGGACAACATCCTCGCTCGAGCCGCGCAGGCGGGTGGGATCATCCCAACCCTCTTTCTCCCGCACCTCGACCAGCAGGCGTTCGATGTGATCGCCACAATCGAGGCTCTGGTCGTATTTGAAATGGAATTCCGGGATGGTCCTGAGATGCAAACGCTTGCCGAGCGTCTTGCGGATGAAGCCGGCCGAGCTTTCCAATCCCTCCAGCGAGAGCGAGCGCTCCTGCTCAGTTCCCGGGCAGCTGAAAAAAACCCAGGCGCTGCCAAGGTCCGGGCTGACTTCGACACCGGTGATGGTCACGAAGCCCAGGCGGGGATCCTTGAGCCCCCTGGTGAGCAAGCCGCTGATCTCCTCGTGAATCTGTTCGGCCACACGCTGTATGCGAATGCTCCTCATTGCGCGGACATCCTAAATGGTTGGTCGGGATCGTGTCAAATACTCAACCGTGGAAGGCGGCCTCAGAGGTTGATGATCTCCAACTCCCTGTCAATAATTAGTGCGGTTCCAAGCGAGTCTATATAGCCGACGGCCCTGTCCAGCACCGAGTTACAGGTGCGCCGGTCGTTGCCCACACAGGCCAGGCCAAGCTCAGCCTGGCGATGGTTGTCGTTGAGGCCGCACTCGGCCACCGCCAGGGAGAACCGGCCGCGGGTGCGTTCGATTATTTGCTTGATCACCTTGCGCTTACCCTTGAGGCTGTCGTTGCCGGGTATTCTAAGAACCAGGCGCACCACGCCCACAACCATGGCCGACCTCCGCTCACAGGGTCGGTGGCTCCTGCTCGATGATGAAGGATTCGATGACGTCACCGCGCTTGATGTCGTTGAAGTTCTCGATACCGATGCCGCATTCATAGCCGGATGCCACTTCGCGAACGTCCTCTTTGAAACGCCTCAGGCTGTTCATGCGACCCTGGTGAACCTCAACGCTGTCTCGCAGCAGCCGCACCATGGAGCCGCGCTGCATCTTCCCGTCGACGACCGAGACGCCGGCCACAGTGCCAATCTTGGGGACGGTGAACAACTCGCGGACCTCCGCCCGGCCGACCGTCTGTTCTTTAATCGTCGCGGGAAGCAGGCCTGTCTGTGACTTACGTATGTCTTGCGTCAGATCATAGATGACCTTGTAGACACGAATTTCAAGCTGCTCGGTCTGAGCCAGTTTCTTGGCGTTGGAATCGGGTCTGACGTTGAAGCCGACCAGCACTGCTTCCGAGGCCGCGGCCAGGTTGACGTCGGTTTCGTTTATCGCACCGACCCCGTGGTGAATCACCTTGACACCCACTTTGTCGACCGAGAGTTTTTCTAAAGCCTGCTTGACGGCCTCGGCTGTTCCCTGGACATCGGCCTTGACAACCACCTTGAGTTCGAGTTTCTCGACGCCCTGGAGCTTTTCGTAGAAATCCTCGAGATTCAGACGCGCCGTTTGCCCGGATCTTGCCGCCTGCTTTTCCTCAAGGCGATGATTTACCAGTTTCTTGGCTTCACGCTCGCTGGCGACGACGCTGAAGGGATCTCCGGCCGCCGGCACCTCATTGAGACCATGAACCTGGACGGGGCGTCCCGGCGTGGCTGCTTGCAGGTCGCTGCCCTCGTAGTCGAACATCATGCGCGTCTTGCCGAAGGCCGTTCCCATTACTACTACTTCGCCCCTCTTGAGAGTGCCCTGGCTGACGAGCAGCGTCGCCACCGGACCGCGGCCGCGGTCCAGCCTGGCCTCGATCACCGTGCCCTGGGCCGGCTTGTTCGGGTTGGCTTTCAGCTCGAGCACTTCGGCTTGCAGCAGGATGCTCTCGAGCAACTCGTCCAGGCCGACCTTGGTCTTGGCCGAAACCTCGACGATAATGGTTTCGCCGCCCCAGGCCTCGGGTACCAGCTTGTGCTCGGTCAGTTGCTGGCGGATCTTCTCGGTTTGCACGCCGGGAAGATCGATCTTGTTGATGGCCACAATGATCGGAACCTCGGCCTCCTGGGCGTGGTGAATTGCCTCGATCGTCTGGGGCATGATGCCGTCATCCGCGGCGACAACCAGCACGACGATGTCGGTGATACCGGCTCCCCGGGCCCGCATGGCGGTAAACGCCTCGTGACCCGGTGTGTCGATGAAGGTTATTGAGCCTTGTGGCAATATAACCTCGTAGGCGCCGATGTGCTGGGTTATACCGCCCTCCTCGCCGTCCGTCACTTTGGTCTTGCGGATGGCGTCGAGTATGGATGTCTTGCCGTGATCGACGTGACCCATGACCGTAACCACCGGCGGCCTGCCGGCCAGATCCTGTGTGGCATCTTCGCCGGTGTGCTGCAAGATGGTCTCCTCCTTGAAGGTCACGTCCAGCACTTCGTAGTCGAACTCATGGGCCAACATCGAAGCCGTCTCGAGGTCGAGCTCGCCGTCCATGCGCAGGTTGTCGATTTCTTCGCCCATCTCGCGCAGCTTCCGGTTCACCTCCGTCAGCTTGACGCCCATGCGTTTGGCGAACTCGCTGGTGACTACACTGTCGGATTCCAGGCGGATGACTCGTTTGAGAGCCTTGGGTGTTGTCAAAGAGGTCTTCTTGCCTGTCTTTCGTGTCATGCGCCGGCGCCGCGAACGGCCCGGTAAGTAGGCGGGAGAGAACGAGTCAAAAAGTTGATCGCGCAAATTGGTCTTGCCCTTGCGGGCAGAGGTGGTCGTCTTGCGGCGACCCTTGTCGCGCTGGGACATGTCGATGAACTGATGGCCACGCCCTTCCTTTCCGGGAACTACCTTGAGAACCCGGATACCCGTCGGCTTGGCATCGCCGGTCTTTTGCGGCGCAACACTTGGTTTGCTTACCTCAAGATTGACAGGATCGGCGCGCTTGATCACCTTGGCCGTGTAAAAATCCGAGTTGGGGCCTGCCTTCTTGCGGGGCGGGTGCTTTTCCTGACCGGCTCCCTTTTTCTCTTCGGGCAACTCCTGCGGCTCGGCCGTGACGGCCTCTTTCCCGGCAGGCGGAGCTTCGCCCGCAGCGGGTTCCTCTCGCGCTTGTTCGACTGGCGTCTTTTCGGACTCGGGTGCCGCCTTGATCTCGATGATTTCTTCCTGGTCGCTTTTGACAGCGGCTACAGGAGCAGGAGACTTTTTCGCCCGCCGCCTAATGACGCCCGTGCTGATGCGTTTCTCGACGATGCTTGCCTGGTGCTCCTTCTGCAACTTCTCGATGATTTCCTCGGCGACGCCGCCTTCCAGCGAGCTGGCGTGGCTCTTCACCTCGTAGCCCATCTCTTGAAGCTTGGTCACCAAGACCTTGCTCTCAGTCTTGAGTTCCTTGGCGATCTCATACACACGCATCTTCGACATCAAAGCACCTGCCTCAAGACCGGCGGCCGCTGCCGTCGGTGTGATGTGTCCGCATCTTCCCGCGGACGGAGTTTACTGTCAAATGGCCTTCTCTTTCAACGAACTCCCCCAGTGAGTCCTGTAGCTCGCAGATCTTTTTCAACTCGTAGCTCAATCTGCTTGCAATTCCACGATGACTGACGGCAACCACGGCCAGAGGCTTTCCGTGATGAAATGAAGAAAGACTCTGCTTGTCGAGAGCCGAAAAAGACGGCACTTTGTTCTGGCCGGCAAGCGAGCTGACCTCGCGTCTCAAGGAGTGCGATCCGTCAGTTGCAAGAAGAACCATGGCGCTGCGACCGGCTTTCAACGCATCCATCACGGCCGTGCGTCCGGCGATCAGAAAACCAGATCGTACGGCAACGCTGAGTTGGGCCAGTGCCTGCCGCCGACCGGAATCGAGGAACGTGGCCGCCATTGTCCTGGGGTCGCCGAATGACGTCTGCTTGTGAAAAGCCCGTGAGGCAGCCTGATTGCGCTTGGCCGCCTCAAAACAGGCGATGTTCGGGCATACGTGCATGCCGCGCCCAGGCAGCTTGCCGAAAAGGTCGGGACGACACCTTCCTTCGGGATCGCGAATGATGCGCAGGGAGGCCCGCCGCAGAATACGCCTGCGGCAGCCTTGGCAGGTTCTGTAAGAACCGGCCCTGCGGCCGGCCCGTTTGCTGGGATGAAAGGCCAAGTCGAATTCCCTCTCACAAATCCCGTCCGGGGCCGAGGGACAATGCACTATTGGTCGAGTTCCTGGTAAGCAACGGCGCGCCTTTCTGCTAGTCGTCCTGCTCCTGCGCCTCATCAGAGGCGGCATTTGTATCTTCGGCAATCTGGCCGGATTCGTCTGTGGCTTCCTGCTGGACCTCCAGGTCGGGCAATATGGCCGCGCGGGCCTGTTCTTCGAGGTAGACGGTGATGGCCTGCTTGACCTGGCGGGCCTTCTTGATGCCGATCCCGCTAACCTCACCCAGCTTGACCACGTTTTCTTCCTCGTGCACTTGCATGATGGTGTAGTAACCGCCCTCAGCCAACTGCTCGATTGTCTTATCTCCGATGCCGCGGATCTCGAGGAAGCGCTCTTGTTCGCCATCGAGACCCACTTCGGACGCTTCCGCTGCCGCGCGTCGCTCTTGGGCCGCCGCACGCAACTCTTGCTCTTCCTCGGCCACGACACGGGCGGCCGAACGCTGCATTTTCTCGGCCACCTTTGCACCGATACCGGGGACATCGGTGAGCTGCTCGATGGTCGACATCATGACATCCCTGGCGGATCGAAAGCCGTACTTGTAAAGCGTATCGATCATGATATCGCCGACACCGTCTATCTTTCCAAGCGAGTTGATGGCGTTCTTCCACATCTCGGCCACGCGGGATTCGCTGTTGATGTCCAGCTTCCAGCCCGCCAACTGTGAGGCCAGGCGCACGTTTTGTCCCTTGCGGCCTATGCCCAGCGAGAGCTGGTCGTCCGGGACGATGATCTCCATTCCGTGAGAGTCCTCATTGATTATCACCCGGGAAACTTCGACCGGGGCCAGCGAGTTGCAAACAAAGGTGGCCGGATCGGAGCTGTAAGGTACGATGTCTATCTTCTCTCCGCGCAGTTCCTGGACGACCGCCTGAACCCGGGAGCCCTTCATGCCCACGCAGGCGCCGACTGGATCGACGTCGCTGTCTCGGGAAGATACGGCGATTTTCGAGCGGGCACCGGGCTCGCGGGCGGCGGCCTCGATGGTCACGATGCCCTCGTCGATCTCGGGCACTTCCATTTCGAATAGTTTGATAAGCAGGCCCTGAGTGGTCCGGGAGAGGATGATCTGCGGACCGCCCTTGGCCTCTTCGAGGACGTCCAGCACGTAGGCCTGGATGCGATCGCCGGCGCGGTAGGATTCTCGGGGGACCTGCTCGCGCATCGGCAATACAGCCTCGGCCCGCCCGAGGTCGACTATTATATTGCCGCGTTCGAAGCGGCGCACGATACCGGTCGCAAGCTCGTTGCGCCGATCCTTGTATTCTTCGTAGACCAGGGCGTGATCAGCCTCGCGTACCTTTTGAATCAAGACCTGCTTGGCGGTCTGGGCGGCGATGCGCCCGAGTTCCGACGTATCGAGTTTGATTCCCAGCGAGTCGCCTTCCTGCGCCTCGGGATCGAGTTGCGCCGCCTCTTCCGTGGAGACCTCGCATTCGGGATCGCTTACTTTCTTGACGACTGTTCGGAATTCAAAGATTTCCACCTCGCCGGATTCTTCGTTGAAGTGGACCTCGATTTCCCGATCGGCCCCAAAGCGTTTCTTGGCAGCGGTGAGCATGGCCATCTCGAGGGCTTCGATCAGGATCTCGCGATCGATTCCCTTCTCCTTGCCGACCATCTCAAGCGTGTGATTCAAATTGGACTGCATTGTATTCTCCTGATCGTCAGGTTGCCTCAAGTCGAGGCCGGTTCATCGAAATTGGGCACCAGGTTGGCCCTTTCTACCACGGGATATTCGAGTTCGTAGGTCGTGCCGTCCACATCGATGGTGACGGTGCCGGAATCAAGCCCCACAAGCCGGCCCGTGAAATTGCGCCGGCCATCGATGGGGGTGCTGGTCTTCAGGTTGACGAACCTGCCCGCAAACCTTTTAAAGTCGTCCGTGCCGGTGAGCGGGCGGTCTAGTCCGGGCGACGAGACCTCGAGGTTGTAGGAACCGTCGACGAGATCCTCGACGTCGAGCAGGTCGGAAAGTTCGCGCGAAAGTCCAGAGCAATCCTCGACGGTCACCGCGCCGCCAACCCGCTCGACAAGCACTCGAAGCACCCAGCCGTAGGCCTCGCGCAGGTAGCGAACCTGTACCAGGGCCATGCCCCTCTCGGCGGCCAGAGGAGCACACATCTCGGTAACTGACTGTTCTACTTCGTTATTTTTCAACCTTCGATCTCCAGCGAAAAAAAAGAGCGGGCCGTCAAGCCCACTCTCAGATGTAACAATCCCATGAAGAGAGAGGATTGGTACCACGACCGGCCTGGCATTGCAAGAAAAAAAGTAACCAGAAAAAAAGTAACCACTCGGGGGAGTGGCTGTAAAAAATCGTAGCATATCGCACGATGGAACACCGCTCGTCAGTCGGTGTCAAAGAAATCAGACTTCGTTTCCGGACTTCGCATCCGTTCAGGGAGGCACCGTCATGCAATCATCTGCTGCCCGGGAGACTGTTTTTACGCGGGAGCTGAGCGGGTCTGATGCTCCCTCTGTGGTGGACAGGATTCTGGAGGTCAAGGTCATGTGGGGGCCGGTTGTGCTGGCTGCGCACCAGTTGCGCCCGGGAGAATCCTTCACCATCGGAGACCACCCGGATGCCAGCATACGGGTAGCGAGCTCCGGCCTGGGAGAAGATCTTTTTCCCCTGGTCAGCCCGGGAGGCATCCGGGGGCACGTGATCAGCGTGGTGCCGGGCATGCAACTGGATCTCCTCAAAGACGGATCCGCGATGCGGCAACCGAGCCCGCTCGAGCGAGGTTCGCTGCATAGCCATGCGATGTCGGTTGGTGAGTGCTGGCGGGTGGGAATGGGTCAGCTGACCTTTCTGGTTGCCTACACCAGACAGGCTCAGGGTATCCGCTCGGGTTTGCTCAAGGGGGCCGACTTCGGACTGGCTCGCTGGTTCGCCGTTTTCTTGCTGGTCGCGGTCGGCCTGTGGACGCTGATTCAGATTACTCCCGCAACAGAACGGGAGATCTCAGAATATATAAAGAATCCTCAGCGCTTTGCCGTGGTTGTGCCCATGGGGCCGAATTCTCCGAAAAAGACATTCGAGCGCATCGAGAAGAGAATCATGGAGGAGACGAATGTGCCGGACAGCGGGAAATGGAAAAGAGCCAATTCGAATAGAAGCGACGCCAGCAACGAGTTTCCCCGCGAGACGAAAGAGCAACAAGATCGCAAGTTGGTGGCAGCGAGCGGACTGGTCAAGTTCTTGAACGAGAAAGGCGGGCTGGGTGGCGATGGCGGCAATGCCAACGGCGGATCGCAAATGCAGAACATCGACAGGCAACTGGACGGGATCCAGGGACCGGGTTACCCCGACTCAAGCGGCATCGGCGGTCTGAGGCCGGGTTCCGGACCTCCGGGAATAGGGGGCAACGGCTTTGCGCCGGCCGGCACGAGAGGCTACGGAGACAATGAGCAAATAGCCGCCGTAAACGTGCTTGTCAGGGGTAAGCGAAGAATAAGTGTCAAGCGCCCCAAGAAACCGCCAACCACCGTGGTGGGCGGTCTGACGCAGCAAGTGGTCGGCGAATACCTGGGGCGCCACTGGTCGAAGTTCAAGTATTGCTACGAAAAGGGCCTGCTTCGCGACGCGAACATGTACGGCAAGGTTACCGTGACCTTCACAATAGAAGCCGACGGGCGCGTACAACAGGCCCAAATCCTGCAAGCCAGCCTGGAAGACAACAACGTCCAGCAATGCGTGTTACGCACGGTACGCTACATCCGTTTTCCCAAACCACGGGGCGGGGGAGAGGTAATCGTGACCTACCCGTTCCTGTTTACGACTTCAGGCTGACTCGCATAATCGGCATAGGGGACCGTAGGTTCGTCCTACGGCTCCCCTGCCACACCACCGGACATGCGGGTCCGCATCCGGCGGTTCGGAAAGTTGAGGTTACGCCGCAAGCCTCGGCACTCCTTCCCGGTCGTAGTAGCTCGTGT
>DATKYQ010000039.1:0-108457 GCA_035528415.1 Myxococcota bacterium | reverse complement strand
TCTATCTCGAAAATAGATCTCTGACGGTCGGTTGGTCTGAACATGAGGCAAATATAAGCATTGCTTCAGGAATGTCACCTCTTGGGATTGTTCTGGTGTACTTTCTTCTCAGGAATCAAGTGTCGGGGTCTGACCCCTTTTACCTCCTTTTACCTTATGCCATCGGCCATTGCCGCGGTGAAAAATCCATGATCCAGGCTCTCGGGGCAATTCGGAAGGTCACACGAGATGGAGGGCATTTCTATCTCGATACCAGATCATGGGAGTGGTTCCGCACCCAGCCCGACTCCTGGTTTCCCGGCCCCACGCTGGACGACACGGACGGGCACCATTCGGTCATCTTCCATGTCAGCATTCCCAGCAAGTGGTCCGAGCCGCACGTGACCGAGGTGGTACACATCACAGAGAAGCAAGGCAAGACGGAGGTGGAAGTCCATCCCGTGACGTTTTTTGCGTTCAGGGTGAATGAGTTGCGCTCCCGACTTCGGACGGCCGGTTTTGGAAAGATCGAGACGAACTACAAGAAAGGCAACCCTTACTACTGGGTGCTGTGCCGAGCAATGTGAATGCAGAACGGGGAAAAAAGGGAGGAATGGGGGACAGAGGAAAAGAATACCCAGAATGTAGTCGTACGAAGTAGCATGGTTGCCAACAGCAAATGAACCGGCTGAAGGCAGCCTTCTGCGGAGAGGAGACGTAATGAGAATGGCCATTTTGGCAGGTCTCGCTTTTTTCGCTCTCGCCTCGCCGTGCATGGCGGGAGACTCGGAGCTCACGGGAGTCCTGAAGAAAACAGTAAAAGCCCACAGTCCGTACAGGCTCGAACTCGACGGCGCAACCGGCTCATTTTACCTCCGTGGTGACGTTCTGAAGAATGTTCCAGAGGGAACCAGAATCTGGGTCAAGGGTGAGATCAAGACTGAGCTGTATGATTCCAGTGTGATCAAGGGAAACTCCGTCTGGCCGACCCACTGGCAAATCTTCATGGATGTGAAGGAGTTCAAGAAGATCGCAAAGCCGTTCGAGAAACCGAAGGAAAAGAAACGGCGGGATAAAGCAAAATGAAAAGGACTTTTTGTGCGCTTGTGTGTGTGGGTATTGCTCTTCTCGGGCGAGAGGCGTTCGGCTATATCATGACAGTCAACCAGCGGCTCGATCACGCGATCTATGCCGGCCATGACCCCAAGTTGATTGTCGCCGGTCAGATCGTGGGAAAAGACGTGAAACCTCGCCCAGCTGTCGCAGAGGGTTATCCCGCGGATGTCAGTTTCCGGTTCAAGGTTACGACCGTCATCCTCGGCCAGCGCTCGTATGTTGGTCGGACCATCGTGATTCCTGCGACTACCTTCATGTGGCCAAGCAAGCTGCTGGCTTTTCGGGAAGGCACACAATGCGCCCTTGTCCTGCGGACGGACTGGGGCGAAAAACGAGACGAATACTATCTTGATTCCGTGGTCCCGGTGAGCCGTCTGAGGTTGAAGACGGCCAAAGACGGGGAGCAGGCAAAACGGATCCTGGAAAAGGAGATACTTGCGGAACTCAAAGACGAAAAGGGATTCGAACGGCAGACAGCGCTGCTTCTGCAACTGGCTCCAATACTCACGAAAAAGAACGCAGCGGAAGTCGCCCCATTTGTATCGAGCAAAAACGTCTGGGTAATGCGAGCCGCTCTTGCCGCGATGATCTACGCCACGGAGGGTAAGGAATACATCCGGAAAGCGGCAGAAGACGTCCAGCGCTTTCTATCGACTACCAAGACCGATGATCTGATCGAAGGCCGCTACGCCGCTTATCCGTATTTCTTCAACCATTACTTTTTCTTGGAGAAGAGCAGTTGGACCTTCGGAAGTCGTTGGGACGAAAAGGAAGCAAGCAAGAACATGCGAATCCTCGATGCCATGTTTGCCACGGAGATCCTCAGTGATAAGGTGAAGAAGATACTGAAGCCCGAGCCAGCGGCTGGCGGCGGGGAACCCGCGCGACACCCGTAACGTTACAGGATTTCAAGAGTCACCAGGGGGACAGACAAGCGAGAAAAGCGAGAAAAGGGGACGGAGGAAGGAAAAGAGAATAGGGGTCTGACACCTTTTTGAGCTGCGGTCGCGACTCCGCGCGGCTCAACGCTGACGTTCTGCCTGTGAAGACAGTTGTATTTTGCAGTGGGGAGGCATAAAATATGATCTGGTTGGAGGCGAGTCATGCACAATGAATTCACTGCTATCGTTGAACGTGATGCGGAATGGTTCATCGCGTACTGCCCCGAGATCCCTGGAGCCAACGGCCAGGGCTTGACCAAGGCCGAAGCCCTCAAGAGCCTCTCCAAGGCAATCGAGCTGATTCTCCAGGACCGACGCGAGGACGGCATCCGCGGTTTGCCCGCGGATGCTGAACAGGATGTCGTGGCAGTGGGATGAAGCGCAACGCACTTCTCAAGCACCTTCGCCGTAATGGGTGCTTCCTAAAACGGGAAGGCTCCTCTCACTCGCTCTGGTGCAATCCCCACACGGGATGGATCGAAGCCGTGCCGCGTCACACCGAGATCTCAAATCGGCTTGCTCGCAAGATTTGTAACAACCTGTCAGTCCCAGAGATCGGATGAGACAGAGCAATTGAATCGAACTCGACTTTCAATTCAGCGCTTCGCATTCCATGGAATCCACGAACGTATCTTAGTAGGACGGATTGAAATGGGAATCCCGGATTAATTCAGAAAAGGAGTAAACATTCATGCGCAATTTTGGAACATCAGTCATCCTGATGATGCTAATCATGAGCCTGCACCTATCGGTTAGCGCACTTGCTGCTGAAGATCAGCGCAAGGAAAGCAATACACCGTCTGCCTGGATGAACACATGCAGAAGCTACATGCTGGCGGCTGTAGAAGACTGGAATATGCATCACAGCGATGATCCGCTACCTGCACCGCGCACCACAGTAAAGAAAACCGCGGACAAGCTCGGCTTTCCCATGATTGTAGTGTCGCAGTGGTTCTTTCAGAAAACAGGGTCGGGAACAGCGCAGGTGACCTGGCGCGAGCCCTGGACAACACCGCTCTCGGATACAATCTGGCCCGCCTCGACCTTGACCCACAAGAACGGCAGTCAGAGCTTTATCATCGTTCGCTCGACGCGGAAAGCCCCCGAGTCCGGCCAATGGTTTCCACCAGGAAGCATGCGCGGATCGGTCTCCACATTTGCAGGCGATGAACGCGACAAAAAACTTATGGAACTTTTCGCTCCTGTCGTCGAAGCATGTGTAAGGCACCTGCCACACAATGGGAAAAAATCGGAGACCAAAGCCCTCCCATAAATCGCAAGAAAGAGGGACGGAGGCAGAAAATATCCAAAACGGGTAATATGGCAGCACAATTTTCCGGTTTTTGCGGCTTTCACAAATGCTTGAGGCGCTAGCTGATTTTTGCTAGCTTCAGGGTAGAATGACCATAAACAGCCAAGATGAATCACGCCGCTCGACCGAGCGCAAGCCCTTATCGGTAATGGTGACCTATCGCTTGGACGGCGATGAGTACGGCAACCTGGCGGCGGACATCTCCCCCGAAGGAATGTTCATCCGCACCTTCGTGCCACCCGAGGTCGGAACGCGCCTGGATCTCACAATTGAGTTACCTGGCAAATCCGGCATGTTACAGTTTGACATGGAAGGGGAGGTCGTCAGGGTAGTGGCCGGCGAGGATCCCAAACACAACGGGATGGGCATTCACTTTACGGCCATCCATGTACACGACCCGGAGATAATCCGGCAGATCGTCTCTGACTTCATTGGGTTCGATGAATAGTACACTTGGGGTGCTATTCGGCCTGATCCTCTGATTTGGAGACACTCTCCGCGACCGGCTGCACGACGGGTTGGGCCACCCGAGGGCTGGTGTCCGCCTGTGCGCCGGCATGGGCATCGGCGACGACTTGCAACGGCGGGCGCTGGTTGTCCTGCTTCTGCCAGGGATAAACAATTCGTACGTGGAATTGGGCCTGGAGGAACTTGACCAGGCTGATGCCGATCTGTTTCAAGTCGCCTGTGGTCAGGCCCGAGTCGTCCAGGTAACCGTGCAACAGCTTGAAGAACAAGATGCGCCGCACCAGGTTTTCGAGCTCGGCCTGAGTGGGTTCCCTGAGTGTGCGGGAGGCCGCTTCCATCGAATCGACAATCATCAGGATGGCGGTCTCGCGGCTTGTCGGGTTGCGGCCGTTATAACTGAAATCGCCCACGGCCGGAACCTTGCCGTCGGTCTTGTAGGCCTTGTCCATGAAATACTCCATCGTCGAACGCCCGTGATGCTCGACGATGAAATCGATGATTCGCTCGGGCAGGTCGGCTCCCCGCGCTATGGTGACGCCGTCCACGGTGTGGGAGCGCAGCTTGGCGGCGCTCTCAAGCGGTGGAATCTTGTCGTGAGGATTCTCGCCGTGCTGGTTCTCGATGAAGTAGGCCGGCACGTGAATCTTGCCGATATCGTGGAAATAAGCACCGGCGCGCACCAGGTCGGAATCGGCCCCGATGTCGTCGGCGATTTTCTCGGACATATTGGCCACAGTCAGCGAGTGCTGGAAGGTTCCCGGGGCTTTCTCAGCAAGGTCCTTCAAGAGGGGGTGATCGAGCACCAGCAGTTTTCTCAGCCGCGAGGGCGAGACGTGTCCGAACATGAGAGCCACAGGATAGGACAAGAACCCGGCTGCCAGCCCGGAAGCCATGACTCCTCCGGCCAGGCCGACTACGTCTCCCCCGACCTGCAGCGAGAGATCGAGACTCTGGGGGGTGAACAGGCTCAAACCCACCAAGAAAAGCTCACCGACGGCAGAGCCGCCAAGCGCCGCGATGAGCACGCGCCAAGGACCGCTATCGCGTCCAAGGAGTAAAATGGCTACCCAGCCGCTTACCAGCGGGATCAGCACCATGCCACGGTTGATGCCGATCATCGGTGCCATCAGCGCCACAGCCAGCAGGTGCAGGACGAAGGCCATGTTCTGGCCGATCAGCGGAGTAAAGAGGATGGCACCAAGAAAGATCGGCGCGGCGAACATGCTCAGCGATGTGTAGTTCAGAAGCAGCCTGGCGGCCAGCAGGCTCAAGGCCAGTGCCAGGTACATCGATATCACGGACCTGAAGCGCAGCAGAAGCAGCTTGCGAGAGCGGCGCAGCACCAGGTTGAAGAAAGTCAGCGCCAGAAAAAAGAGAGCCAGTACTTCCCCGCCGAGCCGCGGGTCGAATTTTTTTCTTTCCGGGACCAGACGCTCGAGATTCTCGAGGTCGGCCTCGATGACTGTCTGGCCGCGGCGGAGGATTATTCGCAGCGGGGCTGGATAGGCCCGTTCAATCTCCGATTCGACGGATGGATGGGTGGCCGGTGCACGGTAGGTGTGCGGCGCGGGTTGGCCGACGATCCAGTCGCCGTAAGGCGCTATCAGCACGTCTGTGAAACTGATCGCGGCCAGCAGCCCGGCGAAAACCAAGTTTACCAGGCTCGCCGGCCAAAAACGGGCGAAGAACGGCCTGTCATGCACTTGTGTCACGGGCGAGTCAGAAGCGTAGCCGGTAGGCCAGGGCGAATCGCTCTCCTTGTGGATCGATCATCACCGACCAGCGATCGAGGTTCTCATTGCGCCGCGAGGCCTCCATGGTTGCATCGAAGAAGCAGAAAAGGTGTACCCCGATCGCGGCGGCCAGCAGGAAGGCCGATTCGTAAGTGAGAGTGTTGTTCTTGTCGGGATCAAGCAGGCCGGCGTAGGCAGCGGCCGCCAGGTACAATCCGGCGTCGAAAGCCAGGGCGATGCCGCCGACCGCGTAGTCGCCGTTGTACATCTGGCCCAGGCCGGGGATGATGGAGAGCGCACCGGCGACCAATGGGCTCTGGTAGGAATAGGTCAGACCGGAAGCGGGAGCCTTGTCTTGCTCGGCCTGGCCGGCTGCACTTGGCGCCCCCATGACGACCAGCCCGCAGAAAGAAAGCATTACCAAGATAGTTTTCATTCTGCCTCCCGGCGTTTCCCATGCGATAGTTGACTAGACGTTACCAACGGCTTTTCAAAACTGTCAAAGAAAAAGGTGTCAGCTAACAGCCGATATGGCGCGAGATGACTATCCGCTGCACCTCGCTGGTGCCTTCGCCGATTTCCAGAAGCTTGGCGTCACGGTAGAAACGTTCGACGTCGTACTCCTTCATTAGCCCGTATCCTCCGTGGATCTGGACGGCCTGGGTGGCCGTGCGCCGGGCCACCTCCGAGCAATAGAGCTTGCCCATGGCTGCTTCTTTAGCGAAGGGGCGCTTCTGGTCGTGCAACCAGCAAGCCTTATACATCAGGTTGCGGGCCAGTTCGATTTCCGTTGCCATGTCGGCCAGTTTGAAGGCCACCGCCTGGAACTTGCAGATCGGCTTGCCGAACTGGACTCTCTCGCGGGCGTAGCTCATGGCCATCTCGTAGGCGCCCTGGGCACAACCGAGACCCATGGCTCCGATAGACAGCCGGCCGCCGTCGAGGGTGGCCAGCATCTGGTGAAAGCCGTCACCTTTATTGCCGAGCAGGTTCTCCCTGGGCACTCGGCAGTCATCGAAGAACATCTCCGAAGTGTTCGAACCGCGCCACATCAGCTTGCCGTGCATCGGACGCGTCTCGAAGCCGCGAGTGCCGTTTTCGACGATGATGCAGGAGAGTTCCGGCCGGCCGTCCTCACGCCTGCCGGTTACGGCCTGCACCGTCGAGCCCAGCGTGATGTCGGTAGAGGCGTTGGTAATGAATATCTTGGAGCCGTTGATGACCCACTCGTTGCCGTCCAGCACGGCCGTCGTCTTGGACCCGCCAGCGTCAGAGCCGGCGTTCGGTTCGGTCAGCCCGAAACCCCAAAGGTTCTTACCGCTGCATAGCCCGGGCAGGTACTTCTTCTTCTGTTCTTCCGTGCCAAAGTAGTAGAGCGGGCCGATTCCCAGCGAGTTGCCGGCGGCCACTGTGGCGGCGTGCGAACCGTCAACGCGGGCAATCTCCTCGGTGGCTATGGCGTAGGAGACGTAGTCCAGGCCTTGCCCGCCGTAGTCCGGTGAGACGTACACGCCGAAGAGGCCCATCTCACCCATGCGACTCATCGTCTCGTAAGAGAACTCCTCCTTCTCGTCGAGTTCCCGGGCCAAGGGTTTGATCTCGCCCTCGGCGAACTTGCGCACACTGTCTCTCAGGATCTGCTGATCCTCACTGAGGTCGTAACACAGTGCCATGATACACTCCTTTTGTTGTCCTCCCGCCCTGCAAGACAGTTATACAGCCGCGTGGCCGGGGATCCAATAGTTTCCCGGCGACAATGGGCGCTTGCAAGTGAGCCGTTTTTCCGATAGGCACAGAATCCAGGAAGCTCGGAACTTGCAATCTATCGGGAGGTTTCTGATGATATCGTCACCCAGAAGGATTGTCGCTCTTATGGCTTTCGGCTCTTTGCTGTTAGCGACAGGCTGTCTGACACCGCTGCTGGTAGCGCCGTCCACGACGCCGCTTGGGAACAGGCCGTACCAGGAGACGGGTAAAACCGTGGGAGAAAGCTGTACTCAGAGCATTTTTTTCATTCCTTTCTCGACAGACGCTTCACTGAAAACGGCTCTTGACGACGCCCGCCTGAAAGTAAACGCTGACGCGCTAGTCGACGTGGTGGTTGACGTAGACAGCCTCTATACTCTCTTTTACAACCGTACCTGCACCGTGGTGCACGCCACCGGAATTCGTTTCAGCGGCCAGCAGGCGCCCTTCCTGCGGCCGGGCCCGGCCGTGCCGGTAGTGCCCGTGGTGCCGGCCAAACCGCCGGCCGAACCGCCGGCGACCCCGCGCGTAAATAAACCCGTGCCGACTGCCGCGGCTGCTCCCGCTGTGTCGGTCAAGATACCTGCGAAGGAGTCACGCAAGCAGCGCCTTGCCCGCCTGGCGCGCGAAAAGAAAGAGCGCACGGCAGAGCGCAATCGGCTTATTGCAGAGAAGAAGGCCGCGACTGAGGCACAGCGTAAGGCGGAGTTGGAGAAGAAAGAGAAGGCCGTACAAGAAAAGGCCAAGGCCCTGGCCCGGCGCCGGGCCCAAGAGGAGTCGAAGCCTGTGCCCGGGCAGTTCAAGATCTTCTGCAAGTTCAAAGCCGGGGATCCGGTACGCGTGGAGACCAAGGGCTCGATCATCGAGGGCAAGTTCGTGCGCTGCGTCTACTTCGGTGTGCGGATCAAGAAGATCGACGGCCAGGAGGGAGTGGTTCCCTTCGAGACTATCTGGATAGTGCGCAAACCCGAACCCGCGGCGAAAACGGACGAAGCTGTCCCGAAGACCTCTATACCCGCCAAGCCCAAAGTCCCTGCGACTTCCACTGCGAAGACCCCCGCCAAGCCAGCCAAGCCACAAGGCTCCCTTGCGCCCGCCCGTCCCGGCAGCCACTGAAGCTAGCGTAGTCAATCACTGGGCGTGTTGTGGGCGGCCGGGGGGTGTGCTAGTATGCCCTCAATGCTTTACATGGGAGGATTGACGATGGCACGCTCTCCCCGCAGGACTATTCTGGGCGGCTTGATCGCCTTGCTTCTGGCCACGGCTTGCGCGGACAACAGTTGCGGCGGATGCGCGACCCCGTTGCCCGGGCCGTTTCCCGCTCAGCCCCGGGTTTACGACGGTATCCAGCTCAGGTTGGAACGCTCGGCCTTCGATTTCATCGAGGCCAATCTCTCGGACATCCTCGGTACCCTTCTGGCCGACGGACTGCAGTTCGATATACCGCCGCAGTCGATAAACGTCGTTGTGACCGACGTCGACATCTGCCAGACTCCCTGTCCGTTGCAGATCGACATCAAGGATGCCCATCTGTCGTTGGTTCCGACCGACACGATCGGCTTCGACGGCCATGTCGACGTGGACGGCGACATCTCGATGGATACAACCATCCTCGTTCCGCTTCACTGCGACTTCACGCTGCAGATCAGCGATAAACCCATCTCGGCCCAGGTCATTCTGATAGTCGATCCAGACTCTGATTTCGTGCATTTCGAAGTCACCAACCTGGATATCAGCATTGACAACAACGACTACGACATCCAGTGCCCTCCTGGTTTCGATCAGATCATGGAGTGGCTCAAGGACGGCCTGACGACCGTTCTCAACCTGGCCATCTCCAGCCAGCTCGACAAGTCGATCTCCGACCTGGTCAAGCAGCAGACCTGTCTGCCATGCGACTTTTACACCGGCGGCTGCCCGGCCGGATCGAGTTGCAACGGAGACGGCTATTGCGAGGCCTCGGGCAACTGCCTGATAAAGCCCCAGGGGCTGGTTGGCACGCTGGATCTCGGCCAGCAACTTAAAAGCGTCGATCCCACCAACGACGCCGCGGTCGACCTGCTGGTCGCACTGGGCCAGGCCCAGCAACCGCAGCAACACCCGTTCGTGCGCAGCAACGGGCTCGAGGTGCGCCTGATCGGCGGAACCTACGCAGACCAGGACGGCTGTCTGCCCGATCCCGACCCGCAGGACATTCCTCCGGTGGGTCTCGCCCCGGCGATGAACTTTCAGGGGATCGTGCCGGGTACCGGCGACTCGTACATGGTGGGCGTGGCCATCACCGACAAGTACCTCGACCACTTTTTCTACCAGCTCTGGCGCAGCGGTCTTTTGTGTCTCTCGATCGACTCCTATGGGATCGACCAGATCTCCTCGGCGACCCTGGCGATATTCATGCAGTCTTTGAACCTGCTGACCGACGACGGGAACGTTCCTGTCAGGCTGCAGATAAGGCCCCAGGGTGTGCCCTATATCGAGGTAGGTGCGGGCACATTCCTGGCTGACGGCTCGATCGACGAACCCATCCTGTATCTTTTCCTTCCCGATTTCCGGATGGATTTCTGGGCCAAGATCCAGGGGCGTTGGGAACTGTTTCTGTCGCTCTCACAGGACATCCGGGTCGACCTGGGCCTCGAGTTCACGCCGGACAACGCGGTGCTGCCAATCCTGGACGAGAACAGCGTCACGGTGGACAACGTGCAAGTGTCCCACCACGAGTTGCTGGCCGAGGACGAGGACACCCTCAAGAGCGTTGTGCCGCAGTTGATCGGCATGTTCCTGCCGATGCTGACGGGTACCATGGGCGAGATCGCCATTCCCGACCTGCAGGGTTTCGTGCTCGACATCAAAGCGCTCGAGGGCGATCTCGAGCGGGCCGGCAGCGGCTACTACGAGTTCATGTCGATCTACGCAGACCTTGGCTTCTCGCCGCCCCCTCCGGCAGTAGATACGCGCGCGCGCATTGCATCGGTCGGCCCCGACGGAGTGGCGCTGACCGTGCCCGATCCGGATCTCGAGATCCAGTACCGTATCGACGCCGGGGCCTGGTCGCCGTTCAGGCGAGGCCCGACCGTCATGATCAAGCGCTGGCTCCTGCCTGGAAGCCACGTCATGGACGTGCGCGCGCGCGCGATTGGCTCCTACCGCACCCTCGATCCCGAGCCCGAGCGGCTGGTCTTCGACACGCAGCCGATGCGCCTGCCGCAAGCACGCCCGCTTATACGGCGCGCCCATGTCATGCGGCCGGTGACGAACACCGCAGCGCAAGAGCGGCCGCTGGACTCCGAAAGCGAACAACCCCGGACGGGTTGCGCGGCGGCGACGGACGGCTCACCTGCTACCGGGCTGATCTGGCTGGTGTGCCTGGGGCTTGTGTGGGTCGGCTTGCGCCGGAAGACCTGACTTCTGATTTTCATATGCTTTGGAGCGTATTTTGAAGACGAGAGTGATTATTTTGCTGTCGCTGGGCACGATTCTGCTGGCCGTGTCCGGTCTTGCCTACGACGGGCCAGTCAGCGCGTCATTCCGGCAGTCGGTCGCGCAGGCTGCGGATCAAGCGCTTGAGGAATGGCTTGCCAAGATCCCCAACGGTCAGGAAGCAGGCTACGGTTTTTCCGGACGAGCTGAGTTCAAGCGGGCGGCCGCGGGCGCGCCGATCAGGATGGCCACGATTTCCCCCGGGAGCGTCGCCGCTGATTCCGGCCCGGACTCAGCGCCGCTCGAGTTGCTCGATGTCTGGAGAGTGCCGGTTCTGATCGACGGGCGCTACGTGGCTTTGCTGACTGTGGATTGCGCGGGCGGGAGCTGTAAGGTGGTCGAGATCGGGGCGGCCCGCCTGGCACGTGAGCTTGATGATTTTATGCGGCAGGGGATCGTGGCAGGACCGGGCGAGCAGGCTTTCCTGTTGCGGATATTCCAGTTGCATTCTGATTTACTCCTGGTGTCTGCAAACCCCGGAAAACCGGGAGCGGGTCGGATCTACCCGCTTCAGTCTGCCCGCATGTTCCTAAGGCTTGGGACACGAGCGACGATCGACTGGCGGCGACTGATTGAGATCCTCGATAGTCAGTTCAAGGCGATGGCAGAGCATCCCCGGGGGGTGCGGCCATGATGACTCGTGAAATCTTCCCGAAAATAGCCGCACTGGTGCTGCTTGCGAGTTTGTACCAAAACCAGGCGCGGGCCGACGTGCTGGCCGTACCCGAGGTTTTCCAAGAGCAAGATCAATGGTGCTGGGCGGGCGTCAGCCGGGCGGTGCTGCTTTACTACGGCTCGGACGTGGCCGAGTGCACGATAGCCGACTATACCCGGACAGTGGCCACCTGGCACGACTTCGGCTCGCAGGACTGTTGCGTCGATCCCTCGCAGGGATGTAACTACTGGAACTACAACGCAGGCGTGACGGGCAGCATCCAGGATATCCTGATTCACTGGGGAGTGAGTAACTCCGGGCGCTTGCGGGCCTTGACCCAGGCCGAGGTGGGTAGCGAGGTGAGCGCTTGGCGTCCGTTCATCATTCGCTGGGCATGGTCGAGCGGCGGGGGCCACTTTCTCGTCGGCCACGGGATCGAGGGAGACGACGTGTACTACATGAACCCCTGGTTTGGGGAGGGACTGAAGGTCGGCACTTATAGCTGGGTGGTATCCGGCGACAGCCACACCTGGACCCACACCAACGTCATGTCGGTACAACCGGCATGCCTGTGCGACAGGCTGGATGTCTGCTGCGACGGCTGCCGGCCGTTCGTAGACGGCCTGGTCTGTGATGATGTAGACGTGTGTACCGCCAGTGACGTTTGCCAGGCGGGAACATGTCTCGGCGCGGCGATCGCTGACGGTACAGCGTGCGACGACGGCGATCTGTGCACGCAGGCCGAGAGATGCCAAGCGGGAGTGTGCAGCGGGGCGAATCCTGTGACCTGCAGTCCGAGCGACCAGTGTCATGTCGCGGGTGTCTGCGATCCGCAGAGCGGCCTATGTTCAAACCCCGCCGCGGCCGACGACACGTCGTGCGACGACGGCAATCAGTGCACACAGACCGACAGTTGCCAGGCGGGATTATGCGGCGGGGCCAACCTGGTTACATGCAGCCCGAGCGACCAGTGTCACTTGGTGGGTGTCTGCGATCCGCAGAGCGGCCTGTGCTCCGATCCCGTAGCTACCGACGGAACGGCTTGCGACGACGGCGATCAGTGCACACAGACCGACAGTTGCCAGGCGGGATTATGCAGCGGGGCCGACCCGGTAATATGCAGCCCGAGTGACCAGTGTCACCTTGCGGGTATCTGCGATCGGCAGACCGGCCAGTGCCCCGATCCCGTAGCTACCGACGGCACGGCTTGCGACGACGGCGATCCTTGCATGCAGGCTGAAGCCTGCCGGGCCGGAGTGTGCGGAGGCGCGAGCCCGGTGGTTTGCGAGCCGAGTGACCAGTGTCATCTTGCGGGCGAATGCGATCCGGCAAGTGGAGCCTGTTCAAATCCCGTCGCTCCCGACGGCAAGAGTTGCGACGAAGGGGACGCCTGCACCCTGGAAGAAGCCTGCCAATCGGGTGCATGCGTCTCTGCCGCGATGTTGGATTGCGACGACCATAATCCGTGCACCAGCGACGAGTGCGACGCCCAGCAAGGCTGCCTGCATTCTCCAAGGGAATGCAAGCCCCAGGGCGGTTGCTCATGCGCGACCGACGAACCACGGAACGGTCCTGTTATTTTTGCCCTCTTGGTGCTCATGGTCGGTCATTTCCGAAGGCGATCCAGAGCAAGAAACAAGTCCTTGTACCCACTCACAACTCACCGCGAAGGCAAAGCCGGCAGACTGATGAGGGAACTATGAGCGACCAGAAAACTGTAGATTGCCGCGGACTCGGCTGCCCGCATCCGGTTCTCGAGACAAAGAAGGCGCTGGAGGATGCCGCCGGGTCGTTTGTCGTGATCGTCGACAACGAGGCGGCCTGTAGCAACGTGACCCGTTTTGCCGAGAGTCAGGGAGCGGGGGTGAGCGCTGAACGGAAGGGCGGTGAGTTTCGTCTCATCATCAAGCCCGGAAAAAACGTTCCGGCGCCGGAACCGCCTCCCATTGTCTGTGAGTCGAGCGGTTGCGGCAAGACAGTGGTGTTCGTCTCGTCGGAAGGCATGGGCCGCGGCGACGACGAACTCGGCTCTGTCCTGATGGCCGCCTTCCTCGACACCTTGAGCCAGTTCAAGGGCAAGATCTCACACGCCATCTTCGTAAACGGCGGGGCGAAGCTGGCAGTGGAAGGCTCGCCGGTGCTCCCACAGATCCGCCAACTCGAGCAGGTGGGCGTCGAGATACTGGTGTGCGGCACTTGCCTGAATTACTTCGGCATCAAGGATCGACTGGCGGCAGGCAATATCAGCAACATGTATGCAATAGTCGAAACACTCACCGGTGCCAGCCACATAGTCAGAGCCACATAATCAGGTCTCGGGTGTGTCCGATTTTAGGACACGTGAGGCGCGTGAGATGGATACCGCATTGGTGCGGGCGTCTTTGTAATCGGTGAGTTACACCTGCCTCTTGTTTCTGGCACGAGCTTCGCATGTCACTGCGACGATGCCTGTTCCCGTCAGATTTTTCGGATTGCTGTTGCTAGTTGGCCTCACGGCGGCCGGCTGTGCGACCGCTCGTAACCCACATATTGCGCCGCTCATGCCGCCGCCGTGTTGGGTTGGCTGGCTGCCCGGGATTGTCTTTGATGTGAGCGGGGGAGAATCTGTCGGTTTTAGCGGCGGGGCGGAGGGCGGGATCGTCTTGCGCAGGCAAAGTACTATGGGTGTCTCGCTCAGGTTGGTCTGGAAGCTCGATAGTGTTGTGGTGCCCGAAGGTTCCTCCGCCTGGGAACAAGCCCGGCACAATTCTTATCTTGCCCAAAGGCGCTTGCTCGAAGACGAGCGCAAGATGATCTCGGCGGCCCGCATGATCTGCCGCGAACTCGGCGCGGGGGACGCGCCCGGGTGTCCTATCGTATCCGACCTTCAGTCACTTTTCGAACTCATCACTCCTTGAGGGGTGTCCGAAAACCGGACACACCAGCGCTGCCGGCGCCAGCGGACAAAAATGCGACCTGTTGTAGTTCGCGGGGTTATGCAAACCGCCGCTGCTTGGCACGGCTGGTGCATTGGTTTGGGAACCGTGAAAGATACGGGAGACGAAGATGCAAACAATCAAGATGTCTGTGATGGCAATTGTTCTGGCGACGGCGCAGCTGTGCAGCGCCGGCGATAGCGGCCACCAGGACGAGTTGACGCTGGATCTCGGGCTGCAACCGGCGCCGCAGCAGACGCAACCCACTTCCACCGGCAAGAGAAGGCGGCCGCGTTGCCTGAAGAAGGAGCCCGGTGTGGCCCTGGTCGTCAGGGTGGCATGGGAAGAGGCCGGTTTGCAAGCGGCTCGCGATCGTTCGCGGGAGGGAAGAGTCAGGGCCGCAGGTTGGCTGCCGCGCCTCACTGGCGGGGTTTCGAAAGACATCGGCGGGCGCTGGGACTACCGCTACGAGGCCGGCACGTCGCCGGTCGATCAGCTGCAGCACAGCGACGGCTGGCGCTGGGATGCGAACCTGAGCTGGGATTTGCCCCGGGCAATCTACAACCCCGACGAGATTAACGTGGCCCGCGAGGCGGCTAAGCGCGCCATGGACAGGATGGAAATTGCCAACATGGTCGTGCGCTTGTATTTCGATCGGCTGCGCCTGCTGGTGCGGGGCCTACCGCTTCCGGGCACACCCGAAGCCTTGAAACTTCTCGAAGCCACGGCCTCGCTGAATGCCTGGACGGCAGGTCGTTTCTCGAAAAACTGGTGCGAGGTGAAGCCATGAATAAATTGATCTTGTTGGTATGTGTGCTGAGCGCGGGTTGCATGAGCGTCGAACCCCCGGACACCGACAGCCTGCCGCCCACCGCTGTGGAGTTCATGCCGCAGGGAGACGCAACCTCGCTGGGTGCGAGCGTGGAGGTTCTCTTCTCGGAGCCCGTGCTTTTCGGACAGGGCGAGGGCAACCTGGTGATCCTGGTTCGTTCGGATCGCATTGACGGTCAACTGCTGGCCGATTTCGACAAGCCGCCACTGACCGCAAAGAACTCAGAAAGGCTGGTCGCCTGCGACTCACAAGGCGATCTGGACGGCCGGCGTATCGTGCTCGATCCTCGCGAACAGTTGAAACCGGCGACGGCCTACACCGTGGCCGTATCGGCGGCCGTAACCGATCTGGCCGGCAACCGGCTGGTTACCGAGCTGCGCTATGACGAGCGCGGCCGGCCCACGGGAATGAACACGCATCTGCTGCACGAGTTCACAACCGAAGCAGGTGGCGTGAGGATCACCGAGATCATGGCCAACCCGGAAGGCCCCGAAAGCGAAGGCGAGTATGTCGAACTGGCCAACCTGGGCTCGGCGGCAGTCGATCTGAGGGCCTTTCGCATAGACGACAGCGGCGGGAGTGATGCCGGGGATCTGCTCTCGCCCTGCGAGCAGGGCGATCCAACACTGCTCGGACCGGGGAGCGTCGCGTTGCTCGTGGGCCAGGCCTTCGTACCGCCAAGTGACCTGCGCGCGGGAACGGCGCTTTTTTGCACCGGCCACGCAACACTGACACCGCACGGGTTGAGAAACGCCGGGGACGAGGTGATCGTCATCAAGGATGCCCAAGGCCAGGAGCGCGATCGTTACGGCGGTTGGGTTGATATGAGCAATCACGAAGGATGCGCGCTGATGCGCCTCGATCCCGCGGCCACGGACGGGGAAGACAACTGGGCCTTCCCCGAGGGAGAAGCATGCCGCAGCCCGGGATGGATCGACACGGGCGCCTGAAGTTCTTTTCAGATCTCTATCTCGGCCAGGTCACGGGCGGCCTGCGTGTCGATGCCTTGCCGGCGGCAGGTCGCCAGGGCCGCCTCGATATCGGCCCCCGGGGGGAAGTGCGTCAGGACCAGTTTGTCGCAACGGGCAGCCTTGGCGATCGCGGCGGCGTCCTCTGGAGAAAGATGGGCCGCAGAGCCGGACCCACAGGGCAGGCTCGCCTCGAGTACCAGCAGGTTTGCTCTCTCGGCCAGGTACACCACTTCGTCTCCGGGCCCACAGTCACCTGGATATACCAGGCTCTTGCCGGCCGCTTCTACCCTGTATCCAACACTGTGAGTGACATGCGGGACGCTTTCGCCCCTGACTTGGAAAGGCCCGATTCGTCCCCGGCCGGGCATGAGCAACCTGGTAAGCGCAAAGCCGAGATCGGCAGGCTCGTCCCTGCCCCAGGCAAGGTGAAAAGCGATCAGCTCGTCGACGATTGCGGGCCCGGCAACGGCCAGGGGCCTCTTTCTCGATCGATTCTTTTCCAGGTCGAGAAGCAGGCCGAACTCGCTGACGTGATCGGTGTGCCTGTGAGTCAGGCAGACGCCGTCGATGGCGGCGGTGTCGTGACCGGCCTGGGCCAGCGAGCGCAGCGAACAGGGTCCGCAGTCAAGCAGAATGTTGGTTCCGGCCTGGCTCAGCAGGATCGACGGCCCCATCCGTTCGGGGTCCGGTCGCATGCCGCCTGTTCCGAGAAAGGTGAGTCTCAACGGAGTGACGGCTCAAGCGTGGTTGCCGAGCAAGCCGCGCACGCGCTCGGCCAGGTCTTCGAAAGTGAAGGGCTTGTCGATATAGTCATCTGCGCCGACCAGCGGCGAGGTGGCATTGTTGACCTTTTCGCCGATCCCGGTCAGCATCAGGATGCGCACGTTCTTAAGCTCTTTGTGCCCGCGAATATATTTGGCGACTTCCCAGCCGGAGAGCCGGGGCATCATCACGTCGAGGATGATCAGATCCGGTTTCTCGACGAGCAGCTTTTCAATGGCCTGCTCGCCGTCGTCGGCCGTCAGCAGGGTGGCGCCGATCGGAAGCAGGGCGGCCTTGACCATCTTCTGGATCTCGAAGTCGTCATCGGCAACCAGTATTTTAGGCAAGGCTGATGCTTTCATACTTTACTCCTTGTTGGATTCAACTAGCCTATCCCGCGGCACCAGGGTTGTCAAAGGGTCTGGAAAACAGTACCCCGACCGTGGTATCTTTCGGATCGATGACCATGAGTCTTTCAGACAAAATGGTGCTGCTGGTCGATGATGAGGCCAGCTTGCTCAGCGGCATGCTGGCCTGGCTCGGAAAAAACGCGGCCGGTTTCGCGGTCATGGGGGCCCCGGACGGAACCCGGGCGCTCGAAATGATCGATCGCCACAAGCCGGACCTGGTGGTGACCGATATAAGGATGCCGGGTCTGAGCGGGCTGGAGCTTTTGCTGGCCTGCCGGCGCAGGTTTCCGGACGTCAAGTTCGTGATCTGCACGGCCTACGGAAGCGCCGAGTTGGAGAGAGACTCGCTCAATTCCGGTGCGCTGCGTTTCTTGCGCAAGCCGGTCGACCTGGTAGTGCTCGAAAAAACCATCGGCGAGATCCTCTCGGCGGACGCGGTTCGGGGTCAGGCTGGTTTCCTGAGCGGCATCTCCGTCGCCGGCTTCGTGCAGTTGCTTGCGGCCGAAAGGCAGACCGTCAGTTTGAGCCTGGCCGGCCCCGGCCGCGAGAACGGGGTGCTGTTTTTCGACAGGGGCGAACTTATCCACGCCGAATGCGGAGAGTTGTCCGGCCAGCCTGCGGCCATGAAGCTTCTCGGCTGGGAGGCCGCCGAGATGACCATGTTGTGTGACGGCCACGGGGTCGGGCGCACAATCGACCGATCGTTGAACTACCTGATAATGGAAGCCATTCGTCTCAAGGACGAAGAAAATAAATAACAGTTTCTTAGAACTTGGGCACGGCCTTGAGGATGGCCTTGCCCTTCTTGATTACAACCTTGAATTCCACGCTCTTGCAATTGTAGCGCTTCATGATGTTGGGGATCTGCTTGCGCAGCGAGGAGGCGATTGCATCCTGGGTGATGCCCCTGGTCGGCTCCCGACAGCGCCGCTTGGCCAGCAGGTAGGTGTCGGTGATGGCCTTGATCTTCTCGTCGCTCAGTCCGCGCGGGATGCCGGCCGCCGGCGGGGAAGGATCCGGACGCCTCTTGTCTACGGCCTCCGCGGGGCTTTTCTCCTGTGTCTGCTCTTTCGTTTTTTCCTCGACCGCTTCATGGGTCTCGGCCTTCAGCCTTGATCGGTAGCGGGCCTTGAAAACGTCCCGGTGATAGGTGCCGGCTTCCATCTGTCGCATGATGCGGTTCCAGTAGTTCTCGTAGGTGTTCATCCGCGAGACGACTTGGTTGATCCTGAAGCGCAGGCCGGTGCTGCGGACCTTCGAGTGCCGCAACTCCTGGATCAGATTGTGCAGGCTGGTGCGCTCCATGGAAGGCTCCATGCGCTCGATGCCCTGGAAGTACTGCTCGTAGAGAGACCTCAGTCGCTCGACCCGTTTCTCGACGCCGTCCAACTGCTGCTCGAGTTCCTTGGCTTGTGGATCGAGTTGCGCCATGTCTGGTTTTTACCAGACACACGGGCCGCGCGGCAAGTAATGATGTTTTCCGTGGGATCCGGCTTCTCGATCAGTTTCCTTCGTCAGGCAGGCAGAAGCGTCGCCGTCCAGTATTCGACCGAGGCAAGGTAATCGCGCCACTGGTTTGGCACCGCGCCCATCTGGTGCAGCTTGAACACCACGTAGGGAATGTGAGAAGGCATCCTGGGACTCTTCCTCAGCCGCAGGCCGGCCTGCGCGGGGGTTTTGGAGCCCTTCTTGCGGTTGCAGGCGACACAGGCCAAAACGACGTTCGTCCAGCAGGTTCTTCCGCCCCTGAAACGCGGCACGACGTGATCGAAGGTGCAATCGCCCAGGGTTACATTGCTCCGGCAATACTGACAGCGACCACCGTCGCGGAGGTAAATGTTCTGGCGCGAGAAGCGCACTCGATTCTTGCCGCGCACGAACCTTTTCATCAGCCTGACCACGGCCGGCAGACGCACGGCCACCGAGGGCGAACGGACAAGGCGATCGTACTCCTCGATCACCTCGACCTTGCCCAGCCAGAGCAGGCCGATGGCCCGTGTCCACGAAATGATGCTTATGGGTGCATACCCAGCATCCAGCAAGAGAGTCTTCTCGCAAAACATGACATTACAATTCCTAATCCCGAAGCAGCAGGAATGCAAATAATTCCTTGATCACTTGTCGGGCAGGGTTGGAATGAAAGAGCATGAGTCGTCGGCCAGGCATGTGTCATCGATCCACTCCGTGCCGCCGGTCGCGAAGTAGTGTCCGATGGCATTGATGGCATAAAGATCGATGTTGAAGATCTTGCTCGGGTCGGATGGCCCGAAACCGTGCGCGCCGCGCGGTTTGACGTACAGGAAGCGCAGTGCTCCGACGCCGCCGTCCGGCAAGGCGACCGAGAGCCTGAGCGGCTCTGCCAGGGTAGGGGCGTTGTAACCATCGCTGCCTTCCGACAGGTAGTCGGGATCGAGAAGGATAGCGCGCTCATCATTCCAGGGAGGCCTGTCGAAGCGCTTCAGTCGCTCAAGTCCTTCGATCACCCAGTTGTCTGTGAGCACTCTATGCGGTGTCTTGCCGAAGCGCGGGTCGATATCGTCGGATCCCATGGGAATCAGGCCCGCGGCCCGCGCCTGGGCGACACCGGTCGAGATAGGAACGTTCATGTCCCCAACAGAGACTACGACGGACACCCGTGTCGAGCGTCCGACACCCGGGTAGCCTGAGTAAGTCGGCCGCAGCCAGTAGTTCGGCGCGTAGTTGACAGGATCGCCGGCGTCTAACGCGGTTTGGGCAATCTGGATGAAGCGGCGCATTTCGGGAGACTGGCGACGGACACCGAGCCCGTCGCATAAAGAGACGAGCGGACTTCCGGCCGGGAAGATTTCTCCCTGCCAGCTGACGTCGCGATCGAAAGTATCGGCGCTAAGGGTGATCTTGCCCGAGGCATCGACGGCCTCCAGTCGCAGCGCATCGCCCTTATCGCAAGGCAGGCCGGCCCGGAAGGCGAGATCTTCCCCGGCCACGCTCCACTCCTCCTCGCCGCTGTCCAGGTTGACCAGACGAATCTTGTCACCCGGCCGCAGGCCGGCCAGCGAATGGACCGGCACGCTCTTCTCGAAGCGCGCGTCGTTGACATAGAAGGCCAGCACGGCCTGCCCGTCTTGCGGATCGCGAGCGCCGATCAGCAAGGGACCCATGAAGGGCAACATGGCCATCTCGGGCACACCGGTCTGTAGCGAGCGCAGCACGATGTCAATCATGCCGCCGCCGGAGGAGATCGGCACGGCTGCGGTTACCTGAGGCTCGCAGGCCGCCGCGACCGAAGTGACTATGCCGCCCAAAGAGATGCCGAACAGGAAATATGGCCCGGCCGGGCCGACCAAGTCGACCTTGCCATCGCCGTCGAAGTCTCCGGCCAAGCCCTCGAGATCGGGCTTGCCGTCTCCGTCGGCATCGAGAGACCATCTGCGCTTACCGTCAAAGGCGCTGAAGATTTGCACCAGGCGCATAACGTCGAGCGCGCCCTGGCGCACAGAGTCGCGCGAGCGAAAGGCGTCGTAGCTCCAGAAGTTGCCGGCCGGATCGTTGACCCCGTCGTTGTTGACGTCGATGGTGCGGTTATCCAGCAGCGCCGCGGCCACGGGCCCGAAGCCGTGAGCCTGTAGCGTCGCGTCGAACAGCTCATGCCAGTCCTCGGGTAGCACCATGCCATGCATGACGAGATCGACGCCGACGGTGGCTATACCGAACTTGGCCAGCTGGCCCGCGAAACCCAGAACCTGCATACGATCGCCGCCCGTGCCGTGCAGGTAAATGGCCACCGGAAAAGGAGCCGTGATTCCCTGTTCGGGGCGCTCTTTGGGTATCGCAAGCAGCCAGGGCAGAGTGTCTTTGGAAACGTCGGCCTGGCCGGTGGCGGCATTCAGATCGAAGATCCCGTCGATATCGTGAAGCAGCAGTGGAGTGCGGGCGCGCCCGAGCACCAAGTAGTCGACGTAGTCAAAAGAATCCATCAGGGCCGCGACCACCTCTGGATTACCCAGCATTGCGCCGCCGATGGGCTCGAGAGCATCGAGGATGTCCTTGGCCGGCACGACGAATGGATTCACCGGCGCCGAGCCGGGATCGTCGTAGGCGTTTTCCAAGAGCGTATCTGGAGGGAACTCGTCGGCCAACCAGGCGAACGGGCCGCTGCCGTACAGGCCCATGCGCAAGTCTTCGAGATCGCGAGTCGTCGACTGGGTGGTGAAGCTCCAGCAAAAAGCCAGGTCGGAAAGACTCAACCCGCCCCCGATGTCATCGAGGTAGTCAACCAACGGCGCGAGCGCCTCGTTCTGCTGGGCGTGATTGACATAGGCGAAGGGCGAGCGAACCGGCTCAGCCTGTGAGTCGGTCAACCGGTTGGTCAGCACGACGGCATAGCCGGTCTCCTGCTCCAGGGGAACCAGGGGACGCAGGATTAAAGTGTTCGTTTCGCGCTCGTAGAACGTCATCAGGTCGTCGACCGGATCTCCATCGACAACGATGGTGTTCGGATGATCCAACACCCCGTCCCAGTCGCTGTCCTCGCCGGAATCGAGGATCCCGTTGCCGTTGAGATCTTCCTCGACCGTTTCGAACACCAGGTTGGACCCTTCAGCGCGCGGATCGTCGGGGAAATAGCGATCGGGTCTTTCCAGCACATAGGGATAGGCGCCTCCTCCGACGTCGAGCGGCACCAGCGAGCCGTCTTTCAAGTTGACCAGGAATACGGCGTCATCGGACATGTCGCCGTCAGGTCCATGGCGTCTGATGATGTTGTCAAGATCCAGCCCGGCAGTGAAACGCACACTGATAGGCGCGAATGTTGAAAAACCGGACAGGTTGTCCAGACGTAAACGAAACTTGCTTTCCACGTCGCTCGAGGCAATCAATGAGGCATTGACCCTTAGGCCGGTGGGTGAGGAAGAATCCGGACGCGTGGCCAGATCATTTGGAAACGGGATCTCCGGCAGGGGACGCTCATCCAGGTCGAAGACAATCTGCGGTCCGCCGCCCGGCGGAGTCGGTGCCAGACCCGGTTGAGGATCCATGCAGCCCGGAAACAACAGTAATACAGCCACGCAAGCTCCACACCCGACCGGCCTCATTGCTAAACTCCCAACGTGAAATTCGCAACCATGGCATCATAACCGGTTTCCGCCACAAAACCCAGACCTACTGAAACAGGAAGTTCAACCTATCCGGTGCATCCGTCAGGGTGCCAGCTTACCGGCTTCCCTGAACAGCTCGAAGATTCTGGGATCCGAGCGGGGATCAGGAGTGTCCGGTTGGTGACCCGGTGGATAGGAACGGTGGATGACCGCGCTATTGGTAGTCGGCTCCAGCTCGTCTACCAGAACGACCGGATGGTCGAACGAAGCGGACGAGAGGCTGGAATAGAATGCACCCAGGTAGACCGGCTGCTCGTCTATTGCCACCACGAAGGGAACTCCTCTGACCCCTACCTCGGGGAGGTCCCGTAGCAGGTAGCCGCTGCTGTGCCAGGCGCTGAAATGCATCGTGTGGCTGGATGCCGAGTAGTAGCCGATGCCGCCCAGATCGATCTGGGGTTCGAACTTCAGGGTCAAAGACTCCAGCGGCATGCCGGCGGCCTGGGCTGCGTCGATATTGGGATCTTCGAGCAGGTAGATGCCCCAGCGCTCCCACCAGGAGTACTGCAACACCTGGAGACGTTCCACCCAGAACCTGAGCTCCTGGAAAGGCGTCGGGTCGACAGCGGTGGCGCACAGGGAGATTTTGAATCCAGTGTCGTAACAGTCATCGTCTTCACACTCGAGTTTCAGCCAGCCGGTGAGCGGTGCGCATTCCCACTGGGAAAAATCACCGACCTGGTTGCAGACCGAGGCGATGGGATTCGATACATCACCATTCAGCTCGTACTCAGCGGGTTCCCACGTCCCTCCCTCGATCTTGATCATGACCACAAGGGTCATGCCAACCTGCTCGGTCAGGTGGAAGTGCAGGAACGCTCCCTCACAGCAGTTCATGATCAGCTGCTCCGATGTGACCGGCACCGAGTCGTACCGGACCTGGTCGACCTGCACCCGGGCCGCCCCGCTGCAAAACTCCACGGGTCCGGCGTCCAACCCGGCGACGGAGCCAGCGTCCCGGTTATCGCCGCCGAATCCGTCCGCGCCGTCGGGCTGTTGTTCCTGGCCCACATAGTCTGCGCAGCCTGCCAACAGAAAGATTCCGAAAATTGCGGTGAAACGCATGAGGTTCCTCCTGGCCCCCAGTCGAGCGTCCGGCTCCTGGAGAATGAAATTGCAGTCGCAACTAATAAGCACAGGTCGTGCCAGGATCGCCTTTTGCCTCAACGGTCCGTGCAAGTGGGACAATCCAACTGAAAGCAGGACGACTGACCTGGAAAGATGGCGGGTCGAGACCCCAGCTGGCTGGTCGACCCACCAGGCAAGGCTCCCGGCCTCGAGACCGGCAGCGGGGATTCCTTTGCCGAATCAACACCCAACGCAGGTTGAGGCGTTGGCACGACCTGTGCTAATGCGTAGAGCGACCAGAAACCACTCGTGCGCCCGGACCTCGGGCATGGGGAGGCATATACGATGACGAAGAACTCGCTGGCAGCATGGACCTTCGTGGCGATGTGGATGATCGCTGGGTGCGGAACGTATTCTGTGCTGGGCAACTGCGACAGGGTGACGTGTTCCGGTCACGGTACCTGCCAGCAGAACGACGGCACCGCCTCGTGCGCGTGCGACCCGGGCTGGGAGAATGATCCGGGGGACGCGCTGGTCTGCCTCGAGGCCGAGCCCGAGTCGCCCATCGTGGACTTGATCACGGACGTGTCGGAGCCGTCCGCAGGGTACGTCACGGTCTCGCTACGCGACCACCAGCCCGTTCTTCTGGACATGTCGATGCCCCATGCGGACACGCGGGCCGAGATCCTCGATTCGATGAGAGGACTCGGGCATCCGATGTACTTCGAGATCGATCTCGGCTCCCGTGTAATCGTCGACTACCTCTTCACCCTCGAAGGCCCGGTGGACAATCTGGTTCCCAGGGAGGACGGTGTCGAGGTCATGCTGCTCACGTCGGCGGCCATCCACTTCCTGAAACGAGCCAACCCCGACTTCCAGCGGTTCCTGGATTTCCTGGAAGATACGAAAGAGCACGGAGATGCGGTATTGGTGACCGAGACGCGCGACGGTTACGAGATCATCGATGTCCGGGCGCCCCTGGCGCCCCTGGCGCCCCAGTGATCACTGTCCGGAACTCACATCCATAATGACTGAGGCTTTCGTGTCTGCTCCGTCCGCTATCGAGTGCAGAACGAAGTTTTGCCGTATACAATTCAGCAGCCTATGGGATTGGCCCAAACAGGTGCTGGTAGAACGAGCCATTCTTGGACCCGTCGAGCTCCTTGTGGCCGAATCAGTCCGCTGCTATACTGCGCACGAAATTTTGGGAGGTCCGATGGCGCGACGTGTTCTGTTAATCACATTGGTTTCTTTGCTGGCTTCCCTCCCCCTGCAGGCCGACGAGCCGATCGGGGTTGCTGTCCTCCAGTTCGAGTCCAAGGGCGGGATCCCCCAGAACAGGATGGAAGCCCTGTCGGACATGGTCGCCCAGCGCATCCAGCAGGCCGGGAACTTCAGAGTGATCGGCAAGAGCGACATCACCAACATGCTGAACATGGAAGAGCACCGCATGAAGCTCTCCGGCTGCACCGACTCTTCGTGCCTGGCCGAAATCGGCGGCGCCCTTGGAGTACAGTATTTGACCGCGGGCAACATCAGCGCTTTCGGTGAAAAATACCTGCTCAACCTGAAGTTTATCGACGTGGGCCGGGCCGAGGTAGCCAGCCGAATCACCCGCACAGTGGAGGGGGTCGAGAATCTGCTGGCCGAGGTTCCGGCGGCAGTGGACGAGCTGCTTAGCGGTGTGGCCGCCTTCAGGAAGACCGGTAAGGTCCTCGACGCAGGATCGGCTGGAGTTCTATACGAACTGACGCTCAACTCCTGCCTGGGCGGCAGCGAGATCAACGGCTACCAGATCGACCTGATCGACGCAGACATTCCCGTGCCTCACTTTGCCGACATCGGCCTCCGCCGCTGGGGTGTAGGTGGACGCTTCGGGATCCGTTTTGCCAATTACCACACGGCCTTCGCCCAGGTGGACTTTCTGTGGGAAGAGCTATCCGGCCGCTTCTCCGCGCGGGAGGACTCTGGCACTCCGCTGTCTACCTACATCAACCTGCTCAGGATCCTGGCCGGCTACCGTTTCGCCTGGCCTGCGCTGGACTGGCTGGCGCCATTCCTGGAGCTGGGCCTGGGAGGGATCATCTACTTCCCGGTCCAGGTGGAAGTAAGCGGGGCCACCATCACAAGCCTGGAGTTGAAGGCGGACTCACGCTTCGCGGTCATGGTGGGCGCCGGTCTGCGCTTTTCCTTCCTGAAGCGGGGCTTTATCAGCCTGTCCTGGCTGTACGAACTGCCCCTGTTTGGCTTTTCTTCCGGATCGTTCCTGGTAGGCGGCGGGGCAACGTTCTAGGAGCGCCTAGCGGACGCAGCGAAACCCGATCTGGCTGCTGGTACTGATGTAAAATTCCTGCCAAGAGCGAGAAGTAGCCCTGAGGGCGGAGGCGGCCGACTGGTAGCTTCCCCCGCGGACGACCTTTTTCGAAGGCGTATCCCCTCCTGTTACCCAGGCGCTCCCGTCATCGGGAGCGTTGTCGTAGTCTACGTGCCAGACATCCTCCACCCACTCGGCCACGTTGCCGGCCAGGTCGCACAGGCCCTGGTCCGAGTTGCCAGAGGGAAAGCTGCACACAGGCCAGGTCCCTAAATCCTGGCAGCCATTCGCAACGTGCGCGTTGGCCTCCTGACAGTCACCAATGGTGTCTCCCCAGGGGTAAATGTCATCGCTTCCCCCGGAGCGGGCGGCCCACTCCCACTCGGCCTCCGTTGGCAGGCGACCTCCCGGAGTGATCCAGGCGCAGTAGTCCTTCGCCCCCTGCCAGGTCACGCAGTTGATGGGGTCGTTCTCCCGGCCGGGTACCTGGAAGTTGCAATGTAGATTGGTACCGGCCGCAGCACACACTCCCGGAGGGCAGATTTCGTAATCAGAGGTGGTTACCTCGATACTCATCATCTCGAAGGGCTGCACGGTCACCAGATGCGCAGGCCGCTCGAAGGTGGCACCATCGTTGTCACCCATCATGAATTCCCCGCCGCCAATCTGGACCCATGAACTACAGATACACTCACCCGGATCGCAGACCTCATTCCCAACGCACAGCACCGAATCACACTCTCCGCCGCACCCGTCGAACGGTTCGCAACAAGTGGCCTGGGAGCAATCGGGCTGGCAGCATACGCCGTTTTGGCAGACGCCCGGTCCCTCACGACACGCCGCTCCATCGGGTTCCGACGTCCAGGAGGTGGTCGCCTCTTGGGCATCGCAGTATTCGCAAAAGTTGTCCGGATTGGTCGTGTCGTCGGTATGACATGACCCGCTTATGGAGCAAAAGCCGTTTTCCACGCTCCACGCATCTGTACCGCCGGCGCCTTCCGGATCGCAGAACTCGCAGGTAAGAGCCTGGTTGACGGTATCACGGTCAAGGCACATTTCGTCGATGGCGCAGTCGCAGCAAGAGCAATCGGTGCCTGAGTTCCAACAGACCTGGCCCGCGTCACACAGGATTTGTTCGCAGCTCACGCCGCACACCTCGTCTAGCTCACAGCAGGACTTATCGCTGCAATCCGGTGAGCAATCGATGCACTGGCCGCCGGGATCGCACACCTGCAAGGGGCCGCAACCTGGCCCGCAGGTTCCACCGCATTTGTCGTCCCCGCAGTTCCGGTTCGTGCAATCTGGAACGCACGGATCGCAACTACCTGAAGCGTTGCAGGTATCAAAAAGCCCACAGCCGGGTGTGCAGGTCCCACCGCAGCCGTCGTCACCGCACTCCTTGCCGGCGCAAGCGGGCACACACGCCTCACACTGACCTGAGGCGTTGCAGTTCTCCCACGGCCCGCAGCCAGGCGCGCAGGTTCCACCGCACTTGTTGTCCCCACAGTTCCGGTTCGTGCAATCTGGAACGCACGGCTCGCACTTACCCAAGGCACTGCAGGTATCAAATAACTCGCAGCCGGGTGCGCAGGTCCCACCGCACCCGTTGTCCCCACACTCCCGATCTGCACAATCTAACACGCATACCTGTAAGGTCTCTGGACAACCGCAGATCGAAAAAACGACCAAAACCCCCACGCACAGCCAGACTACCCGGGACATGGATCGCTCCTTTGAAGATCGCACTAACCACTCGAGGATACCTGCAGGCGCGATACAGGTCAACGAGCGACAGTCGCCCATCGTGGACTTGATCACGGACATGTCGGAGCCGTCCTGAGTGGGCACCCTGAGTGGGGAAAATACATGGGGCATTATTTGCTCTTACCGGGAAGGCCCTGGACGGTTCCGCCGGAGAAGCTGATTTCGGACAATGGGCCGGTGACCAACAGGTTTTGCTTCCCTATCCGAAAAGACCCTCGGCGCCAATAGCGCATGAACAACTTCATCTTTTGCTGATCAAACCGAACCATCAACCGGAGCTTGCGGCCCGCCGGAATCCGGACCTTGCATGGGCCGCGGCCTTCCTTCATTATCTCCTCGATCTGCCCGTTCAGTTCTGCCCAGCAGGAGCGCACTGTCTTTTGCTGGATCCTCGGCTTCCTGTCCTTGGGATCGCTCGGCATCCAGGGTCGTGGTGCCGGCCTGGCCGAGAGCAACTCAATGGAAACGACCTCCAGGACGACACCTGACGCCCCCTTGTTTTCCATTTCGAACGAGAAGCCGCCCAGCATGCCGCTGCGTCCTGAGAAAATCTGCGTGCCTGCTCGCAGGCTGAGAGCGCCCTTTTGCACCTCGGCCGGATCGCCGGCCCAGGGCAGGTCAACTGGTCTGTTTTCCTCGCCAGCAAAAGCCGCAAGCGGAAGTCCTGCCAGTGAAAAAAACACCCATAATGCGATGCGGACCATTTTTCCTCCGACCCGAGGTGCCAGGGACTTCAGGCGGCTGGGCCTCACCAAGTCCGCTCGAACACCTTCACTTCCGGTTGCGCCTTGAGCAAGGCCTCCATCTGTTCCGCTCCCACCTGGGCCTTGGTGAGGGCCACCCGTTCCAGGCCGGCCAGTCCATGCAGGGGGGTCAGGTCTTTGACCTGGGTATTTCGCATGTACAGGCTGACTAGATTGGAACACCCCTTGATCGGGGTCAGGTCGCGGACCGGGGTGACCTCGAAGGACAATTCCTCGATATTCGCAAATCCCGTCAGCACGGTCAGGTCTTTGACCTGGGTGTGGTCCAGATTCAGCAGGAACAGGTTTGTAAGTTTTGCAATGGGGGTCAGATCTGTAACCCGGGTACCCTCGAGGCTCAGCTCTTTCAGCGTGCGAATTCCTCTGAGCGGGGTCAAATCACTGACTAGGGTGTTGTTGAGATAGAGATCTTCCAGCTTGGACAGCCCCAGCAAGGGTCTTAGGTCTTTGACCTGGGTGCCGCTGAGGACCAGCGCCTTCAGGTTTTCGAGCCCTGCCAAAGGGCGAAGATCTTTGACCGGGGCGTTTTCGAGGTTCAGTTCCCGCAGATTCGGCAAGCTTTCGAGGGGGGACAAGTCCCGGACCTGGGTATTCTCCATAAGCAGAGTCTTGAGCTTGGTAAGCCCTTTCAGCGGGGTCAGGTCACGGACCGGCTTGCCGATGCACCAGACTTCGGTCACGTCCGTCGGGAAGTCCTGATCGCAGAACTGGATCGGCTCGGGTCCGGCAGCCAAGGCTGCGCTCGAGATCAACAACACGATTGAGAACCAGACCGGTAGCTGCATTTCACAATCCTATCACTGAATGGCCCGTATTTTAAACCACGTATTTTAAACCAGTGGGAGACGGAGTTGCGTTAATTGCATTTAGGGGCCAGGGCACGGCTTACACGAACTGCCCGTTGCCCAGAATCCGCTCGTCGCACATCTGCCACTTTTCCTGGGCTTTGCTGGCACTTTTCCTGGGGTTGTGCCTGCCAAACCGATCATGCTAGGTTCCGTCTGATCGAGGCAGGAGATATCCGTATGGAGCCGCTAATCTACAGGATGAACCTGGTCCACCCCCGCGACAGGATCTGGGCCCTGTGGACCACACCTGCCGGGCTGACCTCATGGCTGTGCCGACGCGCCAACGTCGAACCCGTAGTCGGCGGGCCCTTCGAGTTGTTTTGGAACCCGGACGAGACCAGGCCAGAGAGCGACTCGACCCTGGGATGCCGCGTGCTGTCGGTGGACCACCCGCGCTTGCTCGAGTTCAGCTGGCGAGGCGCGGACGAGGTGGCTGATGTCATGAATATCGAGGGTGCGCCGCAAACGCAGGTCAAGGTGGAGTTGTTCCCCACGCTTGAAGGCATGCGGCTAGAGGTGACCCACCATGGCTGGGGAGACGGCGCAGATTGGAAACGGGCTCGCGCCTGGTTCGACCGCGCCTGGCAAAATGCGCTTAAGGAACTGCGCCGCGTGGCCTGAAGGCTGCGAAAGCCCTCATCACTCAAGGCGCAATCAGCCTGATCGCCCCGGGAAGCACTTTCAGGGATATCGGCAGTCGTCCGGGTTGCTCGCCGTCCATGTCGATCAGCACCTCGTCATTCGAGGTGGCTTCTACCTGGCTTCCCCGGTAGCTGCTGACCTCGGGCAGTTCCAGGTGCTTGCCCTTGTATATGCGGCCGGCCTTGAAGATCGTGTCTAATTTGCTCAGGTCTCCCATAATAATGACATCGAACAGGCCGTCGTCGATCTCGGCTTTCGGAGCTACCCACATGCCGCCGCCGAAGTATTGGCCGTTGGCCACGGCGACGTTGTTTATCCGCATGGATTCATCCATTACGATCGAGCCGTCCTCGTTCTTGATCGTCAAGCGTATCTCGCGGTTGCGGTAGACGGCCAGGGCCCGCAGCATGCCGATCATGAACGAGGCCTTGCCGCCGAAGGCCTTGGTCGATTGATTCACCTTGGCGTCCACCAGCCCGCCGATACCGAAACTGGTGATGTTGACAAAAAGGCGCCGGGCCGGTTTGCCCGCCTGATCGATGTACTCACAAAGGCCCAGATCGGCCGGGCGCGTCTTTCCGGCGGTAAGCACCGCCTGCCAGCTCGCTGAATCGCGCCCGATACCCAGGGTCTTGCGCAGGTCGCCGCCGGTGCCCCGCGGAACGAATCCCAGGCAGGCCCGCGGGTTGACGGGCGTTAGGCCTTCGAAAAATCCGTTGACGACCTCGTTGTTGGTTCCGTCGCCGCCAATCGAGATGATACGTTCCGTGCCGTTGCGCAGACCATTGCGCACCAACTCCGTGGCGTGTCCCTGGCCCGTGGTGGCAGCCTGGTCGAACTTGCCGATTGAGTCGAGCAGGGCGGCGCGTATATCGGGCCACTCTTTTCCGGTGCGGCCGTTAGCGCTGTTCGGATTTACAATTACCAGGGTTTTCAGTTGGCGCCTCCGAATCAACTTTCGAATCTTACGAGGATCCACTGGCCGTCAGTCTTCTCGAAGACCGCCTCGTAGCGTTCCTCGTCGTTGATTCCCTTGAAAACGGTGAAGATCTGGGTGGCCGAATCATTACGGATCAGCGCCGGTTCGAACTGGATCTGGGGGAACCCGCCGCCGGTTGATTTCCAGATGCCGCGGATTTGTTCCTTGTTCAGGTGCAGCACCAGACCGGGAAAGACAGCCAGTTCGGGAGTGTTTCTGCGGCCGGGAATCTGCCTGACGATCAACAGCTGCGCCTGGCGCGGAAACAAGTCCTTGGTCAGGTAAGCGTGGCTGAAGGCCAGGGCTTTCAGGACATCCTGATCCTTGTTCACATCCGCGGGCGGCGCCAGCGGGTTCTTGTCCTGGCCGTCGGGAATACCGTCCCGGTCAGTGTCTCTGTTTTGCGGGTTGGTGAAGAAAGCTTTTTCCTCCAAATCGGCCAGGCCATCGGAGTCGTGGTCGCGAAAGAAATCCTGCAGCTTGAAACGATGCACTCGCTGGAGAGTCTTGAAACTCGGATGCTCGAAACTCGCCGATTGGGCGAAGGTACGCGTCAAGGCGATGGTGATATCGCGACCGCGAACCTTGAGGGAAAAAGTGGGGGGAGCAACGCCCAATCCCTTGTCCGAGAAGCTGGTCAGGCCGGTGAAAGCCGGCTCTTTCCATATCCTTCCGTCTATCGACCAGGTAATGAAAAGATCCATGTTGCGGCCGATGCGATTTTCGGCGAACAAGACCCAGACCCTTTCGTTGTCCACCTCTTTCGCAAACGGGTGAGTAGCCGAATGGTGACCCTCCCAGAAAGGGGTCAACGGCAGCGGGGTTCTGCGGCGAAAACTGCTACTGGACAGACCATTCAAGACTCCCGAGACGGCCTTGGCCGATCCGTCTTCGAGCAGCGCCCGGGCAGCGAAACGAGCCGTGCGCGGCTTGTCGGTAAGAAGCCGGGTTAGCGGTTCGACACTTCCGGGGATCTTGATTCCGGCCGAGAGCGCGGCCGCCAGCATCTTCATGTAAGCGTCTTCGTTTCTCAAGCCCCAGATGATCCCGCGGGCGTACTCACGTTTGCCCATCTTTACCAGCGCGCGCGCCAGAATAACGCGGATCCACATCGCACTCTCGTCGGTGATCATTTCTTCAAGCTTGGGAGCCATGCCTTTATCCAGGCTGTCGAAGAAACGAACCTCAGGGCCATCGGGGTCGGGTGGGTTCTCGCGCAGACGGTCGAGAAAGAAATCCAGCCCCAGGGTGCTGCCCGAGTTGGCCAGCACTTCGGTAAGTAAGCGACGACGCTCACCCTTGGCACGATCCAGTAACGCGAGTGCCTGCTTGGCGGCGGAGTCGCCGCCCGCGGCTATGGCCTGTATGCAGGGACGCATCTCGTCGGCGGCCTGTTCGCTCGAGCGGCTGTCTTCGTGGAGCCGAGAGAGTCTTTTCATGAGAGGATCGACGGCCGAGGAAGATCCGATATCCTTCAGAGAGCGATAGATGTCTCGGATCACCGAAGGATTCTTTTCCTTGCCCAGACGGCCAATCAGCGGCTGGACGGCCCGCGAATCCGCGAGTCGCCCGAGAGCTCGAGCCGCCGCGCTGCGGGTTGGGTCGTCCGAGTGGCCGAGATTCTTGACAAGCGCGTCGACATGGTCGCGCAAGCCGAGCGCTGGGATCGCTCGCATGGCGGCCAGGCGAACCAGGCGCGACTCGTCAACCAGGCATTTTTGCAGGCCGTGGCTAAGTGCCTCGCGAGCGGCGCTTGCCCGGAGTCTCATGTGCCTGGCCACTATCGAGCTTCCCAGGCGCACCAGGACCCTGGGGCTGCCCAGGCCCCGGGCCAGCGCCAAGACGGCCTGGTCACCGTGACGCCTGAGCAACTTGCGTGGTCCTGTGGGTTTCGCGGCCAAGGCCAGGTCGCCGGTGGCGTCTACCAGCAGGGCCAGAGCTTTTTCATCCCCGATTCGAGAGAGGGCCGCGGCCGCTTCCAGGCGTATGGCTACTCCCTTCTCGCCTTGCTTGGCCGCCCACTCGAGGTCGGCGGAGACGGGATCCCGCCTGTTTAGCAACCAGGCCGTCTCGGGTACCTCCAGCAGGCGCTTGGTAAGCACGCCAAGTTGGCCTTGAGGGTCGATTCCCAGGCGGTAGCGCGAATAGGCCACCCAGACTTGATCGAGGGGAGAGGCCGGCGTCTTGAAAGATTCGATTGCCCCCCGGGCTGCCTCCGTTCCGACTTCGGTTAAAGCACGCAGCGCCCGGGCGCGTACCTGGTGGTCCTTGGCGAGCAACTCCTTGCTGACAATCGGCAAATTCGCGGTGTACTTCATCAAGCACAAGGACTTGGCGGCTTCGACGCGCACTGGTGGAGAAGCGTCCTGGATAAGATCCAGAAGCCGCTTGCGGGACTCGTCGTTGTTGTAACGCCAGAGAACACCGGCGGCCGCGGCGCGCGCAGTGTCGTTTTCGCCCTGAGTCATCTTAATAAGCGTCGGCAAGACACGCGGATCGGGGAAGGCCACGAAACGCCCGGCCGCAAGCTCGTAGTCGAGTATGCCCTTGCCACTCAACAGACGCGAGGCCATCCATGCGATGCGATCGTTTCCGGCCTGTGAAAAGCTTGCCTGGTGAAACAGGAGCAGGCAGGCGATCAGCAACCCAGCGACTCGAATTCTATTACGGGCAGGCGATATCACGACGAAGCGACTGGATACAGACACAGCACTCCCTCCTCGACGTCCATGAATGACAACGGGTGTAATATTGGCAAACTCCGGCCTTCCTCGCAAATTCTTCCTGTCGTCCAGGCGGGATCACCCGCTTGCGGCGGCGACTGGAGAGCGCTGAAATGCGCTCCCAGAACGTCAGCGTACATCACGGCTCTCCATCCGTCGATATCGAAGATCAACCCCGCCTGATTCTCTTCTTCGTCGTTCGACCTGCGGGCGAGTGAAACAACCGGCAGATCTTCGGCCGGCTTAGCTGCCGCGCTGAAGACCTCGGCGATCACATCAAGCGGTACGAGTACTTCGCCGACGGTTGTCCTGACCGGAAGCACGTCGAGGATCTCGTGCCAGCTCGGCAGTTGCAGCAGTAGCTGCCGTCCTTCGACCGAAGACGGGATCATCAACAGCCGGGCCCGCAAAGAACCGAGTTGCTCCCGGATCTCCGTGGAAATAACCGCCGGCGGGCGCTGACTGTTGCCATCGTCCTTGATCAACACAGACGTCAGCGCCTTTTCCTGGTTGCCGCTGATGTTCAGAGATCCGACGGTTGCCTTTCCCGTTTGCCTACGCTCCCCGGTGCTTTCGAAACCGGCGCTCAGGATGTCGTCCACCAGCTGTTCTAAAACCTTTTCCAGCGGTTTGATCTGAAAAGCGGCGACGCGCACGCCGGTGCAGTGCGCCACGAACGAGACGGGTTTGCCGTGCTGGCGGCTGTATGCGCGGACGCGTTGGCGTAGTCGCGCCAGCACGGGGGTGATCGATGCGTTGTGCATGAAGGAAATTTCGCGGGACAGGTCGTGCATGATGTCTTGCAGTTCGGGTAGCGTCTGCTGGAGTCCTTTCAAGCTGCTGCGTTGTTCGGCTGTCAGTTCGGCAATTTCCCGGCCGAGCACACCTGCCAGCCGGGTTCGTTGAGTGGGCCGCGGCTCGAGTGCCAGCTTTTCCACCAGACAGGCGGATGCATTCAGACGTTCCGTGCTTGCCTGAATGCCCCTGGCAATCTTGCCCAGATCCTCGCCCGTTGTACGAATGCGCTCGAACCAGTTGCGTTCACTTTCTTGCAGCGTCTCGGCCAGCGAGTTCGCCAACCCGCACAGCCTCTCGATCAGGGAATCGAACAGCGCGGGTTCTTTGACTGGATCGTCCGGAGAGAGTTCGCGCTCGGCGCCGTCCAACACGGATTCCACCGCGTTCATGCCGGTTACCCTGGCGGCTTCCCGCAGCGTTTGAATTCGCAGACGCAGCTCTTGATTTGTCAGGTTCTCCGGCGGGTCCTGCAACCAGTCGATGGCCTGGTTGATCTCCTCGGCAAGCGACGCAACGAATTCCAGGGGAGGGGGGGGGCCTGGGTTCATGCCCCGGGCTCCTCTTCGGGTCCGGCAGCGGCTTCGTCTGGCTCCGCCGTGGCCGCGATCCTTTGCCTGGCAAGACCGGCATATTCGCGGATCTTGTCGAGGATGGCGCTGGCATCGGAAGAAAACGCTTCGATTCCTTCTCCCGCTGCAAGCTCGGCGAGTTCGTTCATCGATTGTTCGAGCGCCTTTTGCGTCAGGGCCAGGTGCCTGGTTACACCGCTTGGCACCGGCTTGTGTGGTGATGACTGTTCTATCAGCCCCCTTATTCCCTCGGCCACCCGGCACACAGCGGCGGCACTCTCTACCAAACCGCGCAGGGCATCCACTCTCGATGTCAGCAGCCGCCGGCAGCCTGATAGCTGGTCGCTCATGGAACGAACCGAGGAACCCAAGCTGCCCGTGGCCGGGCGCATTTGCCCGAGGCGCTCCAGGAGACTCTCACCCTGGCGGCAAAGATCATCGCGCACGCCGTCCCAGCCTTCCAGCGAATCCAGCATGCGGCCGGTGCTTTCGTTGGCTTGCTGCAGGGACGTATCCAGTTTGCCACCGGCCGAGTTTATTTGATCGAGCTGTTGCGCGAGTTTCCGGTGGATCTCGACGATGGACGTCGATAGCGATCGTGTCGAACCTGCCAGCTTCTGAAGGCCGCCCCACGAGCGAGTCTCCGCCGCGATGGCCGTGTTCGTTGATACTACCTCGGCCTCCTGGCGCAACGACTCGATCTCCTTCAGAATCTCGAGGCTGCGGTCGGTTCTCTGCAGCAACATCTGCAGGCCCGTCGTCGCAGCTTGCAACTGTTCTCGCACAGCCAGGCGTTCCCGGGGGTCGGGAGAATCCGACACGGCGCTGCTTGTCGACCTGGCGATCACCGAGGCTATCCTGTTCAGTGCGTCGAAGTCCGACCCGAGGATGTCGGCGATGACTCCATCGTCTGTCGGCGGCCGGAAATTCTCCTCGGTCAGGGACAAAGACAGTTTGTCGCCGAGTTTGACGAGTCGGGTCGATGAATCGTTGAGCTGCGCCGCTGCCCGACGCAGGGCCTCGATGCGTTCCGCCGAACGATCGAGCAGGCGGTTCACCAAGACCGCCAGTTCCGTCAACTCTCCCGCGGAGCTGTCCGCCCTTATGTCCAGATCGCCGCGTCCGGCCCGATCTACTACCCGACTGAGCAGCGCGATTTCCGTCCTTCCCCGTTCGCTCTTCTCGTCCAGTTCTGAAAGGCGCAACATGCGTTCTTTCAGGCGCCCGAGGCTGTGGAAAAGGTCTTCTAGGAGGCCGACTCGGCAGGCTTTAGCGTCTGCGCCGGCTGGATTTTCGAGCGTCTCATGCGCCAGCCCGGTCATGTCCGCAAATGGCGCAAGCAGCTTCCTTCGGAAATAGAAAAAGAAAAACAGACCCAGGCACAGCGCCACGACGGGCAGCCCGATTGCGAGAACCGTGACCCGCCTGGAAATATCCCGATCGAGTTCTTCAAGCTCGTCGCTTGCGGGTTTTTCCTGCGGGACGAATGTCGTAGGCTTCGCGGTGGCGCCCGGCTCTTCGGCCGCGCTCAGGTTGAAGGCGATCAAAAAGCCCGTAGCGCCGATAGGCTCAATATGCCATCCCTGAGCCGTCAATGGGGGTTTCCTCTTGGCTTTATACGCCTCCGATAGGTTGGCGGTCGTCTTTTGTGTGCTGATGAGAACAGCGCCTGACCCGGAATCCAAAAGTGCGACACTGTCGAAAGGACCTGCCGTCTCGGCCATGGTTTTCTGCAGGTTGGCGTTTCCGGAAATATCTTCGCCAGTTTTGCCCCTGACGAGCGGAAGCAGACCGGCTATCAGTTTCTCGCGACCACGGCGCAGCGTCAGTTCACGTTCGGCGAGCGCGAGTCTCGCCTGTTGGTCTCCCTGCGCCTTGCGCAGCCTGTCGACTTCGCTTCGCAGGGAAGCGGTTTGTTTGTCGAGCCCGGCGTATGCTTTCCCGGCGTTACCGACGACGTCGCGGGAATGGTCGGGCAGCGGCCAAAAGACAACCATGGCCACTAGCACCGGGACCAAGCCCACGGCCAGAAAGATAAACAGGGTCTTTAGCGTCATTCCCTTGAGTCCGGGCCGGGCTCGTGGCTCCGGGGCGGGTTGCTGCTGGTCTGGAAAATCTACGTCACTCATATCAAGAATTCCGATAATTGTCCCATATGTTACCTGGCAACGCGCGGAGAACGCTTGCGGATGATGCGGCTGGCCAGTAAGCGATAGAGCAGCTTACAGACGTCGAATGAACTGCGTCTGCTCAAGCGGATGATTTCCTTGAGGCTGCGCCTGCCGTCGACCAGGGCCACCATGCGCTCTTCATCGGGCTTGAGCTGAATCAGCTTGATCACCCCGGTGCTGTCGCGACTGGGCGCTAAAACCATGTCGAAGTCGCGGATCTCCTTTTCGATCGTACCCCACTCGTCCACGCGTCGAAAGCCTTCCATCAAGACGCTGTCTATGGAAAGATCCATCCCCGCTTCACGCACCTGGATGGGAAGCTTTTCGCTTAGGTAGAAAGCGAATTCGCCGTCACCCCAGCGCAGTACTTCGTACACCAGCGCCTCGACCTGGGCCCGCAAGGCTTGGCCGAGATCGTCGGGTGTGATGTGCCCGATCTTGACGAGTTGTTCCCCGAGCAGTTTGTTGCTCTTGCCTCGGCTCTGCAAGAAAAGTTCGAGGTCGCGGGCGTTGATGGCTCCCACTTCGATTAAAAAACGTCCCAGCAAGAACTCCTCGTCCACGTTCCTTGCTCTAGCGAAGGCGATGCGGCCCCCGCGCAGAAAGACCTCCAGGTGAGCCTTGCCGCGGGCCAGGTGCAGGATCCCGGTATGGGACTGGAACTTCAGCAACTGGAACACCTCGCCGGCTGGAATCATGCCCAGCTCGCCGCGGATCGCGGCCCGGCCGCTTGGGTCGGACAGGTCTTCCGAGGTTGGCAGATCTTCGGGGGTGCGCGCGCCGACGTTCATGATGGTCTTGCGTTCCTCGGTCTTTGTGCCGTCGGCCCGGCAGTACTTCTCTACCGCGTGCTGAACCAGGGTGGTGAGCGCCTCCGGCGAGAAGGGCTTGGTGATGTAATCGACAATGCCCATTGTCTCGACCAGTTTCTCGCCGATCATTTCGCCCTTGGCCGACATGAGCAGGATGGGTACGCCTTCCAGCTCAGCTTGTCGACCCATGCTCTTGCAGACCTGGTAGCCGTTCATACCGGGCATCATGAAATCGAGCAATACCAGGTCGGGTTTGATATCGATCGCCTTGGCGATACCTGTCTTGCCATCGGTGATCGATATGACCTCGAAGTCGAGGTGCTTCAAGGCGTGGGCGACCACTTTGTGAATTGTCGGGCTGTCGTCGATGACCAGCACCTTCAGCGCGGTCATGGCCACCTCGCTAGGACACACTTTTACAGGTGCTGGACTTTCAGCTCCAGGCTCTTTGAAATGTGCACCAGGCTTCCGTCCGCCACCTCTCGCCACTGATGGCCGGGATTGGACATAAGCGCTCCCAGCATTATGCCCCTGAAGCGGCCGTGGACATGTTGCTGCTGCTCGCTGTTATCGTGCAGCGGGCACTCCACTATTCCCTCTCGGTGAGAGTAGTGCAGCGTGATACCCTGGCAGACGGCGCCCATTATTTGCCCGTTAGTTACCATGATGGTCATCTCGGGATGCAAGGGGCCCGAGTGCATCTGGTTAATCTCTTCAACGCCGGTCCTCAAGTAGGAGTCAAGGAGATCAACGGAGATATCCAGGTCGTTGAGCTTGCCGTCCCGGAAGAGAGCATGCAGTAAAAGATAAAAGGCCAACTCACTGTCGGTGTCTCCGCGGATGTTACGCGCCAGAAAAGGAGGTAGTCCGGCGATGATCTCGTCCCGTCGTTTCTCCAGGGCCGGCAGATGACCGACGTGGGCAAATAGCCATTTTCGAAACCTGAAAGGGTGAGTGTTGACTTCCTTCCAGGTTCCGACTGTGGCACGGCGGATGTGTGTCAGCAGGACGTTCGAGTTGATGCCATTGAGCAACTCGTCGTAGTCGATTTCGTCCAGCCTGGCGGCCGGCTTCTTGATCAGCAGGGGATCGTCCTGGCTGTAGTAGCCGACGCCGATGCCCTCGTGCTTGTCTCCATCCACGCAGCGCAGAGAGTCCTTGACCTCATGAATGGCGCATTTGAGCAAATCCTCATCGTTGCACATCACACCAAGCATTCTACACATGAACACTCTCCCGAGGCGAAACCACCTGGGATGAAAGCTACCTCATCGCCGGGTGGCGATCAAGAGAAAATGGGGATCCTCAACGTTTATATGCTTTTTCAGGGCGGTCAATGTGCTATGATCGGCGGACGGCAGGTCTGCCGAGATGATCTTCGGCCAGTGGAGGCAAGATGAGCGAGAACAGGGACGATTTCACACGCATCAGGGTTCCCCAAAGTCTTTTCGAGGCTCAGAGAGTCGAGGCGATTCTCGATGAGGCCTCTATCGAGAGTTGGCTCGTGCCATATCATGATTCGGCCATGGATGGTCTCTACCAGATGCAGAAGGGCTGGGGAGAGGTGCGAGTGCCGGATTCACAAAAGGACGATGCGCGCAAGATCCTGGCCGAGCGAATGCCCATGACCGTGGGTATCACGGAAGAGGAACTTGCCAAGCAGGCCCTCGATGCTCCCGGTGTTCATGAACCAGCCGATCGGCCTCGGGGCGGGCACGTGAACTGGGACGTTACCGGGATCCTTTTCGCCTGCCTGGCGGCGCTGGTCGGCTATGTCTTCTGGAAGGTGTCCGGGGAGGGGAGTTGGCATGACCTGGACCTGTTTCAGTGGATCGTGCTGGCCGTTCTAGCCGTCTATGGCCTGGTGATGTTCTACCTGTTGGCAAGGTGGCGGCCCAGGGCGTGAGGCGCTTGTCAACCGGCCGGAGTGTTAGTTGTAGCTGCTTGAGGACTTTATCAGTCGGGTCAGGGCGGCCTCGAGGTCGGAGACCTTGAAAACCATCAAAGCAGGCGCTTCGGACTGGCCGGACGAGAAGTAGGTGTACTCGATCTCGACGTTGGCTTCGGTCAGGCGGTGGCCTACACCGGCGGCCATGCCCTGCTGGTTGGGTACCTCGACCACAAGAACATCGGTTTGCAAGAAGGGAATCTGCTCATCCTTGAGGACGGCAATCGCGGAGGGTGTATCGTCTACCACCATGCGCAACACGCCGACTTCGTTGTCGGAATGCAGGTTCATCGCCTTTATGCTGACACCTCGTTCGTAGAGTAGCTCGCAGAACTCGGTGAATCTGCCCGACTTGTTTTCCAAAAATGCACACAACTGAATTCCACGCTTGAACATAACCACCTGCACTCCGGAAGCTTCCCGGCTTAAAATCACTTCATCCTGCCAACCAATATGAGGGAGGATAATCGCTCGTCAGAAAAACTGCCAGAAAAAAGTTTTCGGCGTTCAGGCCGCCCTGAGTTCTAGGCGGCCCGATTCCTAGTAGAAGCCAGATCGCCCAGGGCGGCGCGAAGGCAGCAGCAGCAAAAACAGAAGTAGAGGCAAGAGCAGGCCCGGCCGGCCGCTGGTCGTCTGACAGCCGCCTCTGACCACGATCTCGTCGTCGTCGATATTGCGCTCCTGTCCGTCGGGCTTCAACGTCAGCTTGCATTCGAAGAAAGAGCCGGCCTCTACGGGGCAGACGGCCCGGCCGGGGGTGAATCCGGGGGCCTCGGCCTCGACTGTGTATTCTCCAGGCTGGATGGCCATCTCCCAGTAGCCGTTCTCATCGGCCGCAGCCTGCAGATCGTTGTCCAGCTTGAGACTCGCCATGGGTATGACGGGGCCGGGTTTGTTAGCGTCGGCCGAGTACTCGCGCACAACACCGAACAGCTTGCCCTGGGACGAGTCGATCGCCTGGCAGCCGCCGGAGGTGTCGCACAGGCGATCGACCTGGCATATGCCGCAGTTCAGGCCGCAGCGGGCGTCGGGGCCGCAGGAACGCCCGCCGCAGTCGGGCAGGCAGCCCGAATCGGAGCAGACGCCGCCGGCTTCGCAGGCCTGGCCTTCGGGACATTGGCCGCAGCTTTGCCCACAGACCGGATCGGGTCCGCACTGCCTGCCTGTGCAATTCGGCCGGCAGACAGTCTCTTGGCACTGACCGGAGACGCATTCCTGTCCGTCCTGGCACTGGCCGCAACTCTGTCCGCAAACCGGGTCGGGGCCGCACTGTAACCCTGCGCACTCGGGTTGACAGATGCACAGTCCATCCGCCGAGCATGCTTCGGAGGCGGCGCATGCGCCGCAGGAACCGCCGCAACCGTCCGCCCCGCAGTTACGGCCGTTACAGTCTGGTATACAAGCCTCGCGCAGGCCGATCGAGCACCAGCTGGTGTTTCCCGCACTGACGCTGCAAGTGCGCGCGTTGCTATCGAAACCCGCAGCGTGTGCCGAAATCGTGTAGTTTCCGGGTTGAAGCTCGAAAGACCATATGGCGTCGCCGTCCCGGGCCGTGACGTTGGTTCCGGCCGTGCTGACCGTGGCGCCCGGAATGCGCAGGGACATGTCGTCGCCACCGGTATCGATGAAGACCGAGCCGATTAAAGTGCCCTTAGCCGGAGCCTCGGAAATACTGTCGCGGCGGATTGCCACATAGGTCGAACCGATGCTGCGCAGGTTGTGAACGATACCGGATGAACAGCCGCGGGCCTCGTATGTCCAGGCCTGGCCCCAGGGGTCGCCGCTCTCATAGATCATGACATGACCGCCGGTGTTGCCGGAATTGCGGTAGACCATGGCGTCGCCGCGCACGGCGTCGGATCGCGAAACTTGCGACCAGTGCTGGCTCTCGTAGCGAAAGTTGTAGGTCGAGTAGGGATGTGAGTTTGTGCTAACCGGCGAGGGGCTGGGTACCTGCCAGACCTTGGCCACGAAGCCCGAGCAGTCGGCGCCGTAGGAGCCCGAATGGGTGCAATCAGGGCACGAGCCCGAGCACGAGCCGTGCTGGGTGCCGTCCGTGCGCCAGGATCCACGGCCCCAATAGTATGAGTAATCCACGCCGCTCTTGGCCAGGTTGATGATATCATCGCGGCTCATGGGCTCCGGGGCGGCCAGGGCAGCCGTTGTCGTGAGGCACAGGCCGGCGACAATGATGAGTATTTTTTTCATGGTGTCCACCTTTCCAGTATTGCTCCGTCCCCCGTGCAGCGCAGGCGATACAGCTTGCCGTCCTGGCCTAGGCGAATGGGGCGGAACTGTTCTTCGGGGCCGCTGTTTACAGGCAAGCGCAAGCGGTCTATCAGCCTTCCGTCCGCTGCCAGCATGACGATCTCTTCGTTAGCCGAGACGACGTCGTGGGGCGGGCCGGGTCGTTCGTTCACCAGAAGCGCTCCTATGAAGATGCGGCCGTTTGTATCGGATTCCAGGGCGTTGATGGCGGCCAGGCGTGTGTCGAACTGCAGCCTGGCCAGGAGAACCGGCGCCGAGCCATGGTCGGCCATCGGCCAGGACATTAGGTCGGCGCTCTTTTGGCCGGAGCGGGCGACGGTCAAGATCAAGCGACCGTCTTTTGAGAAGCGGCCGGGCATCACCGGGCGTTCGGTATCCGGCCGGCCCTGTGCATCGGCAATGCGCACCAGGCGGGTGTGTTCCACTTCGACCCAGATCCCATCGGGCCGATGGAACAGGCCGGTGACGCCTCCGCCCTCGGGCACTCCCGGGCCCACGAGGGCGGTTTTTTGAAGCAACTTTCCATCGGGCGAGTAAATCTCGACCGAATGCCGCGCCAGGCGATCGAGCAAGACCGGGTTGCCGTCTGCATCCGTAGCGATGTCCTGGTAGGTGTCTGCGGGCAAGCCGATCTCGGCAGGCTTACTGTCGTTGTCGAAAATCTGTACCCGCGAGTTGACCTGATCGAGAACCACCACGCGGCCCGAGTCGTCGACGACAAAGCTCATCGGCCCCTCGGGCGCGCCGTCCTCCGGAATCTTATGGCCAAGCTGGCCGGGCCCGTCGCCCCACTCGAAGCGGCGTACGACTTCCATGCGCTTGGGTTCTTGCCGTGCCGGACTTGTCGCCGGTTCGCTCGCGGCATTGTCCGCGGAAGCAACTGCCGTCAGCCCGGGCTGCGCAACTTCTTTTTCTGCGGATTGCCGGCCGGCTTCTTCCGCAGCGGACCCGGGGCCAGAGCTGTCTCTCAGAGCCAAAAGCGCGACGGCCAGACCGGCCAGCAGCAGAACAATAAGAACGATGTTTTTAGCTTTAGGTGTCACGGCCTTAGTTTCCGCAAGTTCCATGCCACCGGACACAAGCCAGTCAGCAAAAAACTCCTTGTGATACCTGTAGTTGAACATGCTCAGAGCTTGATTCGGAAATAGTAGAGCCATTTTGTCACACAAGTCATTCATGACAGTGCCGCCCTTGAAGATATATTGTCCCGTCAGGTAAAAGAGTTACATCGATATCGGACCAAGTCTGATTCTGGTAACCAGGCTTGCCAGGTAATCTAACTATCTATATTTACATTATTTTCGTTCGAAACAGGTCAGCTGTCCGTCGCTGTAGAAGACATCGAAGGAATCCGGCAGAAAGCCTCTGAGGCAGTCGGCGATCGAGAAAATGACGACCGGCCTCGCGTCTTTGTCCAACTCGGCTGCGAAGCGTTCATAGAATTTGCGGCCTGGGCCATCGGGCTTGAGCGGGCGATGGAGAAACAAGATATATTATATTGGTCATATGGGGTTGCCTGGTATGAATATTATTGCCGGACTGTCGCGGGCAATTATAGCAATACAAGTGTGTGCAATACTGTCTTGCGGTGGAGAGAATAGTTCCCTGCCTCCAGATCCGGCGATCATGTTCGATCCCATCGACGCAACCACGATGATCGGCGATGATGCTCTGAGAATCGTCGTCAATACCTATTACAGAAAGCTCGAAGACCGTCTGCAGCTGCTCGCGGATCAGGTCAGCCTGGTTAGCTGGCCTGAAATGAACGAAGTTCCCATAGAGAAAGACCTTGCGGATTGGGACGGCGTAGGGACACCTAAAGCGACGATTGGAGTCGTTCCGCAAAGCCTAGACGACGATCAATGGTACTTCTTGAGGGTCAAGGAAACGCCGCCCCGATTCGATTACATATTGGGTGGATATCCATACACGGCGGATGACGGCTCGACCGGTGCCCGGATATATCGCGGTTCGAAGCCGTTGATCAGGTCGATCGATATTTGTGAAAAAGACGGTATGAGTAAGATTATATTCGACTTCAGCGAGAAGATAACTGGGGAATGCGTGATAGCTGATGTGGTCGAAATAAGTGTTGAAGGCAAGCTGCTCGAAACCTGCACCGGAGATTATATTCCTCGACAAGAAGGAAGCTACAGCATGACGATGATGTGTCGGAAGATTGCATCCGTCGAGACCGTGACGCTCGATATTGCGCCATGCTATCATTCGATGACCGGAGTGCCTCTGGTGGATTCCGCAACTACAGTTGTTTTCTCGCTCGAGCCAGACGGCCTGGATGCATCGTGCCGGCGGTATGATGCAAAAAAAGGCATTCTCCCGAAATAGGGCCCAGGCCGTCCCCGTTCTTGCGGTTTTTACGTGATTTCGGGGAGTTGGATAACCTCCGTCCCCGTTTTAGTCAGTGAAAGACGCACAAGGTCGGCACCTGCGGCAGTTGCTCGGCGGCGTGCTGGACGAAATCCTCGCCATCTATGGCCCGGGTGCCTTGCTCGCCGGCGTGGGTGCCGACTATGAAGGTTTCGGTCTTGTCGATGCCGGCCGCTTCGTAGGCGCTGATGTCGGTCGTGGCGTTGCCGTAAGCGTACTCGTAGCTGTAACCCTGAGCCTTCCGGGTCTCGATGGCCGCGGTCTTGTAGGTTACGGTGTCATCGCTGCTCAGCACCGCGTCGGCCAGATCCAGCCAGGTTTGGCCCTGGTTCCAGGGGAAGCCGTGTTCCTCGACCCAGTCGATGGTGGCCTGCTCGCAGGTCGTACCGTCGGTAAGCTTCAGGGTCCGGGAACGGGCGGTCAGGTAGTGGATGACGAAGCCGCGCTCGGCGTAGCCCTGCATCAGCTCCGGTCCGCCGGCGCGCATGGAAGGATCGTGGGCCGGGTCGACAAGCTGCTCCACGAACTCGGCGTCCGAAGTCGTCAGGGTCTCGTCGATGTCGGTCACCACCACCTGGCGAACCGAGTCGCAATTCGGCAGGCTCGCTCCAGTGTCCCCGTATCCGGCCGGCCAGGCGGCCAGGATCAGCCAAAAGAACGACAGCTTGCGTGACAAGGGCGTCACCTCCCTCTGGGATAAACGATCAGGTTCACGATTTCATACTTTCCCCTCATTTTCGTTCGAAGCAGGTCAGGTGCCCGTCGCCGTAGAAGACCTCGAAGGAAGCCGGCAAGAAATCGCGCAGGCAGTCCGCAATCGAGAAGATTACTACCGGCCTTGCGTCTCTTGCAAGCTCGGCAGCGAACCGCCTGTAGAATTCCCGGCCCGGGCCTTCGGGTTTCAGCGGACGATAGATGTAGATGAAGTCCATTCCCGTGGGCGAATGATCGACGACGTCCCCCAACGACCACTCGACCTTCTCTTCGGGAATCCCGAGCCAGCGCTGCAGCTCCCGCCCGGCTTCGATCATTTTGCTTGAGATCTCGATCTGGATGGTTTTTTTGTGTGGGTAGAGCTTCTGGAACAAAAGGCCCTGAAGCCCGTTGCCGGCCCCGAAATCGGCCGAGATTGTCCCGGCCCGGATATGATCGCCGGCTTTCAGGATCGGCGACAATCCGCCCGCGTGGCACCAGTAGCCGCCGGTCGCGTCCACCCGCTTTCTTTCCTCGGGAGTGTAGGGCGCCTGGTAGCCGTGCAGATGAGCGTAGAGCGCCAGGAACGACTCGTGCAGCGTCTCCGGATCGTCGCCGTCGGCTGCAACTGCGAAATTCGATTTCAGCTCGGCGTAACGCGGAAACAGGCCGATCGGATCGGGCGGGGGGGGAAGATCCGCGAACAGGCACATCAGCTCGATCAACCGCCGCCGCTCGATCATGGCGATTTCGTCGTTAGCGAGCAGGTGTTCCAGGCGGGAGCCGAGCTGCCGGACATCACTCATGGGTTGGAATCGTACCAGAAAACTCCCTTGAGATCTTCGGTTGCGCTGATGGAAGTACGCGTGCCGCTTTTGTCGCGGAACGAAAGCGCCCTGAACTGGTAGTACATGCCGGGATCGAGCGCCGGGCCGGCGTAGGTCACCTGGGGCGGAGTGGACGAGGGGCCGATCTCGATAGTCCAGATCTCGGTGCCGAAGGCGTCGAAGACGTGGATCTCGTAGCCGTCCTCGCTGGAGTCGTTTGCGAAGTTGAAAACCGGGGTCTGGGTGGTGATCGGCTCGGGACCGGCGGCGCCGGGCGACAGGACCTCCAGCGCCTCGGTCACCTTGAAGCCCTCGGGAAGCACCACGCTGTTGCCGCTTACCGGATCGGGCACCTCGATGTGCACGATCCGGGTGCCGCCGATGGTCTGGTCCGGGTCGCGCACCAGGCCGTCGTTCTCGAAGGCGGCCAGCACAACGTAGCGCCCGTCGGGCACGCCGTCGATCGAGAAATTGCCTGTAACCTCGCCCGCCCGCAGCCCGGGCGGAACCTCGCCGCGGGCGGCGTTTTCTTCGAAGGTGCTTTCGACCGCCAGCACCACGCTGGTCTTGGAGTCTCCGGGGGCGTTTACGATCTGCACGTTGCCGGAGACGGAAGACAGGGCCGAGGTCGATTCTTCGAGATCGACTCCCGTCTTGTCTTCACCGCTCGCCAGCGTGACGTCGGCTTGTTGCAACTGCAGGCCGGAACGATAGCCGCTAACGGTGAAGCTTCCGGCCGGGACATTGAAGACGGTGTAATCGCCGTCCGAATCGGAATAGCCCGGGTAGCCAGCCGCGCCGCCCGCGGCGACTACCAGGACGCCGCCGGGTTGATCTGCATGTACCGTTCCCGAGATCGAGCCCAGCCCCGAACCGCCCCCCGGCAGAGGCAGCAAGAGGATGGTGGTCTGAGCGCTTTCAATCTTCCAGCCGTCGTCGGCGTTGCCCGCGGCATCGGTCGCCGCAAGCGGCAAGGCCGGGCGGATGGCGGTCGGGAAGGGTTGGTAGCCGGCCGCCTGGGCCCGCAGCGTATAAGAGCCCGCGACCGGGTTGCCGTCGGCGTCGCGAGTGGCGGGGACGGTCAGCGAAAAGCCGCCGTCGGGGCCTGTGCGATCGCTGCTGCCCGTGGCGGCCCCATTGGCATCGACCGCCTGAACCAGCGCACCCGATATCGGCGAGCCGTCCGTGGCGTCCTGCACGCCGCCGATTATTACAAGCTCGGCAAAGCAGTTCGCGTGGCCGCCCTGGACGGCCTCGCAGGTCAAGCCGGCGCCGCAGTCCGGGGCGGCCGGGTTGCACTCGTCCTCGTTGCCGCCGCCGCAGCAAGCGAACAGTAACGCAAGACCCGCAACAGGGCCGACGATCGCGGTTTTCATGGCCGTTCTCCTCATTGTCTGATCACGCTGGCGGTGTCGACCATGGCGTTGCCGTCGATCCCGCCGATGGCGATCAGGCGCGAGAAGATACGCACGATTACGAAATAGGCGCGATTTAGTCTCATGTGCCCGGCGGCCGAGCCGTCCCTGAGCACGACCTGGTCGGCATTGGCCGTCGGGTCGAAGGGGCTGCCCCAGACGTGAACATCGGCGGTGACCGAACTCGTGTTTTCGGAGGTGGCTCCGCCGAAGTTGAAAGCGTAGTCGATGTACAACATTCCCTCGTGACCCCAGGTGGTGTGGTTGCTCACCTCGGCCTGTCTGACCCAGGCCGAGAGCTGGCCCAGCGGCGCCGCCAGGGGATCTTCGTTTATGGTACATACTTCGAAGCTGTCGAGACCCAATGCGTTGTTGGGCGTGGTCAACAGGTTGTCTCCCTTGGTGGCGATCAAGAAGATGTCTTCATCGGGGCCGCGGCCGCCCTTCTTGGGATTCCAGAAGCATGTCGGATAGAAGCCGTCGCAGTTCTGGTCGATGCCGTCGTCACAGGCGTCATAGGCCCACGGATGTATTGTCGGGTCATTGTCGTTGCAGTCGGTGCCGCCGCAGGCCTCGTCCTCGTAGCCGTCGCCGTCGGCGTCCTGGCAGCCGCAGCCGGGATCGAGCCCGTCGCAGTTCTGGTCGATGCCGTCGCCGCAGATCTCATCGGCTCCGGGGTTGATGCCGGCGTCGCCGTCGTTGCAGTCGTCCCCGCCGCAGGCCTGATCGTCGTAGCCGTCCGAGTCGTTGTCCCAGCAATCGCAAGCCGGGTCGATCCCGTCGCAATCCGAGTCTATCCCGTCCTCGCAGGTGTCCGCGGCCCCGGGGTGAATCTCGGCCGCCGTGTCGACCGTGCAGCCCAGGCTCGACTCGCTGCCGTCATCGCAGCAGTCGGTCCCGCCGCAGTCGGCCGCCGAAATGAAGCCGTCGCCGTCGGCGTCGGTGGTGCAGCCGCAGGGGTCGTCCTGGCCGTCGCAGTCCTGGTCGATGCCGTCGCCGCAAATCTCGTCGGCGCCCGGGTGAATCTCCGGATCGAGATCGTTACAGTCCGTGCCGCCGCATTCGATGTCTTCGTAGCCGTCGCCGTCGACGTCGTCGCACAGTTGGGGCGGCTGGTCGCCGGGAGCGGGATTTTCCATGCGTCCCTGGCTGGACATCAAGGCGTAGAAGGCGCGCGGCGTGGTCAGCGTCTCGGGCTCTGTGGCCCAGGGGGCGATGCCGCCCGTCAATAGATCGATCTCGGTTCGCTCGGCGGTATCGAGGTAGAGAGTATCGGCCGTGGCATCGATCCGCCCGCCGACGGCGTAGAGGAAGGCACGCTGCACCGGCGGGGTGGCCGGGTCATCGTCGTCGTCGAAGGGCAAGCTGGTAGTGACCGCGCGCAGGCCCTCGCGGGGGAAGGCCATCTCGATAGCTTGGCCCTGATCGTCCGTCAGCACACGCCAGCGCGTCAGGCTTCCGGGAGGGAGCGGACGGGTGCCGTCCGGCGCGGGCGAATTGGCATCGACGGCGGCGCTGCCGTCGTCTGTGAACTGGGTGCCGGCCACCGCGGCGGCCAGCAGGTAGGTCTCGCCGCTGGTGTCGTCCACGGCCTGGCCGCGGTAGACGTTGTAGGAATCGGCCCCGGGTACTTCGTCCCAAGTGATGATGATCGCGTTCTCGCCGGCTATGGCCGATACCTCGCTGGCCAGCGGATATCCGGCCAGCGACTCGCCGGCGCCGGTGTTGGTCGATACGCGGTAGGTCCAGGAGCCTGCCGAAAGCGTACCGCCGACCTCGGCACCGTGCCCGCGCAGGTTGCCTGGGGCCGGGGTCAAGGCGCCCGTGCCGTCGTCTTCGAAGGAGGTCTCCTGCACGTCGACCGCCAGCAGGCGCTCGGACTGGCTGCGCCCGTCGGAAGCCGGCGAACGGTAGACGTTGTAGCTCGTAGCCCCGTCGACCGGAGCCCAGCGAATGGTCAGGCTGCCGCCGGCATCGCGGGCGATGGCCTCCTGGCTGGTCAGGCTCTCGCCGTCGGCCGTGACCGCCGAGACCATGTAGTACCACGAGCCGTCCGGTAACGAACCGCCCGGGGCCGCCTGAGGGTGGCGGTTGAGATAGGGAATCGTGCGCGTGCCCAGGATGCGGGCCATCTCGGTGGTATCGAGCGCGCTCACCCCGTCGGCCGAGCCGCCCAGCGCGTAGATGTACGGACCCAGGCGGGCCACCGCCAGGCCCGTCCGAGCCGAATCGAGCACGTTAGGGACATGGCCGCTGCCGTCGAACTGCAAGAGCGTGCGAAACACGCCGGGCTCGCCGAAGACGCTGACCTGGTCGTACTCGCAGCCGTCGAGCGGGTTGCCGGCCGCGTCGGAGCCGCCCATGATGTATATGTATCCCGATCCGAAAACATCGAATCCGTAGGTGCCGGCGTGGCGCCAGCGGGAAGTCTGCAGCGTGGTCTGGGGGTAGTCCACCCAGCTGTCGGTGTCTTGCAGCTTGCCGTCGGCGCTCGATGTGACCGAGAAAAGATAGTAGGTGTCCCACTGCCCGTCGGGATTGGTCACCTTGACCGGGTATGAACCGTTGCCGACGTTGATGACGCCGGCCGAGGCCACCAGCGTGTTTTCGTCCTGGGCGTCGGTGACTAAGGCGATCTCGGCGCCGGTCGGGTCGAGCAGCGCCACCTGGCTTCCGGAGGCGCCGGCCACGAAGTGCTCGCCGCGCACCGTCAGCGCGACAGCGCCGCTGTTGAAGTCGTTCCCGGCCGACCGCAACGGATCGATGGCCAAAATGTGCGGCGGCGGGGTGGCTGTAACCTCGAAGTCGCCGGACCACTCGGCTCCCTGCAGGTCGGGGTTGGTCAACTGGACGGTGTAGAGCCCGGCCGGCATGTGGGCCGACTCGGAGGGAATGATTGCTGTCACGGCCGTGGAGTCGGTGAAGGCCACCGAGCGGGCCTCGAAGATCTGCGAAGGGTCGGACCTGAGCACCCAGCGCACGCCGGGAGTCGAGAGGAAGTTCGAGCCCTTGACGGCGATGGCCCGGTCTGAGAGCAGCCCGTCGTTGGGGTCGCCGTTATAGGCGTATGGCGGCACCACGTCGTCGACCACCGGCGGAGGATTGGGGGTGACCAGAAAGGCCTTCTCGAGCGTGTCGCTGGTGCCGGCGGCAACGTTGGTGACGCTGACGTCGTAGAGCCCGAGCACCCGCGCGGGATCGGCCGGGATTGTTCCGCTGATGCTGGTGCTCGAGTCGATCGTCACGGCCGTGGGCGTGAAAGTGATCTGGGAATCGTCGCTGTTTGTAAACAGCACGCCGGCGTCGTTGTCGAAGCCGAGCCCCGAAATCGTGAAGGCGACGTCTTGCTCGCGGTAGCCGGCCGGCGGGAAGAAGTCGCTGATCAAGATGTATATCTCGCAGGCGTCGCCGGTGCCGTCGGAGTCTGCGTCTGCCTGGTCGGGGTTGGCCACGGCGGGGCAGTTGTCGCAGGCGTTGCCGAGACCGTCCTGGTCGCCGTCGAGCTGATCCTGGTTGGCCGTGTTGGGGCAGTTGTCCTGGTTGTTGGGAATCCCGTCACCGTCGCTGTCGAGGCCTGCCTGGCAGGCATCGCCGGTGCCGTTGCCGTCGGTGTCGGCCTGGTCGGGATTGGGCTTGGCGGGGCAGTTGTCGCAGGCGTCGCCGATTCCGTCTCCGTCAGCGTCCGCCTGGTCGGTGTTGGCAACATCGGGGCAGTTGTCCTGGTCGTTGGGCACGCCGTCGTTGTCCGAGTCGAGGCCGGGCTCGCAGGCATCGCCGGTGCCGTTGCCGTCGGTGTCGAGCTGATCCGGGTTGGCCTTGGCAGGACAGTTGTCACAGGCGTCGCCGACGTCGTCTCCGTCAGCGTCCGCCTGGTCGGCGTTGGGTGTGGCCGGGCAATTGTCATCCGCGTTCACCACCCCGTCGCCGTCGAAGTCGGCGTCGTCGTCGCAGGCGTCGCCTATGCCGTCGCCGTCAGTGTCGGCCTGGTCGGGATTGGCCACCGCCGGGCAATTATCGACCGAGTCACGCACGCCGTCTCCATCGGTGTCGGGTCCCGAAGTGCTCGAACCGCAGGCCGCAAGGATACTCATGAGCCAGAGCGCGGCAATGATAGACAGGTAGTGCACGATTACTTTCGAATGTGATCTTGTGAGCATTAGATTCTCCCCGTAATGGTTGATTTCAGAATGCCGCGCCTATTTCGAAGGTTCCCGCGGGAACCAGGTAACTGTTTTCCTCGCCTTCCACCGACGAGAAGACGAAATCCAGCCCGCCCGAGGCCTGCATGAAGACCGGGCCGAAGATATCGACTCTCAGACCGGCCGCAAATCCGACAGCCGGGGCCAGTTCGTCCCAGCTGGTCTTGTCCTTGTCTGCCGCGCTCGGCGACTTCTTTGTATAAGCTATGAAGTGGTTTCCTGCAAGTCCGTCTACGAAGATGCATAGCCTGTTTATAATCTGCCAGTGCGCGCCGCCTCCCAAAAGCAGCCCGATGTCGTCGAGAGTGTGGGCGTTGCCTTCCTTGCCGCCGGAGGTGTGCCGGTAGTCCATGCGGGCCGTAAGGTGAAAGTGGTTCCAGGGCGAGAAGCGGTATGAAAGCAATGCCCCCTGGGCGATGTCGTCGCTCTCCATCAGGGCATCGGATATCAGGTAAGCCGCCGAGATGAAATGGCTGCGGCTTGCTTGCGGATACGCTGCGCGCTGAACTTCCGCGATGCGTTCGCCCTCGCGCCGGGCCATAAAGCCGCGTGCGAAGGCCGAACCGAACGGCACGCTGAAGAGCTGGGTGCGGAAAGCTTCGGCCACGCTGCCGCGGGCGGACGAGTCGCGCGGGACCAGGCTGCCTTCATCGAAGGAGATCTCCTGCCGCCCGTCTCCCGGCGGGACCAGGCTGACTTTCAGTTCGCGGTCGCGCCTTCTTACGAAGTAGGTCGGGCTGGCCTTGACCGGCGGGTAGAGCAGCGCCAGGTAGGCCTGCTGGTCGGGGGCCTTGTTCCACTCGGCGTAGGCCAGGCCGCGGGCGTCCTCGACCTCGAAGTGGCCGGCGGCCGTTTTTGGAAACCTGAGAACGTGTTCGAGGCCGGGGCCCAGCTCGAGCAGGGGGTGATCGAGGTTCTGCTCGGGCGCCAGGACGAAGATCTGGATGCGCGCCTTGGGGTTGGTCACCCCTGCGTTGGCCGCCGCCAGAAAGGACTCCAGCTCGCCGTAGCTGATGCGGCCGTCGGCATTCAGGTCGGCCGGGCCGAGCAGGCCCGAGCGCAGCTCGTGGCTGAAGACGCCCGAACGGTAGCGCTCCCACTCGTGCACTTCGGCGGCGCCGGCTGTCGACAGGATCACCCCGGTGGTCGGGCGCCGGGACAGCTCGTTGGGCGATCTGAGGTAAGCCCGCAAGGCGTCGGTGGCTGCGGCCCCGCCGCGGTCGTCATGCCACTCTCCGCGCGGCATGACAAGGTAGTAGGCGTGGCAGGCGTCGATGATGATGTGGTTGAAGTCGGCAGGCGAGGCGTCAATCACCTCGGTAAGGAAATCTTTGCGCGCCAGCGGGCCGTCGGTCAGCAGGAGCTGACCGCTGCCCTCGCTCATCCGGCCGTGGCCGGTGAAGACGAAGATGAACTCCGTCTGCATTCCCTCGGTCTTGTCCTGGCGGATGGCGTCGAAGATGCGGGACAGCGACGAGCGCAGTCGGGCGCGGGTCGGCGGGCGGGTCTGGCCGACCAACTCGGGGAACAGGCGCTGGGTCTCGGTGTCCATGGTGCAAAGAAGCTCCACCCGGGCGCCGGTCGAGGAGAATAGCTCGCTGTAACGCGCGCCGTCATCGTCTGCGTAACGCAATGGATCGAGTTTGCCCGAGGGATCGTTGTTGTTGGCAACGATCAATACGTGCCTGGCTGTACGGGCACCGGCGGGTAAAGCCAGACAGGTGGACAGGAGCACAACCAAGATCTTCACGGCTTTCCCTCCCCGGCGATGATCAGGTCGCGCCGGATCACTTGCGCGCCCGGTAGATGTCGCCGGCCACGAGCCAGATCGACTGCCAGCTTGTCGAGCCCGGCCAAATCGAGAGGCCGGCGGGTGAAGGCTGCCACCAGCGTGTAGCGGCCGGGGTGGTGATTGACGGCCAAGCGCACCGTCCGGGGAAGTGCCCGTGGCCGCGCCGCCGGCTCGATAGATATACCGGCCGGCTGGGCCGGGTTGGGCGCATACCACAATATATTATCTTTGGAGTCGACGGCGTACAGCAAAAGTCCGCCAAAGCGCCCTTCCGGGTTGAGGTAGGCGAAGCCCAGCGTCTCGTCGATGCTGCAGGAGGCGGGACCGTCTCCTGCACGGGCCGAGCGCGGCGCAGACTTGTCTCCGGCCGGTATGCAGACAAGCCGCAGATCCGGCGGCGCCGCGGCCCCGCGAGCCGCGAAGCCGCTCGTCTTGTGTGTGGCGATGAAGGCAGCGCCGACAACCAGCACCAGCGCCAGGCCGATAGCTGCCGGCAAGAGCCTCAAAAGCCGCCGCCCTCTGAGAATCGAGGACGGCACAAACCACCGCCGGGATTGTCTTTCGGCGATGTTCAGCCTTGCGGCCACGGCCTGCCAGGCCAGGTCGATCTCGAACGGAGAGACGCACACGGGAGCGCCGCACTCTTCGCCCAGCAATCGATCGGCCGAAGCCAGGGTCCGCGCCTGGGTTCGGCAGGCCGGACAGCTCTTGAGATGATCGGAAAGGCTCATAGGCAGAGGGGGCGGAACTCGGCCCTCGAAGAGGTCTTGCAGGGCACGGCCGAAGCGCCGGTTTTTACAGCCTGCCGGGTAGTCGCCGGAATTCATGGCTCGACCTCGACGGTATCCAGTGAGAAGGGCAGGGCGGCGTCCAGCCCCTCGCGCCGCAGGCGCTTGAAAAGTTTCTTGCGAATTGTGCGGATCTGCTTGCGGACCCGGTTGCGATTGAGAGCCAGGCTCTCGGCAGTGGCTTCCTGGCTGAGTCGTTCGATGAAATACAGGCGCACGATGCGCCGCTGCTCATCGCTGAGCGAGGCCACGAAATCTTTTACCAGGCGGCGCAGTTCGCCGAGCCCGGCGGCCACGTCGGGGGCCGGTCCGGCCGCCAGCGAGTATTGGTTGTTTTCCTCGGCTGCCGCGGCCTGCAACTCCGTAAAGCAGCGCAGGCGGGAGAGATCCTTGCGAAAGCGCTGTAACACCACGTTACGGGCTATGGCCATCAGGTAGCTGGAAAAAGGAGTCAGCCCGTCGTAGCCATTGCGCGCGCCGACGGAGAAGGCGCCAAGAAACGTCTCCTGCAAAGCGTCCTGCAGGTCGTCAGGATCGCGATAGCCCGAGAATCTCATTTGCTGTCCCCGTGAAGAGAACTCGAACCCCCTGCGCAGCATGGCGGCCACGCGCTCGACGTAGGCACGGTAGATACACTCGAGCGCCCCGGGCTCGGCCCGACGAAAGGCATCTAGAAGAGCACGTTCTGATGGTATCGGTTCCAAGATCACACCGTCAATAATGGCATACTCTACTATTATGCATAATGAAGGGTTCCTGGTGGAAAAATATCGCCGTCGTCATTTTTTCACCAAAATTTGTATAGTTTGCATAGTATATGAGTAAAGTTTCTAATCTGGAACCTGCCTGGAGGTGGCGTCATGTGCCTGAAAAAGGCGTTTTTTGCGGGATTTCTTGCAATGCAGTGGCTTGTACTGGGTTCGGCATCCCCGGCCCGGTCGGCCGAGCCCCTGCGGCCGGGGAAGGTGCAGGTCATGGGCAAAAATATAAAGAAGAGACTCAAGGAAGGGAAGCGCTCCTATCGTTACTTCGTATTGCGACATGGGGCGCGCCTGCGCATCCGCGCCGGCGGGCCGGCCGCGTTGCTGCTCCTGGCCCGGGGAGACAAGAAATGCAAGGCGACTGTGCTCTTCGTCGGCGACGATGGCCGCGAGGGTGAGGTGACGATCGAGCTTACCGATCGTTTCTCGAAGAGCATCTTCTTCGAGCTGCCGCCGGGCACCCACACTGTGAACGTGACCAGCTCGGTCGACATTGCCGCCCGACCCGTCCATGTCCGGCGCCGTCCGCGGGCGGACGAGCCGGTCGTGGCCTGGAAGACGTCCGCCGGAAAAGAGAATACCGAGGACGCCAAGGTCGTGCTAGCTCTGGTTACCCTGCCTGCTCCGGGGCCCGCGGCCAAGCCTGCCCCTGAGCCCGAGGCCAAGCCTGCCCCGGAGCCCGAGGCCGCGCCTGCACCCGAGTCATCGACTGAACCGGAGACACCGGCGGTGGCGGAGTCCCCGGTCTCCGAGGATAGCGCCGCCGGGGAGCCGGGCGATACGGAGACTCTCAGGCTTCGCGAAGGCCGGAAAGCACCCTACCTGGGTATCGGCCTGCTGGTCGATTTGCTGATTACCTCGGGCAAGCCGGCCTCGACCTCGCTTTCCGCGGGCGAGCTGTTGCCCAGCGGCAGCCAGGGCCTGGCGGTGCCGGTATTGCTCAGCGTCAAGGGTTATATTCCGCTGGGAAATATGCTGACAATCTCCCCGGGGTTGGAAATCGGCTGGTTCCGTCTTTCGGGCGACGGGAAACGCGAACTTCCCTCCGATCCGGACTTCGGGACCTTTGGATACTCCTGGAAAATCGACAGCCTGCCGCTGTTCGCGGGCGCGTCGCTTACCGTAAGACCGCTCGTGGATCTGCCACTGTTCATCTCGGCCGGAGGCGGCTTCTCCGCCGTACACGTCTGGTCGCAGTCGACCTACACCAAGGAGGGCCAGCCCTCCGTGAGCGACTCGATGCAGAGCGGCTGGGGTACCGGTTACTACCTGGGTGTCGAGGGAGCCTATGGCCTTGGGCCCGGGCGCATCACGCTCGAGTACCGTTACTCGAGCGCGCGGACAGATCTGGACTTCAAGGATATTTACGGAAACACCTACAACCGGGAGCTGGGTGACCTGGAGGGCAGCAACATCATGCTGGGCTATCGCCTGGACATTCCCTGGTAACTATGAGCCAAGAGACCCGATACTGGATATTGGAGGAGAGCAAATGAGATCATTTTGTAAGCTGACATTGCCGCTTTTGATGCTGATCGCAACGACCTGGCTTACCGGCTGCACCGATCAGCCGTTCACCGTGGACGTGCCCATCCGGGTGGTGGCCATTCATCCTTCGGGCCAGGACGTGCCGCGCGACACCGCCGTCGAGGCGAGCTTCAGCGAGGATCTGGTTCCCGAGACGGTAAGCAACGCTGCCAACTTCTACATCGAGGACGTGACCGATCCGGCCAACCCGATAAAAGTGGAAGGCACGATCACATACGACCAGTCGGCCTTCAAGGCGACCCTGCAGCCCGCGGCGCTGCTTGCCTACTCGACGCCCTACCGGGTGACTTTGACAACCGGAATTAAGCGCCTGCGCGACAACGGGCCGCTGCCGATCCAGGTGACCGGCGCCTTCCGGACGCTCGATCCTCCGCCTCTGAGGCTGGTGAACTCGAACCCCGGTTCCAACAGCATCGGCGTAGCGCTCGATAGCGTGATCGAGCTGACCTTCTCCGAACCGGTCGACTGCGCCAGCCTCGAGGCCGGCGTCGCTATCCTTGAAGTGTTCGATCCGCACCCGCACACCGGTCCCGGCCAGCGCGACGTCGGCGGAAGCTGGGCCTGCACGCAGCCCGACTCGATCGATGTCGACTCCTGCGACGGCAACGATTTCTGCATCGTGACCTTCACACCGGACACGCCGTTTCTGTACTCCTCGGATGTCACGCTTACACTCAAGGGCGGAACCCGCGCCGACGGCGCGGTCGAGAGCAACCGGGCCACCGACTTCGGCGGGCAGCTTCCCGAAGACGTGGCCATCTCCTTCCACGTCGATGATCCGCCCGACTTCTACGTGGCAGGCGCGCAGCCCGGATCGCAGATGTCGGGCGTGCCGCTCGACTCCGCGATCACTATCCAGTTCAGCGAGCCGGTCGACTGCGATACGCTGACCGGCAACCTGGCAGTCGAAGAGACCCTCGATGATCACCCGCGCCTGGGAGCAGCGGCCGGAACCACTCGCACTCTGAGCGGCACGCTCGTCTGCAACCCCGCCCCGGCCGGCGACTACAGCTGCGGCGACGGCGGCCCAACTGACCCGTGCCTGGTCGGCTTCACTCCCGACGCGCCCTTCGAGTGGTCATCGCTGGTGGCGGTCACGCTGAGCGGGGCCGCTTACACTCCCGGGACTGCGCCGGCTACGAGAGTCGTGGAAAGCACCCGGGCAACCAGCTACGGCGGCAACCTGACCGACGACTTCATCTTCAGCTTTAGAGTCCAGGATCCGCCGCCGCTGGCCGTCGCCGCGGTCGATCCGGCCGCGGGCGCCGAGATGGTGCAGCGGGACGCGCCGCTGGGCATCGTCTTCTCGGAACCGCTCAACTGCGACTCGGTCAACGACGTCACCGTGGCGATCAGCGAGACGCTCGATCCGCTGCTGGGCGGCGGCACGGCGGCGGTCAGCGGTACGTTAACCTGCACGCCCGGCGATCCGCAGGTCAGCTTCGTTCCCGACGCGCCCTTCGGCTACTCTTCGGTAATCGACGTGACCTTGAAGGGCGGGCCCTTCGACGCGGCAGCTTACCCCAACCATGCCATCGAGAGCGCGGTGGCCACCACCCGCGGCGGACAGCTTCCGGCCGACTTCGGCTATGATTTCATAGCCCAGGATCCGCCGCCGCTGTACGTGACCGGCACCTCGCCGGCGGCCGGCTCGGTCAGGGTGGCCCTGGACGCTGACATCGAGATCACCTTCAGCGAGGCGCTCGACTGCTCGACAATCGACGCCACGACCTTCACCGTCAACGAGCAGACCGACTCCGGTGCGAGCATCGCTCACACCGGCACCTTGAGCTGCAATGCCGGCGATCCACTGGTGGTCTTCGACCCCGACATCGATTTCCAACGCACCTCGCGGGTGACGGTGGCGCTTCTTGCATCCATCCGCAGCGCCCGCGGGACGAGCCGCGGGGGCACGCTGGGCTCCGATTTCGTCTTCAGCTTCTCGACTATTGACCCGCTGCCGCTTTTGGTGGTCAGCACCCAGCCCGGTGGCTCGCAGGATAACGTGACCACCGACGCCAACATTGTTGTGACCTTCAGCGAGGCGGTCGATCGCAACTCGCTCGATCCGTCCACCTTCGTGGTCGAAGACATCAGCGATCCGCAGAACCCGCTGCCGATAGCCTGCGGGGTGCCCGACGGGACATACGGGTTCGGAAGCGGCGACGCGCTGGTGACCTGCGATCCGCCGTCAGATTTTATCTACGACGCCACCATCCGGGTCAGGCTGACCACCGGCATCCGCGCGGCAATCGCCACCTCGGCCGGAGGGAACCTGCCCTTCGACGTGGTCTGGAGCTTCGATATCATCCCGGTGCCGCCGATCGAAGTGACCCAGGTCGTGCCCGGGGACGGCGCCCAGAACGTGCCGGTGGCCAGCAACGTCGCGGTCATCTTCAACCAGGACATATTACAGTCGACGCTGGTGACCTACGCCGACGCGCGGCCCTGCGCCGCCGACGGCGACTGCCCTGGCGGCGTCTTGTGCGGCAACGTAAACGCCGGCTTTTGCGATCCCGACCCGTCAAACGTCACCGTCTGGCTCAACCCGGGCGCGACCAGCGACGTCAACACGCGGGTGGCGCTCGACTTGCTCTCCTACGACTCAAACAGCTTCACGGCGGTCTTCGACACCGTGGCCGATCTAACCGGCGGGCTGCAGTATACCTTCGGCGTGCGCGGCGGCCTGACCGGCGTGCGCGGGCGCTACGGGGCCAGCATCATGGTGGCCAATTTCGTCTCGAACTTCACGACCGGTATCAACATGCTGCTGGCGGGCACCATCCCCCATGACGGAGACAGCGGTGTGCAGGTGACCACCGAGGTATGCGCCGTCTTCCTCGAGGACATCGACCCAACCACCATCACGACGTCGTCCTTCGGCCTGACCTTCGACGATGATTTCGGGACGCAGGCCGTGCCCGTCTCGGGTTTCACTTATGAAGGCGTCGATCCCTTCACCCTCGAGCCGGACGCCACTGGAACCTACACCAATAACAAGGTCTGCCTGGTGATTGCCCCCGAGTTCTGGGATTGCCATCCCGATGCGCGCCCGCTACTCTACAATACATCCTACCAAGCCATGTTGGCTGACAGCATCACTAACGCGGACGGCTCGGTGACCCTGGTAGGCGGCTACGCCTGGACGTTTACGACCGGCGGGCCGCCGCAGGTGCTGGGAGCCTACGGCCAGAACACGGTGGTCACGGTCGATCCCTTGGCCGGCGGAAGCGACCTGCCGGTCAACTGCGCGTTCCACGTAGAATTTGCGGCCGAGCTCGATCCGGCCACGCTGGATTCAACCCGGCTACGGGTGCTGGACGCCAGCGGTACGCCGGTCGGCGCCACGGTCTCGGCGTCCGCCGACCTGTTCGAGGCGATCGTCACTCCCGATGCGATCCTTGGCTTCGATGCCGACTACAAGCTGGTGCTCGCGGGCGGCTACGGCGGTGTAACACTGGCCGACGGCTCGTACCTGGATGCCGACTTCGAGGCGGCCTTTCATACAAGCCCGCCGACCTACGCCACCATCTCGCCGCCGCTCGGCGAGAACACTTACCCGACGGCCATGGCGCCGGTGGTCTTCAGCCGCGATATATATTTCCCGTCGCTTACCGAGGCCAACATCTTCGCCGTGGACAACACAGACGGAGCGACGTTGCAGGGAGTTGTCGCCACCAACAGCGGCGATCCGGATAGCTGCATCCTGCAGGTGGTTCCCACCTATCTTTCGGGCCACGACGTGACCGTCAACGTTACCCAGGGCGTGATGGACTTCAGGGGCAACCCCCTGGGCGCCCCTGCCGCGATCAACTACCCGACGGTGGGGAACACGCCCGCGGTCAACGCACGCATCCCGGATCCTGTAGCGGCGGGGGACGTCAGCCCGGCGGCGGCGAGCGCGGTGCTCGGCGATCAGCTGTTCGTACTGAGCATGCCGGGAGTGGGAGGCAACCTGCGCGATCGCATGTTGCCGCCGACCTTCAACCGCTACACCATCGGCTTCATGGGAACCGGCGTTCCCGCGGGCTGTCCCAGCGAGGCGATCTCCAGCTCGAACGACTACGTCATAGGGGCGGCAGCCCAGCCCGACTCGGTGCTGATCAGGGCCGGCAACCTGCTGCGCTCGGGCTGCGGTTACCAACTCATCCTGCGCCAGAGCCAGTTCTCCAACATCTACGGCGTGGCCAACGGTGATCCCGACCTGGTGGTCGACTATGTCGGGGAGAGCGTTGCCCCTACGCTGGCTGTGACGGACATTCACATAGACGCCATGGCCGGGCCGGATCTCCCTGCCGACGGCCGCGCCGATGTCTGGTCGCGAACTGCGATCTCGGCAACTTTCGATGAGAACGTCGACCCGGCCTCGGTGGGACCGGCGACCTTCACACTCGTATGCGACGGCAACCCGGTGGCCGGGAACATCTCTGTTCAGGGCACGACAGCCTTCTTCGAAACGCTTCTGCCGCTGGCCGGCGCCGCCGCCTGTAGCGCCACCTTAGGCGCGGCCGTGACCGACATGGCCGGCAACGCCCTGGGCGCCGACGTCACGGTTTCATTCACGGTAGAGTCCGTACCGCCGGCGGTGCTGGCGACCAGCCCGGCCGACAGCGACGTCAACGTGCCGGTCACCTCGGACATTACGATTACCTTCAGCGAGCAGGTCGACCCGTCCACACTGCAGGGCAGCACGGTCAACGGCAGCGGAACGATTCAACTCTGGGACCAGGCCGCCGGCAGCGAGGTGTTCGGTTGCATCGAACCCGGCGCGACGCCTGAAGAGGTGATCTTCAGCCCCTATGGCGATCTAGGTGCGGCCAGCGTATACGACCTGGTGATAACCACCGGTGTGGCCGACTTCGGCGCAACGCCGTTGGTCGCGGACGTGGGCGCTTCGTTCACCACCCAGTAAGGGGAATAATAGGGACGTTCTTTCGGGGTTGATCTCTGGCCGGGTACTCAATAAACTGTCCGCGGATAGAGGAGGTCTGACATGCGACGGGCTATAGCGGTGTTCTTCGCGGCGTTTATTTGCATCTCGGGCGCAGCCTGCAGCAACACTCCTGAGATTGACGGCAAGAAGGTCGGTGACTGGATTGCCTTGTTCAGGCACGAGGATTGGGCCGTGCAGACCCAGGCCGAGGAAGCCGTGGCGCGGCTGGGCGAGCCGGCGCTGCCTTACCTGCTGCGTAACCTGCCCGCGCCCGATCCGGCCCTGCGCCTCGGCGCTGTGGCCACGCTGGGTAAGATGGGCGCGCCGGCCCTGAAGATGGTTCCCGAGTTGCTCAAGCGGATGAAGGTGGAAAAGGTGGCCGTTATCAGGACGGAGATCCTGAAAGCGCTTGCGAATATCGATCCGCGGGCCGAGGGCGTACTGCAGGAATTCAAAAAACGCCTGCGCGACGAGGACGCCGACGTGCGCGAGGCCGCCCGGGCGGGCCTTTCGAAGCTCAAGCCCCCAAAGCCTGCTCCCAAGAAAGATGTCCCGGGCCTCGAGGTCGGCCGGAAGGTTTCTTTCGAACTGCGTGCGGCCGTTGGTGAGCAGCTCGCCGCCGGCGGTTTGGCCTTCGGGATGATTGCCGAGGTGGTCAGGGAGGACAAGCGTGCGGCCATCGTCTGGCCGGCAGTCAAGGGCGGCAAGATTGTCGACGATGACATCGTGGCCTTCGTCTTCGAAAAGAAAGACGAGAAGTGGAAACTATCGCAGGGCAATCTGAAAATGTCGGTCGAGGATGGGCCGGCGAAGCTGACTGCCGCCCTGGGCGGCGCCGACAAACAGCGGGTTGTGCGCCCCTGTGGCGTCGCGGAAGGAGAATTGGCCGACTTTCTGGGCGAGCATGGCAAGCAATTCAAGGAGGCCTTGGCGGCCGGCAAGGACGGCGATGCCGTTAGGATCTATGAGGAGTTGACCTGGGCCTTCTCGTTTCGCCTGGCGGCCTACGACGATGCTTTGCCCGAGATGCTGACAAAGGGTGCATTCGGCGGGCCGGGCTGGAAACTCGAGATCTCGAAGGACAAGAAGAGCGCCACCGTCAGCGTGCAACTGGGTGGCAAGGCACAAACCGGGACCGTCCAGCTCGGAAAATGCGGTGGGGGCACGATCATCTCGGGTTTTCCTCCCAACCCGAAGTAGTCAGGAAAGTTTATGGCCAAGCGAGAATGCACGCAGGAGAGAAACCTTGAGCGCTGCAACTGCAGCTACGAGCCCTGCAGTCGCAAGGGGGTCTGCTGCGACTGTCTCACTTTTCACTGGCGCCAGGGCGAGTTGCCGGCCTGCATGTTTCCAGACGATGTCGAACGAACCTATAATCGCTCCATCGAGCACTTTATCCAGACCTACCAGCAACGCGGGCGCTGGTGGTGATGGCAGCGAATGAGGTTTGAAACGATCTTGGTTGACTTTCTATACCTGATTGGGTAGTGGCTAAGCGAATATCATCTCAATTGAAAGAGAGCCGGCGGCGTGACTGAAGGCGAACCGAAGACGATCCGCAGGCTCGAGACCGGCAAGAATATCCTGCTGCGCTCTCCTTGCCAGGGTGTTTCCGATTTCGTCGAGCGTTACGCGGCCTGTGTCGAGGCAGACACCTTCGTGTTGCCCAAGCCGGACATGTACCCGGTCGGTACCAAGGTGCGCCTGGAGGTGCGGCTGAAGGATGAAAGGCCGGTTTTCAAGGCGGCCGGTGTCATCAGCGAGCCGCTTCAGGGCAGGACGGGAACGGCGGTGCGAATTGCGGCCATGGATCCTGTTTCGCGGGGGTTATTCAGGCGCATGTTCGAGCGAGCCCAGACGCGGGATCAACCGATCAGCGCGGTGTCCGTAGATCGCCAGAGCATTGTCCAGATGCTGCGCAACATAGAACTGGTCTCCGAGGATAGCGGCGATTCGGGCCATGAGCCGGCCCAGGTCGCGGCCCCCAAGGGAATTGTGCTGGGAATCGATTTGGGCACCACGAATACCTGCTGTGCCATTGTCAAGGATGGCAAGCCGTTCATCATCCCCTCGCGCAGGGGACACCAGACAATTCCATCTGTAGTGGCCATCGATCCCATGGGCCAGACGGTCGTGGGTAGCGCGGCCAAGGCCCAGATGGAGATCAACCCCAAAAAAACAGTCTACGGAAGCAAGCGCCTGGTCGGCAGGCCCTACGAGTCACCGATCGTGAGGCAGGTTCGCGACAGGTTCCACTACGAGATAGTGCCGGGCCGTGACGGTCACGCGGCGGTGAACATCGAGGGCCAGATATTGAGCCTGGAAAAGGTTTCCTCGCTTATTTTAAACGAGATCCGCGACGTGGCCCAGGAATACCTGGGAAAAGTGATCATGCGGGCGGTGATCACCGTTCCCGCCTACTACAACGAGAACCAGCGCTCGGCGATTCGCGAAGCCGGGCAGCTTGCCGGACTGCACGTCGAGAGAATCCTCAACGAGCCGACAGCCGCTGCGCTGGCCTATGGGTTAAGGCACCATGGAGAGCAACGCCTGCTGGTCTACGACTTGGGCGGCGGAACCTTCGACGTTTCCGTGTTGCACGTTTATGCAAACGTCTACGAGGTTCTGGCCACCGGCGGCGACACTTTCCTGGGCGGCGTGGATTTCGACGCACAGTTGATGGATCACATCGTGATCGAGTTCCAGCTTCAGTTGGGCAAACTTCCCCAGATGGAGCGCATAGCGTTGCTGCGGGCCCTGCAGGGTGCCGAGTTCGCCAAGTGCGCGCTGAGCGCGCGCTCGGAGTACGAGGTGCGCCTGCCGTTCATCGGCACGGTCGACGGCAAGCCGGTCGATCTGCAAGTCAAGGTTACGCGTGAACAACTCGAGGATCTGGTCAGACCGATGGTCAAGCGCACGCTGGACGTCTGCGACGAGGTGCTGATCAAGGCCGGGCTTGCCAGAGAGGACATCGACGCCATTCTCCTGGTCGGCGGGCAGACGCGTATGCCGATGATCTGGAGCATGATCGAAGATCATTTCGGCAAACAGCCGATCAAGGGAGTTCATCCCGACGAGTCGGTAGCCATTGGGGCCGCTTTAATGGCCGATTCGATGGACTCTCTGGACGCTTTGGTGCTGGTTGACGTTCTGCCTATAACCATCGGCGTGGGCGTGCCCGGCGGAAGCTTCACCAGCCTGATCGAGGCCGGCGCGCGGGTTCCCATCGCGCGCACCTTCGAGATGCGAACTTTCGCCGAAAATCAGATCGAGATCCACCTGCCGGTCTACCAGGGCGAAAGCCTCAAGGTAGACGAGAACGAGTATCTCGGTACGGTTCACGTGCGCGGCATTCCCCCGGGGCCTCCCGGCAGCCGGACAATCGACGTGACCTTCAGACTAAGCTCGGAGTGCCTGTTGACGGTGACTGCCGCAGATCGCCAGGCGGGCGAACTGGCCGAGGTGATCATGACCACCCAGGACACGCCGGAGTCGCTCAGAAATAAGCTCGGTCTGGGAAACTCGGATGTGCCGGATCTCGAAGGGGCGGACCCGCTGCCGTTATCTGCCGGGCAAGATATGGATACGACACAGCCGGAGATTGCACTGCCGCCGACCGCTGCGGCAAAGTCAGGCGAGCTACCGCCGCCGGCCGCAGACGCCTGGTCTACGGATTCCCATCCAGATCTGGAATCCATTTTCCCGACCCCGCCTCCCGTGTCGGCCCGCCCGGAACGACAGGTCGTCGAGAAACAAGGCGGCGCGCCCTTAGGCGCGCCCTCCGGCGCGCACCGCAAGGTCGGCAAGTTGGGCGGCTTCTTTTCCTTCCTGAAAAGACTTTTCAGCCGCTCTTCACACTAAGGGCTGCGGAAAAACGATGCGAAACGAGGTTCCCGTAGCATCGGACTCGAAGAGCAACTCGGCCTGCTGGCTGGCCGCGATCTGATTGGCGATGGCCAGGCCTATGTCCATGCGCAGGGTCGTCCCGCCCTCTTTATCCAGGTCGATCCGCGGATCGAAGATAGTAAGCCTTTCTTCCTCTGGAAGCCTGAGCGAATCGTCCCTGATCTCGATCGACGGCGGTCCTTCGCCGGCGGCTACCGTAACGTCGAAGCGCGGGCCGGTCTCGGCGGCTTTCCGGGAATGGGCCCGTTGCAGGAAAGTCAGGATATTACTCAGCGCAGTCATCAGGTTTGAGGGCGCGACACGCGCCTGCTGCAGATCCTGACCATTCTTGAGACACACATCTCCCGCGCCGGGGTAACCCCTGGTCACGATATCGTCATACCACAGGGCCACGAAGCGGTTCAGGTCGACCAGTCGACTGTCTTCGCCGAGCGGCTGCATCGAGACTCGCGAAAGGCCGGAAAGCAATTCCGAGATGCGCTCGGCGCCCGTGATGCTTTCGTCGATACCGGCGAAGATATCTTCGAGGATCTCATCGCCGCCGGATACCTGCCGGCCTGAGACTTCCCTGAGGCTTTCACGAACCATCTTCATGTTGGAAATGACGAATGACAGCGGATTATTCATCTCGTGAAGTATTGCGCCCGCGAACTTCCCGGCCAGCGAGAGTTTCTCGCTACGTACCAGGCAATCGCGGGTTTTCACAATCTCTTCGAGCTTTCGTTCCAGCATTTTCTTCTCGACCGCTCGCCTGAGAATGATCTCGAGCCTGTTCATGTCCACAGGCTTCTGCAGGTAGTCATGGGCGCCGGCCTTCATGCAGGCTATGGCTGAATCGATGGATGCGTAACCGGTCATGACGATGATGTCGAGGCCTGGATCGATCTTCAAAAGCGCGCCGATGATCTCCTCGCCGGGCATGCCGGGCAGCTTGAGGTCGGTGAGACAGGCGTCAAAACCGGTCTTTTCGGCCATGGCGATGGCGCCGGCGCCGCTTTCGGCCGTAATGACCTCGAACCCCAGCCGGGCCAAAGCCGACTGTAGAAAACGCCGCAGGTTGGCGTCGTCGTCGACAACCAGCACCCGTGGCCCGGTATTTTTCAGGCTGCCTTGTTTGACTTTCGTCAAAACGCACCTCGCAGGAAGATCAGCGCTCACAAGTAAGATGATCCTGCGGGTTGTCGCGATAGTCTTGCGAGTTAATCGCCGGACAGTTGTCGAGGATTAGACGCTTGAGGTTGGTCACTTGATCCCAGTCAAGCGCCATGGAGTCGAAGACAATCGGGACGGGATTGGTCGTGTTCTCGATCAGATCGACTAGACTCTGGTAGTATCCCTCGGACAAGCCCGTTTGCCAGATTTTTTCGAAGTTGTCTTCGAAGGAGTCGACCAGGTCGGGGAAGGCCGCTCGATCGTATATGGCGACGTTCTCGACAGTGTTGTGCTCGGCATTGTCCGAGAGGTTGTAGCTGCCGGAAGCCAGCACTCGCCCGTCGATGATGAAGTACTTATGATGCATCTGCTCGGCGTAGTGGTAATCCCAGCGGTAGCAATAGAACTTGAAAAGCAGCGGGATTCCAGCAGCCTGGACCAGGTAACTGAAGTAGTAACCGCTGTCGGTGCATTTTTGTATTTTGCTTACGCTGTCGCCGGCCGCGGTCAGGCAGTCTTCGAAGTCCGTTTGCTGCTCGCCCTGGTACCATTCGGAAATGTATTCCTGGTCGTCGAGATAGATGCGGATGTCCAGCGACGGATCCTCTGCCCAGCGGGCCATCAGCGCCTCGGCCACCGGCCGCGAGCGCATGTGACCCGAGGCGATGTGGATGGATTTCCGTGCGCCCTGGATCAGCTCGACCAGCCTGTCGGATACGGTGTTGTGGCCGCTTACAACGGAGAAGGTCGGTCCGTAGGATGTTACCGAGGTCTTGAAGTTCGAGGATGTAAAAACGGCGTCCGCGACGGAGGTGTCGGGGATCATGTAGTCGCTGATTTCCTTCGAGCCGAGCCAGGCCAGGCCCGGGTTCCAGACCAGATCGCGCGAATTGGCCCACAAGTAGTTGAACTCCTTCTGATAGCGAAGCAGCAGTTCGTCGTTGCCCTTGATGAAGACGGTGTTCTCGTCGTACTTGGTGCCGGCCGAGTAAGACCAGTTGCCCGAGCCGGTGGCCAAGACGCCGGTCAGCGCGTCCATGGTGGAAGTGCGCGGCCCGTCGACGATGGCGAACTTGTGGTGCATGATCTTGTTCACATAGCGCACGTCGATGCCCAGGTCTTCGAGGCTGGCCGACATGGTGCCCTTGGGGTCATTATGATCGGCGTTGGCTGACTCGAAGATGAAACGCACCGACACGCCCCGATTGACCGCGCGTTCAAGGGAGTCGAGCATGCCGTAATCGCTGAAGGAGTACATGGCTACGTCAATAGACTTCTGGGCCGAGTCGATCAGATCGGCAACGCGCGCCAGGTGACTCGAGTTGTAAAGTTGAGGCGAGAAGATGACATCGACTACGGAGTTATACTCGCAGCGCTGGCTGACCGCCGCGGTCAGTTGCTCGAACGCCTTGGGGCCGACGTAGTAGACGTCGTCGACTTCCTCGGCGTCATCGAAATAGTCGTCGTCTTCGGTCCCCGCCAACCCGTCGGGGCCGTCGCGGTGCTTGATGATGTTGCGCGCTGCCCGCGAATGCACACCGGCCTCGCGCAGAACTTCGTATGATACTTCGGGATCGTTGACCCATGCCAGCATCTCCCTGACGGGGCACTCACCGTAGATGTCATCGGTCTTGCCGCCCGGCGCGGCCTCTTCGTTCTTGGCGTCGGGCGATGTCTCCTCGCCGCAGGCAACCACGCCGAACACCGTGAAAACCATGAAAAGTAAAACTCGATGAATGTGCATGCAGGCCCCTTTCTGAGGACAAGGCCGAATATAACATCAGAGATGGACATTTTCAATCGGATCGTAGTCACTCTTGACAAAAGGCGTTTTTACGTGCAAAGTAACCATTGGTTACTTTTGGGCGGCACATGCGCGCGGATCGGAAATCCTACAGGGGCAACCGTCGGCCGGCACTGCTTTCGGCGGCCAGGAAGGCCTTTTTCAGCAAGGGCTACCACGGGGCCACCATGGAACAAGTGGCCCGGAGGGCAGGGTTTTCCAAGCGCACGGTCTACATCTATTTCAAGAACAAGGACGAGCTTTTCCTGAGCGTCTGTGAACAGGGACTTGTGCTGCTGCAGGAGAGACTTCGCAAGATCGACTCTGGCGCTGCAAGCATCGAGGATAGCATTGGCAGGATACTCGACGAATACCTGGCCTTCGCCAGGGAACACCCGGACTATTTCAGGATCATCTTCCAGGAGGCCACCGCCGGGATGATCGCCAATATCTCCGCCGATCTCAGAAACAGGCTCGAGCAATATGAACGAGCCTGTTTGGGAGTCGTCGTGGCCGTGGCCGAGAAGGCGCTGGCTTCGGGCATGATCCGGGGTATTGATCCCTGGGAGGTGGCCGCTTCCTTCTGGGGAGTCGTGACCGGCATCATCCTGCTGTCGCTGGGTGGCAGCCAGACCGTCTTCACCCGGCACAACAGGGAAGAACTGGTCGCCAAGGCGGTCTGGATAATGTACGCCGGCATGCGCCAGACAGCGGCGGAAAGGACGGCGCCTTGACTGCCGGTCTCCTCGACGGAGTCGACGGCCTGATTGCCGGTCCGCGCAACGCTTCGATCGAGCGCGCCAAAAGTTCCGGCCGCGGGATAGTGGGCTACTTCTGTTCTTACCTGCCGGTCGAGCTGATCACGGCGGCCGACATGGTTCCTGTCAGGTTGCGCGGGGCGGGCAGCCTCGATTCGGGCCCGGCCGATGTTTTCATGTCCAGCCGCACCTGCACCTACGTGCGCCACACGCTTGCCATGGTGCTGCGGGGCGAGTACGACTTTCTGGACGGCGCCGTGTGTCTGAATACCTGCGACCACGTCCGGCGCGCATTCGACCTGTTCAGACACAAGTCGAAAGTGAAATTCCAAGGGTTCATCTCGGTGCCGCGCAATGCGCGCGAGTCGTTGTATCCTTACTACCGGCAAGAGGTAGAAAACCTGCGCTCGGCGATCGAGAAACACTTCGAAGTTGAGATCGGTCCTGATCAGTTACGGCGAGCCATAGCCCTGCACAACCGGGTTCGCGCGCGGCTCGGACAGTTCGACTTGCTGCGCGCCGAGGACGAAGCGCCCATAGGAGGCGCCGATCTGCTCATGGCCACTGTCGCGGCGGCGGTCATGGCGCCCGAGGACTTTCTGAGCCGTTCGGACGAGTGGCTTGGGAAAATCCAGCAAGAAGACAAGTTGCCCAAGCCGCGAGCCAGGTTGATACTGGCCGGAGGAGAGTTGGACGAGCCCGGCTGGGTCGCGCTGATCGAGAACCTGGGCGCCCGGGTAGTGGGCGACACGTTGTGCACCGGCATGCGCGCGCAGCAGAGCCCGGCCTGCGAAGATGGCGACGATCCGCTGGAGGCCATCTGCCGGCGCTACTTCTTTCAGGTCTCCTGCGCGCGCATGATCGGCAACTTTCCGGACAGGTACGAGTCGCTGATGCGGGCGGTGCACGAGCGCAGCGCCGACGGGATCATCTTCCAGCGCCTGCAGTTTTGCGACCCCTGGGGCGGGGATGCTCACAACCTGCGCCAGCGGGCCAGGCAAGACGGCATCCCGCTTTTGGTGCTCGAACGCGAGTACGGCATGCTCAACAGCGGTCAACTCAAGACGCGCGTGCAGGCCTTCCTGGAGATGATCGAATCCCGGTCCGGCCGCAGGGCACGGAAGACGGACGAGGTGCGTATCGATGTCCGCTGATCCGTTCAATGCTCCCGAATGGCGCGTTTTATCGGACACTCTTCCCTGTCTGATACGCCTGCTGCGGAGCGATAGCCGCGGGCTGGGAATTTTGCAACTGGTGTCCGAGACATGGGACTACCTGGGCGAGACGGCCCAGCGGTTCGCGCGCGGAGACCCCTTCGTCTGGTACAACCTGGGCTTCAACCCCGAGCTGGTTCTGGCCCTTGACGGCGTCGGCAACATCTGCATCGAGTCGCAGGCGGTGTTGCAGAACACGCTCGGAGATCCTGCCGTGTGTCACGAGTTCATCGACGCCGCCGAGTCCGCCGGTGTGCCGCCTGATTGCTGCTCGGCCGACAAGGCGGCAATCGGGGCCATCATGCGCGGCCTCTACCCCGAGCCGGCCTGTGTGGTGGGCATCAACACGCCCTGCGACTCACAGGTGCTTTCGACCCAGGCCATGGCCGAGCTGAGCGGCAAGCCGTTTTTCATTATCGACGTTCCTTACTACGACGACGAACGAACCGTCAGCCACGTTGCCGATCAACTTAGTGAGCTTGTGCCTTTTCTCGAGCGGCACACCCGGCGCCGGCTCGACTGGGACAAGCTACGCGAGGTATGCGCTCTTTCAAACCGGGCGATCGAACTGCTCTGGGAATGGCTTGACTGGCGGCGCATGGTGCCGCTGACCCAGTCGAGCAAGCTGGTGGCCTTTACGCTGGCGCACCAGATCCTCTTTTGCGGCAGCCGGCGCGGGGTGCGCATCGCCGAGGCCCTGGCACTCGAAGCGCGCCAGAGGCACGAGCGCGGCGAACGCTTTTACAAAGAGCGCGTGCGCGCGGTCTGGTACCAGGATCCGGTCTGGACCGACATGCAGATCTACGACTGGATGGAGCGCGAACTGGGACTGAGCGTGCCGATCGATGTCTTTGGCTACTATGCCCAGGAGGGACTGATCGACACCGCAACTCCCGAATCGATGCTTTACGGACTTGCGCGCAAACTATGCAAGTGCCAGCCGATGTCGCGCCAGTTCAGGGGAAACATCGAGGCCTACATCGCCGACTTCATGCACATGCACGAGGCCTTCAAGGCCGATTGCGGCATCTTCGCCGGGCACGTGGCTTGCAAGCACGCCTGGGGCGGGATCGGCCTGTTTCGCGAGGCCTGCCGCCGGGCGGACATCCCCCTCTTGGTGTTCGAGTTCGATATGTTCGACGCCCGGGTGACTTCGCGGGAGGCCATCCAGGCCGAGCTGAGGCGCTTCGTCGAGGAAGTCGTCTGGCCGGCCAAGCAGCGCAAGGCGCGCAAGGCGGGGCGATGATTGCCGCCGGCATCGATATCGGCTCGACGGCCTGCAAAGCGGTCGTTCTGGTCGACGGCCGGATAGCCGGGGTGGCCATCGGCCCGGCCTCCACCAATCCGGGTAAGACTGCCGACGAAATATATGCCCGGGCGCTGGCAGACGCCGGGCTCGAGGGCCGGCGGGCCGAGTGTGTCGTCGGCACCGGCTACGGCCGGGCCCGGGTGGAGTTCGCCGACGAAAACATCTCTGAGCTGACCTGTCACGGGCGTGGGGCCTCGTTTGTAAACGGCGCAGTCAGGACGGTGCTCGACATCGGCGGCCAGGACACCAAGGCGATCCGCGTTGATGAAGCGGGGTTTCTTTTGGACTACGCCATGAACGACAAGTGCGCCGCCGGGACGGGGCGCTTCCTGGATGCCATGGCGCGCACCCTGGAACTCGATCATCGGCAGATGGACCGGCATTCCGAACAGGCCTCCCGGGCCGCGGTGATCACCAGCATGTGCAGCGTGTTTGCCGAGTCGGAAGTGATCAACCTGATCAACGACGGAGTGGAAATAGGGCAGATCGTGCGCGGGCTGTACGACGCCATGGCCGGGCGGGTGGCCGCGCTGGCGCGCCGGGTGGGCCTCGAACGCGAGGTCATGCTGACCGGCGGGGTGGCCAAGAGCCACGGACTGCTTAGGGCCTTGGCGTCCAAGATCGGCTTGACTCCGCTGGCGCCGCCGGTGGGCGTTGATCCGCAGATCATCGGGGCGCTGGGAGCGGCCGTCAGTGCCGCCGAGCGAGGCGCTATGGAGGGAGAGTGATCATGAGAGAGCAGAAAAGAGAAGCCGATGTGATCGTCGTCGGAACAGGTGCGGGCGGGGCGACGATCGCGCGCGAGCTTTCGAGACGGGGGTTCGACGTCTTGATGATCGAGAAGGGCCGGCATCATCAGCGCTTGTTGGGAACTCACGCCGGGGCGGCCCTGATGTCAGACCAAATGGGCATGCGCACTTCCCGCGAGGGAGTCGGGTGTGTGCGCGCCATCACCACCGGCGGCTCGACCATGTTCACCTGCGGCACCTATCGCGCCCCGGCCCCCTTCATCAAAAAGAAATTGGGGATCGATCTGGACGAATACATCGAGGAAACACGGCGCGATCTCGGAGTCGGCAAGATGCCCGATAGCTTCATCGCCGGCTCGAGCATGATGCTGATGGATGCCGCCGACCGGTGCGGCTACAGGTGGGAAGTGTTCGAGAAGTTCATCAATCCCGACTTGTGCCGAGAGGATTGCTCGGACTGCATGCTCGGCTGTCGCCGCGGCGCCAAGTGGACGGCCCGCAACTTCGTACAGCAAGCTGTCGACAACGGCGCGACTTTGCTGCAACCATTGACCGTCGAGAGCGTGATTCACAAGGGAGGTCGGGCCTGCGGAGTCCAGGCCTGGCGGGGCAGGGAGCTGGTGACCTTCAGCGCTCCGCTGGTGATCCTGGCCGCCGGTGGGATGGCCTCGGCCCCGATCCTCAACCGCAGCGGTATCTGGAGCGCCGGCCGCGGAATCTTTCTCGATCCGTTGATGTTGGTCGGCGGTGTTTACCGGGGTCCGGGTTCTCATTCCGGCACGAAGTACAACCCGCCTATGACCGTCGGCTCATGGGAGTTCTACGAGTCTGAGGGTTTCATGCTGGCTCCGTTGGTCGACCCCTGGATGATGTTCATAATGCAGCAGGGCCAGGTGTCCGCGGCCGGCGCATTCGGTGTTTTACGCTATCCCAGGTGGATGTCGATAATGACCAAGGTCAAGGACGATCGCACCGGCGAGATCTTCCTCAACGAGGCTTTTTCAAAGCCGCTCACGGACGCCGACCGGCGCAAGCTCGGTCGCGGCGCCGAGATATCGGAAGAGATCCTGATAGCGGCGGGCTGCAAACCGAAGAGTATCGTGCGCGGGCCGATTCGCGGCGCTCACCCCGGCGGCGCCTGCCCGATCGGGAGCGTGGTCGATAAAAACTTGAAGACCGAGATAGACGGTCTTTTTGTATCCGACGCCTCGGTTTTTCCCGAGGCGCTGGGCACCCCGGTGGTGGCGACCGTGGTGGCCATGAGCAAACGCCTGGCGCGGCACCTGGTCGCGCAACGGGACGGAGCCCGGTGAGCGACGAGCTAGATGGGGTGGACTACGCCACCCAGATCGGCAGGTTACGCGGGATCCTTGAAGGCCTGGGCGGGCGGGTACGCTCGCGCCGCCTGGATGACCATCGGGCTTTTGCGCGCCGGATAGGTCTTGCCGTGCGCGGCGCGGGCCGGCCATCGGTCGTTGTCGGAGACGATGTCGGAGCAGAACTGGGCCGGCCGGGAGCCGGGCCGCAAGCCCGGTCACATGCGTTGGTACTGCCGACTGCCAGGGGCGAACTCGTGCGTGACGGCTTGGTGCATTGCGTTGGTAACGATATCGGAGAGGCCGCGCCGGGCGAGAACCGGGCGTTTGCACAAATCGTACTTGTCGCGCATCCCGAGACGGTCAGTCTCGATCTGTTCGAGCTGGAGTCCAACCAGTACCTGGCCAACCGGGTTGCCGGCTATATGGCCCGCACGGTGCCGGGCAGGCTCTGGGTGCGCTTCAGCAAGAAGCTGCTGGCGAGTGGATTCGGGCTTTTCGAGCTGGGTTGCTGTCTGCTTGCTGCCTACCGCATGGACTTTATGGAGATCGAGGCGGCCGAGGCAGTCCTGGTTTGCGGGGATGACGCATTGATGCGGGCGCTCGATTCGATCGCCGCCGAGGTCAAGGTGCTATCGGGACGGCAGCGCAAGCTTACGCTTCAGGAAAGCGGCCTGTACGAGTGCGCCGATCTCGACTGCGACAACTGCGACGAGCGAGTGGTTTGCGACGCCTTGAAAGACGTCACAATTCGTTATCGAAAAAGGGGTGCGAATTGAGCCCGGACACGGACAGCACACAGCAAGGCATTGTCGATTTCTTCGGGCGCATCGGAAAGTTGTCGGGGTTGCTGACATCGGTAACCGGCGGCGGGCTGCAGGCGGTGCTGGAATTTAGAGAAACCGGAAAACGCCTGTTGTTGGATCCCGAAGGCGGCCGGGTGGTGTTCGGGGGCCATGGCCTTGAGGGGACGGTGGCCATGGCCGGCACGAGCGAGGATCTGCATGATCTCTTGCTGGGCAAGCTCTCGGTGATTGACGGCATCAGCGAGCGCCGCCTGCTGCTCAAGGGCGGCATGTGTCACCTGGTGGCCTTTTTTCCGCTCTTCGATCTGGCCCCGGTGGCCTATGCGGAACACCTGTTGATCGAGGAAAGACGGAGGCAAAGAAAGCCGCGCAAGCTTCGCAGGCTCCTGGGAGCGTTTTTCGGCCTGTTCTTCAGGCTGTTCGCTTTTCTGCTCGGGCGAGCGCTGCGCCGGCACCCCACCCGGGAGTTGAACGCTGCGCTTTCGGCAATGTCGCGAGGCGCGGCCAGGTTTTCGCCGTTGATCGAACCGTCCCGACCCGTTGCGCTCGGCGAGGAAGAGAACAATCCGCTGGCCGCGCCGCGTGCATCTTTACTGCGCCGTTTTTGGTTCTGGACAATCAGGGCGGCGATGTTCACGGGCGGCAGGATCATTTCTTTGATGAAATACAAACTCGGGCTGCCGGTGGATCTTTTTCGCGTGCTGGCCGGCCTGTCTCGCGGGCTGGGGGATGGACCTTCTGGAAAGAAGGAATGAGCCATGTCCTCGGCGCTCATAAAAACGAAGGTCGTGGCTGTGCTCGGCAAGGGCGGGGCGGGAAAGACGATGTTCAGCGCGCTGGCCGCCAGGTCCCTGATCGATATGGAGATTGGCCCGCTGCTTCTGGTGGACGCCGATCCGACCGGGGGGCTGGCCTGGGCGGTGGGCGCCGGCATGGAACGGACTATAGGCCAGGTGCGCGAGGAGATGATCCGCGAAGCAACTTCAGCGGACATGGATGCCGAGCGGGTTGCGCAGGCGGTTGACTGGTCGATGTTGCAGGCCTTGCAGGAGCGCGGCAATTACTCGCTGTTGTCCATGGGCATGACCGACAGCAAGGGGTGCTTCTGCCCGCTGAACACGCTGCTTAGGGCCGCGATAGAAAAACTGGCTGTCGGCTTCGCCGTTGTCTTGATCGACGCCGAGGCCGGGATAGAGCAGATCAGCCGCCAGCTGATGCGCGGGATAGACATCCCGGTGGTCGTGACCGATGGTTCGGCGCGCGGTTTGAAGGCCGCCGGTGTGGTGGCCGGTTTATTGATACACCATCGGGTGGCCGCGCGAGGAAGCCTTGTGTTGAACCGGGCCGGGAAGTTGCCGGGCGCCGTTCCGGCCGGGCTGGAACTCGTCGGCTCGGTTCCCGAGGACGAGGCCATCACACGTGCCGACGGCCGGGGTGATTCCTTGCTGGAGATTCCGTCCGAAAGCCGGGCGCTCGGCGCTGTGCGCGGGATCGTCGAGAAATTGTTTTCCGAGGGCGACCGGTGAAGCAGATCATCGATGGCTACAAAGAGGCGCTTGCGGGCTATCCGCAGGCGGAGGTCGGTGCTGGAAAGCGCATCGGTTATCTTTGTTCCTATGTGCCCCAAGAACTGCTTACTGTGCCCGGCCTCGAGCCATACAGCATGCACGCCCCGCAATGCGCCGGCACGGATCTGGCCGACACCTACATGGGCCGGGTGACCTGCTCGTACATGCGCTGCATCCTGGAGGCCTTCGAGGAGGATCGCTACGAATACCTGGACGGGTTCGTCATGACCACCGGTTGCGATCACATGCGCAGGCTGCATGACAACCTGGCCTATCTGCGCAAGCCTGACTTTCTCAAACTGCTCGACGTGCCGCACAAGGTATCGCCTGCGGCTATAGATTGGTATACTGAAGAACTCAGGCGGCTTGCGGACGATCTGGCCGAAGCATTCGATCTGGAAATCACTGACGCGCTTGTGCGCGAGTCCATCGGAAAATGGAACCAGGCGCGGCGCCTGATGGTCGAGATCGATCGCCTCAGACGGGCGGATGCGCCGCCGCTTTCGGGCAGCGAGATGATCGCGCTCTCGGCCGGCTTCGGCGCGCGGCCGATCGAGGCCAACTTGCGCGATCTGGAAAGGCTGCTGGACGAGGCGCGCCGGACAACCGACTGCTCCCGGGCAAAGGCCCGGGCCCGGCTGTTGCTGGTTAGCAGTCAACTCGATGACATTCGTTACGTCGAGGCGCTCGAGGCCGGCGGCGGCCTGCTGGTCGGCGAGATCGGCTGCACGGCGGCCAGTTCGTTCGAGGGGCAGGTGGACGAGCAGGCCGAGCCTTTCCGGGCGCTGGCCCGCAGGTACCTCGAGAGGCTGCCTTGCCCGCGCATGATGGAAGAGCATTCACGGCTGCTCGAACGGATAGTTGAGATGAGGGGCGAGCGGCGCGCGGACGGAGTGATCATAGTGGCTCTAAAGTTCTGCGACAGCTGGGCCTGGGAGGGCACCTTGCTGTTGCGGGAACTCAGGGAGGCCGGTGTCCCGGTTCTGCGCCTCGAGCGCGAGTATTTCTTTTCGGGGGAAGGGCAGGTAGCGACCAGGGTGCAGGCTTTTTTGGAGAGCATGGGAAAATGATCGGCGCAGCGACCAGGAAGGACTCCGTCTATCTTCGCTGGGCGGCCAGAAATTGGCTGCGTATCTTACGCCTGGGAGTCAACCCGGGGCCGGCGCGCATGCTCAAGATTCGCAAACGTTATCCATGGGTGTCCGGATTCTTGAAGGTCAACAAGTTGATGGCGCGCCTGATGGGAGAGAGGCGCGGGGCTTATCGCCAGGCCACCGGTTTTATCATCAACCGGTTGATCGACGCGCTGGCCACGATAGTTCGGGACATCCACCGGCGCCGGGACAGGCTGGTCTGGCACGAAGATTTGGTTCCTCCCGAGATCCTGCACGCCATGGGTCTGATGCCCTTCATGGTGGAGATGCTCGGGATAGTCCTGCCGATGGTGGATACCGAACTGGGCGAAGCGTACCTGGACGAGGCCGAAAACGCGGGCTTGCCGGCGGATACCTGCACCCTGCCGCGCATGTCGCTCGGCCTGGCGCTCAGAGATCACTTTCCGCCTCCGCTTGCGATAGTCAGTTCGAATTCACCATGCGACGGGGGCATGTCATCCTATGCTTTCATGCAGAAGCTTTCGGGCGCTCCAACCTACCGCCTCGACCTGCCCTACCGTTACAAGGATGACTCGGCGGTGGACTACTACACCAACGAGCTTGTGAAGATGATAGACTTTTTAGAAGAGCACACTCCGGGCAGGCTGGACGACGAGCACCTGCGAGAGATATGCACGCAACGCAACCGGGCCATGGAGCTTGAGCTTACCCTGTGGGACATGCTCAGGCACAAGCCCGCGCCACTTGGCTCCGACGTCGTCTTCCTGGCTCACATGCTCTTTTTCGGCCTGTTTCCGGGAATGCCTCAGGCCACCAAGATGTACGCCGGGCTGGTCGAGTATGCCCGGCAATCGCTGCAGGCGGGCGGCGGCATTCCCGATGAGAAATACAGGGTGCTTTTGTGGAATCCGGCCACGCTCATTTTCCCCGAGATTTTCTCGTGGGCGGAGAGCGAGTTCCGGGCGACCATGATCATGGAGATGCTGACCTTCAACCGGCATCCATTGATCGACACGACTTCGCGCCGGAGCATGCTGCGCGACCTGGCGCGGATCATGATGCAGGGGCCGATGTCTCAGCACACCCGCGGCCCGGTCGAGTACTTCTTCGACGATCTGTTCTTCATCCACGAGCACTATTCGACCGATATGATCTGGATGGCCGGGCACGTCGGCTGCAAGAACACCCAGGCGCTTCTGGGCATGATGCGCGAAAAGTGCAGGCAGAAACGGATCCCGCTTCTTACAATCGACTACGACCTGGGCGACTCGCGGGTGGTCTCGGTAGACGGGATCAAGGAGCAGGTGCGCATGTTCATGGACACCGTCATGCGCTGACGGGCAAGGGAGGTCGGTAATGCGCTTATGGGCTGGTTGCGATGTGGGATCGACGACGGGCAAGGCGGTCATTCTTGACGAATCCAAGGTGTTGGCCGGCGCCATCGTCGAGAGCACGCTCGATCCGGAGAAAACGGCCAGGCAAGCGCTGGATAGAGCCGCGGCCGATATGGATATTGCTCCCGCCGGCGTCGAGTTCGTGCGATTGGTTGGCACGGGCTACGGTCGCCTGCAGATTCCTTTTGCAGACGAGAATGTCTCCGAGATAACCTGTCACGCGGTCGGCGCCCATCATCTCGATCCCAAGATTCGCACCGTGGTCGACATCGGCGGCCAGGATCTGAAAGCCATCGCCCTGAATGATGACGGCACGGTGATGGAGTTCGCCATGAACGACAAGTGTGCCGCGGGCACCGGGCGCTTCTTCGAGTCGATGGCCCGAACGTTCCAGCTCTCGCTGGAGCAGTTTTCCGATCTCTCGTTGACCTCGACCAAGCCCGTCTCGATTACCGCCCAGTGCTCGGTATTCGCCGAGTCCGAGGTGGTCAGCCTGGTGGCCCAGAAGAAAGCACCCGCGGACATCGCCGCCGGCGCCCAGCTTGCGGTAGTCCGACGGGTGATCTCCATGGCCCGCCGGGTGGGCATCAGGCCGGACTTCACCATCTCGGGTGGATGCGCCAAGAACCGCGGGTTGATGCAACTGCTCGGGCAGCGCCTGAAAATGAAGGTGGCCCGCCTCGATTTCGACCCGCAGTTGTTGGGCGCCCTGGGCGCGGCGTTGCTGGCCCGCAGAAAATCAGCGTGAGATCTTGAAAACCCCCACGGGGATCTTCTTGTTGCTGTCTGCTCCCTGGAGTGTGAAGGGATACACCTTGCGGGTTTCCTCGGGGCCGCCGGCATGGCGCATGACGATCATCTTTCCGCTTACGGTCTTGGCCGAGCCCGAGTAGTAGACCACGGACAAACGGTAGCTACCGGGCTTGCCGCTGCCCAGCACGTAGATCTCGGGGCCGAGGCCGTCGGTCACGTCGTAGTACAGGTGTCCGCCCTGGTTGCTCTCGAGATGCTGGTACCAGACCTCGTCGCCCCCGGGTTCGATGACGTGCATGTCAACGTCGGCCGAGGGATCCTCCCAGAGCATGACGATGCTGACGTCGCGGATCACCGGCAGGCGGCTGACCCCGTCGACTATGCAGCGCCCGATCTTTTTCGCCGCTTTCGGGTGACTTCTGCGCAGGGCCATCATGGTCCGGAAGGTCTCGCGCTTTGACGGGTTTAGCTGGACGGCGCGGGTGTACTGGGCGCAGGCCTGCTCTGGTTGGCCGGCCTTGGCGAAGCCCCGGGGCTCGGCCAGCTTGGCAGCGTAGCCAGTCCTGGCCTCGTAGGAGTGGGGGCTGAACTCGACCAGCTCGGACAGAACCCGTTCGGCCTGCGCAAGCTTGAGGCTTTCGCGCAGCAGCTCGACCTGCTCGATGACCAGGCTGGGAAAGTCCGGGGCATAACGGCGCCAGTCGGCGATCGCGGCCAGCGCTGCGTCTTTCATCCCGGCCTCCTTGAGCTGGTCGACGTAGGTTCGCCTTAGTTCTATATCGAGCGGGCGGCCGTCGATCAGCGCCCCGCTGATCTTCAGCAGCGCCTCTCGGGCCTGCGGCATCGATGACAGCCTGCCGTATGCGGGAATCAAAGCCAGCAGCATGTCCGGATCTTTCTTGGCGGCCCGGCGCCTCTTTTCGACGAGATCGAAGGCTTCTTGTTTCTTCCCCGATCTCACGAGTGCGTCGACCATGCCGGAGAGAAGCTGCCTGTCGGAAGGCCGCGCATCGAGCGCCAGTCGGTAGATCTCGAGGCGCCGGCGCAGGCTCCAGTCGTCCTGGGGCAGGCGATCGAGCGCTGGCAGCACCAGGCGCACCAGCTTGTCCGGGTCGCTAGAGAACTTTTTCGTCCAGGCGTCGATGTGCTTGCGGGCCACGTCGATCTTGTCGTGGTCGACCGCCAGCGACACCAGGTTCTCGCGCCGGTAGGGCTCGTCGGGGCGGTCGGCGACGTCGCGCTCGGCCTGGGCCAGAAGTTGCTCGAAGGGAACCGGGCGCGGTCGCGCTGCAGGTTTTTTTGCCTTCGCTCTGGATTTGGTCATGGGCTTCGGCGAGCTTGGTCCGGCGGGCGCTTCCATCTCGGCCACCTTCATCACCGGCGAAGGCGCCTGCAGCGAGCGTCTACTTTCCTCCATGCGAGGCGCGGCCATCTCCTTCTTCTCGGCCTTATCCTCCTCGCCGCCGGAAGCAGCGCCAGTCATTGCGGGCTCGGACGCGGGCTTGTCGTCTTTGAATTTCTGCAAGAAATCGGATACCGACTCACCCTTGGCCAGCTTGGCTTTCTTCAAGGGAACGTTTTTGGCCGGTGCTTCGGTCGTGGCCTGTTGATCATGCTGAGTGCGCTTGATGCGATGCTGCTTGTAGGCCTGGTCGTTCTCCAGCACCAGCCAGGAGGTGTAACGGCACATGATGCCGAACTCCTTGCTGAGCGAGACGATCTCCCGGCGATCGCCGGCCACGCGTTCGAGGTGAGCGATGCGCTTACGGGCCCAGAAAACGGGCAGCAGCATCGACGATTCGGCCCGGGAGGGGTCGAGTGTGGCGGCCAGGGAGAATGGTTTTCCGGCTACCTCGCCCGAAAGCCTGATCTTGCAGGCCCGTCTGCCCTCGAGCTGTCCCATGATCTCGAGGCGCTCGCCGCGCGCCAGGTTGGGCAGCGGGCCGGGAAGCACACCCCGGGCGCAATCGCCGCGCGACGAAAGCTTCAATCCGGACAGCAGGGGCTGATCAAGTGACCGAATAAACGGCTTCAGGTCGAGCGCTCGACCCGGCTCCTTGGCCAGAGTGCTGCCCATGCAGGCCCGGCTCAGCTTCTGCAGGAAGTCGACGGCCGGCCCGTTGCCTACTGCCACCACGTTTAGCTCGGCTTTCGCCCTGCGATAGGCCTTGACAACCCGTTCTGTCAGCAAGTCGCCGTCGAGCTCCCCGAGCGACGCCTGACCGTCGCCCATGTAGATGGCCATGCTGCGGCGCCCGGCGGGCGGGCGTATGGCACCAGCTAGTAAGAGTTTTTCGAGGTTCGTGCCGCCGCCGGGCTCCATCGAGCGCATCAAGCCTCTGATCTTCTTGCTTCCGGCCGCAGGCAGAAAACCGCCGAACTTATGAATGTCGAGGTCACCGGAGATCAAGCGCACGCGATCCTTGGGGCCGAGCGCAGACAGAATTTGATCGAGAGAGTTGATGAGCTCTGCGAATCCCCTGCCGCGCATGCTTCCAGAGCTGTCGGCCAAAATGACGACGTCCCGGGGCAGCTTACGCGAAGAGACTTTCCAGTTGGGCGCAAGCTGAATGGAGAACAGCCGGCGCTGGCCTGCCTTGATCACGCGGACAAGCGGTTTCGAGCCGGCGGCCGGCTGCTCGACGCGCAGGATCATATCGCCGCGTGGCCTGAACTGTTTCTTGGTAAAGCTAGCCTGGTCGTTGTTTACCGCCGCGTCGTAGGGCGTGATGCTTGCCTTTGCCTGGCCGCTCAGTCTGGCCGAGAAGCTGAAATCGCCGATGGGAGACTGGCCCTCGGCCATGGCCGGCAGGCTATAGCGATATTCCATCTTTCCCGCGCGGCTCGTAAGTTGTGTCAGGTAGGCCAAGACAACCCGCTTGGTTCCATGGGCGGGCACCGGGTAAATCTGGGTCTTGAAGCGGTCACCGCTTTGCCACTCCATCAGGGCTGGATCGCGCATGGAACGGACGATCTTTTCGTAGACCAGGCGTGCGAGCTGGCGCTCGACCAGTTCGCCATCGACCAGCTTGCCGTTGATTTCCAGCGCCAGGCGGTTGACCGCGGCGCCCGGGGGAAGCTCGAAGTCGAAAGTACCTTCCATATCCCGGTCGAGCGGATTTGCGAAGACCTGTTCCACCTCGGTACGGGCCATGTCGCCGGCAATGGCCACGCGCACATGCAGTGAGCGCAACTCGCAAGCCTGGCTGCGGCCGTCCGGGGTAGTCATCATCAGGGTGCCGAAGTTGCCCCTTTCCCGCCTGGCCGCAGGTTGCGCCTCTGCTTGCCCGGCAAGGCCGGAAAGCACGGCCAGGCAGACGAATGTCGTGAAAGTTGTTCGATAAGCAGCCACGGGATGAATCTTGGACGACATGGTCGGTCCCTCCTCAGCGATATTGACGATTCGTGAGCCCGAAAGATCCCACGAAACAGCCACCCGGGGCAAGTAATGTCTATAGTCCCTGTTTGGCAGAGAAAATCAGAGAGAATCAGGGACGGAGGTTACATTCTTTTGGATGGAATTCAAATAGTGTAAGAAATGAAATCGAGTCTTTGTGTCTTCTCGTTTTATGAACATGTTCCGGAAGGTTTCACCCAGGAACCGTTGCCGCACTCGGTCGTGTACCCCAGCGACGAACAACTCGAACCTGCCGTCCAGGATCCATCCTGCCCGGTGCAAATATCTTTCCCGGTTTGGTCACCGACGTCATTGAAGTTGTGACAGTAGTAGTTCGAGTCGTAGGAATCCTCGCATGCACCACTTCCGTCGTCATTGCCACCGCAACCGCCCAGTACACATGCCAAAGTCAATCCAAGAACGCAGGCTACGACTAATAAAACTTTTTTCATTCTTCCACCTCCACGCCTAACCTCACGTTGCAATTGACCCCAAAGGATAGGGAACGGACGAACAATAGTCAACTCTAAATCAGGAGCATTCCGCGTTCCGCGCTGTCAGCAAAATCAGAGCAAAATCAGGGACGGAGGTTACATTCTTTTGGGAGGCTTCAACATTGCCGGTGTGTCCGGAAATCGGACACTCCTTGGGTATGTCCAGGCATGACCTCGATCTCCGAGTTCTTGTTTTCTAAGTAGTTATGAAGACGGGCCTGCTTGGCATCATTCGTGCTTGTGTTTTCAGGCATGAGAGTTCCGAGAAAACACATCCTGGTTCCTCATGCTCCTTTCCACAAGATCTGGCGCTGTCATGACCGTGAGTACTTGCTTCAGTCTCACGCCGAGAAGCATGCCTACCTCAAGTGCATCCACGATGACTATCTGAAAAAATGTTCACAGGACGACTTCGTGATCTATAGCTACAACGTAATGAGTAACCATTGTCACGAATCCGACGAGATCAGAGGTGATTCGAAGGTTTTCTCGGAGCACATGCGCAGGGCCCACGGACTTTTCGGCCTGACCTTCAACAAGCGCCACAAGCGCCTTGGCAAGGTGGCCCATGACCGGCCGAAGACTTTGCAGGTCCAGGACGACGAGCGACTGAAGAACCTGATGTTCTACATGGACTGCAACCCGGTACGGGCCGGGATCATCGCTCGTCCCACGGACATACGCTGGAAGGAGTTCTCGAGTTGCCGTTTTTACTGCTTTGGCGAGAAGAACTCATACGACGATATGTTGACCATTCCCGAGTGGTACAAGAAGCTCGCTCCAACCGCCCGCAAACGCCAGAGCAAGTATCGTTCGATGCTGGACAGGTACATGGTGGAGCATGGCATGAAGCGGGATCCTACCATGGGCAGCGGTCTCTTCATCGGCGGCGAGCTGTGGATGGATGAGATGAGAAAGAAGTTATCCAAGTTGCTCAAGAAGAAGAAATCGACTGGCCCGGACCCGCCCGACTCAGACCAGGACGGCGGTGATTAGCAGAAAAACATGGGGAGTAAGGGAGACGTGTGTCTCCCTTTTGCGTTTCGGCAAGAAAGCTGCGCGCAACAACAACTCGATCCATGGATCTCAGTTCAAGTGAACTGTAACTGCATGCACACCCAGTTGTCAGTCGAAAAAAACCAAGAGAGAAGAGGTTAGAAGTGAGTCGAATACGAATATCGCCGTGTCAACGAGTGGTTGAACCTCCGTCCCTGCCTTTGTTTGACACTCTTTCCAACGATGCATATCTTGCAGTTGGTTAAGAGAGGAGGCACGGCATGGGACTGAAGCGGCTGACGGTGACTTTCCCGGGGGGCAAAAAAGTCGACGGAGTCTACGGCAACTTCACCATTCACACCGATCAACCTGTCGACGAGGGAGGGGAGGGCACGGCGCCGGAACCGTTTACCTACATGCTGGCCTCGCTGGGCACTTGCGCCGGGATCTACGTGGTCTCTTACCTGAGGGCGCGCGATCTGCCTTTCGAAGAAGTGAAGCTGATCCAGGAGCACGAGTGGGATGAAAAGGCGCACCGGCTTACCAAGGTGACCATGACCATCCTGCTCCCGCCCGGGATTCCCGAAAAGCACAAAAAGCCGTTGATCCGCTCGGCCTCGAGATGCACCGTGAAAAGGCTCTTCGAGAGTCCGCCCGAATTCGAGATCAACACGAAACAAGAAAAGGAGTAGTCCATGGCGGATCTAGTGGACGTGGCCATGAAACTCGAGGCCGTGGTCAAGCAATACCTGGCGAAGGACAAGGCACTTTCCGAAGTGATCACCAAGATGGAGCCGCTGTTTCGCAAGATCTACGACGGCCAGGTTCCAGCGCAACGCATGTTCGAACAAGTGCGCGATGAATACGAGGAAGTCTTCGAGCGCTACGATGACCTGGAAGATGCTTTCGATGCGCTCGGCGATGCCTACGATGAAGCCCATCTGCAGCAGATTCGCGACTCTGTCGGTGGGCAGTTCGTCGAACATCTCAGGAATAAATGGAAGCAACGCATTTGTCCTGTCTGCGGTTCGCGAGAGTGGACGGTGCCAAACTGCCTGTTCGAACTGCGCGAGTTCAGCGGAGGCAAGCTGGTAATCGGCGGCGGGATGAACGTCTACTCGGTCGTGCCGGTGATCTGCGAATCGTGCGGTTACAGCCTCTTCTTCAGCGCCACTCGCTCGGGTCTGGCCAAGACCAATATCCAGTGGCCGCGCCTGCCGCAGCCCTGAACTGATCAGAACCGGCAAGCGTCCCCGCTTTTATTCCTGCCCCTCCCTGGTTAGCCGGCTCTTAAAGGAGCATTGAAATTCCCAGGAATACATTGGGCGAGAACTGCGTGGTCGAGCCGCCGCTAGCCGCCAGGATATCCGGGCCCATCTGGGCGTTGAGGAACACGTTGAGGTTGTTCGAGACGTTGAACTCGAAGCCCAGGACGAACAGTATGGGGATGCTGGCTACGAAGCTAGGATGGATGACGAAACCGAAGGGGATCTTCATACCGGCGATCAGCTGGAAGTTCTCCTGCATGGCGTAGCTCATCAGCACTCCGGGGCCGCCCACCCTGAATACGACCGCCGTTCCCGGATGGTAGGCCAGCAGGAATTCGGGCTCGAACAGCAAGGCCAGGTTGAACTTGTCACCCGACATCAGGCTGAACTTCAACTCCACCCCCAGCCCGTTGCCCACCACGGGAGCGTGGGTGTCGGACCCGTAAAAGAAAGAGAAACGAGGCGCCAGCTCGAATTTCTCGGACAGGGGAATGTGATATGCACCGTAGATGCCCGGAAAACCAACGCCCACTCGCACGGCCTTGTGCCCGGCGGGGGTTATCTGGCCGCCTGTCAAAGAGAACGATTCAGCCTGGGAAAAAACAGGAAAAAACAACGCCGCCGTAAAAACCAGAACAGTCATAATCGTAGTCGAATTTCTTTTCATCACCCAATCTCCTGTTGATGTTTGTCCGTGGACAATAGGCAAGCGCCTGGTGAGAGTCAATTGGTTTTACGTCTTCCGGTTTGCCAGCAATTGTGCGGTGACCGGAAAAAATGGCCGTTTCCAAACCTGTCAGATGGCGCTTTTGCCCTGGCAATAGTAGTATGAACAGGCCTGATGGGGGGGCACTCAACGGGAGGTTTGCATGAGACAAGCTACTTTTTCCTGCAAATGGTTGGCGGTATGCGTCATGGGCGTGCTCTGCTCGGGATGCTCGAGCGGGGATCACGCGTCACCAGAGCACCCGGCAGAGCTGAAGAGCTTCCTGGTACTGGCCGGCGACACCAAGGCCACCCTGCTGTGGGAGTTTGCAAGCGGCGAGAGCCCCAGGGGCGTCCAGATCTTCCGGGGAACGAATCCGGAGGAACTGACCGAAACGCAATTCGTGCCGTCCGGACAGACCGAACTCGAGGTGACCGGGCTGACCAACGGCCAGAACTACGGGTTCGCCGCTGAGGTGGAGAGTGAGTCGGGCGCGCGATCCGGACGTACCGTGGTGCAGTTCGCGCAACCTTACGAGCCTGATATCGAGGCGCCAACTATCGTGGCCACGTCCCCGGTGGACGGCGCAACCGGTATGGACACCCAGAGCCTCCTGTCGGTCACCTTCTCCGAGCCCATGGATCTTTCCAGCATCGGAATCGAGCTGACGCCGGCCCGGGTCCTGCGCCAATTCCAGTGGAGTGAAGACGGGAGCGAACTGGTAACAGGGCCGGAGACCCCCTGGAAAGAGGGCCAAAGCTACGAAGCCAAGGTGACCGGAACCGATGCTTCGGGCAATCCAATTTCGGGGGTGGACGTGTTCACTTTCACGGTGGGTTACAAGCAGCTGGCCCCGCAGATCTCGGGAACTTCCCCCGTCCCGGGTCTGGTGAACGTGCCCACTGACACCCGTATCACGGTGACCTTCTCAGAACCCATGGAGCCCATCAGCACGAATCGCGCGCTCAGTACCAGCCCGGACGTTCCGATGAGCTACGGGCACGACGCGCGACAGCGGACTTTTACATGGACTCCCCAGGCGGCGCTCGACCCGGACACCACCTACACCGTGACAGTCGGCGCAAGCGCCCAGAACATGCGGGGGGAGATGCTCGGTCAGGACATGGTTTTCGACTTCACCACTATTGGTGGACCGGACGACACGCCTCCTTCGATCTCGTCCTTTCTACCCGAGGACGACGCAGTCGGCCAGGAACGCCATTTCGAGATCGCGATCGCCTTTTCTGAGCCCATGGATCAAGCATGGACCCAGGCCGCCCTGGTGTTTCCGTCTCATCCCGGCCTTGAAGGCACCTTCACCTGGAGCAACCAGGGAACGGTCCTGCGCTTCGTCCCCGACGAAGATCCCGAGTACGGCGATTTGGTCCAATGGCAGCTGTTCGGCCAGGCCAAGGACCTGGCCGGCAACGAGATTGGAACGGACCTGGCGGCCTCCTTCCGGGTGCTGCGCCTGGTGACCGAGACCATTTACAGCCAACCCTCCATCGACGGCACGGTGGCCATCTTTGATGAACCGGGCACGTGGGGGACGCACTGGATCGACACCGACAATTCCGCCATGTCGGTCGGCAGCATCAACTACACCAATTTCGGCCCGTCCATCCAGCGGGCCTTCTACAGTTTCGATCTCAGCGTGCTCCCGGAAACTCTCACGCGCATTCACAATGCCGTGATCAAGCACGTCGAAACCGGCCGATATCCCGATTGTCTCCAGATCGGAAACCGCTACCTGGAAAGCGTTCCCATCGGGCCCGAACTCACCCTGGACGACTTCGATGTTCCGACCATCATCGTCAACGTTTGTGATCCGGAGGGCGTTTGTGAGGACAAGCCCTTTGTCACTACGGCGCCTTGCATCCAAGACTGGTACTGGCCGATGATATTATGGACATCCTGGGTTACTCCCGCCGTACAGAACGACTGGAACGATCGGCTGGCCCGGATGCACCTGTCGCAGTGGCGTATGCGCATCGCAGTGGAGGCCACTGAAGTGTTCCGCAGGAGAACCTACCTGGCCAACCATTGGCGCGTAGAGCCCGACTTGCGCCCGCGGATGATCGTTGACTATTTGATTCCCTGAGCGCCGGTCTCGAAAAGCCTGAAGTCTAAGCTCCGGGCGTGATCAGCTTGTCCCTATTTGCCGGTAGCGGAAGCAGTCGACGACGTGATCGTTCACCATTCCGGCCGCTTGCATGAAGGCATAGCAAATCGTCGAGCCGACGAAACGAAAACCTCGCGTTTTCAGATCCTTGCTCATGGCGTCTGATTGCCTGGTGTTGGCCGGGATGTCCGCCATGCGCCTGAACTTGTTGCGCCGGGGCTTGCCGCCCACAAATTGCCAGATGTAACTGTTGAAGGAGCCGAACTCACGCTGCACTTTCAGAAAGGCCCTCGCGTTTTCGATGCTCGATTCTATCTTCTGGCGGTTGCGGATTATTCCGGCGTCGCGCATCAGGCGTTCGGTGCTGCGCCGGTTGAAGCGGGCGACTTTCACGGGATCGAATCCGGCGAAGGCCCGCTGGAAATTCTCACGTTTGTTTAAAATGGTCGACCAACTCAGCCCGGCCTGGAAGGCGTCCAGCACCAGATATTCGAACAGCCGTTGGTCGTTGTGGACGGGCAGGCCCCATTCCTGGTCGTGGTAGGCAATCATCAGCGGGCTCGACAGGCACCAGGCGCAGCGTACTTTTTCTTCTTTCCCTTGACTCACTTTTTCTCCATTCGATCAGGGCGCCCTTCTCTCCCAGCTTGGCCACGCTGGGAGACGGTCAACCGCCCCAGATCACCTTGGACGGCATACCTACCTCGAATGCCAACTTGACGGTTTTCTCCTCGCCGTCCGCGAGTTCGATCTGCCATGTCAGAAGTCCCTGGTCGTCTTTTTCGAAGCCGGCGGTTGACTTGTCCGCGATCAGTTTTATTTCCACCTGCTCAATCTCGGAAACCGGAATCCTCTCGCTCAGCCGAATATTCCGGCTGGCGCCCGTATAGTTGGCAAGGTACGATTTGACCCGGTAGTTGTATTTCTTGTACTTGCGCAGCTTGGTTTCATCGAACTCGCGCACGACGTCTCGCAAGACCACCAGCCCGTCCTCGGAACCCCATGAGAGCGAGAACTTCTCTCCCTGGGCAATATAGCCAATCTTCGAGCGTCCGATGTATCCACCGTTCTTGATCAAGGTTACCGGTCCGGCCAGCAAAGGCATGCTGGACTCATTGTTTTGCACCGATCGCAAGAAGACGAACCCGACCTTTTCGGGCAGGCATACGAAGCCGGCTTCGGCTTCCGCCAGCCAACTCTCGAACTGCAGCCGGTGCGGCCTGCCGTCACCGGGAACGTCGACTCTTTCAGGCACACGGTAGGTGCGAGCTTCCCCGCCGTCGTCGAGGCCGGGCGGCGTATCGGATTGTTTTTCGTCCTCGACGCTCGATGTCTTCTGGATGACCTCGTCCCGCGAAGTGACCTCGATGACTTTTTTCTCATGGTCTGTTTTCTGCCTGGAGGCGAGAACGTCATCGGAAAGCAGGGGAAGCATTGCACCCAGGGTCGGGCGCGCCGTGGAGAAGGACAACTCGATGTTGCGCCAGTCCTCCCCGCTGGCTTGCCAGACGGTGCCGCCGGATTGCCAACAGACGGCGGTTTTATCGCCGGCTTCGAACTCCGCCGCGTACTCGGGTCGCCAAAGGGCGCAGGGAACCTGGTATTCCCATTCGAGCAGGTAGGTTCCATCTTCTGGAACCTGGATTTCGGTAATCAGGCCCGCCTGGTAGTCCGAGACGGGCTGAAGCGCCGAGTAGAGCTCCCGCTCGAGACGGTCGAGGTGCTCGAGCCGGTCATCCTGCAGGTCTTGATCCTCCAGCAGGCTTCCTTCCAGTTCGGCTCGCTGACGAAACAGCTTGTCGATCTGCTTCGGCCACTGCGGATCGAAAGGCCCGACCGCCAGTCTGTCGGAAATGTAGTGCGCGAGTCCCGCGGTTATCTCCATGTTGCGCTTGCGCCGATGGCTTGCTACCTGTGTGCGATCATACACATTGAGGTACTCGTCAGTGAGCTTCTCGATAGCCGCTGTGATCTCGCGTTCTTTGTCCGGGCGCGAGGTCTTGACCAGGTAACGGCGTTTGAGCTGGACGTCTACGACCTTGGGCGGGTCGGTCTTGACAGCCTCGTTTTTCGCGCCCCGGATACGGCAGCGCAAGGTCTGGTCGGCCACCAGGGGAGTCAGCGGCCAGCAGGCCAGTGTGTTGCGACCGGACTTCAGAGATATTCTTGCGCGTCTTGTCAGCTGGGCCCTGTCCTCCATGACCAGGACGGAATCAATCGGGGCCTCGATGTTCGTGCCAGGAAGCCATCCCGGATCAGAAATGGGCGCAATCTCATGTTCAGTCACGGCGATTTCCTCCCGTCAAAACCTGCTTGCTGGGGATTGTGATCTGGTATTCAAGTGTGCACTTTTTCTTCTGGCCTGATTCGAGATCCAGGCTGAACTTCCAACCGCCATGGATCATCCGGCCGCGATCGGCCTGATCGTAAGCTACGGCACTGGGGGTCGAGGACAACAACTTGACCTCGATGTTGTCGTCATGGCTGACCGGCATCCGTTCGAATACCTCCACCCGGGCCGGCGCGGAAAGCTTGTTGTGCACGTCGATCTCGATCTTGTGTCGCAGGTCGGTGTCCCCGCCCAGCAGACCGCTGGTGGTTTCAGCAAAGCTCGTGTTACGGGCCACGGATATACCCTGCTCAACGCCCAGGTTGACTCTGATTGTCTTGGCGGGAGGAGTTGTCTCCATGGGCGCCTTGACCACGAAATCGCCCCCGCAAAAGACACGAACGGCGCCGGCCAGCAACGGCAGGCCGAGGGGATTGGCAAACTCGGCCAGCTGATAGACGTTGGTGTCCGATCTCGGGACGCACTGAAAAATCCGCCTGACTTTTCCATCACGGCGCAGAAGCGTCAAGGCATGCAGCTGCCCGTCCGAAGGGACGAATCCGGGGCTCTCCATGGTATAGCGAGCGGCGAAGTGCCCGCTGGACTGCTCGAGAGATACCGCCTGGGCGGGAAGTGCCACCCGGTACAGCGCGCTTGTCTCGGCCGCGGCCAGCGAGATCAACGTCCCGGGAGAGATATCAGCCAGCGCCCCGGTCGTGCCGGAAGAGGCCCGGCCAATTTGCTCTGCGACTCTGTCGATCATGTTGGCGGCCATCAGTTGGCCGCGCTCACGCTCGCTACCGGGACCCTGCATGCGCAGGTTTGCAAACGAGAGAGCGTCCGCCGATGCCTCGAGGCGGGTTGTCCGGTATTCGTCTTCTTCCGGGGCGCCGGGCGCGAAACCGCCGGGCGCGACCGCCGAGGCTATTGCACTCAGCATGCCGGCCGACCGCCTGCGAGCGCTCTTTGCCGCCGGCGCCATCGGCGCTTCCATGGGGAGATCGAAGCAAGCTTCCTGCACATCAATCTCTCGCTCCGGCGTACATTCCTCTTCGTCGTACATTTCTGCATCATCGCATAGTTCGTCGAGCGGCTCGGACCGGCTGGCTTGCGGTGCTGGAGCGGGTCTTGATGGGGGCGGCGGGGCCGCACGGGCCTGGCGCTCGATATTATTGCGCAACATTTCTCGGGCCTTCATACGGATTTCCTTCTTGTCCTCAGCCTGCGCTCCCAGCCGCTTGGAGCGGGGCAGCTCGGGCAAGGCGGGAATATCCGGCTCGGGAAGCACGCCCAGATCGCGATCGTATCCGGCGAACAGCTCGCCGATGGTGTCGGGCAGTTCGCGCCAGCCGGAAGGTTTGGCCGGCTGTGCCTTTCCTATGCGCCACGATTCGAGCTCGGGCAGCTCGGTCGAACGATTCAGGTCGGCGGTTGCAAAGGCGAGATCGACCCGGGACCACTCCTCTCCGGTTCGCTGCGCCACCAAGGCCTTCATAACCAACTGGGCCTGGTCGCGGGACTGCTCCACCCTAAGTTCGTACTCTGGAACCCAGCGTGCGGCCGGCACCAGGTAGGAGATCTCCAGGTCGACTGATTCACAAGCGCTGTCGATCTCGATCACCAGGCGTGCGGCCTTGCGCAGAAAAGCCAGCGCCGCGGCCTGCGCCTGGCTTTCGGATTGCAGCCTGTCGTATGCCCGGGCAATGGAGTCGTCGATTATTTCCAGTTGGCGATCTAGTTTGCGGATCGTTCCCAGATGGGTCCCGAGTTGACCAGCGGCGTAGTCCGCAAGCTCGAGCCAGGCGTCGAGCTGACTCCTCTCTCCGAAGGCCATCTTCTCGGGCAGATCGACCTCGTCATGTTCGGCGGGCTTCAGCGACCTGATCATGCGTACCAGCTCCTGCGCACGTTCCCGTTGCACGGCGACAGCCAGCCTCTCGCGCGCAAGTAAATGCAGTTCTTGTTCGGCCTGGGTTCGTAACGATTCTTCGCGCTCGCCGAGCAGCAACTCGAGGTGCACATCGACGACCTTGACTCCAACGGCATCGTCGAGTCGCAGGCGCAGCGAGTCATCACGCAGCAGAAAGGGCAGGGGGGTCAGGCGTGCCACCAGCCTGCCCGATTTACCGCCAAGATCGAGACTCGCCCGGCGCGTCACCAGGGCCTGCGAGCGAAAAACCTCGACGGCGGTTATCCGTGATTCGAAATCGACGGGTTCATTCATGGTATCTGTCCTTACGGGCGGCGTTAAGGTTTACAGGTCGGGATCGATCAATCCGTGATAGCGGCCGAGCCAATAGGCCACCAGGTAGTCCTCGGGTGAATAGACCAGGCGGCGGTTCTCGGGTCGCTCATCTTGAATCTTGAAGAAATCAAGCCGCCACAGGTAATTGTCGAAAGCATACTCGGAAAGAGGAATCGGCTCGGTTGCCACCGGCTCGTCCAGGCGGCTGCGGCATACCTCCGGCTGGGTTCCTTGCGGGATGTGACGATCGAACTTCTCTTGCGGGAAATTCTTCAAGATGCACACGGCCCGGTTCACAGCGGGACCAAGGAGGGGATCGTCGTCAGGGCCGTCACCTGTCAGCGCGGCGTAGGCGAAGGTGAAAAACGAGTTTCCCAGCGGGTCGATGCTCTGAGTGTCGGGATCGTCGCTGTGGAACATGTTGTTGCGCAGCACGCCCAGCAAGCGCGCTCGCAACCCGGGATCCTGCTCGCGGCGAAGCAACGGGTAGATGGCCTGGTAGCACATGTCGAAGTTGTCGTAGTTCTGCTTGCAGTTCGGCAAGAACAGGTAGAGCATGTCCTCCATGCTGTCTATGTAGCTGCCGATGTCGCTGGTCTCGATGTCCGGGCAATCGACACCCTGGCGCGTTCTCATCAGGCAGCCGTAGTAGAAGTCATCCAGCCCCTGGTCTCCGGTTGCCGTCTGGACGGTCTTGATAAAGCTCGATGCCAAAAGTGCGTTGAAGCCCGGGAAGTCGTCCCAGGCCGAATGATACAGAGCGCCGTGCTCGGTTACATGGCCGTCAGCGCCGATGATTTGCAGGCCGTTGGCCGTCAGGTGATCGCCGATCTCGGTAAGTAACCGGCGAATGTCCGTAAGCAACTGCTGATCGTCGAAGTGCTCCATGGCGGCGGCGTAGCCGAACATCAATCCATCGTAACCGTCCTTGCTGACATCGTTGCGATACCACCAGCCGATATGGTTCGCATCCGGTGATGCCGTCCACGAAGTCGTGCCGCTGCCGTCGTAGTTGTAGGACACACCGGGTTTTGCAAACGAGCGGCCGTAGAGGCCCCTGACCCCGGTCACGTCGGTAAGCTGCCGCAGGGCGGCCACGACGGTTTTGGCATTCTCTTGCGCGACGGATTCCCTCGTGACCGCGTATCGAAAAGCCTGGGATGCGATATACATCCCGCTCCACAGGATGGTGTTTTCGACATGATGCCAGTTCTCGACGCTTTCGAGATTCTCGCTCAGGTTGATGTTGCGTAACAGACCGTCGCCGGCCAGGTGCCTCTCGCGGGAGACTTTATCGAAGTAGGCGGCTTTCGCGGCCAGGCTGACAGTCGCGCTAATCTCATCGCAGGCGGGCCAGTCGAAATCGGGCCCGCCATCGACAGGACCGCCCCCGCCGCCGCAGCCGGCGGATAAGGACAGGGACAAAAACCCCGTCGCAAGCAGGATGGCGCCTACGGAACGGATCGCCTCATCTCCTGCGCCGCAGCGCCAAAATCAAACCGAACAAGGCAAACAGCCAAACGCCGCGGGCCGTGCGGCCGCTGCTCGAACAAGAACAGCCGCTGCTTTCAGTCTCGCAGGCGTCGCCGATGCCGTCGGCGTCTGAATCCGCCTGGTCGGTGTTGGATAGCAGCGGGCAGTTGTCACAACCGTCGGGCACCTGGTCGGCGTCGCCGTCGAGCGAGTCGTTCTGGCCTGGGCAGGCATCGCAGGCGTCCGGGACGCCGTCGGCATCGGCGTCTACGTCGTCGGGCCCCTTGTCGCAGATGTCGCAGCCGTCGGGCACGCCGTCAACGTCCGCGTCGAGCGCGTCATTTCCGTCGGCACATACGTCACAGCCGTCGGGCACTCCGTCCGCATCAGCGTCGGCGGCGTCGTCAAAGCCGGCGCAAAGGTCGCAGGCGTCACCGACATCGTCGTTGTCTGCATCTGCCTGGTCTGTGTTTGAATTGGCCGGGCAGTTGTCGCAGCCGTCCGGCACCTGGTCGGCGTCGGCGTCCTGGGTGTCGTTTTCGCCCGGGCAGGCATCGCAGCCGTCGGGGACCCCGTCAACGTCAGCGTCCAGGGAGTCGTCGAAGCCGTCACATACATCGCAGCCGTCCGGCACCGAGTCGCCATCGCTATCCACGCCGTCGTCATGGCCCTGGCAGATGTCACAGCCGTCGGGGACGCCGTCTGCATCTGTGTCAACTGCATCATCGTGCCCTGTGCAGATGTCGCAGCCGTCGGGGACGCCGTCGGCGTCTGCATCCACGGCGTCATCAAAACCCGCGCAGATGTCGCAGCCGTCGGGCATGCCGTCGGCATCCGCATCCACTGCGTCATCAAAACCGGCGCACGTGTCGCAGCCGTCGGGGACTCCGTCGGCGTCTGCATCAACTGCATCATCGTGCCCTGTGCAGATGTCGCAACCGTCCGGCACGCCGTCGGCGTCCGTATCCACGGCGTCATCAAACCCGGGGCATAGATCGCAGCCGTTGGGCACGCCGTCGGAGTCCGCATCCAGCGCGTCATCAAAACCCGCGCATAGGTCGCAGCCGTCGGGCACGCCGTCCACATCGGTATCCACCGAGTCGTCGAAACCCGCGCAGATGTCACAGCCGTCGGGGACGCCGTCTGCATCTGCATCAACTGCATCGTCGTGCCCTGTACAGATGTCGCAGCCGTCGGGGGCACCGTCGGAGTCGGCGTCTACCGTGTCATCAAAACCGGGACAGACATCGCAGCCGTCGGGGACGCCGTCGGCGTCCGCATCCTGTGTGTCATCGAATCCAGCGCAGATGTCGCAAGCATCGCCGGCGCCGTCACCGTCTGCGTCTTCTTGACTCGAGTTGGCCACGGCCGGGCAGTTGTCGACGTCGCCGCATACTCCATCGCTGTCTGCGTCGTTGTCGGCGTCGTTGGGACATGTGTCGCAGTCGTCGGGTATCAGGTCGCCGTCGGCGTCGAGTTTGTCATCGAAGCCGGGACAGGCGTCGCAGCCGTCGGGGACTCCGTCCGCGTCGGCATCTACGGCGTCGTCAAATCCCGGGCAAAGGTCGCAGGCGTCACCGTTACCGTCTACGTCTGTGTCTTCCTGACCCGCGTTGGCCGTAAGCGGGCAGTTGTCGGTGGCGTCTGGTACGCCGTCTTCATCGTCGTCGTCGTCGCAGGCGTCGCCCAGGCCGTCATCGTCGGTGTCCGCCTGGTCGGGGTTGTAGAGGCCGTCGCAGTTGTCGCAGGCGCCTTGAAAACTGTCCCCGTAGCCGTCGGCGTCCCAGTCCCACTGGTGGTTGTTTTCGATGGTCGGGCAGTTGTCGCAGGCGTCCCCGATGCCGTCGGCGGTATTGCCGGCGTCGGTCTCGCCCGTGTTTTCCTGCCCTGGGTTGTCGACCGAGGGACAGTTGTCCTGGGCGCAGGTCAGCCCGTCGCCGTCGAGGTCGATGTCCGCATTGGAGTCTCCCGGTGTGTCGGTGCCGGCCGCGAGATCGAAGTCTCCGACGCTCCACACGCCGACTCCATCGGGGCAGCGCAGGACATGGCCGGGCACGAATGAACCATCCGGGCCGACGGTCGCGGTGGCATAGTAGCATTCGCCGCCCTGGCCGAGCGGCGTCTCGACGATCGAGACGGCGTCGATAACTTCGGCAAAAGGCGTGACATCCAGATAGCAATCGTCGTCGATATCCAGGTCGTCACCGTTTGCTCCTGTAAAGCCGGATACGAGAACAAAGGTGACGTTGTCGCTGTTTTCGAAGTTGAGGCTGGTTGTAAAATCCGCAACGGCGATTGTCATCGTGCTCTCGCCGACTAAAAAGAAGCCGTCTTGCGGAATGACCTGCCCGGTGAGATCGACCACTGCCTCGATCACACCGCTGCCGCCCGTGCCGTCACCGATGACGATCAGAGTCAGGCCGTCAAGGCTCAGACCCGGCGTTCCGGCGATCTCGAAGTACTCGTCGTTGTCGCTGCTGTCTTGATCGGTGCGGATCTCGTTCAGTTGCTGGGCAAGTGCCGGTGCCGAAAAGACCAGGACAGATACCATTGTAATCAACTTGCGATAGTTCATGTTTCCTCCAGGTTAGGAGTCCAAAACCGCCCATTAAGTCCCTGAAAAACGCGCCTTGTCAACTCGCCTTTTGCTTTGGTAGTTTTCCCTTTGAGGTATGAATATAAATTCACGCTCTTTTCTCGCCGATCGCATGCTTGGCCGCCTTGGAAAGTGGCTGCGCATCATGGGCCTCGACTGCGCCTACGTCCGCGAGGGAAACCGGGAAGACATCATCGAGCAGGCCCTGGCCGAGCGGCGCGTCCTGCTCACCCGCGATACCCGCCTGCTTCGCCGCCGGCGACTGGGGCCGTCGCTTTTTATAAAAAGCAATTTCCCGGCCGAACAGATCCTCCAGGTGGTCAGTCAATTTCAGATCGACCCCCTGGCCGCGGCCTTCAGCCGCTGCATCCGCTGCAACCGTCTGCTCGAAGCCGCCGATCCCGGAATGATCGGCGATCGCCTGCCGCTTCACGTCAGAGACACACAATCGCGGATCGCCCGCTGTCCAGGCTGTGGGCGATTATACTGGCCCTCGACCCATATAAGCCGCATGCGCTCGAGGCTCTTACTGATCGGTAAGCAGGCAACAATGTGACTTTTTCTCCCGGCCGGAATAAAATATGCCGGGCTGGACGGTCCGAAATCATTCAGGAGCGTGCCTTTCATGAACAAGTTTACAATTCCGCTTGCCTTGCTCGTTTCAGCTGGTCTCACATGTTCGTGCGGTGACGGAGGGGATCGGGCGCGAGACTCTTTTGCGCGGCTGTCTACGGGCGAGCGTGTTTCCACAAGCCTTCCAAACTGGGCCACGGCTGAAGAGCTTGAAATCCAAAGACAGGCTTCTGCGCCGGTGGTGTTGGATCGCACGCCCCCGGCATCCGGCCTGCGCCTGCCGGCCGAGTACGAGCCCGCCCAGGCCGTGGTCATGACCTGGACAACTTACACCGGCATGCTGCAGGAGATCTCTGTCGCTACGGCAGACGCCGGGGCCGAGGTCTGGATGGTCGGCGGGCCGTCGAGCATCTCGGGAGTGCCGCAGGGACAGTATGCGCGCCTGAACGTCGCCTTCGATTCCGTTTGGGCCAGGGACTACGGCCCGTACGGGATCGACGAAGTCAGCGGAGCGCTGGGCATCATCGACACGACCTATCGGCACTACGCTACGCGGCCGGACGATGACGCCATTCCGTGCGAGGTGGCCTCTTTCGCCGGAGCAAGCTGCTACTCGACGTCGCTGATCCTCGACGGCGGCAACCTGATGACGGACGGGCAGGGCAACCTGTTCATGACCAAGCGCATCTACGACTGGAACAGCGGACAGACCCAGGCCCAGGTCGACCAGCTTCTGAAAAACTACTACGGCGTCGTGAACATCTATGCCCTGGACTACGCCAAAGACAGCTGGGGTGATCCCGCGGACGGCACCGGGCACATCGACATGTTCGCAAAGCTTCTGGCGCCCTGCAAGGTATTGGTGGCCGAGACCAGCGACCAGCCTTTCGTCACCCCGCTGGACGACGCGGCCGCGTTTTTCGCGGCGCTGCAGTGCGCAGCGGGACAGAAGTACCAGGTCTACCGGATCTCGGGCTGGTACAGTTTTGGCACCTGGTACACCTACACAAACTCGCTGATCGTCAACCAGACCGCCATCATTCCCAGCTACTCGGGCGCCGACAACCAGCAGGCGCGCCAGGTTTACCAGGCGGCCCTGCCGGGCTATTCGGTCGTGCTGGTCGATTCCGACGCTTCAATTACCTCCGGCGGATCGGTGCACTGTATCACCAAGGAGATCCCGCTGATGGTGACCGGCTGCCAGAGTCCAGCCGACTGCGATCTGCCTCACGTCGACCAGCATTCGTGCGTCTCAGGTGACTGCGGGATAATCAGTTGCGACGGCGGCTGGGCCGACTGCGACGGGACATCCGAAAACGGTTGTGAGACGGCTCTGGGGAGCGACACGCGCTGTACGGGCTGCACGGACGATTGCACGGACGACTTCGCCCACGCGGCTGGAAGTTGCCAGTCGGGCGCCTGCGTAATGGGCGTTTGCCTTGGCAACTACGCCGATTGCGACGGGGCAACCGGCAACGGCTGCGAGACGATACTGGGTGGCGACACGCACTGTTCGGGCTGCGTGGACGATTGCACCGACGACTTCACTCACGCCGCAGGGATCTGCCTGACGGGCGTCTGCAGTATTGGGGCTTGTGCGGGCGGCTATGCCGATTGCGATCTACAGCTTGCGAATGGTTGCGAGGTCGAGCTTGGGACGGACGACGACTGCAGCGCCTGCGGCGATTCCTGTGCATACAAGTTCGCCCACTCCGTGGGAGAATGCGTGGCCGATGCCTGCCAAATCAAGTATTGCGCCGATTACTACGGCGACTGCAACGCAAGCCCTGCGGACGGCTGTGAAACAGCGCTGGGAAACAGTCAAGATTGCGGGGCCTGCGGCGATTCTTGCGCCGCCGGCGAAGACTGCGCCGCTGAAGCCGGTGACTACCACTGTATCTCAAGAGGATGCCGAGATGCGGATCATGACGGCTATAGCGACGCCGCCTGCGGCGGGACGGACTGCAACGACGCCGTAGCAGCAGTCAATCCCGGGACGCAGGAAACCTGCAACGAACAGGATGACAACTGCGACGGCGAGATCGACGAAGGCGAAGTATGCGGGACGAAACCCTCTTCGGGCTGCGCTTGCGGTACCGGAAGCGGCGACCGCCCGGGATGTGTCTTTCTGATGTTGCTGTTATTGACTTTGTTTTCACGCAGAAAAAAATGAGGGGAGGGCTCGGTGAAACCCGGTACAAGGTTGTGCTTGACGATTGCAATGCTGGCTCTTCTTGTTACGCCGGCGGCCAGGGCCGAACTGGCCGCCGTTTGGGCGCTCGACGACGGCACCAAAGTCAAGGCTAGCGATCTCGATCATCCGCTCGAAAGCGGCAACGGGATATTCGCCGCGGCGCCCCCGCGCATCTCGCTCTTCGCCGCCCGCAACGAGATCGTCGCTTTCCAACTCATCCTCGAGGGAGGGGTGGTCGCGACCGCAAACGTGCGGGTCAGCCTGGATGCGATCGGACCGATCGCCAATTCAGGTCTCAGCGGCGAGTGGGACTCCTGGTACGTCGGCAGGCGGATCGAGTTGTTCGAAGAGCACTACCTCGAGGTTGTTACCCGCTCGCACGATCTCGCCTGGCAGCCGGGCAGCGCGGCGGAGCCGGCCGGTATGAGCGGCTGGATTCCGGATGCGCTGATTCCCCTCGAGGACAAGTCGCTGAGCGTTCCGGCCGGGCGCAACCAGGGCGTCTGGATCGACGTCTTCGTCCCGCCCGGAACCCCGCCGGGGATCCACGGCGGCACGTTGATGGTCACGGTGAACGGCGTGGCCTGCGCTATGTCAGCCTGCCGGATCCCGGTCGAGCTTCAGGTGCTGAATGCGACCCTACCCGATACACCGACCACGAAGACCATGCTGTTTTTCTCGGGCGGGGACGGCGACCGCGACCTGATGTACTCCCGCTACAGCGACGATCCCTGGGGAGACGAGTTCGCCGCGGCCGAGACCATGCGCATGCGCCACTGGAAACTCGGCCGGCGACACCGCCTCACAATGTTCATCGGCGAAAAGGACGCGCCCGACTCCTACCTTCAGGGGCGCATCGAGGGAACTTCCTTTTCCGCCGGCGCGGGCTACGCCGGTCCCGGCGTCGGGGTCGGCCAGGACATGTACTCGATTCATACCTACGGCGGAAGCCTGACGGTGGCCGAGGCAAGCACCTGGAAGAGTTGGTTCGACATCCACGGGCCGGGTGTCGAGTATTTTTTGTACGTCATGGACGAACCTGACTCGGGAGATTTCGACGCAATCAACGCGATCGCCGCCGAGGCCGAGCCGGTGCCGGCCTTCGTAACCCATGGCCCGGCCGCGGGACTGGATATTGACATCTACTGTGCAGGCGCAGGCGGCTACTCGATCCAGGAGGCCCAGCAAGCCACAGCTCAGGGCAAGCGCGTCTGGATTTACAACGGAACACGTCCCCACACCGGCAGCTTCACAATTGACGACGTGGCCGTCTCCACCCGGGTCAATCCCTGGATTCAGTACAAGTACGGCATCCCGCGCTGGTTCTACTGGGAGTCGACCTACTACAACGACGCGCAGGGTGGGCGAGGGCAGATCGATGTCTACAATGAGCCGATCAACTTCAGCAACAGTTGGGGCGATGAGATGAACGGCGACGGCCTGCTGATCTACCCCGGCCGCGATTTCGTGTATCCCGCCGAAGATCGCGGCCTGGACGTGCCGCTGCCCAGCATTCGCCTGAAGAACTGGCGCCGCGGCATACAAGATGTCGAGTACCTGGCGCTGGCCGCCGCCGGCGGTGAGCAGGCCCTGGTGGACGAGGTGCTGGGCATCCTGGTGCCCCGGGCGCTCGACCAGGGCGGGCTTTCGGACGGCCAGGCGGTTCCATGGGAAGAGGACGGGGAGGTCTGGCTGGCCCAGCGGCGAAGGCTGGCCGACCTGTTCGTCTCCGGGCCGCAGCCGGACGGTGGGGACGGAGGGCCGGACGCTGACGGCGGGGTGATCACCGATGACGGCGGAGTGGTCGCCGACGACGGCGGAGTGATCACCGATGACGGGAGCACGACCGGCGACGATGGAGGGCAAGCGACCGACGGCACTTCCCGGGTCGAGGGTTCGAGTTGCGGCTGCGCCGCGCGGCGCGAGGGAAGCCTGGCCGGGCTCGTGCTGCTGTTGGTCTTGGGCATGATAAAGAGGAGGCCAAGATGAGACGCTTGGCATTCATGGCCGTTGTGCTGCTGATGTCCTGTACCGCCCGGGCGGGATTCTCCTGGGATTTGAGGGCGGGGGTCAAGGGCGCACTTACGGGCAACCTGTGGAGTGATCCCGATGACAAGCTGCCCGGCTCGGCGCCGATCTGGGGCGACAGCCAGTTTTTCGTAGGAGGCGGAGGCGGGGCTTTTGTCGAGGTCGCCCTGTTTGGATACTTGGGATTCGAGGTGGACTTTTTGTTCGAGGCCAACTCGCTCAAATACAACGAGACCATCAGCGGCTTCGAGTATGATTACTACACCCGTTTCAAGCAGATCAGGATCCCGCTGATCGTCAAGGGCATCCTGCCGCTGGGCAACGTCGAGCTGAGTCTGGGGCTGGGGCCCGAGTTCGTAATAGGCGTAGACGCCAACGTGGACATCGACTATCGCACAAAGTTGACGGCCGCACAGAAACAGCAAGCCGATGCATTATTGAAGCCGCTCTACCAGGCCGACAAAACCAGCGGGACGTTCTTGGACACCGAGTTGGGAGTCAGCATCAAGATTTGGAAACTGATAATTCCGATAAGTCTGAGAGTAGGCTTCAACCTCAGCCAATCCGAAAAATTCGATGATCGAGTGGATGTCACGACCAGCGGCGCAACCGTCACCGGCGCCAAGGTCCACGCCATCGAAACATACAATTTCGCGCTGTTTGCCGGGGTAGGGTACGTCTTCTAAGATCCCCACAGGCACGCGAAATATCGGCGAAATACCATTTTCCGATTGACATCTGAGCACCCGCTTGATATTGATATTATATCGAAATGGTATCACAACCGGAGGTCTCATGCCGGGATTGCTGATCAAGATGTTGCCTGACGATATTCATGCCCGGCTCAAGAAGCGGGCCGCGGAGAACAGGCGCAGCCTCAGCAGCGAGGTCATTCTCTTGCTGCAAGAGGCGCTGGCCGATCGAGCCGGCCCTCCGACGCTTGCGGAACTCGACGGGCTGCGAATTCGCGGCGGCAGGCCGCTGACCCAGGACATCCTGGATAATGCCAGGCAAACCGGCCGCCCATGATTGTCGCCGATACCAACCTGGTCGCCTACCTGCTCATAGACGGCGAACGCACCGGGGCGGCCAGGCTTGTCTGGCAGAAGGATCCCGATTGGCGTCTTCCTCCTCTTTGGCGAAGTGAGTTTCTGAACGTGCTGGCCACCTCGGCGCGGGCAGGCGTCTTGTCCGCGAACCAGGCGATTCAGGCCTGGAGGGCGGCTGTTGGGCTGCTTGGGCGCTGCGAGCAGGAACCGGGAGGCGAGACGGTTCTGCAAACCGCCATGCAGTACGGCATCTCAGCCTACGATGCCCAATTCGTCGCCGTGGCCGTGCAACTCGAAATTCCCCTGGTCAGCGGAGACGGAAAATTGTGCTCGTCTTGCAAAGATATCGCGGTTTCCATGGAATCATTCGCCGGGCTCGAATAAAGAAATCCCACAACCACAAAAAATACGTGGACGGAGGCCACCCCGTCGTGGTTTATCGCCCGAACCCCCTAGGTTGTACGTCTTGCGAGCCGGATACGAACCAGGATCTCGATTAGCAGGATCAGGAACACCGGGCCGGTCACTATGCCACAGTAACCGGGAAACACCCAGGCCGCCGTCCAGAAGTCCATCCAGCCCTCGGTCAGTCCGAAGCCCATCAGCGGCGCCGGCCACCAGAGTAAAACCAATGGCGGCAGAAACGCCCAGCCGAAGGCCGTCTTCGGCCAAAACACCAACCAGATGCGCCAGACAACAAGCACAAACAGCAGGTAGGTCGTTCCCGCGGCCATCATAGCGAAGGGCACCCACTCCATGATCCCGGACACACCGAAGGACAGACCCCGCCCGCTCCCGTCCGACGGGACGCCTGCCAACGAGAGCACACACATAAGCGCCATCGCTCCCAGGGCGAAGCCGGCCGGCTTCCATTCCCTGGAGAGTTCCGGTTTCACCTTGCGCCACAGCCACAAGAACAGAAGCATGAAGCCGAGGGTGATCAGTAAAACCGGCAGGCCGACGAACATCACTGCCCGGCCCGCCTCGATCTCGGAGGGCCCGCAGCTGCCCCCGCCATGGGCGGCGGCCGCCATGACCAAGACGGGTCTCAGTGAAGTCTCCTTGCTCATGCGACCATCCTAACACCCCAACCTCTCTTCAGGTAATGGAAATACGAAAGCGCTAACCGCGTGAAATTTTGTGAGAACATTCCATTTCCGTTCTTTAGGCGAATCGGGTGGCACCTCGGCTTGGTGGCACCTCGGCTTGGTGGCACCTCGGCTTGGTGCCTTGACAGTCGATCCGAATCGCGGTTAGCATCGGGGCCTGACCGAGATCCAACTCGCTTCAAGGAGGATTCCCATGAGATCGAAGATTGTCACCCTGGCCACAATCGCCCTGTCGGTGCTGTTCACGGCCATCCTGGTATTTCCCGGCTGCAGCAGCGGCGACGGCGGGGACTTCTGCGAGGCGAACTGCCCGGCGGTGGTCGCCGCGGGCTGCAGCAACGGCCCGGCCGACCAGGCGGACTGCCTGACCGGCTGCAACACGGCCCAGACCACCTGCCCGTCCCAGTTCAACGCGCTGGCGGGATGCGCCGGCACGGACGCGACCTTCTCCTGCGACGCCTACGACTCCCCTGCTCCGGCCGGCTGCGTCACCGAGAACACCCTGCTCAACGCCTGCCTGCAGGGCGTCAGCGAGTTCTGCGTGGACGGCTGCCCGGCGGTCTTGGCCGCGGCCTGCAGCAACGGCCCCAGCGACCTGGCTGACTGCCTGTCGGGCTGCGACGCGGCCGCGACCTCCTGCCCGACCGAGTTCACGGCCATGCAGACCTGCGCCGGCGCCTCGGCGGCGTTTGCCTGCGACGCCAACAACGCCCCCTATCCCACAGGCTGCCAGGCCGAAAACGACGCCCTGATGCTCTGCATGCAGTGAGTCTCGGTGGCCTCGGCGCCGCCCGAACACCAGGTGCCGCCCGAAGCGTTCTTCCGTGTGAGCCCGCTGCATGGCGGAAGGCTCTCCTTCCAGATCGCCTGCCAAGCCGACGTGCCAGCCGATCCGGAAAACAAGTTACCTCAGCGCTAACCGCATTAAATTTTGTTAGAACATTCCATTTCCGTTCGACGCCGGTCTGGCGCTGCCCCTGCCGGGTTGAGCCTATCTCACGTTTTTTTACAGTCGGAGCTTTTTGGGGATCCGGCGCGCCGGAGAATCTCAGCTTCCGCCGGCCTTGCCCTCGGAGACCAACTCGGAGGAAACGGTTCCTCCTCCCATCATGGCCGGAAGCTGGTACTGGCTGCGCACCAGGTGGTGGGGTGCCTTGCGCTGTACACGGAGAGTTCCACCGCCGCCGACCTCGCCGTCCAAGGGTCTTAGCTCGAGCACCCATGTCTTGAATTTTCCAGCGGCTGCCTGGGTGAGTTCCTGACCGGTTACCGAGAGCTTCATGACTCGCACCTTCTGGGTCATCGATTCGAAGGTGCGCAGGGTAGTGCTGTATCCGGCGTTCAGGGGAAGCCCAGCGACGGCCAGTTCCAGCCCGGCGCCGTCGCCGAGCACGGGTGCCTTCAGCTTGGCGTCGATGGGCATCTTGCGCCCGCCGCCGGCCATCTCTCCGGTGATGGAGTCTGCACTGTAGTTTAGCTTGACGGTGGCCATGCCCTTGATCCGGCGCTCGATTGGCCTGAGCGTCTTGGCGTCGAGATCGAAGACGTCCACCTGCTCGCCCATCGGCAGCTTCATGGTGCTGGTGATGCGCACAAGCTTATCTTTTTTCTCGCCGCTGCGCTCGATCACCCGGGTCAGGTCGATATCCATCTTGCGGGATCCCATGTCCATCTGCATCTTGTAGGTGAAGGTGGCGGGCTGGATGGCACTTCCGTCGATGACGGGAAGTGGTGCGATCTCCGCCCGGGCCAGAAGGGCCTTTTCGAACTTGTCCGGCATCTTGACGCCGGCCGGATCCACCGTGATCTTCGCCAGACGCTCGGCAATCTCTGGACTGACTTCATCCTGTAGGCGGCCCCCGATTTGCTTGGCCAAGAACTTCTCCATGGCCACCGCCACCGCCAGGCGGTTTTCGGGCGCGCGGAAACCGTGGCCCTCGTCCGGGGCCACCAGGTACTCAACCGGCTTGCCCTTGTTCCGGACAGCCACCACGATGCTGTCGGCCTCGGCCTTTTTCACCCGGGGATCATTGGCTCCCTGGATCACCAAGAGCGGCACCTTGATGCGATCGGAAAAGAAGAACGGTGAGCGTGACTCCAAGTCCTTGCGGTCGGCCTCGACCTCCGGATCGCCCAAGCGCATGAACAGGCTCTTGGCGAAGGGCCGCCAGTAGGCGGGGATGGACTCCAACAGCGTGACCAGGTTTGATGGCGCCACGTAGGGCACGCCGCATTTATAGAGATCGGGCGTGAAAGTCACACCCGCCAGCGTCATGTATCCGCCCCAGGAACCGCCAAAGATGCAGATCCGATCCGGGTCGGAGGTTCCCTGGGCGATCAGCCACTTGACACCGTCGGTTGCGTCGTGCTGGCTGGCGCCGGTGCCCCAGGTGCGGTTGCCCGCGTTGAGAAACTTTTCTCCGTAGCCGGTCGAGCCGCGGTAGTTGGGCTGCAGGACTGCGTAGCCCCGGTTGGCCAGGAACTGGGCGTAGGGGTCGTAGCCCCAGTAGTCACGGGTGGTGGGCCCCCCGTGGGGCAGGATGACAGTGGGCAACTTCTTCGGCTCGACGCCCCGCGGCAGGGTCAGGTAAGCGGGAACCGACAAGCCGTCGCGGGCCTGGTAGCGTACCGGTTTCATGTGGGCCAGGTGCGCAGACGGCAGCTCAGGCCGCGACCTGTACTGGAGCTTCAGTTTGCCTTTCTCACGGTCGTAGAGGTAGACCGAGCCCGGATCCACGTCCCGGGATACCGAGACCAGGAAAAAGCGCATGTCGCGGGTCATTGAGCCGATTCCCAATTCTCCCTCGGGGAGCTCTTTTTTGAAAAGTTCCAGGTCGCGCTTGACAGCGTCGTTCTTCGGGTAGATGCGCAGGCGGTCGCCGATATAGTAGGTGGCCATCAGCTCGTCGGTCGCCTCGGAGAATTCCGCCCCGCCGAAATCCACTCGTTTCTCGGGGTCGGACTCCAGCAGTTCGGTACTGCCCGTCTGGATATCGATCAGCATCAGATTGGTCAGGTCGGCCTCGGGGCCCTTGTTGCTGACTAGATAACAGCGCTTGCCGTCCTTGTGCAGTCGGATCGGAAAGCAGCTTTCTTGCCAACTGCACTCGTAGATCCGCTTGAGATCGCCGCCGTCCACCCGCAGGAGCTCGAAGCCGGCGTCGTCCTTCTGGCGGATGGCCAGCCGCACTTCGCCGTTTGGATCGTAGAGGTAGCCTGCCACTTTCTGGGTGTTCTTGATGAGTAGTTCCCGCTTGCCGGTCGCGATCTCCACCCGGTAGACGTCGTGGTAGGAGGCGTCGCGTTCGTTGAGCCCGATGATGATCTCGTCCGGCTTGTTCTTGGGCACCGAGTAGATCATCGCCCTGATCCCCTCGATCGGGGTCAGATCCCGGGCGGGCGGTACGCCGGTGGCGGGATCCGGCTTGGAAGTCGGGTCTACCGCGTAGACGTGGAAGTTCTCGTTACCGCCCTTGTCCTGCACGTACAGGAGGTACTTCGAATCCCGGCTCCAGAAGTAGCCGGGCACCGGGCGCTTGTCGGCGGTGATTGGCCTGGCCGCATCGAACGAATCGTTGATGTTCTTCACCCAGATGTTGCGTACGTTCTTGTATGGCTTGATGAAGGAAAGATGTTTTCCGTCCGGCGAAAGCTGTGAGTTAGAAATCTGGGGGTCTCCGAAAAAGAGCTCCCGGTCGACAAGCGGCGCCGCGATTTCCGACGCCGGCTCCTTCATCGTTTTGAATGTCCCCGCACAGCCCGAAAGCACCAGCACTCCGACAATCAGCAAGAGCAACGATCTCTTCATTGATTTCCTCCCTCTGGTCTATTGTTCTAAAGTTAGGGCTCTTGCCCGGTTACGCATCCCGGCCGCCGCCGGCGCAGGCTGAGTATTAGGCCCAACAGGATAAGTGGCAGCCAGCCCGACTTGCCGGCGGTGCTGCCGCAGGCGCAGCCCGAGTCTGCTTGCTTGGCCATGGCGAATGTCCAGGGTTGCGAGTAACCGCTGGCGGCGCCCCGGCTGTCTTTGGCCTCTACCTGCCAGCGGTAGACGGCTCCGGGCGTAAGTTCTACAGTTGGGCTCCAGCTTACCGAAAACTCCGATGGCGTGCCGTCGCCTGAGTCGAGTACTTCGTCTCCCTGCTCGCCGAGCAGTTGAAAGCTGTAGCTGACCGCGTTGCCCTGCGGGTCGGTTACGATGGATGCCTCCAGCGCGGGTGCGGCGTCCACGAGCGATCCGTCGGCCGGCGAGAGCAGTTGCGGAATCGGGGGCGCCGTGTTCACGCCGGTGGTCTGACAGCCCGTGGCCGGCTCGGCGTAGCGTCCGGCGGAGTCGTGGGCGAAGGCGGCGTAGCAGTAAGTGATATCGGCCTGCAGGCCGCTGTCGGTCGTCTCTTCGTTCATACCGTCGTAGACTTGTTCGCCCTCGTCCGGCGCCGCCGGCGGCGTAGCCGGCAGGCGGCGGATCATCACGCCCGACACGATCGGATCGCCCGGGTTCTGCCAGCTCAGGTCAATCCGGTCATCGAAGGCTTCGAGGAACAGGCTCTCGACCGGCGGCACCGGGGCGGCGCCGACCACCTCGATCTGC
>DATKYQ010000038.1:0-35062 GCA_035528415.1 Myxococcota bacterium | reverse complement strand
GCACAAATAATGCCAAGCAGACGTATCTTTGTAACTATCCGGAAAACAAGGATTCAAGAATCGAAGTCATACCTGGAAAAACCCGAGGGGTGTCCGATTTTCGGACACACTAGGATGGATGGAGCCTCCGTCCCTGCTTTTTCTATGGGCCATGTTGATCGCCAAAGTCGTCAGGGGATAGGATGATGCCAGGAGGGTTACATGGCTGAACCTGGTTGTAAAAAGTGCGGCTTCAGGGCCAGGTACGACAAGAATCCCAAATCATTCCTTGGCCGCTTGTGGCGTTGGCACGCGAATTGGTGCCCGGGCTGGAAGAAGTACATGCAATCACTTTCCGACAGCGAGCGCAGCGGGTTGGCCAAGAAGTACAAGATGAAGAAGTATCTGAAATGAGGATTACTTGCGCTGATATTTTGTTACCAGGGCATCCACCTGCCTGACGCCGTCGTAGAGGTGATCATCGGCTTCGATCCAGCCGTTTATACCCAGAGTGGGATCGAGTACCCTACGGCCGGTTCTGGAGAGGGTGTTTATTTTCAGCAGGACTGACTTGATCTTAACGGCCAGGCTCTCATCCAGCCCGCCCCGGAGGCAGTAGGCGTCGTAGGGGATGCGTCCGGTCTTGGCCAGGATGAAGAGATCTCCCACCGGCAGGCCGGCCTGGCGGGCGTCTCTGATGGCGCCCGAGAAGGTGGCCGCTACGTCGAAGCGACCCGCTATGAGGCCCGCGATGCAGGCACGATGGTTGCCGCCGAAGGTGATGGAACGAAAGGTGGTGTCCGGAACGATCTTGTGCTCGAGCAGGTACGCGACCGGGTAGAGGTAACCCGATGTGCTGTCGGGATCGGCGAAACAGATGCGCGCGCCGTGCAGATCGGCCAGAGATCCGAAGGTTCCGTCTTGCATTGTCACCAGGTAACTCGAGTAGGTCTTCGAGCCGTAGGCTACATGGGCCGCGATTAGCCTGAGATCGGGAATGCGTTCCTTGGCTCTTACGTAGGCCAGCGGGGAGAACTTGACCAAGTCAACCTCTCCCTTGGCTACCTGGTCGATCAGATCTCCGTAGCTTTCGGCCACCTCCAGCTTGACCTTGATGCCCAGAAGGGATGTCAGGTGATTGGCAAGAGGAAAGAAGCGCTCGCGAGTGGCCTCGACGCCGATCACCGGCGTCATGCCGAAGACGAGCTTTTCCGAAGGGGCCTCGTCAGCGTCCCCGGCATGGGCTCGCGGCATGCCGCAGACGAGCAGGCAGGCCAGCATAGTGGGCATGAGCCTTGCGCCGATCATGACTCCACCTTGTTTCGACCGGCGTTCTTGGCGCGATAGAGAGCCCCGTCGGCATTTTCTAGCAATGCTTTCGCGTCCTCTTGATCGGGCTTAAACTCTGCCACTCCGATGCTGACGGTCAGGTTGCCACCGGGCTGTTTTTCCTGGTCGGGAAAATCAGCTCGTTCCACGGCGCGACGGATCTTCTCGGCCACCCGCAGGCCGGCTCTCAGACCCGTGTCGAGCAGCGCAATCCCGAACTCCTCGCCCCCAAAGCGACCCGGGATGTCGGTGGCGCGCAGGTTGTCTTTAAGAATCTTCGCCAGTCCGGAAAGCAGGCGGTCTCCGGCCAGGTGCCCGTTGGTGTCGTTGTAGTGCTTGAAATTATCGACGTCGAGCATCAACAGGGAAAGGCGATGCCCGCCGCGCTTGGCACGCAGCAACTCGAAGTCGATCCGGCCGAGCCAGTGGGTCTTATTGGCCAGCCCGGTCAGACCGTCGGTGGTGGCCACCTCCTCGAGCCGCTTGTTGACTTCGTTCAGACGGCGATTGGCAAGCTCGAGTTGCTCGTTCTTGTCGACGATCTCGCGCGAGCGCATTCGGACTTTCTCTTGCAAGTCTTGCGTGTAGCTTTCCAACTCGGCGGCGGTGGCGTTGAATGCGCCGGCCAGTGTGCCCATCTCGTCGCGGCTCTTGACGTGGACCCGCTGATCCAATTCGCCCGCTCCCAGCCGCTCGGCCATCCGGGAGAGCGCCTTGACGGGGCGAACCACGAGCCGGGAAAGCCCGACAGACAGCGCCCCCAGCGCCAGCAGGATCAGCAACAAAGTTACGCCCAGGGTCTGGCGGCGCAGGTGGCTTGTACGCGCGTGCAGGCGCTCGAGCGAGAACTCGGCAAGCAATGTGCCCCAGCGTAAACCTGATTCGATTGGTAGCGAGATTGCCAGTCTCTCTGCACTTCCCGGATGCGCGATGCGCTCGAACAACGGCCCACTCGAGCCGATGGCGCGCCTGGTAAAATCGTCTTGGCGCACTGATCCGTAAGCCGTCTCGCGAGTGTGAGCCAGCACACGCCCGTTCTCGTTGACCACGCAAAGGTAGGCGAGATCGCGCAGCGGATCGTAACGTGTGGAGTCATTTTCTCCCGGATGTTGCGAGCGCTTGCCCGAAAGCTGCGCCAGGTAGTCGTCCAGGCGCTCTATCTCGTGGTTGGCCAAGGCGATGGAGCAGGGAACGGAGAGCGCCGACAGCAGGCCCAGCCCGCGAACCCGCATCTCGTCGATCAGATTGTTTTCCAAGATGGCCACGTTGAGCAACCCGCCCGCACCCAGCAGAGGCACGAGCAGGCCGGTCAAGAGAAGCGTGAGTTTAAGACGGATGCCCATGGGTCGAACAACTCATCATTCCGTCGAGAAAATAATTTCGCCAAGATCCAAAGACTTATTCCAGTAGCTTTCAATTTCCGGGTCGCGGTAGGCGACGTTGACCGATGGCGTAAGCTTCAGCTGCACAACCAGCCGTCCGTCCGCCGGCATGATGGGCCGCAGGTCGAGAGTGCCGGCCACCCGCGGGACTTGTTTTCCATCGAGCCTTTTCGATGCCAGCCAGCCGATCTGGTGCGGTTTTTGATCTTTGTTTATAGCCATGACGGCGTAGGCAAGGCCGATCGTGAGTTTGCTTTTGCATGCCAGGATAATTTCGGCAGTCGGGTGTGCGCGATCAACGGACAGCTCTCGCTTATCACGCATCGCCGGGTAAACTTCGACGGCATGTCCGAGGGCGTTGAGGCTAATTTCGATTTTCGAAGACGGATCCTGCCGGGGATCGTCGACGGCTTGTATAAACTCGTCGGGACGCCTGGCTGCCACTTCGAAAGACGCAGGGCCTGCGGAAATCTCGCCGCTGAAAAGCGGGGCGCCGCCGGCGGCGGATTTAGCCGCAGACTCGAAGACCTGAAAAGCGAAGCGCAACTCGATTTCATAGTGTCCCGCGGCGGTAGTCGCCGGGCCGGTAAGCGTGGCCAGATCGAGATCCAGCGGAGTTGTCATCTCGAAGCGGCGGCCCAGCGGCCAGCGTCGCTCGTGCAAATCTTTACCGTTCACGGTTGCCGTCAATTTACTTGCTCGCAGCCACATGTCTCCGGCGCCGGGCAGATCGGCCGGCCAGGCGGGTAGAAGACGAACCCGGGCCGTTGCGCCCAGGCTGTATTGTTTCCTGGTGCGCAGATCGAACCTGGCCGCCATGCCCAGCAATGCGCCGCGCTTTATGACCGGCAGTGTGCGCCACCAGGCGTTGACCCGTCCGCGGAAGGCGGCCTCATCGGAAAGCCTGTAGACGGTAAGTAAGCGCAGGATAGCGGCATCAACTGCCAGGTCGCTAAGACAACCTTTGTACCCGATCGCGGCCACAATCACGTCGAGCGGGACATCAGACGCCAGCGCCGAAGCCAGCGCCTGTCTTCCCTCTTTTTCGGCACACAGCTTCGAGACGGCTTCAGCACGCTCGGATGCATCATCGCTTGCCAGACGCCCAACCAGCGCTCGGATCCGGCTGCCTCCACCACCCGGACAGCCAGGTTGGCCGCAGCCTAGAACAAACATGAAGCCACAAAGAATAGACGCCAGACGCTTCATCTCCCCGAAATACCACAGGTCTGATGCCGATACAACTATTGAGTAACAAAGAGGAAACATGCTAAGCTAAATTAATTCGCTTATTGATGCATGATCTGGACTTTCTCAAGGAGCAAGAAATGAAGATATCTTTTCGTGAAACGACGGGAGGCGTTCTCGGTTTGTGCCTGGCGCTTTTCGGCATCGCCGCCTTGATGTCATGCGGCGACGATCGCGCCTGCCTGACCCCCCAGGACAGCCGTTGTCTCAACATCACCTGCTCGGAGCACGGTGAATGCGTGATCATGGATAACAAACCGGTCTGCGTCTGCGACGAGGCCTATCATAACGAGAACGACACGAGTTGTGTCCCGGACTACGCCACCTGCGATGGAGTCGCGGACGGCGTCTTCTGCGATGATAGCCTGTTCTGCACAGTGGGCGAGGTTTGCACCGAGGGAGTCTGCAGCGGAGGCGAGCCTCGCAACTGCTCGGACGGAGACTCGTGCACCGAAGACAGCTGCGACGAAAGCTCCGACATGTGCGTCTACACGGCCATGGCAGACGATTCGCCCTGCGATGATGGTCTCTTCTGCACCCAGGCTGAGACATGCAACGGCGGAAGCTGCGCCGGCGGCTCGGCGATTGACTGTTCGGACGGGGACGTCTGCACGCTGGACCTGTGCGACGAGTTGAACAATGCCTGCGATCACCCGCCGGCCGAGGATGGCACCGAGTGCGACGACGGCAACTACTGCTCAGAGACGGAGGCTTGTGTCTCCGGCGGTTGCGTTCCGCAGACCTTCAGGGATTGCTCGGACGGCAACCCCTGCACCAGAGATAGTTGCGACGAGGTGGGAGACGAGTGTACTCATACTCCCGCCGCCGACGGCATGGCCTGCGACGACGGCATGTATTGCACTATTGGTTCCACCTGCAGCGCAGGGGTGTGCGGGTCCGGGTCGGCCAGGGCCTGCTCGGACGGCAACCCGTGCACCACGGACACCTGCGACGAGGACGGCGACGCTTGCCTGAACACCGACCTGGCGGATGGTACGGCCTGCGACGACGGAGCCTACTGCACCACCGGCGACGTTTGCACAGCCGGACTTTGCGCCGGGGCCGCCCCGCGTGACTGCGCGGACGACAACGCCTGCACTATCGACGTTTGCAACGAGACAACCGACGCCTGCGAGAATCCGCCGGTGGTAGATGGGACGCCCTGTGACGACGGCCAGTATTGTACCATGTCTGACACTTGCGCGGCCGGGACCTGCGTCGGCTCGGGCGCCCGCGATTGCTCGGACGGCGACCAGTGCACCTCGGATGCCTGCGACGACGTTGCCGACGCCTGCGTCAATGCCAACGTGCCGGACGGCACGGTTTGCTCGGACGGCCTGTTCTGCACGCTGGGAGAAACCTGCAACTCGGGCGTCTGCGGAAACGGCACGGCCCGCGATTGCACAGACGGCAATCCCTGCACCCAGGACGTATGCAACGACACTACCGGAACCTGCGATCACGTCAACCTGGCCGATGGCAGCGCCTGCGACGACGGGCAATTCTGCACGCTTTCGGATGCCTGCCAGCAGGGCGTTTGTACCGGCGCCATCAACCCTTGCGACGACGGCAACGGCTGCACGCTCGACTCCTGCGACGAGAATGCCGACAGCTGCGTTAACGACAGCTCGGCAATGGACGGCGCGGGTTGCGACGACGGTCATTTCTGCACCATCCAGGACAGCTGCTCGGGCGGCGCTTGTTCGGGCGCGCCCAATCCATGCGACGATTCGAACGCCTGCACACTGGATTCATGCGACGACCCGAACGGCATCTGCATACACCAGAACGTGGCGGACAACACCGGCTGTGACGACGGGCAGTACTGCACGACGGGGGACGTCTGCCTGAGTGGTATCTGTTCCGGTGCGGCGCGCAATTGCGCGGACGCCAACGTCTGCACCGCCGATTCCTGCAACGAGGTCAGCGATCAGTGCGTCAACATGGCGGTGGCGGATGGTAATGCCTGCGACGACGGACAGTATTGCAACGTGGGTGAGACCTGCACGGCCGGTTCGTGCGGCGGCGGATTCGCCCTGAACTGTTCAGACGGCAATGATTGCACGAGCGACACTTGCGACGAGAACAACGACGTTTGCGTAAACACAAACGTACCCAACGGAACCGGCTGCGACGACGGCGCGTTTTGCACCGTCTTGGAGTTCTGCAGCGCGGGAAGTTGCGCTGGAGGCAGCCTTACCGATTGCGACGACGGTAACGCCTGCACCAGCGATGTCTGTAACGAAAGCAACGACGCTTGCGATCATCCGGCGGTAGCCGATGGAACCGTTTGCGACGACGGAGAATACTGTACGCTGGGCGATCAATGCAGCGCCGGGACCTGTTCAGGCCCAAGCGCGCGAAATTGCTCCGACTCGAATCCGTGCACCAGCGACAGCTGCGACGAAGTGGGCAATGCCTGCCTGAACGTCAACGTCGCCAACGGCACGGCCTGCGACGACGGGCAGTATTGCACGCTGGGAGAAGTGTGCACGGCCGGCAGTTGCGCAGGCGGAGCTGCCAGAAATTGCTCGGACGGCAATGATTGCACGGCGGACAGCTGCGATGACAACAGCAATACCTGCGTCAACGCCAACAAGCCCAACGGCACGGGCTGTAACGACGGAATCTTCTGCACGGTCGGCGAGCTGTGCACGGCCGGCTCCTGCGGCGGCGGAAGCCCGCGCAACTGTTCGGACGGCAACCAGTGCACCTCAGACGTCTGTGACGAGGCCGGAAACGTGTGCGACAACCAGCCGATCGCGGACGGCAGCGTTTGCGACGACGGGCAGTACTGCTCGAACGGCGACCAATGCCTGGCCGGAGCCTGCCAGCCCGGACCGGCCCGCAACTGCTCCGACGGCGACCAGTGTACGATCGATTCCTGCAACGAAACGGCCAATGCCTGCGTCAACGACACGGCGGCGGCCGACGACATTCTGTGCAACGACGGGCAGTTTTGCACCATCGGAGAGAGATGTCTGGGAGGCGCCTGCCAGGGAGGCACGCCCTACCCATGCAGCGACGGCAACCAGTGCACGGCCGACTCGTGCGACGAGGCGAACGACGCCTGCCTCAACGACGCGGCGGGCATGAACGGCGCGGCGTGCGACGACGGCAACTACTGCACCATCGGCGACAGTTGCAACGCCGGATTTTGTAACCCGTCTTCGTCCCGCAACTGTGCCGACGCGGACCCCTGCACCAGCGACAGCTGCAACGAGGCGACCAATGTTTGCGATCACAGCCCCGTCACCAATGGGACGCCGTGCGACGACGGTGTCTACTGCAACATCGGCTCTATCTGCAACGCCGGAGCCTGTGGCGGAGGCGTGCCGAATACCTGCGACGACGGTAACGATTGCACCGCCGACTCGTGCAACGAGGCGGGCATGACCTGCGATCACGCACAGCTTTCGAACGGCACTCCGTGCGACGACGGTTTATACTGCAACCTTGGTTCGACCTGCAGCGCCGGAGCCTGCGGCGGGGGCGCGCCGAACGCCTGCGACGACGGTCAACAGTGCACCTTCGATACCTGCAACGAGGCGACCGATAGTTGCTCGCACGACGCCGTGCCGATGAACGGGGCGCCATGCGACGACGGGAACTTCTGCATGGTGGGCGAGAGCTGCAACACCGGAAGTTGTTCCGGGGGAACGGTTCTCACCTGCGACGACGGCAATTCGTGCACAACCGATTCCTGCGACGAAGGCAACAACGTCTGCCGGAACATCGACCGGCCGAACGGAGCTGCCTGCGACGACGGGCAGTTCTGCAGCGCGGGCGACAACTGCCTGGGAGGCATCTGCCAACCGGGAGCCGCCCAGGCCTGCGCCGACGGCAATCCCTGCACCAATGATTCGTGCGACGAGGGCAACGACCTGTGCGCCTACGGCTGCGTGCCGGCCGGCACGCGCTGCCTGGACGCCACCCAGGAGGCCACCTGCGACGGGGCCTGCAATGCAACCCAACTGGTCATCTGTTCTTTCGCCTGCAACGCCGTGCGCCAGGAGTGCAACCAGTGCAACCCGAACACGCTCGAGTGCCGGGCGGACCTCGAGTACCTTTGCAACGCCGAGTTCGTCTGCGATGCAAACGGGTTGATCCAATCGAAGACCTGTTGCTCGTCGAACCGTTGTACTTGTGACGGATCGGTGTGTCTCGAGGACATCTGCGCCACGGCGCCGGACGTAAGCTCAGGCGGCAACTTCAACGGCAACACCTGCGACGACCTGGACAACATCCCCGGCGACTGCTACCCGGGCGGCCCGGCCTGTCGCAGCGTGGCCGCGGGCGGTTCACCCGAGGAGTTCTTCCAGTTCACCCTTAATGACAGCCAGCCGACCTCGGCTTTCTACACGGTGACGCTGGTAAGCGCTGGTTACGACACGACCCTCAGAACGTCGACGGTCTGCGGCTCCGAGACAGACCAGGTGCCGACAGCCGATGTCTGCGGCGGTCCGCCGCCGGGGATAGGCGCCGATCAGGCCTGTTCGGAGGAAGCCGGTCCCGAGACGATGGCGCTCTGCGGCCTACCTGAAGGAACCTATTACGGTTCGGTCGACTCCGCCGCCGGAACCTGCGGAGCCTACAACCTGAACGTCAGCGTCTCCCAGGTCGATCTCGACGACGGCCCCGCGTCGGGCAACATCACGATGGGCGGCACCTTCACCGGCAACACCTGCGCTTTGGCCGACGACTTCAGCTTCCCCAATGTCCAGGGAATAAACGGCTGCACGGGTCTGGGTGATTGCGTCTTTTTGGGGGGCACGAGCAACGATTGTCCCGCCTGCGACTCTTCGGCAGCCACCGACTGTACCATCCCAGTGAATGAGAGCCTGTGCACCTATAGCGGAGCCGGGGGTCCGGATGCGGTCTTCTACTTGGCTTTGAGGGTCGACTCGGGCATCGATATTTCGACGGTGGGTTCCGATTTCGACACGGTGTTGTTCATCATGGAAACCGGTCCGAACGGCACGACTCCACCGGGCGCGGCCCGTGTCTGCAACGACAACTGCTATTCCGGCAGCGGTGTGTCGCACATCCAGACTGCCTTGCCGGCCGGTCTTTACTATGTCTACGTCGACGGGGCCGGGGGCGCCTGCGGCAACTATCAACTGAATGTGACCGTCTCGCCGGCGGCTGCTTGCCCCAACTTGAGCTGCGAGGCGCCGCACGAGAATTGTGAAAATTGCCCGTTCGATTGCCCGTGCCCCAACTGTCCGGACGGCGCGGTCGATACTGCCCAGGGCGAGGAGTGCGACGACAACAACGGAAACGACGGCGACGGCTGCAGTTCGAAGTGCGTTGTCGAGGACGGGTACATCTGCACCGGCGAGCCCAGCAGTTGTAACGCGGTTTTCTACGTGAACCAGTCTTCGAATTGCGCCTGCGCTATTCCGGATCCTGGTATCAGGACCGACACAATCAATGTCGCAACGTCCTGCACCATCCTGGATATCAACGTTGACATGGACATCACACACACCTGGAAAGGTGACTTGACCATTGATCTGCAATCACCAGGCGGCACCACGGTGACACTACACAACCGCACCGGGAGCAGCGGAGACGATGTGATAGGTAACTATGAAAGTACCCTGTCAGTCGACGGGCCGGGAGCGCTATCCGATTTCGTGGGTGGCCCGGGCAATGGCGTCTGGACTCTTACCGTCCAGGACTGGGTTGGCCTTGATAGCGGCACGCTCAATAGTTGGGGTATACACCTGACCTGCCAGTAACTTACGCTCAGTCCAGCGGCGGCTTGTATAGGGCGGTTGCAATTGGCGCCCAGCCGTGGCTATGCTTCTTCACGCCGGGCCACGGTTCATGGGAGACGAGCATTGGAGACGATTTCTGATTTCCTGAAGATCACGGCGATCGCGAACCTGAGCTTCGGCAACGTGTTAATGGATTTTCTAGGGATCGTCTTCATCTACCTGGCCATCAAGAAGCGCTACGAGCCGTTGTTGCTCATCCCCATAGGCTTCGGAATTCTAATGGGAAACGTGCCGGTGATCATGGTCGCCGGCCATGAGATGACTTACGTCTCGGTAACCCAGGCGATCACGGAAGGTTCGACCGACTTCAGCGTGATGTACTATCTCTTCTTCGGGGTCAGCCGCGAGATTTACCCGGCCCTGATCTTCATGGGCATCGGAGCCCTGACGGATTTCTCTTTCTTGATCTCGAGGCCCAAGCTGTTTCTTTTGGGCGCCGCGGCCCAGTTCGGTATTTTCATCACCTATATCATCGCTCTAGCGCTGGGTTTCGTGCCCAAGGAGGCGGGTGCCATCGGGATCATCGGGGGCGCGGACGGCCCGACGGCTATATTCACATCATGTATCCTTGCGCCGCACCTGCTGGCGCCTATCGCCATGGCTGCCTATTCGTACATGGCCCTGGTGCCGATCATCCAGCCGCCGATCATGAGGCTTTTGACCACGCGCAAGGAGCGCCTGATTCGCATGCGCCCGATGCGCCCGGTTTCCAAACGCGAGAAGATAATCTTTCCGATCGGCGCATTCATGATCTGCATTCTGATCGCTCCCGGATCGGCGATTCTGACGGGCTTTTTCTTCTTCGGCAACCTGCTCAAGGAGTCCGGGGTGACCGAGCGCTTGGCCAAAACGGCCAGGACCGCCTTCGTCGACATAGTCACTATCCTGGTGGGCATCTGTGTCGGTTGCAGCGCAACCGCCGAGACCTTCCTAAAGGCAAGCACCATAAAAATTGTCTTTTTGGGAGCTTTTTCCTTCATGCTGGCCACGGCCTCCGGAGTTATCTTCGCCAAGCTCATGAACCTGTTTTCGAAGCACAAGATAAATCCCCTGGTCGGCGCGGCCGGCGTCTCGGCCGTTCCGATGGCCGCCCGGGTCGCCCAGCAAATGGGCCAAAAGGAAGATGCGCAGAACAACCTGCTGATGCACGCCATGGGCCCCAACCTGGCCGGCGTGATCGGCTCGGCCATGGCCGCGGGGATCTTGCTGTCCATACTCTCCTGATCGGTATAGAATATCAGACGTGATCATATCGGGCGTGTCATACACTCAGTATCTGCGGATCCTGATTTTCTGCGCTGCCTACTTGGCCTTTACCGGTCTCGTCTCCCCAGCCTTCGCGGGCGGGCAGGGCGCGAGCGCCGGGGAGGCCGAGAACACGGGCAATGCAGATCTGGGCGACGAAGACCTGGATGACGAGCTGAGCGACGAGTTCGCTCTGCTTGAAGATTCGAAGGTGGTCGAGTCGGCGGCCAAGCACAGGCAGGAGATCGGCATGAGCCCCTCGGCCATCACTGTCATCACCCGCAAGGACATCGAAACATCGGGCGCCGGCAGCATCCCCGACCTGCTGCGCATGGTTCCCGGCATGGACGTTGTCATTACCACGCCTTATATAACGACCATAACCTCGCGCATGTTCTGGACCAACGAGAACAACCACTACCTGGTCCTGGTCGACGGGCGGGAGGCCAACATCGAGCTTCTGGGCCAGCCGCCATGGGAGGTGCAGCCGATTTCCCTGGAGGACATTGAACGCATCGAGGTGATCCGCGGGCCGGGTTCTTCGCTCTATGGCGCCAATGCCATGGCCGGAGTGATCAGCATCATCACCCATTCGGCGCTGGACAAGACCGCGGGCTGGGCGCGGGTTCTCGGGGGCGAGATCGGCACCTTGTCGGCCGGCGGGCAGGTCGCCACGCGCCTGGGCGACTTCAGGCTCTCGCTCGGCGGCGGGTACGACTATACAGGCATGTTCGACGATTTCAGGCGGTTGGGCAAGCGTGTCTGGAAGGCGCGCTCGGTGTTGGAATACCGCTGGTCGGAAAATTCGCGCCTGCTGCTCGATGCCGGCCTGTCGCGGGGGCAGGGCCCTGTTCCGTCCTCGGTGGGATCGATCGACGGAGTGTTCGACATCAGGGTGCTCAGGCTGGCCTGCGAGACGAAAAATATCAAGGGACAGCTTTACTGGAGCGAGATAGCCTCCGACGTCTCGCTGCGGTCGCCGCTGGACTACGGGGGCTTGCGGCTTGCGACTTTCAAGCCCATCTACTTCGACAGCCATACCCTCGATGGACAGGTGCAGTGGACCCTGCCCGAAATGTGGGAGCCGCTGCTGCTGATCGTCGGCGGGGGCGGGCGCCTCTCCTTGATGATGTCAGACGATCTTCTCGACGGGAGTACTTTCTCGGATCCGACCAGTTCGGGGTACCACAAGCCGGGCATAGAGCACTTTGAGATGAGGGTCGGCGCCTTCGTCCACGGAGAGCTGGCCCTGGTCGACTGGATGACGATCACCGGCGGTCTGCGCTTCGATAGCAACACCGTGACCGGTGTGTTCCTGAGCCCCAGGTTGGCGGCCGTCTTCAGGCCTGCCGCGGGGCAATTCTTGAGGTTGGGGGTGGCGCGCTCTTTCCGCAAGCCGGCCTTCCTGGAGACCGGGGCCCACCCGATGGCCGTCTTTCCGACAGACGGCCCGATCGCCGGATCCGACCGCGACAAGTTCCTGGAGTTTCTCACCCGCGTCGGCGGGGGCGGGAACCTGGCCAGCGAGAAGCTTCTCTCGGTGGAGATAGGCTACCTGGGTCAGTTCCTGGAAGACAGGCTCTCCGTGTCGCTCGATCTCTACTACAACCTGTACACCGATCAGATCAACATGGTGCCCAGGATCTTCGACGACCCGACCACGGGCCTGCCCGACCTCGACCTCAGCAGCTTCAGGTTCGAAAGCGAAACTCCCGACATCTACATCATCGGCAGTGAGTTCAACGTGCGCTTCGACCTGTCGAAGTCCGTCTCGCTGCAGGCCGGCTGGACGTACCGTGAGGTGTTCGAGCGCGAGACCGGCAAGTCGTCTGTAAACAGTCCCAAGAACCTGCTCAAACTCGGCGGGAGCTACAGCGCGGCCGCGGGATTCCTGGGCAGCCTGTTCTTCTTCACGCGTTCGAGCTTCATCGATCCGGCGGTCGAAAAGCCCGGGGGGCTGCTCGAGGGGCTCCAGGATCTGAAGATGGGCAACGACCTGTTGGTGATGGGCAAACTGGGCTGGCGCATGAAAATGGAAGGCGGGGTTCTCTTGGAGACGGGGGTGAGACTCCTGTTGCCCGTCTCCTTCTCGGCGCCGTATTTCCACTACTACGAAAAAGGCGGCGGGATCACGGCGGATGGATTACGGTACGGAGGCCAGGAACTGAGACGCGTCGTGACCGTCTATCTGAAAGGATCTTTCTGACGAAAGGGTAACTGGATGAGATACGAAATACGCTTTATCGTTAGCGCCGCGTTTGGACTGGCATGTCTTGCCGGTTGCCAAGCAGAGGAAGCGGCCAAATGCTCACCGCCGGACCCTGCCAATGCGCCGCCGGGCTCTGCCTGCGCGGCCGACACAGAGTGCGCCGCTACCGGTGGACAGGCGGGAATGTGCGTGATGGGCATCTGCGGCATTGCGCCTGCCGTGGGTGAGTGCCAGGAAGATGGAAGCCTCATTAGTTGCCCGTTGGGGTTGAGCTGCAGGATCCTGACCGTCTACCAGGGAGAAAAATCCGCCTGCCTGCCGAGCTGTGACTGCGGGTTGTGCGCCGGGAGTTGTGACCAGACAGGATGCCTGCCGGCCAAGGATGACAACTGTGATCCGCGCTCTTGCTCGATCCACCGCTACCCCGATCTGATCAATAAGCAGCCGCCGCCTCTGGGGGCCGGACCTTACTTTACCGACGTGACCGAGGAAGCCAACCTGGCTGCATCGGGGGAAGACGTGTGCGGCAACCGGATCGCCTTGGCCGACATCGACGAGGACGGGTTCGACGATCTCTTCGTCCACAGCACCAAGAATACCATCAGGGACGACCTTACGGCGCAGCCGCCGCTGCGCTATAAGCGGGTATTGCTCAACCGGCCGGGCCCGGCGGGCGGGCGCGTATTCGAGGAACACACCGATGCCTCAGGCTACACGGCCACCCGCGACGGTGTTGGCGGGCGCTCTGCCAGTTTCGCGGTCTTTGCCGACGTCAACAACGACGGCCACCTGGATATCTTCAGCGGAAGTTTCGTAGACGGCAACACATCGGTGACGGACCCCGGCGACAGGTCGGAGATCCTGCTGGGACAAGGCGACGGCACGTTCGAGCTGGCCCCTGCCAGCGACACTACACCGGGTCAGGACGAACGTCTATCGACCACTTCGGCGGCCTTTCTCGACTACGACCGCGACGGGCGGGTGGATCTGTTCGTCGGCTTCTGGTACCGCATCTACGGTTACCTGACCGCGCTGCAGGATCGGCTGTACCAGGGAGGCGGAGACGGCTTGTTCACGGACGTGACCGAGGCCGCCGGCCTGAAGACCAACGATGCCGGGTTCGACCTGGGTGTCAACCACCGGCCGACCTACGGCGTGACTGTCTGCGACGTCGATTCGGACGGCGACGACGACATTTTAGCAAGCGCCTACGGCCGGCAACCGAACATGTTGTGGCAAAACGACGGGGACGGCCAATTCGAGAACATCGCCTACAGGGTAGGATTCGCAGCCGACAATATCCTCGAATACGACGACAACCAGTTCTTCCGCTGCCACTGCCAGCTGGTTCCGAACGACCCGCAATGCGACCCGTCGCCAGGCACGCCTGCAATCCAGTGTTCCAGCGACTACTGGAACAGCTCTATCGACAACAAACCCTGGCGCCTGGGCGGCAATACCTTTACGACCGTCTGCGGAGACATCGACGCAGACGGCGACATGGATCTTTTCAACGCCGAAATCCGCCACTGGCACATCGGCCAGTCTGCGGATCCTTCCCAGTTGTTGCTGAACGAGCAGGACGGGCAGGGGGGCTGGCATTTCTCCCGGCCCGGCAACGCGGCCATGGGACTCGAGCGCGAATGGTCCTCGCCCGACTGGAACGAGGGAGACATCACCGCGGCTTTCCTCGACTTCGACGCGGACGGCGCACTTGACATCTTCTTGGGATGTTCGGACTACCCCGGCGATCACGATTTTCTATTTCGGCAGCTTGGCGATCATACTTTCGAGGACGTCTCGCAGGCCTCGGGCGCTGCCCACTACTACGGCAACGGAGTGGCCGTAGACGACTACGATCGCGACGGCGATCTGGATATCGCGGTGGGATCGAGCACAATGCGCTGCAGCAGCGACCCTGATTGCCCCTGGACCCGAAACGAAGTGCATTTGTACCGCAACGACGTGGGACAAGACTCCAACTGGATGGCGATTCGCTTGGTCGGCGCCGGCGACGGGGCTTCGAACGTATCGTCCATAGGGGCTCGGGTGGTGGTCAGCGCCGGCGGCGCCAGCCAGCAAAGGGAAGTCCAGGGCGGCTATGGCCACTTCGGTCTGCAAGGCGGATTGAGAGTCTACTTCGGCCTGGGTGACGAATGCCTGGCGAAAGAAGTGAAGATCTTCTGGCCCGACAAGGCCGGGAGCGTCTCGATCTACAAGTACGTGCCAGCCAACTACTTTATTACCATCTACGAAAGCGACGGGCGGATCGAATACTCGGCGCCGTAGTTCAGCGTGGAAAAATCTTCGGCAACTTCATGGCCAACCTCGTGTTGCCCCTGGCCTTTATCCGGCCCGTCAAAAAAGCCAGTTGCTCGTTGAGATCGCCGGTGGCGATGCCTATATAGTCGCTTGCAGACGCGGAAATGGTCAGATCGGGCGCCTGATCGGACCCTTCGACGATGCTCAAGGCACCGTCTTTGATGGTGACGAACCACTTGCCGCCGCCGGCGCCGGTGATGTCGAACAGGATCACCGCATCCACACCTGCGGTCGCATCCTGGTTGAAAGACTGCGGCATTTTTGCGAACAGTTCCTTGACGGTCGGCATGGTCATTTTTGCTCCCGTTGCGCCCGGACTCAGGCCGCGGGGCCGGAGTATTCCTCGTGATCCTCGTGAAGCGTCCCGAAGACTTCCCTGAAACCCAGCAAGCCGTCCATCTCACTGCCCAACTCATCCTGGGTGAGCAAGGCCAGCTTCTTCTTGTAGAGTTCTACCACGAACGGTTCGAGGTGAGTCCTGAAAGCGCTCATGTATTCTTCGTAGAACTGTTTCAGCGGGAGTTTGGTGGGGATCACAGCGTGATTGAAATCCCATAGGTCGAAGTTGTGTTCGACAAATTCGTCTCGCGACTTGTCGAACAGTATGGTGCCAGGGATTGGCGTCAGGATGAAGTACTGGGGGCAGTCGATCTCGAGAGCGATGGTGTGATCCACCAGCTGGTCGAACTGATCTTTGGAAAAGTCGGGCCTGAAGAACATGGAGCCTGTGCAGGACACGCCGTTTGCCTTGAGAATCTTCATGGCCTCGATGTTGTCGTGGACGTTAGTTGTCTTGCCCCGGTCGTTCAGATGTTCGTCCGAGGCCTGTTCGATGCCGACGATGGTGTCCACCAGCCCGGCTTCGGTCCAGGCCTCGATGACATGCGGCTTTTTCACGATGGTGTCCGCTCGCAGAGGCATCCCGAAGCTCTTGCCGATTCCCTCCTGCCTGATGGCCTTGGCCAGCGACAGCGCAAGCTCGGTGTCCAGCAACGACTCCTCGCAGACGAAGTAGATGTAGGGCTCCTGGATGGTCTTCATCTCTGTGATCATACTTTCGACCGTACGGCGCAGATAGCGCCTTCCGGTCTGAGCCCATGAAGGGCAGAAATCGCAGCGCCCCACGCAGCCCTGGGTGAAGCGCATGAGTGCCAGGTGCTTGCCCCAAAGACTGAAGCCATACTTGCCTCGGACTTGTTGAGTAAGCGACCGGTCCGGGAACGGCAGGCTGTTCAAATCGGCTATCGGCCGCTCGGGGGTCTTGGTCTGGGTCTTGCCGTCGTTAATGGCAATGCCATCGATACTGTTAAAGTCCTTGTCATTCTCGAACTGCTCAACGATCTGCTTGAAGGCGAAGACGCCTTCATTGATGCAAACCAGGTCGATGTGCGGGTGGCACAGGTCAGCCGGGCAGGTGGTTGCGTGGATACCGCCGACGACTGTCAGGATGGCCGGGTCGATCTCCTTGGCAAGCGAAGCCACCTTCTTACAGGCACTCGCCTCACAGGAATCTCCGCCTGTGCCGACGATGTCCGGCTTGTAAGACTCGATGACTTTACGCAGCCCGTCCCAACCGCCCTCGAGCCGCATGTCGATCACCTTGACGTCGTGGTCGGCCCTGACCGCCGCGCCCAGGTACTCCAGCGACAAGGGCTCCATCCGAACCACCTGGTACATCGCGCTCAGGTACTTGGTATCGGCCGCCACACGGACCAGCAGGATTCTCATGACATGCTCCCTTCGAAGAGAGGGATCAAATGAAAACTGTAGACCAAAGCTGCTGAATAGCACGTCAAACATGGTGATTCAAGCAAATAGTTTGAAACTTGGTGTTTCAGATAATACGACTGAAATACAACAAGTTGTGTATTTAGTCAGGTTAAGGTAGGTGCAGGTTACTGTTTCAGATGCTCGATCAGGAGATCGAGGAACTCGGCCTGCTGGATGGGGGCCCGGTAGCCTCGTTCATTGGATCGTTGATCGAATTTACTGGGGTAAGGACCGGCCAGGGTCGAAATGAACAGGGTGAGTTTAAACGCAAGGCGCTGCTCATCTTCTACGCCGATGAACTTTTGCAAAACGGCCTCGAGCTGCTGGATGGCGCTCTGCATCGCGGAGCAAAGAGTCTCTCCGAATGCGTCCAGAGGTTGCGCCACAAGTTGCCGCTCCATCAGCGTCAGGATACCGGGGTACTCGGCCAAAAAGCCCACGACGCTCGCCGCCCAGCGCCGCAGCCGCTGCTCCAGTTCGACGTCCTCGTCCGCAAGCAGCGCCATCACGGCCTCGAATCCGGTCCGAAAGCGTTCGGCCATGAGCGAGATCATCCGCTCCTTGGAGGAGAAGTAATAGTTGACGGCCGCGACGTTCACACCGGCCTCATGGGCGATGGCGCGAACGGTCACGTCCGTGGTGCCCTGCTTGCCCATCAGGTAGATGGTCCGATCGAGTATGCGCGCGCGCACGTCGAGGCCGTCATCAGATGTGCCCACACCCTCGGCTTCCAGCTTCTTGAATGAGCGTCGAGTCATCGTATTACCTTGTCACCCATTTCTCGACGCCGGTCAAGTCCCGTGCGACTGGCCAGCGCGACCAGCCGCGCCGTCAACACCAGGCCGCGCACTGCGAGCAGCGCATAGAAGTAGACGGCGCCGTAGTGTGCGATCGGTGTCAGGTAACCCAGCAACGGAAAAAGCGAGTAGACATAGTAGGCGCTCAAATGCCCGCCGACGACACGCACATAGTAGAAGGGCGCGAAATTGCGTTTGCCTTGCTCGTCAAGCACGAACTCGTAGAAGAATTCATCACGCCGGCCGGCACATTCGGACAGCCCGCCGAGCAGCACATTCAGTGATTCCACCAGGGCCAGAAGCACCAGAAGCGAGTCAGCCACGACCGATGCCCGCTGGAGCAGGAGCAAAAAGACGGCGTAGAGCGACAGGTGCGCGATCGGGTCGGCGATAAAGGTGTCTAAGAAGCGGCGCAGGACGATGGCGCGCCTCGGGCGTGCTTCCGCCGGGAGATGATTGACACACAGCCCTGTGGCCACGCCGTCGGCGATGTCCAGGGCCCAGACGGCGACAGAACACAGCACCCCGGCCCACAGCAACCCGCTAAAGTGCAGCCAGGCGCCCAATAGCGCGAAGGGTATGGCGAAGAGCGGCGTCCACTGGAAGGGGATGCCGAGTAAGTGAAATGCCCGCCCGAGCAAACCACCCAGCGCCAGGCGCAGGCGCAACTCGCGGCGCGGGCGCAGTGCCCCCGGCGGGGCCGTCATGCGCATGGTGCTCTCGACGGCGAACTCGACCGCGCTCTTGATGGCAATCTCGTGCATGAAGTAACCTCCTGGTTTTCCGTGTTGCTCATGGCAACAGCGTGAGCCCGCGCAACACCGGCCATGACCGGAAACGCTGTAAAATGCGCTCCCAGACAGTTATTTTTCGCTGAAGTCGTAAACAGCAAGATTCGTGCCGGGCTTGCGGGTTGACTCTGGCTCAGGAAAGTATAGGCTTCGGCCGGATGAGCAACTGTTGAAAAAGGAGATCGACGATGGTCGGAATCACTTCGTTCGGCGCATATATTCCGCGCTATCGCCTGCCTCGCAAGCTGATATTCGAGGCCATGGGCTGGTACAATCCGTTTAACGCCGGCCTAGCAAAAGGGGAGAAGTCGGTTGCCAACTACGACGAAGACAGTATCACCATGGCGGTGGCGGCCGGCATGGACTGCTTGTGCGGCCGCGATCCTGCTCAAGTCGCCGCCTTCTACCTGGCCTCGACGTCCCTGCCTTACCAGGAACGGCAGAACGCGACCATTGTTTCGGCCGCTTTGGATTTACCGTCACAGATCAGAACCGCCGATGTAACGGGTAAGTTGTCTGCCGGCAGCACGGCGCTGCTTTCGGCCATGGACTCAGTCAAGTCCGGGTCGGTCTCAAGCGCGCTGGTTTGCGCGGCGGACACCAGGCTGGCCAGGATGGGCAGCGGCCTCGAGCACGTCTTCGCCGATGGCGCCGCCGCCATGCTGATCGGCGGTCTGAACGTCATCGCCGAATTTGTGGCCGCGCACTCGGTTTCATACGATTTCGTGGATCACAGGCGGGCCGCCGGCGAGAAATTTGATCGCACCTGGGAAGAGCGCTGGATCCGCGACGCCGGTCTTATGAAGATCGTCCCCGAGGCGCTGGCGGGAGTTCTGGCAAAGACAAAAATCGATCCACAAAGCATTTCAAAACTGGTTATCCCGATCCCCGTTTCCAGGGCGGCAGCGCAACTGGCCAAAGGCATGGGCTTCAAGCCGGAAGCAGTGCAGGACAACCTGATGGCAGCTGTCGGCGATTGCGGAACGGCCTATCCGTTGTTGCTTTTGGCAGCGGCCGTCGAGGACGCCAAGCCCGGTGATAAGATCCTGATGGTCAGCATCGGCTCGGGCGCAGAGGCGCTGATCTTCGAGGTTACGCAGCAAGTCGAAAAGGCGAGGGGGAGGATGGGTGTCAAGGGACACATCGAGGCAAAGGCGCAACTGGACAATTACCAGAAGTACTGCGTGTTTCGCGACATGGTTCCGATGGAGAAGGGTATCCGGGCGGAGATCGAGCCCCCGACCGCGTTCTCCACGCTCTGGCGCGAGCGCAAAACCGTGCTGGGGCTGTACGGATCGAGGTGCAAGGCTTGTGGTGCGCCACAGTTCCCGCCCCAGCGCATCTGCGCAAATCCCGCCTGCGGCGCGGTGGACGAGATGGAGCCCTATTGTTTCGCCGGCAGGCAAGCCCGGGTCTTCACATATACGGCGGATATGCTGGCCTTCAGTGTCAGTCCGCCTGCGATCTATGGGATAGTCGATTTCGAGGGCGGCGGTCGCATGTGGCTGGACTTCACCGATTGCGACATGGAAGATCTCTCGGTCGATATGCCGATGAACATGAGCTTCCGCCGCAAGTACCTGGATCGGGAACGTGGAACCAGCGGCTACTTCTGGAAAGCCGTGCCGCACGTTGGGGCATAGAGAGGATCAAACGATGGCAGAAGGAATCAAGAACAAGGTCGCGGTCATTGGAATGGGCTGCACGAAGTTCGGCGAACTCTGGGACAAGAGCGCCGAAGACCTGATGGTGGACGCCTTCGGCGAGGCGATCGCCGATGCCGGCATAGATAAGAAAGACATCGGCGCGGCCTTTTTGAGCACCTGCTTCGAGGAGATCAACGTCGGCAAGAGCGCCATACCTCTCTCGAAGACGCTCAAGCTGCCCTTCATTCCCGTCTCCAGGGTCGAGAACTTCTGCGCCAGCGGCACCGACGCCTTCAGGTATGCCTGCTACGCCGTCGCCTCCGGTTCGTGCGACGTCGCCATGGCTTTGGGAGTCGAGAAGCTGAAAGACACCGGCTACGGGGGGCTGCCCGATTTCGGGCATGTCATGGGCACGCAGAACCGAATGATCTTCCCCAACGTCACGGCTCCGGGGGCCTTCGCCATGATGGCCACTCGCTACTTCTCAAAGTACGGGCTGAGTCCTACGGAGGGCAAGGAGGCGATAGCCAAGGTCTCGGTCAAGAGCCACCGGGCCGGGGCGCTCAACCCCAAGTCTCACTTGCACAAGGAAATAACCGTGGCCCAGGTGCTCTCAGCGCCGATCATCTCCTGGCCGCTGGGGCTATTTGACTGCTGCGGAGTGAGCGACGGGGCCGCCTGCGCTATCGTTACAACCCCGGAAAATGCCAAGAAGCTGAGTTCCAATCCCATCTGGGTCAAGGCGCTCCAACTGGCATCCACTTCGGGCGAGGAGTTGATCTACACCAATTGGGACGGCGCCCACGTCGAGACCACCTACCGGGCCGGCTGCAAGGCGTATGAGGAAGCCGGGGTCAAGAACCCGCGCGAGGAGATCAGCCTGATGGAAGTGCACGACTGCTTCTCGATCACCGAGTTCGTAACTTACGAAGATCTGCAGATTTCGCCCCGCGGCAAGGCGAAAGAAGATATTGACAGCGGATTATTCGAACTGGACGGCAAGATACCCTGCCAGTCGGATGGCGGCCTGAAATGTTTCGGGCACCCGATCGGCGCATCGGGCCTGAGGATGATCTACGAGATCTACAAGCAGCTTCAAGGCCGCGCGGGCGAAAGGCAGATCAAAAACCCGCGGCTGGGCCTGACCCACAATCTCGGCGGTTTCCCGGTCATGAGCATCTGCTCGGTGGCCATTTTGGGAAACGAGCAATAAGTATTATTTGTAGACTTCCTGACCGTTCTTGAACAGACGCTCGGAGAGTTGCTTGCCTTGCTCGTCCCAGTCTGTCCACTTGCCGTCTTTCCTGCCCTTGAGATATGCGCCTTCGGCAATCTTTTGCCCGGCCTCGTCCCAGAATGTCCACTGGCCGTTCTTGAGTCCGTCTGAGTATTCTCCCTCTGCGGACTTCTTGCCGTTGGCATGGAAGAAGGTCCAGGCCCCCGTTTGCCTGCCGTCCTTCATCTCGCCGCGGGGAGGCACGGCGACGGTCTCCTTTGTGCCCGCTGAGCCTGACTGCCCGTCTTGCCCAACGGCGACACGCCCGTCGGCAACAGCGGAGTCATGGCTCTTGAGGCAGCCCGATAACCCAAGCAGCAATGCCAGGCAGATCAGAACCGATATTTTCATAATTCCTCCTTTTGAGCGGCAGCGTTTGCGATGCAAGCACGCACGAAATTCAGTCGCGAGAACTCACCGCCGCTCAGGATGTCTGTATATCTATCAAGGGACTGACCGCTTGTGAAGACGCGACGTTGGATCTCTTTTTCGGGCAAGCCGGCTGCGTGCAGGAGAACGACTTTATCTGTGGCCCGCTCGATACGATCGGCTTTCAACTCGAGCAATTCCGCCGGCTGCTCGATGTCGAGCCCGTGGCCTGAGAGCATGCGAACGGGCTGTAAATCGGCGACCCGTCGCAGTGAGCGGATCGAATCGTAGGGGTTCTCGTGCGACATGACCGCTGTGACGCCCGGGCTGATGAAAAGGTCTCCGCTGAAGACGACACCGGTGGCCTGGTTGAAAAAAGCCGTATGGGTGGCCGAGTGTCCCGGAATGGGAATCGGTCGCAATTCATGATCGCCGGAGCCGATCGACGATGGCATTTCGACCGGCAGGTAGGGGTCGGGGGCGCCCCACCAGACCAGGCGATATGGCTTGAGCCTGGAGAGGCCCTCCGAGAAGCGGGCTTCGGGGTTGCGCAGGTAGACGGGACAGCCCCTTTCAACTGCGATGGCGCCACAGCAGCCGCTGTGATCTTCGTGATGATGTGTCAGGCAGACACAAGTGATTTTCTTATCTCGAAGATGCCCAAGGATAGTCTCACGCGCCTGTGTGAAGCCCGAGTCGATCAAGACGTTGCCGATCAGGTAGATGCAGACGGTCATGCCGTTGAAGCGCGACAACCTGGACGAAATCTTGATACGAATGATTCCCGGAAGGGGCTCGTCTTCACACAAGGCAAGCCCGCCGGCCAGGCGTCCTGTGAACTGAAGCAGATGTTCGACGCCTTGTGAGATGCTCAAATTGATCTGTCAGGTCTCCTCGCTCCCCGCGGAGCTGATTACATCATTGTCCCCGGCGACGATCAAGCGCGGGACGGTTTGCAAACTCGTACCAGGCATGTAAATATCCGGCCACGGTGAGCGGCTTGGAAGAAAACGGGACGAAAAACGGCGACAACGGAGAGGATCAATCCGCTCCCCGCGGCAAGCGCTTGATGCTGCTGTCGCTGGTTACCCTGGGAGTGGTCTACGGAGACATCGGCACCAGTCCTCTGTACGCCATCCGCGAGTGTTTCTTCGGCGAGTACGGCATCGAGCCGCTTCCCGGCAACGTGCTGGGCGTGCTCTCCATGGTCTTCTGGGCGCTGGTCCTGGTGGTCACCACCAAGTACCTGGGCTTCATCATGCGCGCTGACAACCATGGGGAAGGGGGCGTGATCGCCCTGACCGCGCTGGCCGGCGGCGGCAAGAAGACCGGCGGGCGTGGCCTGGGGATGGTCGTGGCCATGGGATTGTTCGGAGCGGCCCTGCTGTATGGGGACGGGATGATCACCCCGGCCATCTCGGTCATGAGCGCGGTCGAGGGGCTGAGCATCGCCGCCCCGGCCTTCGGCGCCTACGTGATTCCGGTGACGGTCGTCATTCTGGCCGGGCTTTTCATGATCCAGCGCCGAGGCACGGCCGGGGTGGGGGTGATCTTCGGGCCGGTCACGCTGGTCTGGCTGCTGGTCATCGCCGTGCTGGGCGTTCGCGGCATCCTGCTCGAGCCGCGCGTGCTCTCGGCCGTCAATCCTTACCATGCCGTGAACTTCTTTTTGGCCAACAAGGTCACGGGCTTCTTCGTGCTGGGTGCGGTCTTCCTGGTGGTCACCGGAACCGAGGCGCTCTACGCCGACATGGGCCATTTCGGAAGGCGGCCGGTCAGGCTGACCTGGGTGGTATTGGTGTTCCCGGCCTTGCTGCTGAACTATTTCGGCCAGGGAGCCCTGTTGCTCTCCAACCCCGGCGCCGCCCACAATCCGTTCTACTCGCTGGCGCCCGGGTGGGCCCTGTATCCGTTGGTGATCCTGGCCACGGCCGCGACCATCATCGCCTCGCAGGCGGTCATCTCGGGGGCCTTCTCGCTCACCCTCCAGGCCATCCAGATGGGCTACCTGCCGCGCATGAAGATCGTCCATACCTCTTCCAGCAAGATCGGCCAGATCTACATCCCCCAGGTGAACTGGCTGCTGATGCTGGCCACCATCGGCCTGGTGTTGGGCTTCGGCTCGTCCAGCAGGCTGGCGGCGGCCTACGGCGTGGCGGTGACGACCACCATGGTAATCACCAGCCTGATTTTCTACGTGGTTGCCCGCAAGCTTTGGGGTTGGGGCCGCCTGGCGGCCGGCTCGCTGACGATCTTGTTTCTGGCGGTCGACCTGTCGTTCTTCGGGGCCAACATCATCAAGCTGTCGCACGGGGCCTGGTTTCCACTGGCCATCGGCGCCGTGGTCTACACCCTGATGAGATCGTGGCGCATGGGTCGCGCGGTACTGGCCAAGCGTTTTCACACGCTGATCGTGGGAATGGACGAGTTCATGAAACAGATCGCCGCCGATCCTCCCAAGCGCGTGGACGGCACGGCCGTGTTCATGACCGGCAACTTCAACGTGGTTCCGCCGGCTTTGACTCTCAACATGTCGCACAACAAGGTTCTGCACGACACCAACGTTTTCTTGACGGTCTTGACCGAGGAAGTTCCGCGGGTGAGTTCCCGCAAGCGAGTGGAGGTTGCCGAGCTTCAGCGGGGTTTCTACACCGTCACCGCCCGCTACGGGTTCATGGAAGATCCCAACGTGCCGCGCATCCTCAGGATGGCCGCCACGCGCGGCCTGGATATCGATCTCGATAACACCAGTTTCTTCCTCGGGCGTGAAAGGCTGCTGGCCCGCAAGAAGTCGGGCATGCCCGTCTGGCGCGAGAAGATCTTCGCCTTCCTTTCGCGCAACGCGTTGGGCGCGACCGCCTACTATCACATTCCTCCCGATCGGGTCATGGAAGTGGGCGCCCAGATAGAAGTCTGAGCGCTCGATCATCACTGATTCTTGAAGCCGGCGCAGCCGCCAAGTTCTCCGGATACGGCGGCGCCCGAGCAGTAGGGGGCCTTACGCAACTCGTGCAACACGAACGAAACTCCGCCTGTTTCCATGGTGACCTGCGAGACAAAGCCCGCGCCGGAGCAGTTGCCCAGGTTGACACCGCCGTGGGTCTCGAGGTTGACTGATCCCGTGGCCTGAGCGCTCTGTCCGTCGGGCAGGGTGTTCTCCCATTCCAGCCGCAGGCGCCCGCCGCCTTCGAAGTAGACGTTGACGTAGCAGCCGTTGTCGCCGGGAACGTTGTAAAGCGCCTGGCCGGCGACGACCATGTTCTCGGAGATCGGAATTCCGTCTGCGTTGCCTGCGACCTTGAATTCAGCGGCGGAGCAGGTGAGATCTCCGCCGTCAACGCCGCCGTCGGCATTGTCCGACCCGGATCCACACCCGGAAAGCAGCAACACCACAATGCCCGCGCACGATATGAGTTTTGCCATAATTCAGTATGAACCGACGGTCCCCAGGATACCCGCGGCGCCGCTGGTGCCGCTGGTGCCCGAGGATGTTCCGCCGGAGCCGGCGGCTCCGGCCGAGCCTCCCTGGAAGGTGTTGGCCGACTGGGTGAGCGTGCTGTTGCTGGTGTAGATACCGTAGCTTATGCCGCCGCCGCCACCGCCGCCTCCGCCGCTGTGGCCGCCGTTGCCTCCGGCTCCGCCCTGACCGCCCGCATAACCCGGGCCGCCGCCCGAAAATCCGGCCGAGCCGCCGGGCTGTCCGGATCCGCCCGAGCCGCCGGGGCCGCCGGATCCTGCGACCCCGCGCTGGAAGATGGACTGGGTCACGTTGACGGTCGAGTTGAGCGCGAAGATTCCGAAGCTGCCGCCGGCGCCGTAGCCAAGCAGGCCGGCCGACGGCGCGGCGCAGCCTCCGGCTCCGCCGCCGCCTCCGCCCGAGCCGGTGGTGTCGGGAGCCAGATCGTCATAGTCGCAACCGCCGCCCCCGCCGCCTCCGCCGCCTCCGCCGCCGCTGGTGCCGGTTTGTCCACTTGTGCCGTCGAGCCCCGCCCACCACAGGCTGCCGTAAATCAGGCCGCCCGAGGAGCCGCCCGATCCGCCGGAGCCGTTCGTGCCCGGGCGGCCCGGCTCGGCGTCGGTTCCCCCGCTGCAGGTGGTTGACCCGGCCGAGCCGCCGGATCCGCCGCCCCCGTATACGCCGCCGGCCTGTCCCCCGGCCGTGCCGGGATTGCCCGGGGTGGAGTTACAACCGTCGCCGCCGTCACACAAAAGGCAAAAGCCGGCGAAGCAGCAATTGTCCATCTGCCCGCCGGTCCCGCCGCTGCCTCCGCTTGTGCCGGATGAACATACCGAATTCGAAACTCCGTTTGCGCCGGAACCGCCGGCATACAGGCGGCAGGTCTCCGTCAGGCCGGAGGCCTGACTGGCGCCGCCGTTGTTGCCGCCCGCGGCCGGGTTGGGGGCCGCGCTGGATCCATTCGAACCGCCGATCCCGTTGCGACCGTTGCCCTGGTTGAAAGTGACACGAGAAAAAATCAGATCAGACCCCTGGGCGGCGTGGACCGTGTAGCTGCTCAGGCCGCGCCCGGCAACGGCCCCGCCGACGTCCGGGCCGTCGAGCTCGATGTTCGAGAAAGTCACATGCGCCGCGCGGGCCCTGATGGTCATGTATTGGCCGTCGCCGTTGTGCAGGCTGCCAGTGATGAACGTGGCGTACTGCCCGGCCTGGTGATCCCCGCGCCGCCAGGCGGCGTCGTAACCGCCGAAGATTCCGATCCCGTTCTGGGCCGCGCTCAGCTCGACTATCTCTGTGTAGTTTCCGGCCTGGACCAGAACCTGGCTGGCGCCTCCCGACTGGGCGACCGCTAAAGCGCGCGCGATTGTCAGACAGGGGTTGTCCATGGCGCAGTTCGGGCTCCCGTCGCTGCCGGTCTTGGAGACGAAGACCGCCTGGTCGATGTCGCCGTCGATTCCGTCGCAGTTGTCGTCGTTGAAGCCCGGGTCGGGAAGATCGCTGTCGCCAATGAATGTGCAGGCGTATTCGCAGCCGGTCGACGAATCGCCGTCGATATCCCAGAAGCCTGTGTCGCAGGCGCCCATCTGGCAGCCGCCGGCCGCGCACAGCGCCTGGGCATGATCGTATGAGCACAGATTGCCGCAACCCAGACAGTGCTCGATGCTTGAGGACGTGTCGGTCTCGCAACCGTCCATGGGGTCGCCGTTGCAGTCGTCCCATGGGCTTACGCATCCGGGCGAGCACAGGCCGTCGACACAATCGACGCTGCCGTGATCGTTGAGGCAGGCGATGCCGCAAGAGCCGCAGTGGAGCGGGTCGACATCGATATGACTCTCGCAACCCGCCACCTGGCTGTCGCAGTCGGCCCAACCCGGCTGGCAGTTTGTGCTGGTGCCCCGGAAGTCGATGGCAACTTGCGGATTTCCGATGTCCGCGGCCGTGATCAGCAGGGTTCCTTCATCCAGGTTGCTTATTCCGCTGGGGGAGTATTGCACCTCGAAGGTAACCATGGTTCCGGCTCCTGAGAGAGAGAAAGGCGTGGCCGGCGCATTGACGACCGTCATGTCGCTCGAGCTGCCCGCGCTCATCCCTATGCCCGTAACTTGCAGCAGATCGGCCGAGCCGCTCATGATGGTGAACTGAATGGAGGCCGATAGTCCGACGTCGACGTCTCCGAAGTCCTGAGCCGCCGTGGGTGTAACTACCAGGGTGGGATCGACTCCGCGGGCCTGGAGGTTGACGGCCAGGCGGCCGGTTACTCCGCCGTACTCGATATCGGGATCGTTGGTGTTTAAGAGCAGTGCCCCGGTCTTCAGGCCGGTCTCGGAAGGGGTGAAGACGACGTTCAAGGGGGCCGAAGAGCCCTCCGGGATGGGAACGAACGAGGCCGGGTTCCAGGAGAATTCGAGACTGGTGCCCGAGTCGCGCTGGATCGAACTGATGTCCAAAGGCTCGCCGCCAGCGTTGTGGATGGTTACCACAAGCAAGCCGCTTGCGGCCGGCACCGCGGCGTCCCATTCGATGCTTCCGAACAGCAGATCGGGCGGGGCCGGAACGGTTTCGACCGCCGCCGGAATGTATCCGCCGGCGCTCAGGGCCACTTTTAGTTGCGCCGCCGGGCCGCTGTGATCGATGACCAAGTCTCCTGCCTCGTCCCCAACATCCTGAGGGTCGAAGCCGACCAGCACATCGACCGAGTCGCCCGGATTCAGCCCGTGGGGGTTGTTCGATAAATCGCCAAGATCGACGTCGCTGCTCGTAAGCGTCCACTCGGCGCTTGTGTCCGTGAGCGTTATGGCTTGCAGTTCGAGCGCGGCGCCGCCGCTGTTTGTGATGGTGACTGTCTGTTCGGCGTGAGTCAGCACGCGAACCCGCCCCAGCGCCAGCGGGCTGGGTTGGGCGGACAGGTCGCCGATCACGCCGTTGCCCGTGATCGGCACCGAGAGCGAAGGTGTCAGCGCATCGTCGGAGACGATGACAAGTTCGTCGCTGTCGGCCTCGTGCGCCTGCGGGTGATAAGTAACGAGCGCAAGCAGGAAGTCTCCGTTGTTGAGTAAAGCCGGCATGCTCGCCGGCTGCTGGTTGGCGTCGAGCAGGGACAGCTCGAAATCGGGGTTTGCCAGAACACCGAAGCGAACGTCGGCGATGGTCAGGACGGCGTTGCCGGTGCCCTGGTTACTGAGTGTAACTGTCAAAGGTTGGCTGCTGCCGGAGACAGAAATGTCACCGAAGGCCAGCGACACCGGCGCTGCGTTGATCTTGGCCTGTCCCTTGAATTCGCTCAGTAGTTGCACTTTCTCCAAGGCATTGACCGGATCGTTCGAGATGATATCCAGCACGCCGTGATCGGTGATCCCGTCGCTGGCGGTGTAGACAACGTCCAGGGTAGCTTGCTCGCCCGGTGGCACGACAATCGGCAGGCTGTCGATGATCTCGGGCGGAATGCTGAAATCGTCGACCGAGCCGCCGGACTCGAAGCTCAACTCGATCAGGCGCAGATTCTCGTCGCCGATATTGCCGATCACGACCTGTTGTTCGGCCGCTACTCCGACCAGCACGTTGCCGAAGTTGATCTGGTGAACCGGCGGACTGCCGGTGGCCGGCGGCGAAACGATTTCGATCACCGGGCCGCTATGATCGCCGTCGCCGTCGCCCATGCCCCCGTCGCCGTCGCTGCCGCCGTCGTTGCCCGAGGCAAAGCAAGAGCCGTTACGGCACTCGAACCCGGTCGGGCAGGGATTGTCATCGTCACAGGCAATGCCGCCGCTTTGGCAGACGCCGTCGGCACAGTACTTGCCGTAGGGACAGTCCTGGTCATTATCGCACAGGTCGAGCGTGTCGGATGAAGTGGTGCCGCTCGAACACTGGCACAAGAGAATGGAAAACATGAGGCCCAGCAGGGCCGAAAGGCAACTCACGGTCGGGCGTTTCATTTTTAGCTCCATCGTAAAATACTGAAAGGCTACAATTTTTTCATACTCTCATGATCGGCAGGTTTTGGTCAATCTGGATGTCAGACCCGCATGCTATGCATGTAGCATAAATCAGGAAGGAGGCCGAGCCCATGCACGATCGCGCAATCATCAATCTGGTAGAGTATTGGAAGCACTGTCACGAATGCGGCGCCATGCTGGTTACCGTAGCCGGCGGCTCCATATGCCCGCACTGCGGATTCGAACTGGAAGATCCGGAGGATGCGGCCAGGCAGGCGTTTTCGAAAGCCTGTGGCTTGCGGGACGGTGAAGACGGGTTCTGGATGGAAGCCGATGTTATCAATCGAGTGGCTTGAGCGCCATCTATCTTGACGATCGCTGAGTTATTCCTTACAATGAAGTAAGGAATTCGATTGGAGGTAATGATGGCTGCGGCGACTCTGACCAGCAAGGGACAAATCACCATTCCCAAGGAGATCAGGGATGCCTTGGGGTTGGAGAACGGAGACCGGGTGGCTTTCCGGTTGCGGGAAGACGGTGTTGTCGAGTTGCACCCCGAAACACTTGATCTCGTCTCGCTGCACGGCATCTTGAAGCCGAAAAAGCGCGGCGTCTCCCTCGACGACATGGAGCGCGACGCGGCTTCCGAGGCGGCCGGGAAATGATTGCGCTAGACACCAACGTCCTGGTTCGCTTCCTGGTCGAGGACCACGAGGCCCAGTCCAAGGCAGCCAAGCGGCTGATCAAAAAAGTAACGGCGGCGGACGACCTGGTGTTTGTGGCGGACATCGTCATGGTGGAGACGGTCTGGGTGCTGAGCAGGAGCTATGGATTTTCCAAAAGCGAGATTGTCAAGGCCATGCACCTGCTGCTGTCGGCTCGCAACCTGAAGTGGGAATCGACCGACAGAATTGCCAGGGTGCTGGACGCCTTCGAAAAAGGGCGGGGCGGTTTCGCGGACTACCTGGTTCGCCAGATGGGAAGGGAAAACGGTTGTCGGACAGTGGCCACTTTTGACAGCAAGCTCTTGAAAGAAGAAGGCTTTGTAAAGCCCGGTTGAAGATTGTCCCCTGATTTCCATGGAGTCAATGATTGACATGAGGTATTCATAAGGTATATATTATATACCATGGAATTCGAGTTTGATCCGGGCAAGAGCAGAGCAAACAAGGAGAAACACGGCATTGATTTTGTCGAAGCGCAAGCGCTGTGGGATGATCCAGATCTAGTCGAGATTCCTGCGAAGGTGACGGACGAACCGAGATTTCTAGTCATCGGTCAAGTCTCCGGGAAGTGCTGGTCCGGAGTGATAACCTACAGATGCCAGAGAATTCGTCTCATCTCGGTCCGTCGGTCGCAGAAGAAAGAGGAGGAAATTTATGAGAGCTAAGGAGTTTGATAAGGAGTTCGACGCGGGTGAGGATATTACCAAGTATCTTGATTTGTCCAAGGCGCGCCGACCAGGGCTCGAACAGAAACGCGTCAACGTAGATTTCCCTCTCTGGATGATTAAAACACTGGACAAAGAGGCCAAGCGGCTTGGTGTACCCAGGCAGTCGCTGATCAAAATGCTAATCGCCCAGCATATCGAAAAGGCTCATACCTGATCGGGACTCGTAAAGGAAAAAGGGAAAAAGGGGACGGCAAGATGAAAACGCGGCGTCCTTACTTGGCATTCAAAGAGCCTAGAAAGCGGTGGCCAAGACAAGCGCCGCACCAAGTCCGCCATGCGGCCTCATGGCGTGCTTTACATCAGGCTGGTCTGAGGGGGATGTGTCGCTGGAGCGGACGGGCAGGATGTAGCCCAACGAGAACGACAGGCCCGCGCCGAAATTTCTCACGAACCAGTAGATCAGATCCCAATCCTGGCGCAGGCTGACGGAATCAATTGAAACGCGACTGGATTCAGACACTTCTGGAGCGTAGCGTGCATAGCCCAGAAGTATGGCGCTGTCGATCGTCAGCCCGCTTCCTTTTACATCAAGGCGGAGGTCGAGAAAGCTTGACGGGTCCTCGGCCCGTGAGGCCGCAAGAAGCCCCAACAAGATGAACAGCCCCAACGACCCCGAGAGTAGATAACGCATGATTCCGGCGCCGGCTACCATCCGAGCCGCTTCAACTTCTTGGTGACCAGCGTAAGCAACTCTTTCGCCTTCTGGATATTGGACTCGCTGGCGGTCACGAAATAGACCAGGTTGCCGAGCGCCGTCGGCGGTTGCATGCCGTACTTGCCTAGTTTCTGGCTTTTTCTTTGCAGGTAGGGGTGGGCCAGGGCGGCCTTGGCTTCTTTTGAGTTCTGAAAGACGTAGATCTTGATCAAGATGTCATCATGGGTGCCGCGGCGGATGTACTCGAAGTAGCAAAGCTCTGTCTCGGGGCCGGCCGTGCCCGATTGAACCAGCGGCGCGATGCGGCGCTTCGGTTTTGTGGGCGCGTTTTGCATGTTCCAGCAGGCCGGGTTGTCCCGGCCGTAGTCGGCCAACTCGAAATCGGCGCCAAGTTCGGCCTTTGTGAAACTGAGAGATTTTCGCAAGAACGAGGCTTGCTCGGCTTGACCCCTGGTCGACATTTGGGTTGTGGAAGACTTATCGGCATTCTGCCGACCGGCGGCACAGCCGGCATCGATCGCCAGGAGGCATAGGGGAATGCAGAGACATACGAGTGGCTTCATGTTCACTTCCTTTTGTTAGACGATCGGGTTCAACCGACTATATTACCACTGCGGGGCTGGATTTGGACGATGTTTATCGTATAACATTGATTGTATGGAAAAGGAGTTGTCATGATTCGTCTTCGAGATATTCTTTTTTTATCTCTCATGATCTCGGGAGCGCTTGTTCTGGCCGGCTGCTCGGGTAGTGTCGCGGCAAAGCTCGATGGATCGGACGCGCAGGTGCCGGACGGTGATGCCGGTTCCGATGCGCTCGATGCGGGTTACGATGGGAGTGACAACGGTACGGACGCTGACGACCTCGACGGCGGCGATTCAGGTTCTGACGCCGGCGGCGACATAGGCACTGACGCCGGCGGCGACCCCGGGGTTACCTACGGGGCGGAGTTCTTCATCGCCACTGACGGAGATGACGGAAACCCCGGAACGCAAGACAGCCCTTTTGCAACGCTCGAGCGGGCGCGCACGGCTGTTCGCGATTTGAAGACTTCCTCGGGTTTGCCCGCGAATGGCGTGGTGGTCTGGTTGCTTGGCGGGGTTTACGAAAGGTCTGCTACTTTCGAACTCGAGGCCGAGGATTCCGGCGAGCAGGACCGCCCGGTGGTCTACCGCGCCTGGCCGGGTGACGAAGTGCGTATCGTCGGAGCGGCGCGGCTGCGGCCCGAGTGGTTTGCGCTCGTGGCCGACGGCGATCCGGTTTTCGACAGGGTCGATGCCCTGGCTCGCGGCAACCTGCTGCAAGTTGATCTTGCGGCACACGCCATCAGCGACTACGGCACACTGCGGCCGCGCGGCTTCGGCGGAAGCGGCGACGCGGCCATGGAACTCTTTTTCGATACCCGCCCGATGCAACTTGGGCGCTGGCCGGACAAGGACGCCAACGACCAGTCGCAAACATACATGGACGACAACATCACGCTCTTCGGCCACCCACAGCCCGATGTCAGCGGTAGCTATACCAAGAACGGCACATCCGACGGCGTCAACTCGTACGCCCGTGTGGACCTGGTGGACGGCAAGCAGTACAACCTCTATCGCTACAACTGGGACTACCAGGGACAAAACTACACCGCCTGGTTCATCACCACCGATACAGGCGGCTACCCGAGCAACACCGATCCCTGGTGGCACCTCTATAACGCCGATCTGGGAGAGTTCGACCCCTCCAACGGCGCCCAGGGCAATCCGACCATAATCGATCCGCAGCGGATCAACCACGGCTTCGTAAGAATCGACAGCGCCTTAGACGACACCAGTTTCACATATCTCGGAGACCGTCCGCTGCGCTGGTCGCAAGCGGACGAGATCTGGTTGCACGGCTACTGGATGCACATGTGGGCCGACAGGCACGTCAAGGTCGACAACATCGACACGGGCGCGAAGACCGTCACCCTGATCGAGAAGCCCGGTTACGGCATCAAGGCCGGCCAGCCGTTTTATACATACAACCTGCTCGAAGAAATAACCCAACCCGGAGAATGGTATCTCGATCGCCTAAGCGGCAAGCTGTATTTTTGGCCGCCTGCGGAGATCTCCTCGGGCGAGACGTATGTATCGATGATGGAAGCGCCGCTGGTCGGGCTGAGCGACACGCGCTGGGTGGTCTTTCAGGATATCACTTTCGAGATGGGCCGCTCGGTGTTGGTGAAGATCGATGGAGGTTCCGATAACCTGTTGCAGGGATGCAAAGCGCGAAACGCCGGCACCGATGCCGCCGGCATCAGCGGTGCTAACAACGGGCTCGATCATTGCGAGCTTTACGACACGGGCGACAGGGGTGTCTCGCTTTCGGGAGGAGATCGCGCCGGTCTTGCTCCGGCCGGCAACTACGTCACCAACTGCCGCATTCACAACTTCGGCCGCTGGTCATGGACATACAAACCGGGCGTCAGCATCGGCCGCGGGGTGGGCTGCCGGGTGGCCAACAACCTGATGCACGACGCGCCGCACTCGGCGATTCTGTATTCCGGCAACGAGCACTTGATCGAACTGAATGACATCCACGACGTCTGCCGTTTTTCCTCGGACGCCGGGGCCATCTACGCCGGACGCGACTGGGGCTGGCGCGGTAACTTGATTCGCCACAACTTCATCCATCACATATCGAGCTGGTTCGAAGGATACGGCGTGCACGGCGTCTACATGGACGACTGCCTGAGCGGCATTCACGTTTTCGGAAACATTTTCTACGAGGTTACGGGCCATGCCGTGTTGAACGGAGGAGGTCGGGACAACATAGTCGAGAACAACATCATGGCTCACTGCGGCAGCGCAATGTCGGCCGACAGCCGCGGCATACAGGCAATCAACAACACACCCGGCGACAGCTGGAACATGCTCGAGCGCCTGGCGGCCGACGGGGTCCACTACCAGCAGGAACCATGGGCCTCGCGTTATCCGCTGCTGGCAGCCATTCCCAACGACTGGAACGTGATCTCCGATTCGAACGCGCTCTGGCTCTACCCGCAGGGATGCGTCTTCTCGCGCAACCTGGGTTGGGACAACACCAGCTGGGTCCGTGAAGGCAACTACGGCGGGACCGGCACTTTAGACAAGTATGCCGAGATGATCGACAACATCGAAGACCAGGAGCCCAAGTTCCAAGACGAGGCCGGAGGCGATCTGAGCCTGCGTCCGGATTCTCCCGCTTTCACAATCCCCGGTTTCCAGGACATCCCCTTCGATCAGATCGGCATTCGGCCCTGAACGCTGGTGGTGTTATCGATTGCTTGACGCCCGAAGCGATGTCATATTGAGCGGCATGAGACAAATCGTCTGGATGCTGACAGCCTGTGCCCTGGTTTGTAGCTGCTCGGACAACGGAAGTGACGCACCCGGCCCGTGTGCCGACACCAG
>DATKYQ010000037.1:0-53046 GCA_035528415.1 Myxococcota bacterium | reverse complement strand
TCTATCTCGAAAATAGATCTCTGACGGTCGGTTGGTCTGAACATGAGGCAAATATAAGCATTGCTTCAGGAATGTCACCTCTTGGGATTGTTCTGGTGTACTTTCTTCTCAGGAATCAAGTGTCGGGGTCTGACCCCTTTTCCCCTTTTCCCCTCATGGCCGCACCGCAACGATCATGTCGGTCGGTCCGGCCAGCGCCACTCGATTGACATCCATAAAACCTGCTCCCTGCAGCCAGCCGGTGTACTCCCGCTCGCTGTAGGTGCCGCCGGCGCTTGTGCCGACCAGCATGTTGAGCGCAAAGAGGGCCGCGGTCTTTGGGCCCGTCTTGTTCGAGTTCAGAATGAAGTCCTGGATGACGACGCGCCCTCCCGATGACAGCGCCTTGAACGATTTATCAAGCAACTCGCGGTTCCCGTCGGGGTCGAGCATGTGACAGATGGCCGAGATGAACACGAGATCGTAGCCGCTGCCCAGGTCGTCGGTGCGCAGATCGCCAATGCGTGTCTTGACGCGCTCATCGAGGCCGGCTTCATCAATGTGCCGCTGAGCGAGGGGAACGACGGTCGGCAGGTCGAGGACATCGGCGCGGATGTTCTCACCGGCTTGTGCGAAGGCGATGGCGTAGGCACCGGAGCCCCCACCGACGTCGAGCACCCGTTGGACTCCCTCCAGGCCGACCGCGCGCACCACCATTGGCGCCCGCAGGACGGCGTTCTTGTGCATGGCGGCGATGAATGCAGTCGTCCATTCGTCACCGCGCCCGCTCATTTCCTGGTAGGTCACGGACGTACCCCGGCGAACACATTCTGTGAGCGTCGACCAGCGCGGCCACAAGTGGACGCTGTGCATGATTGCAGCACGAGAGTCGTTTTGGCCTCCAGCGGCCAGGAAGCACGCAGCAGCGGGACCATTGGAGTAGGTCCCGTCGCGCTTTTCGAGCAGCTCCATTGCCACCAGGGCGTTCAAGAGAGACTCTGTGGCGCGGCGATCCGTGTCCATTTGCCGCGCCAGCGTGCTCGCGTCGGCGCCATCGCCCACTGCCGAGAAGAGGTCCAGCTCGATGGCGGTAAGTACTATACGGCTCTCCTGAAATCCACGGATCGTGTTGTTCAGCTCGTCCGGCAGCACACCGGCTTTGTCCCGCGCTTCGAACGCCGCGAGCATCTTCCTCTTGTTGCCGTCGATCTCGGAGCGCAGCGCGGCCCGATCGCCGCTCACGAGTCGCACAACGACTCGACCGCCGGCAAGGTGTTCTCGGACGATCTCCGGAACGTCTTCGGGTCTCACCCGGGAGTACCAGACTCCCTCGGGGTAGACCACCATGTTCGGTCCGCGCTCGCAAAGCCCAAGGGATCCGCAGGTGGTGACCTGCACCTCCTCGGCCAGGCCTTGCTTTCCGATCTCGCGCCGAAGCGCCTCGATTACCTTCACCGAGCCGTTGGCCGAGCAGCAAGGCGCTCCCTCCGGTTTTCTCTGATCACAGACAAACAGGTGATAGCGAAACGGCTCCATTTGTCTTCCTTTCGTTCGGAAGTTTACTCGGCGTGATCGTCCTTGATGATCTTTCTCACCTGTCTCCTGTCGGGAGCGTGGGGAGACAACCTGAGGTAACTTTGGTAGGCATCCACTGAGAGTCTGTGCTTACCCAAGGCAGCATAGATCGCGCCCAGGGCCCTGTAGGGATGTGGATAACCATGGTCGAGGCGGGCGGCCTGCTTGTACTCGATTATGGCGTCCTCCATCTTTCCATGGTAGGCGAGCCGATTGCCCAGACCATAGTGTTCGACTGCGGCAGGCTTCGCCTTGTATGCCGACGGCCCGGGTGCGCTGACGACCACGGCCTTTAATCCCTTTGTGGGAAAGGCAACTTTATCGATATTCTTCTCGCCCGACATCAAGATCCATACCAACCCCCCGGCAATCAGAACAAGCAGTCCGATTGCGCCGGCGACAACGGGTGGCGACTTGACGCGTCTGAACCGTGACTGGGGCGCCGGCGCCCCGGCCGGGGAAGCCTTGATCGCCAGTTGACGGCTGGCGCGCTGGGCCCAGTTTTCCTGATCCCCTGGGGAGGGTTTGGCGGTCTGATCCTGATCGACGGCCGCAACCTCCCCCTCATCGAGCATCATGATATCGGCGTCGGACACCTCGACGGCCTGCTCGGCCTGTTGAGCGAGCAACAATTGACCACTGCTCTCCTCTTCTTCCTGTGAAGCGGCCCCGCTGTCTTCCTTTTCAGAGACCCGATCTGTGTCCTGGATGAAGGACGGGATGGCATCGGCCTTGAATCCGCTTTCCGCCCAGCGGGCCGCGGCAGTCGCCCAGTCTTCTGTACTGGCTAGACCGGAAAATACACCCTTGTCCTCGCCTCGCTCCTGGTCTTCTGTTTGCTCCTTGTCGGGTGATCCGGCTCCAGGCTCTTCACTCTTCGCCTGCTCAGAACCTTGTGGAAACTCGTCTTCGGCATCAACTGGCCAGGAATCTTCCGGCACCTCCACTGGGAGTTCTTCCTGTTTTGCTTCTTCCCCGGCATCTCCCAACTCCGCCTCTGGCCCTTCATGGGACTCTCCCGGCGCCTCGTCTACTGCCGCTAGTTCCTGTTGTTGTTGTTCTTCTTCCTCGGCAGCCTGCTCTTCCTGTTCACCCCTGCTTTCTTCTCCAGCTTCTTCTTCTGCCGAAAACTCCTCCTCATCTTCCGGTACGATACCGGGCTCGACAGACTCTACAGGGCCTTCGCTCTCAAGCTTGCCGACAATCACGTTCTCGTCCGGAGCGTTCCATTCATCCTCCGGCGCTGAAAACTCTTCTCCTCCGTCCCCGGCAATCTCTTCGCCTGAATCCATGTGTGCATCAAAATCCGCAGCGACGCCATCGAAGTCTACCTGGTCGTCAAACTGCAAAAAATTCTCTTCATCGTCGCCCTCGGGCAACTCTTGTTCATCCTCGAATCCTGACTCCTCATGGCTGACTGCCGCCGCTTCCCCCGATGCTTCAGCCCGCAGTGAATCAAGCTCCGGAAGGTTGAGTTCAGTTGTAGCCGCCCATGGATCTCCCGCTTCGCCTCCGTACGACGCCGCTCCTGACTCGGGTAACTCTTGTTCCTGCTCGTCGTCGGAACCGATGCCAAACTCTTCGCCGTCGTTGTCATCAATCTCGACGTCAAAGTTACCGGCATCCTCCTGCGTCGGAAAATCGGCATCGGACTGATCGATAGCTGTCTGCGGTTCGGGCAGACCCCCTTCGAAGACGAGGTCCAGCCCGCAATGCGGGCACTGGGCGCTGCCGGCCGTCTCCAAGTATTCGCTGTCGACCTTGAAGTGCCGTCCGCACGACGCGCAGTGCGAGTCCAGTTCGACCGCCTCGGCTCGCTCGCCCTCATGCCGGCGCCTCGGGTCGGGCTTCGTCGATTCGCGAAAACGGGCCTCGTCGCGCGCAGGTCCCCTGGTGATCGGCGCGAATTCCAGCTCGAGCAGGCAGTGCGGACACTTGGCCTTCCCGCCCATAGCCAGGAATTCTTCGCTTATGTCATAGGCCCGATTGCACTCGGGACAGCGACCTTCCATTCAGTGCTCCCGTGTTCACTTCGCCGAGACCGTCAGAAATCCTCCTCGTCGTCTTCGTTACTCTTCTTCCCGCTCTCTTTCTGACCGTCTTTCTCGCCGCCCCAATCCTCACTGCCGCCACTGTTGTCGGACGAGTCCCAGTCGTCGGTGGTTTCTTTCTCGCCGGGCTTGCCCTCGAGTTTTTCCTTGGCTTCCATCTCCTTGCGCTTCTTGCGAAGATCCTTCGTCGATTCCCAAGGCAACAAGTCTTTGTCGGTCTTTTTCTTACTCTCCTCGGGAAAAAGGGTATCTTTTGTTTTCTTCTCTTTTGCCTTCTTGAGAACGTTCCAGGAATACAAATCCTTGATGAACTTGTCGACGGCGCTGTCGATATCGCTGCGCGTGCCTTCGGGCACGATCAAGAAGTATTCACGAAACTCTTTCTGGCGTTTCTCGATCGCCTCGATCTCTCCGCCGGACAAGCCATCACCGCCGGCATTCCCGTCGTTTTCGAAATCCATGCCCTCGTGGGAGCGATACTCGTACCCTACACGCAGGTCACGATCATAACCGTCGGCCACGAACAAGACATTGTCACGCTTGAGCTTCATGTTGGAGACGAAGTTGATGCCGTACAGGGCCAACTTCTTCTGAATGAGTTGTTCGGCCTCTACTTCGCTCAGGAATGAAGGATCGGCTTTTGAGCGCATCGTCTTGGGAGTAAAATAGCATCCCGCGCCCACTGCCCCTGCCAGGCTGCAATAAAAAATAAAAATAGATATACGCCGCATGACTGCCCTCCTTCGGGCCCACCCGCGATTTTCCCTTTATATTCTCGGTTTTGAGAAATTGTCAACGTAACTTCTTTCTCAACGGGTCCAAGCGGGTGTAAAGTCAATGTCGCGGAGTTGCCGGGCTTGGCGGGCCGGCGCTCTTTAGTGTGGCTCTGGCCCGCCAGCCTGACAATCTTGTTCGGCAGCTTCTACGCGCTGAGCCATGTGATTTTCACCCAGAACCCGATCTCTTAGTACCTTTGGCTCCTGTATCTGGACATGCCCAAGGGTTCCCCCGTCGTCCATGGAATACGATTGCCCATAATACTGGCTTTCGTGCTGAGCACATTAAGCTTCGTTTCCCTGGGACAACTTGTGGCCGAGCGCATCAATTCCTTCGCCAAGCGTTCTGGGCTTGGTGGGTCCGGCCTTCGCTCACCTAAAGCAAGGCAAAGAAAATGATGCAGACATTTTCTTCAGAGAAGTGCTGCCGGATATCCAGATCCCCACGGACGACTGGCCCTACCTGTACTTGCGCACACGGGGTTTGAGCTGGTTTTACTTCTCACTGATGGCTATCTTCGCGCTACTGGCGGTTGCCGGTGTATTCCTCGTATCGCGCAGCATGCGCGCAGGCATGATGCGGAGCGGTCGGATAGATCTCGAGACGTTTTTTTTCGGACTGGCTTTCTTGTTGCTGGAAACCAAATACGTGACCGGCATGAACCTGGTGTGGGGTGCAACCTGGCTCACCAGCGCAGTAGTGTTTAGCTCTATCCTGAGCATGATTCTGCTGGCAACCTTCACTTGCAGAGAGGGCAACCGGCGGGACAGTGCAGCCCGTAGCAGTCGGGCGCGGCCAGCGGCCCGCCGCGGATAACCGTGCAGCACACCTGATCTCCGGCACAGCATTGTGAGCCGCAGCACGTCTCACCGTCATCGCATTTAATCATGCAGGGCAGCTTGCCGCACTTTCCGCCCGAGCAATAAGGCGTGTCGCTGGGGCAAACAATTCCGCACTTGCCGCAATTGAGCGGATCGTAGTCGAGGTTCGCGCAGTAGCCCTTGCAACAGTATGCCCCTTGGATACAATCTCCATCGGGCCCGCACTTTTCACCGTCATCAATTACTTCATCGGACGCAGCCTGGTCGGCATCGCTCGCTGTCCCCTGGTCGCCGTCGGTAGAAACCTGATCGCCGTTATTGTCAGCGTCAGAGTCGACTTGCGCGTCACCCTGGGCCTCGGACTCGGAACAGCCCGTAACGCTGCCCAATGATACAATCACAAGCGGCAAACCGACGGCCAATAATTTTATAAACCCCGTCCTCATCGCATCCTCCCTTTCCATGGGGCCTTGACTTGATTTCATCATCCCATCGTGCTTCACTTTTCGCATGCCCCGGGATCTGGAGTTTATCCCAACCAGCAGTGGATGTGCAACCTCGGAGAGGAGGAAGTGCAATGCCGGGAGAAGAAGAAAACCAGGCGCAGATATCTGATCAAGAAAAAATGGTAGCCGAGCCCTGGGAAACTTGGGAGACCAAACTGGTGGTCTACAGCATCGGCATCGGCGTGCTGGTGCTCATAGTCGGGGGCTTGCTGGTCAACCATTACCTGTTGTGATCTCGCGGAGGGTGATTTCATGCGGGCCGATCTCGAAATGGTGATCAGCTGTGACGCTGATCGCTGGGTGGCAAAAGGAGACGAGTTGGTCGCTTCGGGAGCAACCTGGGACGAACTCGAAGAGGATCTCAGGCGCGGCCTGGCCTCGAGCGAGCGCTACGCTTCCGGCACACGGGTTACCGTCTGGATGGGCTGCGACGGGCGCATGATCCCCGAGTGGATGCGTCCGTACCAGTGCCACTACTTCAACCGCGTGATGCATCTGCAGATCTGAGTCTGGAAATTCACGGAAGAGGATACGCGATGGCCAACGAAAAGATATTCAGAAAGTGGTATTCAGGCATGTTTTCAAGCGAGGACTGGTGGGCGGTATGGCTGGGACTGGCCATGGTTATACTCGGCCTGGCATCGCTTGCCGGTGTCGATCTGGTTGGCTGGGTGACCATCCCCGTTAATTGGGTCGCGCCGGCCAAGGGTCTCAAGGTAAGCGGAGCGGCCTACCAGGGCATGTACCCGCTATTGGGCCTGGCCGTAAGCTACCTGATCATCACCGCCATGGTCACGCTGGGCGCCTGGGCCATGAAGTGGAACGTCAAGAAGTTTATCCTCGGCTGGACCGTGATTTTTATCATCACCTGGATCTGCTGGTTCGTGGGCCACAACGCCCACCTGGCGGCCATGGAAAACCAGATGGACTCTTTCGGAATCAGTTGGAGCCTCAACATGGGAGACGGGGCTTCATACCTGATGGCCCTGGCGGTGGGCCTGTTGATCGGCAACGTCACCAAGGGATTGGCGGCCTTTCTCAAGGACGCAGCCAAGCCGGAATGGTTCATCAAGACCGCCATCGTTTACCTGGGAGTCAAGCTGGGCGTAAAGTGCATGTCCGCGGCCGGTTTCGCCATCGACCTGGCCCTGGCCGGTGCTGCCGCCACGATCGTGGCCTACATGTTGTTCTGGCCGATCTCCTACGTTTTAGCGCGTAAGGCCTTCAAGATGTCCCGTGATTGGGCAGCCTGCCTGGCCTCGGGCGTTTCGATCTGCGGCGTCTCGGCGGCGGTGGCCACCGGGGGCGCCATTCGATCGAGGACTTTCGTCCCGATCGTGGTTTCGATCCTGGTGGTGGTCTGCACAATCTTCATGATCGTCGGCCTGCCGCCCCTCTTCACCAGCACATTGATGGACGAGCCGATGGTGGCCGGCTCGGCGGTCGGTATGACCGTCAAGACCGACGGCGGGGACGCGGCCACCGGGGCCATCCTGGACGACATGATGAGATCCAAGGCGTCCCAGGCGGGCACCGAGTGGGAAGAGGGCTGGATCCTGACCGCGGCCGTGATGACCAAGATCTGGATCGACATCTTCATCGGCATCTGGGCATTTTTGCTGGCGCTTCTATGGGTATACAAGGTGGAGAAGAAACCCGGCCAGGCGAGGGTGCCGCTTTCGGAGATCTGGTTCAGGTTTCCCAAGTTCGTCCTGGGCTACCTGATCGCCTGGTTCGCCTACGTGGCGGTATCGTTGATCTCTCCCGACGCTATCGCGGCGGCCAAGATAGGTGCCGGGCCCGTTGAGCACGGCATGCGCCACCTGTTTTTCATGCTGACCTTCGTCTCGATCGGCGTGATCACCGACTTCCGCAAGCTCAAGGGCATTGGCCGGCCGGCGATGGTGTACGTCATCATGCAGTTTCTGATCATCCCTCCCCTGGCCCTGTTGATCGCCTGGATCTTTCACCACGGCATGCTGCCGCCGGTGGCCGGGTAAGTTGAATCGGCATCTGAATCGAACTTGTACGGCTAACTTTGCGGCGCTAGACTCCAACATGTGGCTGACGGCGACAACCTCATGCGAGGAGTGCCTGGTGGTGAGAAAGCTTTGTGGTGCGTTCATCCTGGTTGCCGTGTTCTTGTCTTCGATCACCGGGCCGGCCCTGGCAGGTAACAAATGCGAGCGCGACTGCGCTATGGATATCGGCTGCGAGCGGGAAGTCTGTGACTGCCTCGTGCGCGAGAACATGGCGCGCCGGGCGATAGTTCGCCTGAAGGTCCTGGTCAAGAAGTTTCCGGATCGGGCCGCGCTTGTCGCTCTACTTGCGCGAGCCTACCTGGCCGACAAGAACCCCTTCTGGTCTGAGCGAGTACTTACAGACTTTCTCAGGCGTCATCCCGACGATTGCCCTACCCGCGCCTGGCTGGCCTGGGTGCACATCGGCCAGGGGGATCTCGACCTAGCCCGCGAGGTCCTCGACGAGAGCGGCTGCCCGCGCAGCGAGGCCGAGCGCGGTCGCTGGCTTCTGCTGCGCGCCTTCATGGCCCATACCGAGGGTAACGGCGACCAGACGTCCGAGTTCGTCGAACGGGCCTCCGGGGTGGACGAGCTTCTTCCCGGGGATGAGAACCTGAGACTCTTCCTGCGCGCCAAGACCCGTCCCGGCTGGATCGAGCCTGTGGCCCTGCGTCTCGAACTGAGCGGCGGTTATACCTCCAACGCCAAGGCCGGATCGCCGACCGACCCGGGGACATCCGGGTCGGCAAGCGGCCTGGGCCGACTCGATCTGTTCGGCAGGTTCACCTGGCCGGTCCATCCGTTCGTACGCCCGGTCATTGAAGGCGGCATCAAGGGTCACGGCATCTCGTCCGGCCAGGCCCGGGAACTGAGCTACCTGGAACTATCGGCCCGCCCGGGCTTAATGCTGGGAAGTGCTTTCCCGCGGGTCTTCATCGGCTACAAGGCCGACTTGCTGCTTCTGGAAAAAGAGGCCGAGAGATACTTCTACGAGGGGCACCGCGGTGAGATCGAGGTCGAATTCGGCAACCTGATGCTCTTCGCCGGCGCGGGCCGGCGCATCTTCAAAGAAAGCGGGCGGACACGCTGGGAATTCGACGGGGGATTGGGAGGATCAGCGGCCCCCTTGAGTAGGCTGCGTATGCTGCTGGCGCTTTCCATGAGGTACTACGAGGCCGAGGGGGATCCCTACGATCAGATCGGGGGCACAGGCCTGCTGGTGGCCCGAGTCGACTTGGGCTCGGGCCTCTCCGCGCGCCTGGGAGCCAGCGTCGGCATCGACTATTTCCCGTCCTCCGGCGGCGAGCGCGGCCTGCTTGCCTACGGCACCGTGGAAAAACGCCTCGACGTCCTGAGCAAGCTGTCTGCGGGGATCTGGAGCCCTTCCTGGCGCGGCGTTCGCGCTGGCTTGAGCTACGAGTACTCTTGGAGGGCCACGACCGCCGACGAGGCGGACCAAGACTACGGTCTCCGGGAACAGCGCCTGCTTCTGAAGATGCGATTCACTTTCGAGGCCAATCCCTGGGCGCCGCGGGCGCTTCCGGGCGGTGATGAAATCGCGCCTGATTACGGCGTCGCCGGATCCTCCGGCTCGGGTCTTGCCGACGAGAGGATCCAGGATCTGCTGCGCCAGGACGAGTCCGCCCGGCGCGGCTCGTCCTGCGTCGATTGAGGCGTCCAGCATGCAAACCGGGACGAAGAGCGATTTTGGAAATTCGGGCGGCCTGTTCGCCGGGCTGGGTGCGGCCCTGCAAGACGCCGTCTTGATCACGCTGGTGGCCGGCGGGATAGGCATGCTGGCAAACCTGGTGCATCCTGAAGGCATCCCCTTCGTGGCCGAGAAGAACTACGAGACGCTGGTGCCCTGTCCAGTGGCGGGCGGCGAGGTGACGCCGCTTGCGCCCGACGACGCCGCCCTGCGCTCTGGCGACACCTTCCTGATCGACGCGCGCTCGGCCGAGGAATACAAGGCCTGGAGATACCGTCAGGCGATGAACGTACCTTACGACTATCTCGATCCGACACCCGCGGAGACTATCGGCGAGATGGCCCGGCGTGTAGCCTCGAGCGGCGCAAGGCGCGTCGTCGTCATCGGCGACGGTCAGCAACCCGACTCGGGCAAGTGGCTGGGCAAGGAGATCTCGGGCAAGGGCATCAAGAACGTTTTCTTCGTCAAGGGTGGAGCCAAGGCGCTGAAAGCCGCTTCGGGATCGGGGGGTGGTTCATGAAACGGCTCCTGAACTGGCCCGGCCATTCCTGGCTTGCGGTTCCCGCCCGCTGGTACTTGGGCGCCGTCTTTGTCATCGCCTGCCTGCACAAGATCGCCCACCCCGGATCTTTCGCCCTGGACGTGGCAACCTACGACATCGTTCCGCTGCAGCTCGTCAACCTGATGGCGATCACGCTGCCCTGGATAGAGCTTTTCGCGGGCATCATGCTAATCATTGGGTTCAGGGCCAGGGGAGCGGCGCTGGCCATTGCCGGCATGATGGTCATCTTCATCGCGGCCATAGTCATCGCGCTGGCCAAGGGACTGGACATGTCCTGCGGCTGTTTCGCGTCGCAGTCGGCCGCCGAGGACGATCCCATCTCGTACCTGACCGTGATGCGCGATAGCGGCTGGCTGTTCTTGTCGCTCTATATGCTGTTTTTCGATCGCCGGCCGATCGGGCTGGATTTGGTTCTGGCGCGGAGGAAAAAAGCCCATGCTTAGATCTTGCACGCTTGCTGCTCTGTTGTTGTTCTGGTTTTGTTTTTCCCCGGCCCGAGCACAGACACCGACATGCAACAACCTGGCCGGTGCTCAAAAAACTGTGGCGAGCGAACTGCTATCCAGCCTGCATCCCTACGCCTGTTGCGACGGCACGATCGCCGAGTGCCTGGCCGAACGACCCGTCTGCGCGCTGGCATTCCGGCTGGCCGAGGACATCTGCCGGCGGATTGCGGACAAGCAGGACAAGGCCGCCATCACCCGTGGTATTTCACGCCGGGCACGCAGTATGTTGCCTGCCGGCAAACAAGCTGCCATCGATCTCTCCGGCCTGCCGATGCTCGGAGCGCAAGACGCGCCGGTGACGTTGGTCGAGTACGCCTGCGCCCGCTGCCCATTCTGCGCCAAGATCACCCCCAAACTGTACCGGGCCGTCAAGGACGGCCCGCTGGCCGGCAAGCTGAAGTGTTACTTCAAGCTGTTTCCCATCCGCGACCACAAGTACTCGAAGGAGACCGGCATGGGCTTCATGGCCGCGGCTGAGTTGGGCAAGTTCTGGGAGCTCATGTTATTGTCGTACGAACGATTCGACCGGTTCTGCATCGACAAGCAGGCCGCCTGGGCCAAGGAGGCCGGGATGGATCCTGATGCCTTCCAGCGCCTAGCAGCCGACACGCGCCTGCGCGGGAAGCTGGTCGCCAGCAAGAAAGAGGGCCTGGTCAACAAGGTGCAGGCCACGCCGACTTTCTTCATCAACGGGCGCAAATACACGGGCGACCTGACGATCGAGGAATTGATCGATGTCCTGGAAGAAGAGTACGAGCGGGTGACCAATGTCGAATACCGCAAATAAAAAAATAGGCATGCATTCTTCCGGACGCCGGCCGGGGCTGTTCGTCCTTTTGGCCGGGTTGCTGCTTTCGCAGATCGTCGCTTGCGTGGTCGAGCAAAAGTGCTACGACGACTCCGACTGCCGGCCGCCGGATGTGTGCAACAACGGCAAGTGCATCTTCGAATGCAGGCAGGACAGCGATTGTGACGCCGATTTCGGCGTCGAGTTCGTCTGCGATCAAAACCACTGCCGTTTTCCCCAGGCCTGCGTAAGCTGTTCTTTCGACCATGCCGATCATTCCTGCACCCATGGTTCGTGCGAGATGGGCGCCTGCCTGGATGGCTTTAACAATCTCAACAGCGAAGCCGACGACGGCTGCGAGTACGAATGCACGCCGTCGAACGGGTCGCAGGAGATTTGTGATCAACTGGACAACGACTGCGACGGTGACACCGACGAGGGTTACGACTTGAACACGGAGGTAAAAAACTGCGGTTCCTGCGGCAACGTCTGTCCCGTCCCACCCCACGCGACTTCGCTGTGCGTATCGGGCCGCTGCGACTTCAACTGCCTTGCGGGCTGGTTCGATAACGACGGCCAGGTGGACAACGGTTGCGAGGCCAACGAGTGCGTGCCGCTCGAAGAGGTCTGCGACGGGGCCGACAACGACTGCGACTGTCCCGGCGACACCAACGGGGACAGTGTCTTCTGCGGGCCCGGTGACGACGGGGTCGACGAGGGTTTCGACAAGAGCCTGCCCGCAAGCTGCGGGCCCTATTGCGTCGTCTGCGCCTACGCTCACGCCGAGCCCGAGTGTGTCGCGGGCGAATGCCAAATGGGTGCCTGCCAGAGCGACTGGTACGATGCCGACGGCAAGGCGGACAACGGCTGCGAGTGCACGCCGACCAACGGCGGTGCCGAGATCTGCGATCAAGTCGACAACGACTGCGACGGCAAGGTCGACGAGGGCGACGTGTGCGGGATCGACTGCCCTCAGGACATGGTCGCGGTTGGTAATGATTTCTGCATCGACATCTACGAAGCCTCGCGGCGGGACTCGAGCGCCGAAGACGCCGGATCCGACAACTCGCTTGCCACCAGCCGTCCGGGAGTTCTGCCCTGGATGGTAAATCCGGTAAGCTACGATGACTTTCTGGAATTCCAGGCGGCCTGTCAGGCGGCCGGCAAGCGCCTGTGTTCCAAGGACGAATGGTTTGCGGCCTGCAGCGGTCCCGATCCCGGAACGCGGTACGTCTTCGGAGACACTTTCGACCGTGAAACCTGCAACTGCGTTGACAGCTTCTGCGACGACTACTGCGACGCAAACGGCATTCCGCCTGCCGACTGCGACACCGCCACCAACTGCGGCTACAACTACAACTGCTTCCACGTCGTTCACACCGGCAGCTTCCCCGACTGCGGCAACGACTACGGCACTTTCGACATCAACGGAAACGTCTGGGAGATAGTACCCTCCGCAGAAGACCCCCGAGGTTTCGAGGTTCGAGGAGGAGCCTTCAACTGCGCCTCGGCCGCAACCAGGCTGCAATGCAGCTACAACGCCGGCTGGACCGCCCTCTACGCCGGCTTCCGCTGTTGCCTGGTTCCCTGAAAGCGCTGATAATTGCCCAAAGTTTGCCGCCTTTTGCCTTTTTTCGTCTTGACTTTCCCGATCCACGCGTATACGTTCGCTCAAAGTGAGACCGAATGGTCTGATTTGCTGTTATTTATCAACTCGTTAGGAGGCGATAAAATGTACGCGTCGGTTATGGAATTTATGGATTACGTCAAGTCCAAGAATCCGGGCGAGAAGGAATTCCACCAGGCCGTGCAGGAAGTCGTCGAATCACTGTGGCCGATTATCGAGCAGAACCCGCACTACCAGGCGGCCAATATCTTGGGACGCATCGTCGAGCCCGAGCGGGTCATCATGTTCCGCGTGCCCTGGGTGGACGACCAGGACAACGTCCGGGTCAACAAGGGCTACCGCATCCAGATGAACTCGGCCATCGGCCCATACAAGGGCGGCCTGCGTCTGCACCCCAGCGTGACACTGGGCATTCTCAAGTTCCTCGCCTTCGAGCAGGTCTTCAAGAACTCCTTGACCACCTTGCCGATGGGCGGAAGCAAGGGCGGCTCGGACTTCGATCCCAAGGGTAAGAGCGATGGTGAAGTGATGCGCTTCTGCCACAGCTTCATGCTGGGTCTTTTCCGCCACATCGGTCCCAACACCGACGTACCGGCGGGCGATATCGGGGTGGGCGGCCGCGAGATCGGCTTTTTATTCGGAATGTACAAGAAGCTGCGCAACGAGTTCACAGGAGTGCTTACAGGCAAGGGCCTGGCCTGGGGCGGCAGCCTGATCCGGCCGGAAGCCACCGGCTACGGAGCGGTGTACTTCGCCAACGAGATGCTGACAACGCGCAAAGAATCATTCAAGGGCAAGAAGGTGGCCATATCCGGTTCGGGTAACGTGGCCCAATACGCCACAGAGAAAGCGACCCAACTCGGCGCCAAGGTCGTAACGCTTTCCGATTCCAGCGGTTCGATACATGACCCGAACGGCATCGACGCCGAGAAGTTGGCCTGGGTAATGGAACTCAAGAATGTTCGCCGCGGCCGCATTAGCGAATACGCTAAGAAGTATCCCAAGGCCGAGTACATGGAGGGGGCCAGGCCCTGGAGCGTAAAGTGCGACATCGCCATCCCCGCCGCCACGCAAAACGAGATCAGTAAGCAAGACGCCGAGACCCTGGTGAAAAACGGCTGCTTCTGCGTCTGCGAGGGATCCAACATGCCTTCCGAACCGGGCGCGATCGACGTCTATATGGGTAAAAAGATCCTCTACGCCCCGGGCAAGGCGTCCAACGCGGGCGGCGTGGCGACCTCGGGCTTGGAGATGAGCCAGAACAGCATGCGCCTGAACTGGACGCGGGAAGAAGTCGACGGAAGGCTGCACGGCATCATGAAGAGCATCCACGAGGTCTGCGTGCGTTACGGCAAGCAGGGCGACTTCATCAACTACGTGGACGGAGCCAACATCGGCGGTTTCATCAAGGTGGCCGATGCAATGCTCGACCAGGGCATCGTGTAAGAATCCAATTACTATTTATCCAAAGAGGCGCTCATGGGCGCCTCTTTTTTCATTTAATTAAAACTTTCTTGGCGGTCTCGATTGCTTATACAATCACGACCATGGACACACAAAGCGGATTCAGAAAAGAACACCTGCTTATGCCCATAAGGGTGCGGGACGTGCTGCTGCTCTCGTCGAGATACGACGCCTTCGTGCTCGAAGAGGACGGGCACTTGACGGAACAGGTTTTCCTCGAGTACCGATCGTTGAGCCTCTCTTCCGCGCCTCGCTTCACCCATGTCACCACCGAGTACGCGGCCCTGAGCCTGCTTCAGAAACGGCACTTCGACCTGGTGTTGATCGTATCCCGCGACGCCACTCCTTCGCTTCTGGAGTTCGGCCGCAAGGTGAAAGACATCCGGCCCGACCAGTCGGTGGTCGTTTTGGGTTTCGAGTCAGCAGACCTTTCAAAGCTCAAGGGAAAAATCGGGCCCGATACCGTGGATGCGCTCTTTGTCTGGAACGGCGACGCCAAGATCCTCTTGGCGATCATCAAGCACATCGAAGATCGCCTAAACGTGGACAACGACATCGAGGTTGCAGGGGTGCGGGTTATCCTGGTTGTGGAGGACTCCATCCGCTACTACTCCGCATTTTTAGCGGCGCTGTATACCGAGTTGATGAAGCAATCCCACTCACTTTTTTTCGAGGGGCTCAATCGCCTGCAGAGACTCTTGCGCATGCGCACGCGTCCCAAGGTGCTGCACGCCAAGGACTTCGAGGAAGCCCTGGATATTTTCGATTCATACCAGGACAACATGCTGGCCTTGATCTCGGACATAGGCTTTCCACGGCAGGGTGAGATGGATCGCGAGGCGGGTATAAGGCTGGCCCGGATTGTCCGCTTCAAGCTGCCTGACCTGCCCGTGCTGCTGCAGTCCGCGCAGAAAGAGCATCAGGCCATGGCCAAAAGCCTCAAAGTCCAGTTCATCACCAAGGATTCGCCGGAGCTTTTGTATACCATCCGCAAGTTTTTAATCGACTACCTGGGCTTCGGTCCCTTTGTGTTCCGCCTGCCCGACGGACGCGAGGTCGCCCGGGCAACCGACGTTCGCGAACTAGCCGACTGCATCAAGAGCGTCCCGATCGAGTCTATCGAGTACCATGCCCGGCGCAACCATTTCTCCAACTGGCTGATGGCGCGCAGCGAGTTCGAACTTGCCGAGATACTGCGTCCCCAGGAAGTGGGCGACTTCGCCAACCTGGAGGAGATGCGCAAATTCACCCTGGCCGCGCTTGAGGCCCGTTTCCGGCAGGTCAGGCGCGGTGTGATCGCCGACTTCTCGGTCAAGGAATTCGACCCGGAGAACCTGTTCCAGCGCATCGGTGACGGCAGCCTGGGAGGCAAAGCCAGGGGAATCGCCTTTCTCAATCACTTGATCACCAGCGATTGCGGATCGGGTCGCTTGGCCGGGCTCAAGATTCAGATCCCACAGACATTCGTCATTGCCACGGACGTTTACGAGCAGTTCATGGAAAGCAGCAAGCTGTGGCGCGTTGCTTCACAGACTCTCTCCAATGCCGAGATCCAGCAGACGTTTTCGAGCTGCAAGTTGCCCGAGCAATTGTTTTCCAACCTGCGGGTAATTCTTGAGCAGATGAACGGTCCGCTGGCCGTGCGTTCCTCCAGCCTGCTCGAGGACGACATGCTGCACCCGTTCGCGGGTATCTACGGCACGGTAATGATCCCCAACATTGATCCGGATCTAAACGTCAGGTTGCGGGACCTATGCCGGGCAATCAAGACCGTCTATGCCACAACATACTCTTCCAACGCCAGGAGCTATTTGGAGAACACTGCACACCGGGTTGAAGAGGAACGCATGGGCGTCATCATCCAGCAGGTAGTGGGCCGCCGCCACGCCGAGAGATTCTATCCCGACTTCGCCGGCGTGGCTCAATCGTACAACTACTATCCCCTAGGCCCCTTGAAGGCCGATGACGGCGTGGTCCAGGCGGCCCTGGGGCTTGGCCGGTTGGTCGTGGACGGCGGCCAAGTGCTCAGGTTTTGCCCGCAGCACCCCGAGGTGCTACCGCAGTTCGCAAGCCCCGCACTGGTATTGAAGAACTCGCAGCGCAACTTCTACGCCCTCGACCTCACCCGCGATTGGTCGAAGCCGGATGGCGAATTCGACGGCAACCAGGTCGAGTTGGATCTGTCCCAGGCAATGGAAGACGGGACGTTCCGGGTCGTGGGTTCCGTCTACGACGCTCAAAACGACAGAATTACAGAGAACTTCTTCCAAGCCGGAGCGTTGGTGGTCACCTTCAACAACATCCTCAAGCACCAGGCGATACCCCTGGCGCCCGCGGTATCCGAGCTGCTACACATTACCACACAGGCCCTGGCCATGCCGGTCGAGCTGGAATTTGCCTGCGACATGGGCGACTGGGGCAAGGGCAAGAAAATCGGCCGGATAAACGAGGAACCGGTCTTCTATCCACTGCAAGTTCGGCCGATCATCGCCCGTCATGCCCTGCATGAGATCCAGCCTGAACACTTTCCAGCGGACAGAGTCTTCTGCCGCTCCACGAGCTCGTTGGGCCACGGGCACTTCACCGAGTTGCGCGACATCATCTGCGTCAAGCCCGAGGCTTTCGATCCGGCGGCCACGCGACAAATCGCCCAAGAAGTCGGCCGACTGAACGAAGCAATGCATAATCCGGGGCGCAGATACATTCTGATCGGTCCGGGACGCTGGGGATCCGCAGATCATTGGCTGGGAATTCCCGTTCACTGGGCTCAGATTTCCAACGCCCGGATAATCGTCGAGGCCTCTCCAGAGGGTTACAACGTCGATCCATCCCAGGGAACGCACTTCTTTCACAACCTGACAGCCTTGGGGCTGGGCTATTTCACAATCCCCCCCGGAGCCTGTAAGACCGAAGATGCCAGCGGAAGCTTCGTTGACTGGGACTGGCTGGCAAAACAACCTTTGTCGAGAGAAACCGCTTACCTTCGGCACGTGACCCCTTCGGTGCCCCTGGTGGCCTACCTGGACGGCCGGAACAGCCTGGGTCTCATTGCCTGGGGCGACGAACATGACCCCAGTGCTGAAGACTGATTTGACCCTCTAGTCCACAGCCTGCTACCATCGTCGCGTATCTGTCGTCTGTGTACGACATGGGGAATGCGAATGTTTTCGGACACGCCCGCAGCTGCTGTTGGGGATTCTCCTCGACCGGTTGTGCTGGTGGTAGATGATGATTCGGCAATCCTGGGCGCCGTCAAGAGACTGCTGCATCGCAGCGAGTGCGAGGTGGTAACGGCATCCGGGCCGGTTGAGGCTCTGGCTGCTCTCAACAATCGCCAGGTCTCGGTAGTTGTCACCGACTACATGATGCCCGGCATGGACGGCATCGAACTTCTGATCTTGGTCAGGGAAAAATGGCCTGCGATTGTCAGCATCATGATGACTGCTTCGAACGACATGCGTGTCGCGGCCGACGCCGTGAATCGCAGCCTGATCGACTACTTCATCACCAAGCCCTGGGAAAACAAGTTTTTCACCGAGCTGGTCGGCTCGGCGCTCGAGCGTAGCCGCGAAAGGCAGCCTGCGGGAACCGAATCGATCGATGCGGAGCCCGCTGGCAACACCACCACAACCCGTGAGTTGCCGGGATTCGGCAAATACGAGCTGGTCGAGTTGCTTGCCAAGGGCGGGATGGCCGAGCTGTACCGTGCCAGGCTGCGAGGCGCCGGGGGCTTCGAGAAAGATTTGGCAGTGAAGAAAATCCTGCCGCACCTTTCCGTCGATCCCACTTTTGTCACGATGTTCTCGGACGAAGCCAGGATCATGGAAAGCCTCAATCACGGCAACCTCGTCTCGGTGATCGCTTTTGGTGAAATCGAGGGAGAGTATTATCTCGTCATGGAGTATGTCGACGGAGTCGATCTGCGCGGACTGATCGACATACCAGCCGGCAGCGTTAATCCGCTACCGGTTCCCGAGGCCTGCCTGATTGCCATGCAAGTTTGTCGGGGCCTGGACTTCGCTCATCGCAAGGCAGGCCCTGACGGCACACCGCTGAACATCGTGCACCGGGACATCGCCCCACAAAACATCCTCGTCTCGCGCGAGGGGATGGTCAAGATTTCCGACTTCGGCATCGCCCGGTCAGCGACCCGCGTCAATCGAACTCAACCCGGTATAGTGCGCGGTACGCTCAACTATATGAGCAACGAGCAACTCTGCGGCATGCCTGTCGACAGGCGCAGCGACATCTATTCTCTGGGCGTTGTATTGTACGAAATGGTCGCCGGGCGGGCGCCCCTGGCCGGGGCCACCCACCAGGAGACTGTAGGAAGAATCACACGGGGCGACTTCCTGCCGCTTAACAAGGCGCGCCCGGGTACCGGCCGAAAACTATCGGCCACCGTCAAGAAGGCCCTGGCCAAGGACCCCCGACATCGCTTTCAGACCGCGGCGGAATTCGAGGCAGCAATTGCCGCATTCTTGCACGCCGATGCCTCACACGTGGAACCCGCCGATCTGGCCAGGCTGGTCAACCAGCGCCTGACCGAGTCGCGTCTGCGACAGTTTGCAAACCATCGGACCGTTGATAAATGATCCACGATGTAAACGGCTGGCACCTGGAGAAAGACAATGGACGGCGAGAAGATCAAGATCGATGATCTCATGGCTCGAAGCGGCGTCCAATTCGGAACCAGCGGTGCGCGCGGGCTGGTCCGGGACATGACCGACGAGGTCTGCTACGCATATAGCCTGGGTTTCATCCAGCACCTCGAACAAGCCGGCGAACTTTCAGCCGGCGAGACTATCTCGGTAGGCGGCGACCTGCGCTCGAGCACCGAACGCATCATGCGCGCGGTCGCCAGGGCCATCGCGGATCGCGGCTATAAGCTCCACGGCAGTGGCAGGCTGCCATCACCGGCCTTGTGCCTTTACGGCCTGAGCAGACGCATCCCCACTATAATGGTGACCGGAAGCCACATTCCCGACGACCGCAACGGCATCAAGTACACGACACGCGCCGGCGAGATCCTAAAGACCGACGAGGCCGGCATCAAGGCACAAATCGTCACGATTCCCGCAGGCCTGTTCGACGAACGCGGATTCCTGCGGCAACCCGCCCCTCCCCTGCCTGCCGACCCCGCGGCCACTGCACTCTACTTGCGCCGCTACCTGGACTTCTTCCCGGCCGAGTGCCTTGCGGGTAAAAAGATCGGCGTCTTCCAACACTCCGCCGTCGGTCGCGAGATCATGGTAAAGGTCATCGGTGGGCTGGGAGCCGAAGTCATGCCGCTGGGATTCAGTGAAGAGTTCATCGCCGTGGACACCGAGGCAATTCGTCCCGAGGACGTCAAAAGTGCCCGCAGATGGTCTTCCGTGCATCATCTGGACGCCATAGTCACGTCCGACGGCGACAGCGATCGCCCACTGGTGGCCGACGAGAGCGGCAAGTGGCTGCGCGGTGACGTGGCCGGTATCCTGTGCGCCGCCTACCTGAAGGTAGATGCGCTGGTCACACCCGTGTCCTGCAATTCGGCCGTCGAGAAGAGCAATCTTTTCAAACGCGTGCTGCGCACGCGCATCGGTTCGCCTTACGTCATCAAGGGTATGCAACGGGCGGCACAGGAGGGGGCCGGGACGGTCGCGGGCTACGAGGCCAACGGCGGATTCCTGTTGCACTCGGCCGTCGAGTCGCGCGGCAAGACGCTGGCCCCGCTGCCCACGCGGGATGCCGTCATCGTGCACTTAGCGGTGCTGCTTTCGGCAATCGAACGCGGCCAGACTGTCAGCAAGCTGTCGGCCGATTTGCCGCAACGATTCACCGCCAGCGACCGGATCAAGAACTTCCCCACCGAAAAGAGCAAGGCCAAGATCGCCGAGTTTGATAGTGGCGATCCAACCGGGGACAGGGCGGCCATAGAGACCGTCTTCGGCGGGCATTTTGGGAAGATCAAGGATATCGACGACACCGACGGAGTGCGGGTCACATTTGAAAACGACGAGGTAGTCCACCTGCGCCCCTCGGGCAACGCGCCCGAGTTCCGTTGCTATACCGAGGCCGCGAGCGAGGAGCGGGCCAAGCAGATCAACGCGACCTGCATCGGCATCATGGAAAGTTGGAGGTAGCTACCCGACCCGCTCTCAGAACTCGAAGCCGCCGGACTCTATCAGCTTCTTGTAGAAGAGGCCGCTTTCTTTAACCGTGCGCCGCAGACTCTCGAAATCGACATGCACCAGGCCGAAGCGCATTCGGTAGCCCTCGTGCCACTCGAAGTTGTCAAGTAACGACCAGGCGAAGTAACCCTTGACCTTGACTCCCTGCTGCATCGCTCGATGCGCCTGGGCCAGGTAAGACTGGAGGTAGTCGATCCGGCGCCGATCGTCGATCCGCCCATCCACCAGCGGGTCGTCGTAGGCAGCCCCGTTTTCGGTGATATATACCGTCGGATTGCCGTACTCATGCTTGAGGCGCACCAGCGACTCGTAAATAGCCTCGGGGTAGACCTCCCAGCCGTAGTCTGTGTAGTCGCTGCCCGGGAGGCGCTGCCTTTCGTCGAGCATGGCGTTGAGCAGTGGCACCCGCGGATCATGGCGGGCGAAAAAGCGCGAATACACGTTGAGGCCTATAAAATCGAGCGGCTGGTGGATCAACTCGAGATCACCCTCTTCTATCGGAATCTCCAACCCCGAGAAAAGCTCGAGCATGTCCTCGGGATAGCTTCCTAACAATACCGGGTCGGCGTACCAGCGATTCATCAATCCGTCCATCACTCTCACCGCCCGCTGGTCCTGCTGCGAACCGCCAACCGGGTGGATTGGCGGAAACTGGAGCACCGTTCCCACTTCGGCCCGCGAAGTCTCGGCCCTGATGGCGGCAACACCTACCCCATGCGCCAGGTTTATGAAGTGGCAAGCCTTGAAGTAACGCGCCGGGTCGGACATACCCGGCGCATGCTTACCTATCAGGTAGCCCAGAATGCCGAAAATCTGCGGCTCGTTCAAGGTGGCCCAGAAGGTCACGCGATCGCCAAGCAGGCGGACCATGGTGTTGGCGAAATCGCCGAACCAGCCCGCGCAATCCCGCACGGAGAAACCGCCGCGGTCCTGGAGAGCCTGAGGCAGATCCCAGTGATAGAGAGTGACACACGGCCTGATCCCGGCCTGCAGCAACTCGTCCACCAGGTTCGAATAGAAGTCGAGACCCGGCTGGTTGGAAACGCCCTTGCCCTGAGGAAAGATGCGCGGCCAGGAGATTGAGAAGCGATAAGCCCCGAGGCACAGCTTCTTCATCAGGGCGATGTCCTCGCGGAAGCGATGGTAGTGGTCGCAGGCGATGTCCCCGTTGGAGCCGTCCTTGATGCGTCCCGGAGTGTGACAGAAGCGATCCCATATGGACTCGCCCTTGCCGCCGGCCTCACAGGCACCCTCGATCTGGTAGGCCGAGGTGGCCGCACCCCATAGAAAATCATCAGGAAACGCGATTCGTGTCATTTGCCGGCTTCCATTTCAAGCAAGAACTTTAGTAAAATTTCTGTCTTCCCCAGAGCTCAGGAATCATGATACAATTTGTCTGGAGCGTATGCGAAAATGACTTGGGAGGGGAGTTAAACATGAAACAACCCCAGGTTGTGCCCGACAAGATGCAAAAGTACAAGCGCAAGGCGTTGCGGCGGCCGCTGATCGTTTTGCGGGCCCGGCTGGAGGATGATCGAAAGTCATTCTTCGGCTATGCCAAGAACATCAGCCGGGGCGGCATGTTCATCTCGTCTGTCAATCCATACGATCCGGGCAGCCGTTTCAAGGTGGAGTTCCCGCTGCCCGAGCCATGCAGGGATATGGTCGCCTGCCAGTGCGAGGTGGTCTGGAAGAGGAACTTCGAACCCCGGGGACGGCACGAGCCCGGCATGGGATTGCGATTCACGGACATCCCCGATGACCAGGCCGACGTCATTGATGCCTGGGTCCACTCCGAGGGCTGACACCAACAAAGTTCTACCTGGCGCGTTTCCTCAGATTTGATACCGAGAACATGTCGGGGTCCAGCCCAATATTGGCGCGCGACTTGTACACGTGAAAAACAGTAGCATGCTCCGACTGCAGGTCGAACACCACCGTTCCGCCCCAGGCCAGGATGCCCTCCCCGCCGTCCGCGGCGGGTCGCAGGCTGCCGCAGTTGATCATGATCTTCCACAGGTCGCCCTTGCGATCGAAGGATTCCTTGTAGAGCACCTGAAATGTCTCGGCGTCAACGTACAGAAGTTGCTTGCTGTATGGATAGTCGGGCAGTTTGGGTACGGCCAAGAGCAGGTACACCGGCCTCGGCTCCCAGCGATAGCGGGGATTGAAGTGCGGCCGCTTGTCGAAGGCGTATGTCTTTTGCGCCCCCTTCTGCCCCGGGGCCACTCCCGCGTGCATCGGTAACAGGACTGTGCTCTTTTCGACCAGCTTCCAGCGCATCCATTCGGGATAGCCCGAGTATCCCCTGACGTCCTCGTACAGCAGGTCTGTCCCGTTCCAGGTGTCTCCGCGAGTGCCGAACGAATTTCTCAGGATGCGGCGCATTGAGGGCACGTAGGTATGGCCCTGTCCGTCTCGCGGCTCTATGGATTTGAAGTAGACGGCGCCGAAGCCTTTCTTGTCATAGGGTGCCAAGGCATATGTCAGCCCGGCTCCCTGAAGGCCCCTCTTGGCCAGCGATTCTATTTCGGGCAACGGTTCTATGTCGGATCGCCCGCTGGCCCGGATGACTGACAGGCGCCATTGCTCGCTGTGCTCGACGCCGCTTGCTGCGGAGACCCAGAAAACGGCGTAGTACACATCCGCGTCGTCCCCGCCGTAGGCGTAGTGAAAATTCCAAGCCACTTGTAGGCCGTCGGCCGGTTGAGGGAAAGGCAGGCCGGCCACATACCCGGTGATACCGCGCCGGTTGTAGGCATTGCCAATATCTACCAGTGCGGCCCGGCCGCGGTAACGATTGGTGGCCTCGATATAGCCTGCGGAAGGATGAACGGGCTCGTAGTTCCGCAGGAGCATCTCGAGGCCGTATTTACTTACCATCACATTCAGCCCACCGGGAAGCAACTTGCCGAACTCGGAGGCGTTTTTCGCAGTGATCTTCTTTTCGCGCTTCAACACAGGACTTGAGAGATCAGGCGCAAAGCCTGCCTCAACCGTCCAGTTGTCTGCGGTAATCGGTTGAGATTCTCCCGAGGCTTCCCACGAGTAAAACAGCAAAAGAACGCATACCAGTAGTTTGGCAACCAGAACAACCCTCTGCCCACTTTCAGGAACCGTTCTCATGGGAACAAGGTCGGGATCCCCTCGGGGTCGAGGATCGCCGATCCGAGGAAGGCGGCATAGTCGGCGGGCCCCCGCGGGTGCTCGAACAACACGAAATGTCCGTCGTAACCGTCGGGCAGGTACATCTTGAGCACTGCTGTGTAGTTTTGACCCTGCCATCCGGCGTTGGCCCTCACCGGCGGGGTCATGGCCGCCAGTCCCGCTATGCTGCACGGGACGGTATGCAGCCCGTCGTCGTCGACCAGGTCGCATTGCTCGTCGCCGCACTCGCAGGCGGATCCGGAGTCGACCTGAAGCAGCCACATCGAGCGGGCGAATCCCGCTAAAGTCGGTTCGGTGCTGAAGTGATCGTCCCGTCCGAAGCTCTGCAAGATGTTCTTCGGCCCGGCGTAGATCGGCTCGGGTGGAACGTCCAGGGTCTCGCCTACCTGTCGCGGAGCGTAGGTAAGATCGCGCCCGTAGTTCACGACGTCGACGGGATCGAAGTAGATCTGCATCAGGTTCAACACCGGGTGCATCGAGCCAACATCAGGATCGCCCAGCATCAACCTGGTCAACCCGGCGATATCGAGCGGCTGGGTCTTTGTAAGCAACGATTGAATCAGGTTGCCTCCCGCGCCGCTCAAGACCGCGGTCTTGACAGCCGGAGAAAAGGCCAAAAATAACGGACCGGTCAGGCTGCCCTGGGAATGTCCGAAGTAAAGGATGTGTTGCGGATCGAGAGAGACGGGATCGGGCACGCCGCTGACTGTCGGCGGCAAGTCGTGCAGAGCCTCTACCAACCGTACCAGTTGAAAATTGTCTGCCGCGCCTTGCACTGCGTTGTACTTGGCCGCCTGCGGATTGAACAGATTGAAATACAATACATCCGGGTCGAGCGTAGACCCACCGCGGCGGTCGCCATGCTGAACGGCCTCTATGCCAAGCACGGCCAAATGCACCGTCTGTGGAGCCGAGCCCAGCGGCACCTGCGCTTCGGCCAGTTTCTCGGCCACAGCCTGTGTAACGAACGAGTCCGGTCCGCCGCCCGTTCCGTGGGCATACAGCACCAGCGGCCAGCCGCCAGCCGGCGGGGCGCCCTTGGGCACACTGAGTTCGAAGCTGACGCTCTCGCTGCGCTGGATCGCCGGTTGTCCGCTCGGATCGAAGTCGATGCCCCCGCCCTGTTCGAGGTAGGGCGCCTCACCCTTCTGGAAAACGGGCACCGCGACCGTCCCACCCAGAAGGTAGAAACTATCATGCTCTGCGATCAGCGCCAGAGCCGCCGGTGTCGGATCGGGCAACAAGTTGCAATCGGACCCTGAACAGTCGCGAATCTTGTCGCGAAATCCCGAGAGCACCGATTCCGGATCCATGGTGGTGAAGACCGCGGCCCCCATGACATGCCGGCCGAAAGACGGATCCACCCGTCCGCCGTCGGCCAGATAGTCGCGCAGCGACTGGTAGGCCTGCCAGGCGGCAAGCAGCGTCTGGTCGGCCGGCGTATCAGCCGCAAGCATTGGCTCGAAATCGTCATCGCGCGTTAGCGTCTCCCCGCCGCTTGCGACAATTCCGTCGGTGGCGATCAAGGCGTATGTCGTGGCCGGGCGCAGCGGGTAACCGTTCATCGGTTTGATTGCCATCCAGTTCTGACAGATATAGGCGCCCCGGGCGGTGGTTGCGAACATACTGATCGAAGTGCCCAGGCCGTAGTTGGGCGAGTCGCTGTCGATATCCACCAGAAAGAAATTGGCGTCGTCACCGCCGAGCTTGACGCTGGCGAAATCCACCCACTTCGAAAAACGCATGAATATCGTGCCTTGAGTGCTGAAGCCGGTAGACTCGCCCTCGATGGCGTCGATATAGGCCGTCACCACCCGCGAGGCGGTGGGCGTATTCGGCACCGGGTGTCCGGCCAGATTCGGGTGTCCGTTTTGCATGCGAATATCGTTGGGAAATGGCAGCCTGTAGAACTCCCCCGCCTGGCCGTCACGCGGCATTTCGAAGTAGGCCTTGAAGGGGACATGGTCGTTCTTTTCGTCTTCAGCCGAGGCCGAGCAATCTGCCCCCTGCCACAATTCGGGGGCGCGGCAACTTCCATCCTGGTCACAGATCAGGCCCAGGCGACAATCGGGCGTCTCGGCGCAGGCCTCACCGGGCCCGGCCACGCCCGTGGCGTCGGGATCATCGGGATCTTGACAATTGCCGTCTCCTGCGCACACCAGGCCCGCCGAACAGATCTCGTCTCCCAGGCATGCTTCCCCGACACCGCTGCCGCCCGGCTTGGTACAGGCGTGGTTCGAGCCGCACACCAGTCGGTAGACGCAATCCTCGCTCGATGAGCACATGTCGCCCTGTCCCGAAACACCGCCCGCTGTGCACTTGTTGCCCGGCCCGCAAACGAGTCCATAGCCGCAGTCGTCTGTTTCAGCGCAGGTTTCGCCTTCCTGCACCGGCCCAACGACTCCGCTTCCGGGATCCTGGCAGCTACCGTCGTGAGCACAGACGAGTCCCGCCTTGCAGACGAAGATTCCGGTGCTGCCGTCGCAGCGCTCGCCGATAATGCCGTAGTTATCACCAGTGACGCAGGCCGCAAACAGGCCGCACAGACACAAATCGAGAAAGATTCGCAAGCTTCGCTCGCGCATGTCGACCTCCCTGACCATCAGTGTTTCACTTCCGCCCCAACACTAACTCACAGACGTTCCCAAGCGCAACTGACCGGGAGCCAATCTTGACTTATTTCATGCTTCGAGGGTAATATGAATTTGCGATATGTATCAACTCAATAGGGTGCGTGACGATGACTAAGAGACTCGTTGTATTCTTGGCTAGGGCGGTTGTCGGCTTGGCCGTCATTTTGCTGTTTCCGCAGGTTTCACGGGCGCAGGTCGTCAGCGCCGAAACCAGGGTTCCGCTCGATCGCTACTCGCTGTCTCCTTTCCTGCAAGAGTCGTTTCTCTTCCTGCAAGGCACTACCTTGCCCGATATGTTCAAGATAGACCTCTCTCTCGGACTGAACTACATGCGCGAGCCGTGGCGCATTTACGATGGTCTCAATGACTCCCTAAAGCAAGCGCCGGTGGAAGACCGTTTCCAGATTCGTCCCGCGCTGGCCTTCGCTTTCCGGCACTGGTTCGATGTGGCGGTTGTGGTCCCCATGGTCTACCAGACCGCAGGACAGAACGATCGCCTGACGACGGTCACCGATCAGGAAGGCTTCAACCTGCTCGATCCCGAACTTTACCTGAAGATTCCCATCTTTCACGAGCGGCGGCATGGCTTCGGCCTGGCTGGTATCGGGCAGATGATTTTTCCCTTCGGTTCGGACAAGGCGTTCGTCGGCTATCATGCCTGGCAGGGAGCGCTATTGATGGCGGCCGACTGGCGATACAAGAACTTCGGCGTCATGCTGAACATGGGCGTCATCTTGCGCGAGAGCGCCAAGACGCTCAATACACCCATTGGAAACGAACTCTTGATCCGCCCGGGAATTTCCTACACCCTGCCCATGGGCGCCTACTCCCTGGCCATCTCCGCCGAGGGCAATATCGCCACCGGGCTCGATTATTACTTCAACAGGGCCAACGAGAACGCCTACCAACTACTGATATCCATTCAACTCCAACCTGCGGATCAGGCTGGAGGTCTCTATGCGGCAGTGGGTGGCGGCTCACACATGCAGGGAGGCGGGTACGGCGTGCCCATCTCCAACGTCGACAGTCGCCTGGGATACTCCATCCAGTGGCAAAGCCGAGGCGAGAGCGCCATTGCCGAAAGCGAGGAAAAGACCGCCGGTAAAACTCCCGAGGTGCCGGGAGGTAAATGGGAGAAACCCAGCGGACCCGAAAAAGTGGCCGCAGTTCCGGGGGCCGATACTGCCGAGGAAGTCGGCGAGATCCCGGCAGAGAACGGGGAAGAACTTGCCGTCGTGCCCATCGTTCCCACTCAACCGACTTCACCCTCTGGAGAGAACGTCGAGCCCATCGAGGCATCGACGTCTTACGGCCAGCCCGGTCCCGAGGGGCCGTCCCTGATAGAGGTGAGCTTCGCGCCCAGTGAGCCGTCTTCCTCCGTGTCGGCAGGCGCCGGGGGCATCTCCTCGGGCAGCGCCGCCATTCCACAAGCGGCGCGCGACGAGATCCGCAGAAAGAAGCGCCAGATTTTACAAAAATTGCAGGAGCCGCGCGCCAGGCTGATCGTCATTGGTTTCTCCGACAAGTGCTTCGACGGGCAACCCTACCTGGGCAACCTGTTCAACAAGGAACTCAGCAAACGGCGGTCCGACTCGATGCTGGCCGCCTTGCGCGAGATCATGGGTGATGATTTGACCGGAGTCGAGATCCGCACCCTGGCCATGGGCCGCAGGTGCGCCAATCCCAAGTGCCGCTGCAGCACTTCCGAGATGCCGGAATGTGCCAATGATCGCTCGGTCAAGATCTACATAGATCACGGCGAAATGGATCGCTACCAGTGCCCGTCTGGCGAGTACTGGCTGGCACGCTAGAGGACGCCGTTGTGCGCATGATGTCTGTATGAACTGGAGGCTTGCAATGACAAGGCGAACTTTTTCGGCGGTGCCCGTTTTTACCGCACTAGCCCTTTGCGTGGGATTATTGACCACCTGCTCGCCCGGTGTGCACCTCAACGAGTGTCCGGAAGGCGTCATTGTCGACGGCGTCTGCCAACCTAAAGACTGCTCGAACCGCCAATGTCCCTATGGATTCTTCTGTAACGATCAGACCGGGATGTGTGAGGAGATCGGCTGCCTGCAGATCGAGTGTCCCGCAGGCACGTCCTGTGCAAACGGCATCTGTTATCCCAATGACTGTCCCACCCGTACCTGTCCCGGCGAGGGAGACGTTTGCATTGACGACGAGTGCCAGGCGGCGAGTTGCGTTGGAGTCGAATGCTTGGCCGACCAACGTTGCGCCCAGGGCGAATGCTATCCCGTCGACTGCGATACAAAGATCTGCCCGGGATTCGCCGAGGTGTGTATCGACGACGAGTGCGTGGAACGCACCTGTGTCGGCGTCACCTGCCAGCCGGGCGAACGTTGCGCCGGCGGCAACTGCTATCCCGCCGATTGCGGCACCACCGGTTGTTTCGGCGAAGGAGAGGTTTGCATCGACGGCGTCTGCCAGCGGACATCCTGCGTGGGAGTTAATTGCGATCCGGGATACACCTGCGCCAACGGCTGGTGCTACGAGTCGGACTGCTCCCCGACAGAGCAGTGCTCGGACTACGGCGAGGTCTGCTACGAGGGTGAGTGCGTGCAGGTCGACTGCGTCGGAGTTCAGTGCCCGGCAGGAGAGGAATGCGCTCGCGGACAGTGTTTCCCGGTCGATTGCGGCGGGTTCACCTGTCAGGCCCCCTATGTCTGCTACCAGGGGGCTTGTGTTAGATCCAACTGCATCGGCGTCCAGTGCCCGCCGGGCCAAACCTGCGCCGACGGCGAGTGTTTCGCCCGCGACTGCAACCTGGAGGGCTGCAGCCAGGACGAGGTTTGCCTCAACGGCGTCTGCGTTCCCGACGACTGCGCCCACGTGCAGTGCCCTGCCGGGGAAGTTTGCGCGGCTGACCTGCAGTGCTACCCCGAGGACTGCGGCACTCCTCCCTGCAACGAGTACCAGGTTTGTGTCGGCGGTGTTTGTGTAGATCAGTTATGCATCGACATCACCTGTCCCGGATCGCAAACGTGCGTGGCCGGACAGTGCTACGACACCGCCTGCGGCGGTGTACCTTGCGCAGCAGGAGAGATTTGCGAGGACGGCATCTGCATACCCGAGGAATGCGCCAACTGGCGCTGTTGTCCCCCGATCGACTGCACAAACAACAATCAGTGCGCTACCTTCGACTGCGACGAGGGAGTGACCTTCACCTGCCTGTTCGACGGCAACCTGCCGGTCTGGAGCGATACGCCAAGCAACTGCACCGATCTGGATCCGTGCACCATTAACGACAGCTGTATCGGCGGCTCCTGCGCCGGAACAGCCATGCCCTGCGATCCCAACGAGGTGTGCGTCGCGGGCATCTGCCAGTGCGGTAGTGTTGGTCCCGATTGCGTGAATAACGAAACCTGTTGTCTCTACGACAACAACTGTTACGATCTGGACACGAACATTGACAACTGCGGTGTCTGTGACACGCAGTGCCGGCGCGACCACGCAACCCCCCAGTGTGCGGGCGGTGTTTGTTCGATCGGCACTTGCGACGCCCTCTGGGACAACTGCAACGCTACCGACGCGGACGGCTGTGAGACCTCACTCGAAACTTTAACCGACTGCTTCTCGTGTAACACAACCTGCAGCGCCGTCGGGGCAACCGTCTCCTGCCAGGGGGGCGTCTGCCACATCACCAATTGCGATCCGCTGATGGGCGACTGCGACGGGGACGTCGGAACCGGATGCGAAGCATCCCTTGAAACGCTCACCGACTGCGGGGCATGCAGCACTCCATGTGCGCGTGCCAATGCCACCGCCGACTGTACCGGCGGCACTTGCCACATCGGAAGCTGCGACTCGGGCTGGGACAACTGCGACGGCCAGGATGCGAACGGATGTGAAAACAGCCTCGATTCCCTGGTCGACTGCGGCGCCTGCAGCACAGCCTGTTCCAGGGCCAACGCCACTGCCTCCTGCGCCGGAGACGCCTGCCACATTGAAAGCTGCAATGCCCTGTGGGACGACTGCAACATCACCGATGCCGACGGCTGCGAGATCAGTCTGGAGACTCTGACCGACTGCGGCACCTGCGGCAATCCCTGCAGCGCCACAGGTGCCACCGTCTCCTGCCAAGGCGGTACCTGCCATATCACCAACTGCTCTCCGGCAACCCTGGGCGACTGCGACGGCGACATATTGAACGGCTGCGAGTCAGACCTGCTCACCGACTCGAACAACTGCGGTTCCTGCGGCTTCACCTGCAACCAGCACGCCAGCTGTTCCGGTGGCAGCTGTATTTGCGACGTCGGCTTCGATAACTGCGATGGAGACTGGCTGACCGGTTGCGAGATCGATCTGAACAACGACGACAACAACTGCGGCTCCTGCACCTTTGGCTGCAACCAGAACGCCGCTTGCGCGAGCGGCAGTTGTGCCTGCAACGCCAATTTCGACAACTGCGACGGCAACTGGGCGAACGGATGCGAGGTGGATCTGCGCACAGATTCGAACAATTGCGGCTCCTGTAACTTTGGCTGCAACCAAAACGCCTCCTGTGCAGCCGGCAGCTGTGTCTGCGACGCAAATTTTGACAACTGCGACACAAACTGGGCAAACGGCTGCGAAATCGACCTGATGAACGATCCCGCCAACTGCTCCGTCTGCGGCAACGACTGCGGCCAGAATAGTACTTGTTCCGGTGGAAACTGCGGTTGTGTTGTCGGCTTCGACAACTGCGACACAAACTGGGCGAACGGCTGCGAGATCGATCTGAACAATGATGACAACAACTGCGGCACCTGCGGCTTCGACTGCAACGCGGCCGCCGTCTGCTCCGGTGGAAATTGTACCTGCGGAAACCCCAATGTGGCCGACTGCAACAACGACTGGTCCGACGGTTGCGAGACGGATCTTCTGAACGATTCCAACAACTGCGGTGCCTGCAACTTCGCCTGCAATCAGAACGCCGCTTGCTCCGGCGGCAACTGCGCCTGCAACGCCGGCTTCGACAACTGCGACGGAAGCTGGCTGAACGGCTGCGAGATCAATCTGAACAACGACGACAACAACTGCGGCTCCTGCAGCTTTGGCTGCAACCAGAACGCCGCCTGCGCGGGCGGCAACTGTGCCTGCAGCGCCAACTACGACAACTGCGACGGAAGTTGGCTGAACGGCTGCGAGGTGGACCTGCTCAACGACCCGAACAACTGCAACTCCTGCGGAAATTCCTGCGGCCAGAATGCCGTTTGCTCGAGCGGTTCCTGCACTTGCCAGCCAGGGTATGCAGACTGCAACGGCAACTGGTCCGACGGTTGCGAAATCACCCTGGGCACGATGAGCGACTGTAGTGTCTGTGGTGACAGTTGCAACGACGGCAACGTGTGTACGACCGACAGCTGTATCTCGATTGTGGCCGGCTGCAGCAACACAAACAATGCCGCTGCATGTGATGACGGCACCTTCTGCAACGGCAGCGACACTTGCTCCGGCGGCTCCTGCAACGTGCATGCCGGCGACCCCTGCCCCGGCCCGGACGGCGACGGCAATTGCTCGGAAACCTGCAACGAGGGGGCGGACAACTGCACCGCCGCCGACACGAACGGCTCTGCCTGCGACGACAGCCTCTGGTGCACGGGCACGGACACCTGCTCCAGCGGCGCCTGCAGCCAGCACACCGGCGACCCATGCCCCGGCCCGGACGGGGACGGCGACTGCACCGAGTCGTGCAACGAGGGGGCGGACAACTGCACCGCCGCCGACACGAACGGTTCTGCTTGCGACGATGGTTTGTTCTGCACGGCGACTGACACTTGCACTGGCGGCACATGCGGCGGTACGGGCGACCCCTGCTCCGGCCCTGACGGCGACGGCGACTGCGCCGAGTCCTGCAACGAAGGTGCAAATAACTGCACTGCCGCTGATCCTAACGGCTCGGGCTGCAACGACGGCACATACTGTAACGGCACGGACACCTGTTCCAGCGGCTCCTGCAGCCAGCACGCCGGCAACCCCTGCCCCGGCTCGGACGGCGACGGCGACTGCTCGGAATCCTGCAACGAGGGGGCGGGCAACTGCACGTCCAACGACCCCAACGGCTCGGCCTGCAACGACGGGCAGTATTGCACCGGCACAGACACCTGCTCCAGCGGCGCCTGCAGCCAGCACACCGGCGACCCCTGCACCGGCCCGGACGGGGACGGCGACTGCACCGAGTCGTGCGACGAGGGGGCGGACAACTGTACCGCCGCCGACCCGAACGGCTCGGCCTGTGACGACGGTCTTTTCTGCACGGTGACCGACACCTGCGGCAGCGGCACATGCGGCGGTACGGGCGATCCCTGCTCCGGCCCTGACGGCGACGGCGACTGCGCCGAGTCCTGCAACGAAGGGGCAAATAACTGCACTGCCGCTGATCCTAACGGCTCGGGCTGCAACGACGGCGCATACTGTAACGGCACGGACACCTGTTCCAGCGGCTCCTGCAGCCAGCACGCCGGCAACCCCTGCCCCGGCCCGGACGGCGACGGCGACTGCTCGGAAACCTGCAACGAGGGGGCGGGCAACTGTACCACCGCCGACCCGAACGGATCGGCCTGCAACGACGGAGCCTACTGCAACGGCAACGACACCTGCTCCAGCGGTTCCTGCAGCCAGCATACTGGCAACCCCTGTCCCGGCCCGGACGGCGACGGCGACTGCTCGGAAACCTGCAACGAGGGGGCGGGCAACTGTACCACCGCCGACCCGAACGGATCGGCCTGCAACGACGGGCAGTTCTGTACCGTTAGCGACTCCTGTTCAGGCGGTGCCTGTACCGGCTCGGGAGACCCCTGCCCCGGCCCGAACGGTGACAATGACTGCTCCGAGTCTTGCAACGAGGGGGCGGACAACTGCAGCGCCAACGACCCCAACGGCTCGGCCTGCGACGACGGAGCCTACTGCAACGGCAACGACACCTGCTCCAGCGGCATCTGCAACCAGCACGGCGGCGACCCCTGCGCCCCTTACGGCGATGCCGATTGCTGGAACGGCTGCAGCGAACCAAGCAACAACTGCTCGGCCGACGAGCCCAACGGCTCTGCCTGCGGAAACGGCAACTGCCAGTCGGGCTCATGCTCCTGCAGCACCAACTACTATGACATAGACAGCAACGGCTCAAACGGCTGCGAGTGCGGCGACACCTCCGACAGCCCCGAGACCTGCGCCACGGCCACCAACCTTGGGACCATCTCCGCTTCACAATCGGTCAACGGCAGCGGCACCATCTTCCATCGCACCGGCTACGTGGACGACATCGACTGCTTCTACGCCACGCACGCCACGACGAACCCGCCCGTCGGCGGGGGCCGGATTACGATCAGTATAAGCGGCACCAACGTGAACTTCGACGTCTGGAAGAACGCCTGCGGTGCGGCTGTCTGCACCAACGACACGACCTACTACAGCCAATGCGCGAGCGCCGGCACAACCTGTGAGACCGACAACGACGGAGTCTACTACGTTTGCGTGCACGTGGCCAACGCGGGCATCGCCACATGCTCGGGCTACACGCTGACCTTCACCTCGGCGCCCTGAGCGCGGCCCCGAAAGATCCTCGTCTGAGGATAGAAGATTGCTTTCATGGATGAGCGCGAGACTGGAGTCGCCGAAAACCTGCATGATTGGACCGAGCGCTGGCGGCGCACAGGAGAGAAGCTTGCACGGTTGCGTGAGGGCGAGACCGCGAACTACTCGCTCGCGCGTGTTTGCGAGCTACTCGAAGACGCCTTCCAGGCGGCCCTGCTGAGCAGCCCGCCGGGGCCCGGCTCGGGCTTGGTCGAGCAGCAGAAATACTTCATGAGGCTGAGGGATTGAAGACACTTATCCAGGTGGCCGCCGATCTCCAGTCCTTCTTCATCGAACGCGGCTGGCGGTTTTGTTTCATCGGAGGAGTGGCACTCCAGCGCTGGGGGCGGCCCCGGTTGACGGTCGACGTCGACGTTACGCTGTTGACCGGGTACGGCAACGAAGAGCATTACATCGAGGCACTCCTGGACCGCTACCGGGGGCGCATCCATGACGCCGCCGAGTTCGCCCTTGCCAACCGCGTCCTGCTTCTGCAGTCGAAGTCGGGAGTTGGAATCGACCTGGTGTTCGGCGGGCTGCCATTCGAGGAAGAGGCCGTCGCCCGCGCCACGGACTTTGAATACCTGCCGGGTGTGACATTACGAACCTGTTCGGCCGAAGACCTCGTTGTCATGAAGGGTTTCGCCAACCGGACCCAGGATTGGGCCGACGTGGAAAGCATCGCAGACCGCCAGAGGGGAAAGCTGAACCGGAGATATATTCTTACTCACCTGAAGCCGCTGGCCGAAGTAAAGGGTATCCCCGAGGCGTTAGAGCGAATCGAAGCGCTGATCGGCAAAGATCCCTCTCAATCGTAGATGCCTCTCTCGCCGGGCTCGCCTAGCTGGTAGGCTTCGATGGCCTCGCGCATATAGGCCGGAACCGAGATATAACGCGACAGTTCCACGCAGGCCCGGTTGGATGAGCAGGTGCACTCCGAGTTGCCGGAAGCATCGCAGCCGGGGCGCCCAGTGGGATGCACGCCGCCGTTCTCGTCGAGGTACATTATAGTCGGGTCGTATTTGACGATCGGCTGGCCGGTCGTGGACGAGAATACAGGCAGGTACCAGTCGGGATTGCCGTCACTATCAAGGTCGGGCCCCGGGGTGATCTCGTAGGCCTTCTGCAACAGATCGTTGGCATACTCCAGCACCCGCGCGGCAATACCGCGTTGGACCGTCTTGCCGAAGATTGCCTCCTTGCCAAAGGTCTTAGCCACGTACTTCTTACCACCGGGGTTGTGGAACTCGATGCGGTTGTCGCCAAGTTGCGGGTCGGCGTCGATGCCCAGCTCCCACAGGCGCAGCATGTCGAGCCACTTGAGCTTCTCGTTCTCAGGCAAATAAAGCATGGTCCAGGCGATCAGGAACTTCTGCTGTTCCCAACCGACCTGTGGATCGATGACCACGGTGTACTGCGGCGCCAGCGGATTCAGCGCCCCGGCGGAGGGATCGCCGTAGATCGAGCAAAGTGTCGTGCCGGCGCTGGGGAAGCACACCTCCGGTTGGTCGGTCCACCAGGTGGTCCAGCCGATGGGATGATCCGGGAAGCCGGCCAGGTCTATCCGCGGGCTGCCGTCTGCGTTAGCCACCAGCCGCGGCCCCTTGATCATTTCATCGCCGGTCAGGTTGTTGGCCAGCCAGCGCCGGTATCCCTCAGGGAAGAGATCGGCTATCGAGGTGGAGCGATAGCGCGGATCGACGAAGTCGGAGCGGGACGAGCTGATGTAGTTATCGACCGACTCGGTCATCAGCATGGCAGTGTTGAGTTTTTCATAGTAGGATCCGGCGTTGATGGTAAAATCGGTGTCGTACTCGCCGTGGTTCTTCGAAAGCTGGTTCTCGACCAGTTTGCCGCCGATGCCGACATCCCCGAAGTAGCCGGTGGCCCCGTTGGGAACCACGACCTGAGTTGGCCCAGGATTGGCCCATGAGTCGATGGTCGAGCGCAGCACCGGGTCTCCGAAATCGAGGAAGAAGTGCTCGCCGCTCTCGGGCCTGTCGAGCATGCGGGCGAAGTGGTCGAATACCTGGGTCGAGGCGATGATGTTGTCCTTGTAATACTCGCTGGCTATAAACGGCCACAGGCCGTCCGCGTCATAGCCCATATCCCGGGAGAAGTCCTCGTAGATGTTCTTCATCATGCCCAGGCCCTTGGCGCCGTCGCGCAGCTTGGCGTTGAAGCGTTCGAGGGTCCTGTTGGCGGCCGAGCGGACAGAGAAAGCCGACCGCCCGCGACGGAAGTTATCGAAGATATACGAGACCTCCTGCGAGGTGATCATCCAGTTAAAAATCTCGTAGGCGTCGGCGCCGTTATCGTGCCTGTAAACACTCAGGTTGCCAAGATCGGCCCAGCTGTCGGTGGCGAATCCGTACGGCATGCGCACCCGTCCCTGCGAGTCGATCGACTGTCCACCCTGGTAAAAGCTGCCGTTCAGCTCTGCCTCTGTAGGGTTACGCAGCGAGTTCCAGAACTCATAGTCGACTTTCTCCTGCTTGCAGCGGGTATAGTTGCCGTCCACAAGGACGATCAGGCCGTCCAACAACGGCGACCAGACACCGTCCTTCTCGGCGTCCCAGTCTCCCGGTTTGAAGACCTGCGGATCGGGCACCACCTCGCAGCCGGAGATCAGGCGCAGCTTGTTCTGCAACTGGGAGTAGTTGAACTCGGTATTATTGAGAGAGTGCTGGATGCCTGTGATGCCGCCAAAGTTATCCATCTTGTCGAAGTATAACCCGGCCCGGCCGCTCCCCACCACGTAGCTCTGGTCACGATTGACAGCCACCACGTCGCCGTAAAACATCCTGGCGGCCGCAAAGTCCCACACGCCCAGCCCGAGAAGGTCTTGCGTCGCCTCGCCCGGATATTCCATCGCCGAGGAGTTCATCCACATCCAGATCAGGTTTGCCTGCTCTTCCTGGGTGACCGGGTCGTAGTAGCGCGGGCCGACGCAGTTCTCCCCGTCGGCTGAAAGCTCGGTGCACTCGGTCGTCACCGTGCCGTTCTTGGTGCGTAGCTGCCAGTATTGCGGGCGATAACTCCAGGCGTCCGACGACGAGACGAAGTTGTGCCTCATGCCCATACCGTGCCCCATCTCGTGGACGATGACCGAGAAGTGCATCTGCCTGGCTAAATAGCTGCGCATGCGCTCGGCGCGGGCCTGCTGCTCTGCCTTCGAATCCGAGCGGTTGAAGCTGCCGAACTTCTGCTGCAGGACGTCGCCCAGGCCGGTGAGCGACAGCGGGGCGCTGGCCAAGGAAGCGCTCATGATACAAGCGGCCCTCTTACCCAGCGCCGCCTGTTTCAGGTTGTAAAGATCGCGCTGCACGCCGGGATTGCCGCCCCGAAGGGGCGATACCATGTCCATCACCTTGTCGTTCAGCGGTATGCCCTGAACTCCCATCAGCTGCTGCACCATGGGCGTCATCAACTCGGCCTCGAACTGCGTCCCCCGGGCCGCCTTGCGACGGGCAGCGTAGATCGGGCTCATGGTCGAGGTCGCCTTGAGCGAGGCCTTGACTCCCTTGAGTTCCGAGTGCAGCTTGCGCGCGGCCGCCATAATTTCGGGTGACAGGCGCGGCGCCTGGCCCTCGAGGCGCGGGGCCACCATTGCCTCGCTGCCGCCTGTGAACTCGGCCAGTTGCTTGGTCACCGTGTGGCGCGTCATGCGGGGCATGGCGCCGCCCCCGGCAGCGGCGGCGGCTGCCTGCGCCCAGTCACGCACCCAGGCGCCCTCGGTGATTTCGTTGGTGGTCAGCTCCTTGTTGATATAACGCATCAGGTCGATGTAAAACTGGGCGTAGTAGTCGTTGACCCAGGTCCAGACGTTGACGCAGTTGGCCACCATCTGGCCGGTGAGCGGATCGACGGCTCCCGTGTAGATGCCCCATGGAGATGGGGTCTCGGGCTCGCGGATCAGGTTTACCTGGTGGTAACGCAGGTCGCCGAGTCGCGCAGATATCGCATGGCCGCAGGTGGTCATCAATTCCCTGTCGCCGTCTTGCATGGCCTGCTGGCAGTCGGCGGCAGAGATGCCTTGCGGCAAACGAGGTTCGCCGCAGGCCACGGAATCGTTGGCTTCGACCGGACTGTGGCAGAACGCGATCATCTCGGGCATGCGCGCGATGGAGATAACCGCCGGGTCGACGCCGCGCTGGCTGCCGAGGGTCTCGGCCAGGGTGTCGCAGTCCTCGCCGGCGTGAGTGCCGCGCCCGGCCCTGCACAGGTCGACGTCCCAGGCGAGGCGCACGGCGTCAACGTTGTCGTCTTCCTGGCCGAAGAAGATCGGGAAGCGATCGAGGCAGTTGGCGCCTCCGGTGTTCTTGCACTCGGCGTATTGCGCGGCACGAACAGAGATCCTCAATGCCACGTCCCAATCGTTGGCCGCATTCTCGGATGCATCAAAGTACTCCAGGTCGCTGCCTTCTGTCACGTACCAGGGTATTGTCACTGGCGTGCGCTGAGTGTACGGCAGGGTGCAACGCTGGCGGAAGGTGTCGCAGCGCGAGCCCGAGCCTACCGTCTCGCACTCGTCCTCGGTCCCGTTACCGTCCTCGTCCCTATGGGGATCGGCGCCGAAGGGGGTCGTGTCCGGGGTGAAGCACTCGACCGGGCCGGTCATTCCGGCCGGATCGGAGTAATAGTGGCTGCGCTCCCAGATGTTGAAGCGGTCGATGAAGCGGTGCCACAACTCGTCGGTCATGCCGTAGTTGCGGGCATAGCCGAAACGCTCGCTGGTAAAGGCGCCGTAGGCCTGGAATCGATAGCCGTCCCAGTCCTCGGGCTCGTAGTCGTCGTCGACCACCTTGCGGAACGACTGGCGGATGGTCAGCTCGATCGGGTTGCAGGAGCCTGCCGGATAGCTGCCGCTCATGAACTCGTCGGGCAGGAAACAGGCCGGGAAGGTGTCGATGCCCCAGCCGAAACTGCTGAGATCAACCAGGCCCGGCTTGGCGAAGGCCTTGTTGGTCACGTCGAAGTAGCCGTTCTCCAGGTCGAATTCCGGCGCGTTGGGATCGGCCGGATCGGTGACGTCGATGGTCAGAGGCTCATAGGTGATCCCTCCGTAGACTCCCAGAAGCGACAGGGTGTCGAAGTCGTAGGAATCGGTGGCCTGGTTCTTCGACCAGTCGACGCGCATGTATTTCCGTTCGTACCAGGGACGATCCGAGGTGTTTTCCTCGAGGATGTTCAACTCCTCGCCGGTTGTCGGGTTATAGGCCCTGACGACGTCGAAATGTTTCTCTATCTTGAAGGCCACGACTATCGTCCCGTCGTTTATTGCCTTGCCGACACCCTTGCCGTCGGAGCCCTCGATGCGCTCGTAAGCCAGTCGACCGAGCAAGATGTCTTCGGTAATCTGCCACTTCATGCGCGACAGCGACTGGGCGTATGTCGAGACGAACAGGCCGTCCTGCGAGGCGCCGTAGCCGCCCACGTCCACCAAGGTTCCCTGGGTCCAGAACTCGGGGTTATCCGCGGGATCCCGCAGATCCTGGCCGACAAAAAGGGCCTTCTCCATGGCATAGGGTTGGACACGGTCTATAGGCGGGCGTTGCTCGGCGCAACCGGCGGCCAGCAGCAACGATGCCAGGGTAAAAATCCACTGAGACAACGAAATGGCAACATTCTTTCTAGACATCTTACTTACCTCCTAAAAGGCCAATTAATCCATCGACACGAATGATCAAGTCCACAGAAAAGGTGGTGTAGCGGTTGAAAAAGGGATTATAGTAGTTCGAGTCCGGCGCCAGTTGCGGCGCGTAGGTGAGAAGGTTCAAGTCCACCTCGACGAAGCTCGCAGGTTCGAAGAAGACGTTCAGCTGAAAAAACGAGTAGTAGCGCTGGTCCTGCGGCTGCTGTGGCTGGTAGGAGACGACATCCTCGCCGCCGTTGGTCGCGTGCAGCCAATCGATGAGCCAGCCGTAGGAGAGTGACACCCCCAGCCAGTCGAAGATGACCTGGGTGGCGTCCAGAGAAGGGGTCAGCCGCAGGAAGGCGTTTCTCGAACCGCTGTTCAGAAACGCCCCGCAACCAGCCTCGTTGGCAGAGCAGTTGGCGATCAAAGGGCTCTCAAGCTCTCTGGTGGTGTAGCGGTGGAAGTATGGCGTAACCCTTAAATTGGCGCCCACGATAAACGCCTTCAGCAAGTTAAACGTCTTTGAAAGCCTTAATCTGGGTGCCACCGCCATCACCAGCGTGGCTGCCTGCGAGGCCTTGCTGGTCGGAAAAGTCAGGCCAATGTCGCCGGAAATGTCGACCCCCACCAGCGGGACGGTCCATAACTTGGCCACTCCGGCCACCAGGCTGAGATCCCCCAGCCAGGCCTCCCTGGAATATGTGGTCTCGTCGGCCTCGGTAAGCTCGCGGGTGACATCCAGCGTCGCCCGCACGAAAAAGTTGTCACCGAACCACCAGCGGGGCCGAAAGCTCCAGGTCATTGAGTAGTTGGGATTGTAGGTAAGTTCGGCCGAGCGGTCCAGGCTGATCAGGTTGAAAGTGTTCGAATAAATCAGCTGTGAGCCACGCCAGGGAGCCTTGGTAGCCGAACTCAGGAAGGGATCGTACTTACTAGACTGTTGTTGCTCATCGCCGGCCTGCTCATCGTCAGCCGCCGACGCCATGCCCGACCAGGCCAGCAAGGCACAAACCACCAGCGCGGCAGTCGGACCCGGCCAAAGTGACCTACCGGTATAGCACAGCTTCTTCATTATAACTTCCTTTCCTTTCGTGGCCTCGAAAGGGTGCCTGCTATTCTCGAGCCACCAACGATTTTACAACCTAGCACATTTGCCACGTTACTCACAATGGGTTAGATGATTTTTTTTTGTCGCCGTAAGCCTTGACAAAGCTGAGGAATAGGGTGAATAAAGGGTGATAGACCAACCTCGCGGGGCCATGGGAGTATAACATGATGAATAAGCTGGGTACGGCATTGATCTTGACAGTCGTTGTAGGCGCGGTTTTTTTCGCCTGTAGCAACGGGCAAACCTGCACCTCGCACGATCACACCCTGTGTACCGACGGTGTAAACTACTGGATCGACAGCTGTGATAATTTCGAGGATGTTATCGCTCAGTGCAACAGCGGTTGCAAGGCTGACAAATCCGGTTGCGTTGGCGATTCGACCGCTTGCGACAAGCCCGACGATTGCCCGGCCGGTCAGGGCTGCCTGCTGCCTGCCGGTGTTTGCGGCTTCTGCAATAAAGATGCGGATTGCCGCTCGGGAGAAAAATGCAACTCCGGCGTATGCACCGTCAGTTGTTCGGCCGGCCCATGCTGCGACGACGACGGCCTGCTGCGCCCGGCGAGTTTCCAGTGCAGAAGCTGGACCGAGTATAACTGCACGGGCACGGAGTGCGGGGCCGATTCTCGGCAACGCAGTGTTTCGCAGGCCTGCTCGGGAGTGTCGACGGCCTGTGACGGGTCGCTGTTTGAGGGCATGTGGCAATGGGTCGAACGCTGCAGCAACAGCCAGACCTGCTGGGCCGACGAGAGCGGGGCCGGCTGCACGCAGTGCGCCGTCATATGCCGGGACGGTGCCTGCACCAACTGCACAGACGAACCCTGCTGCAATAACGGCGCCATCGCTACAGCCGGCACAATTTGCGACAGCCAACCGGAGTACCGATGCGCTTCCAGCGATTGCGGCGCCGACGCAGAAAGTCGCACCGTAACCAGGGCCTGCGAGGGAACGAGTGTCGTCTGTGCCGGGGATATCAGCCAGGGCGCCTGGAGCATGCTGACCGCTTGCGATCTCACCGACGTCTGCTGGGCCGACGACCAGGCAGCAGGCTGCACGACCTGCGCCGATGGGTGCGACAGCGGCGCCTGCCTCGAGCCCTGCAGCGACGGTCCCTGCTGTGACAACGGAAGTTTGCGCGACTCGAGCTACGAATGTGACAGTTGGCAGGAATACCAGTGCAGCGGCAGCGCCTGCGGGGCCGACGCCCAGGAACTTACCGCCATCCAGCACTGCAACGGATCATCCTCCGCCTGCGAGGGCACAATTACGCGCGGCGATTGGAGCACGGTTGATGACTGCGACGACGGCGCCCTGTGCCGGGTGGACGACAATGGCTCCTGGTGCGAGGCCTGCGAACTGGGTTGCAGCGGCGAGACCTGTACGCCCTGCACCGACGAGCCCTGCTGCGACAACGGCCAGTTGCGGCCCTCGAACTTCCAGTGCGACGCCTGGACCGACTATCAATGCAACGGCACCGATTGCGGGGCCGATGCCCAGCAACGCGCCGTCCGCCAGTACTGCAGCGGCATCTCGGCATACTGCAACGGAACCACGACCCCGGATGGCTGGAGCACGATCGACGTCTGCCATTCCGACGACATCTGCACGACCGACGATCAAACCTACGCCGAGTGCCAGAATTGCCCCGGAGGTTGCAGCGCCGGACAGTGCAACTGAGGTCGCCGCCCAAATCCACTGATCAACGAAGAGGTTGCCTTGGGTGAGGAAAAGCTCTGCGTGTATTGCGGCGCTCCAATTCCCGTAAGGCGCCTGAAGGCGGTTCCGGGCACGACCACCTGTGTGAAGTGCGCCGGCGTTCCGCGCAGGAAACGCTCCGATCTCAGCGGTGACCACTTCGTTCAGCACACCGGCGGTCTGCATGAGAAATACCTGCACGAGGAAGACGCCGAGATGGATCGCAAGCACTCCAACAAGCAAGATGACGACCACTAAAAGTTGCAAGCCAGGAGGGCTGCAAAATGTCGCGCGGGGGCCGAATCTTGCTGGCGGTTATACTCTTGGTAATTGGAGGCGCGGCCTGGTTGATCTGGCAGGCGGAGCAGCCGGGATCCGTTAGCCCCGACAGGAGCGCACCGCCTGTAAATCCGCCTCCTACGACAGTTGACGCCGGGACGGCCGCGGCTTCCGCGGCTGACAGGAATTTTAACCCTGGCTGGATTGGCGCGGCCTGTTCAGCCGACGGCGATTGCGATTACAGCGGAGGCTTCTGCCTGCTGCCGGAAGAGGGTTTTCCGCACGGCTACTGTTCGCAGCTTTGCAGGCATATCTGCCCTGATCGCAAGGGAGCGCTTTACTCCCCGACTTTCTGTATTGAAGACCCGACCTATGGCCGAACCGGCATTTGCGCCGCGCAGTGCAACCTGCACCTCCTGAAGACCGGCTGTCGCCCCGGTTACATCTGTACCAGCTTGCAGCGCATCGGTGAGAGCATTGTCAGGATGGTCTGCCTCCCGGATCGCGGCACCCCCTTTCCCGCCACGACCTGTACGCGCAAACTGGACAAGCTGGACGTTGCTTATGCCCGTCCCGACCTGGCGGACGCGCCCAGCCGCGCGGCCCGATCCGGCGACTCGCCGCCCGATCAGCCTACCTGCCAGATCGATACACCGGTGCTGCTGTCCAGCCCAATCCACGGCGTCGACTTTCGCCACAAGGGGCAGCGCTACGCCGATCATCTGCTGGTCGCCTGCCGTATGGCGCTGGCAGTCGAAAAGATGTCTGTGCTGCTTACCCGACTCGAGGTGGTCGAGGTGGAACACAACGGGACCTTCGTCTGCCGTGGAGTAGCGGGAACCCATCACCTGAGCGGCCACGGCCGGGGCCTGGCCATAGACATCACCGGGTTCGAGCGCGCACAGACGGCTCCTGTCAACGTTGCCGGAGACTGGAACGGACCCGAGCCGAACAAGAAGAAGTTTCTCAGAAAGCTGCTCGGGCGCTTGCAGGATTCACATATTTTTGATGTGATCCTGGCGCCCGACAACAGCCCAAGCCACCAGGATCACATTCACTTGGAGGTGAATGACATGCTATCATCAAGCAAAAGCGACGGAGGCGAAAAATGAGGGCGCTGAGATCCCCGGTTTTTGGACTGTGCTTTTTGCTGGCGGCCTCTTGCGGCGGTCCGCCCGCCCCCGGGCCGGCGGCCGAGAAGATACGCAAGATCAAAACCGTGGCCGTACTACAGTTGCCTATCAGGGATCTTTCTCCCGCCGAGCAGGACCTCATTTTATCGAGCACTGCAAGTGAACTTCGCCGGCGCTACAAGGTCAGTGTCCTCTTCGGGCGTTGTCTGGGACGAGCCGTTTGGGGAGCGCTCGATACGGTCTCGGGCGAGGCGGTGCAAACATTCAGAAACACGCTAAGGGACGCCAAGAGCGCGATTGCGCGCCTGCAGTTCGGCAGATCCTTCGATCTGCTGAGTAAAGCGCACACCTACCTGCCCTATTGCGGCGTCTGGCTCGACAAGGACGCTTTGGTCGACGTCTTCATACTCACCGGCCTGGCACACGTATCCCAGGAAGACATGGGAAAGGCAGAGGCCGAGTTTCGCCAGGCAATCTCTTTTCGACCCGACCTCTCACTGGAAGGCTACAAACCGCTGCCCGCCCAAGCGGATGCCTTCGAACGGGCCAAACGTCAGCTCACCAGCGGCAATCCGCACCAGGTCGCGTTTACCACCGAACCGCCGGGCGCAAGCGTGGTGATCGACGGGGTCAAGCGCGGCACGACCCCGCTGACAGGTGCCAAGCTCTTCCCGGGCATACACTTCATCCGCATGGAGCTTGCCGGGCACGCAACCTGGACCATGAACTTGCCCGATACAGTTCCGCCCGAGTCGATCTCCGCCGTGCTTTTCACGGTTTTCTCAAACCGCGACGTCGGGGATCTAGCCGACGAGGCGCTTTCCAGGGACGAACTCGGCGGGTCCGAGCGCAGGCAACTACGCGCGATAGCCGACAGTTACGGCGCGGATGCGATAGTCTTGTTGGCGCTCGGCCGTGATGGAAAAGCGATTCAGCTAGCCAGCCGCCTGTATATCGTCGCGCCGGAGGAACTAACCCGTCCTATTTCCCTCTCGATCGGCAGCAGTCCGGCCGCCTGGAAGGTGACGATCAAGAACCTGGTAAAGACCTTCAAGCAGATTGGAAGAAAACCCCAAAAAAAGAAAAAACGGAAACACGGCAAGAAAAAGGGTAAGCCCAAGAAAAAAAGCGGGAGCCATCAGAAGTGAGAACTGACGCAGCCGCTGTTATCGTATTAACGCGAGTTTTCCACGGCTTCGATGACCTTCATGGTCCAACGGAAAATCCCTACAGCGCGGATTGCTCACACCCTAACACCTATCTCAGAGGCTCGGCACGCCCGTGGCGGTGAAGATGGCCTTCAGATCGCGATCGGTGAAGTGGATCCCGGCCCCGAAGAAGTAATCGAAGACCGACGAGTTGAGAAAGTCGTCCCCGCCGGCGGCCAGGTAAACGTGGTTGGCAAGCCATGAGGGCTTGTAGATCAACATGGCCTTCAAGCGCGGCAAGGCCTGGTCTCCGAACTCGTTCTTGCCGAACTGGAATGCGTCGAACTTGAACTCGAGGTCGTCGTGGAAGAAGTACATGTCCATGCCCACCCCGCCGGTTCCCTCGATAATCCCGAAGCGCAGCCCGACAAAATAGAAACGCTTGGCGAACTGCAACGACCACTTGAAGTCGTCGGTGATCTTGATCTCTTTCGTGCGCTGGTCGGGCTCGCAGCTTTGTGATGTATTACAGGTCTCGGTCACCGTGACCTTGCCGCGCGGGTCGTCGATCAGCTCGAACATGTAGTACTTGTCAGACTTGGGAATCAGCTGCAGCCCCAGGTAGTTCTTGGCCGCGTTCGCCCTGACGTGGTATTCGCTGCGCAGGTCGACGGCTATCTGCAGCCGGGACAACGGGCGCGTGATGCTGGCCGCGTCGTCGAGCACGCCCTCGGCCTTGGCCAGCACCTTGTCGTCGTTGACCAACCTGCCTAAAGTGCCCTTGCCATCGTCGATCTTGCGGGTGATGTTATCCAGGTTCTCCAATGTGCGGCTGGCCTTCTCCAGTGTTTCCTTGACGCTGCCGGCGCTTTCCTTCCAGCCCTCTCCGTTCTGCCCGACTATGTCGTTGAGGCTGGCCACGAGCTTTTTCATATCGGCCGAGACGTCCCTGACGTTGTCCAGGATCTCCGCGTAGCGCCCCCGGGTTCCGGCGGTGATACCGGCCACGTTGTCGAGGATCTGGTCGATCTTGGATCCACCGCGCCTGAAGGTGTCGTTCATACGGCTGCTGAGCTCGGCCACGTTGTCGGCTATCTCGCCCATGCGCTTGATCACGCCGCCCAGCGAATCTTCACGGTCGAAACGGCCGATGGTGTTGTTCAGGGCATGGGTCACGCCCTTGATATCTCCGGTAATCCCGTTCAGGGTCCTGAACATCTCGGAGATGTCCTTCTCCTCGTAGATGTTCACGATTTGACCGCCTTCGCCCAGCGGGTGCTCGACGTCCTGGCCGGGAGCAAGATCGATCAGTCTGTCGCCCAACAATGATTCCGAGATCTTGGCCAGTGATGCGTCCCGGTACAACGGGACATCGTTACGAATGCGCAGGTTGATCCGCGCCCGGGCCCCGGACAATTCGATACCCTCGATGTAACCGACATCGATTCCGGCCATTACAACCCGCGAGCGCTTGGCCACCCCCAGCACGTTGTTGAGCACGGCGTACACCTGGTAAGTCCCGCCGCCGCCGAGCACGCCCTCTTCGACCGTGCGCAGGGCAAAGATAGTCCCCGTCACGGCGACGATGGTAAGGATGCCGACCTTCAAAGGTGTAATGAACTTTCTCATCATGACCAACCATAACTACTACGAGCAACCCGAATCGGCAATATTTTAGATCGCCTCTGCCGACCCACGACCGAAGTCATTCGCCTTTGGCGAACCAGGTGGAAAGAAACTTCTGCACGTAAGGATGCTCCGAATGACGCAGTTTCTCGGGCGGGCCCTGATCGACGATCACACCCTCGTGAATCATGGCCACCCGATCGCCCACCCGGAAAGACGAAGCGATGTCGTGCGAGATAACCACCGAGGTAACTCCCAACCGCTCTTGGGCATTGATAATCATCTCGTCGACGCTGTTGGCGGTTATCGGATCGAGACCGGTGGTCGGCTCGTCGTAGAGGATGATGCGCGGGTCGAGCACCACGGCCCGGGCCAGGCCCACTCGCTTGCGCATACCGCCCGAAAGCTCGGCCGGAAAGATCTCCTCGACGCCTTCCAGATCGACAACCTTGAGTTTCTCGGCCACGATACGGCGTATCTCGGCCTCGCGCAGCCGGCGGTGCTGGCGCAGTGGAAAGGCGACGTTCTCGCCGACCGACATTGAATCGAACAGGGCGGCGCCCTGGAAGACCATGCCGAACTTCGAACGCACGCGCGTAAGCTCGCGCTGCGAGATGCTCGCCGTATCGACGCCGTCGACGATCACCCTGCCCGTATCGGGCCTCAGCAGGCCGATCATGTGTTTCATAAGCACGCTCTTGCCCGACCCGCTGGCGCCGATGATCACCGTCGTAAGACCCTCGGCGACCTGCAGGTTGACGCCCCTGAGGACGTGGTTGCCCCCGAAAGACTTGTGCACGTCCCGGATGTCGATCATCACTTTCATACGATTGCCGAGCGAGCGCCGGCCCGTTCAGCCGACTTCTCGGTAGAACTGGGGGCGCAGCACGACGCTCTTGCCGGTCATCTCAAGCAGGCCGCGCTTCTGGAACTCTCCCAGCGCCCGCGAGACCGTCTCCCGCGATGTGCTTATCATGCTGGCGATGTCCTGCTGGGTGGGCCGTTTGCGAATCAGGATGCCGTCCTCGACCTTCTCGCCTTCACGCTCGCCCAGTTCGATCAGCACCCGGGCCACCCGCCCGTAGACGTCCAAGAGGGCCAGGTTGCCTATAATCTCGTCGGCCCGGCGCAGGCGCCGACTCAGCTCGGCCAACACGTTGATGGCCGTCGAGGGGTGCTCAACCAGGTGGTGGGTGAAATCGTCACGCTTGAGCATCAGCAGCTTGGAGTTCTCGGTGGTCACCACGTTTGCCGAGCGGGGCAGGTCGTCCAGAAGCGCCATCTCGCCGAAGAAGTCGCCCTTGTGAAAAAAGGTAAGCGTGATCTCCTTGCCGCTCTCGCCGTAGAGGACCACCTTGACCCGTCCCTTGGCGATGATGAACAGGGCGTCGCCGGGCTCTTCCTGGCCGAACACCAGCGTGCCCTTGGGATAATCCTTCGAGATGACGAGTTGCCCGAGATCGCCGAGCGCCCCATCGTCGAGGTTCGAGAAGATTGAAACCCTTTTCAGCAATTCCCTGTGCTCGATGCCGCTCATGGATCCACTCCAGAAGTATGACGCGCACTTGAAGACCGATTTCAGTGTGTCCAATCTAACCGTCTGACAAGACCCGTGTCAACCATGGTTGACATAAACCAGCGCCGAGACTAAGACTCTCGGTACCGGCCGCTATTGACTTACTGCCATCGGGAGAGACACATGCGAACGCAAATCGAACGAGCACGCGCGGGGGAAATCACGGACGAGGTCGCGGCAGTGGCCCGCGACGAGGAAGTGCAGGCCGAGCAACTTTCCGGCTGCCTGGCCTCGGGTGAGGCGGTCATCGTGCGCAACAGAAAGCATGGCGAGATCGCCCCACTGGGGATCGGGCGCGGGCTGCGGGTGAAAGTCAACGCCAACATCGGCACCTCGCGCGACGTCCTGGACGTGGCCGGGGAAATCGAGAAGGCCCGTGTCTCGGTCGAGGCCGGGGCCGATACGATCATGGATCTTTCCACCGGCGGCGACCTGGCCGCGATTCGCGCCAAGATCATGCAAGAGGCCCGTATCCCGCTGGGCACGGTGCCGATCTACGAGGCTGTCGCGCAGGCAATGGATACCAAAAGCTCATTCTGCGAGATGTCGGCCGACGACCTGTTCGCGGTGATCGAGCGACACTTAGAAAGCGGCGTGGACTTTTTGACCGTGCACTGCGGCGTCAACATGCAGGCCCTCGAACGGATGGAAAGCGAAGGCCGGGTGATGGACGTAGTCTCCCGCGGCGGGGCGCTTTCGATCGCCTGGATGCGCTACAACGAGCGCGACAATCCGCTATTCACCGGTTTCGATCGCCTGCTCGATCTGGCGGCAAAATACGACGCCGTGCTGTCTCTGGGCGACGGCTTCCGCCCCGGCGCCACGGCCGACGCCACCGACCGCGCGCAGGTGCAGGAACTGATCACCCTGGGCGAGCTGCAATCGCGAGCTATTGCGCGCGGAGTCCAGGTGATGATCGAGGGACCGGGCCATGTCCCCATGGACCAGGTGCAGGCCAACGTGCTTATGGAGAAGCGCCTGTGTCACGGCGCACCGTTCTACGTGCTGGGACCGCTGGTGACCGATACGGCCCCGGGCTACGATCACATCAGCGGGGCCATCGGCGGAGCGCTGGCCGCCTGGGCCGGGGCCGATTTCCTGTGCTATGTCACCCCGGCCGAGCACCTCAGGCTGCCCGGCGTCGAGGACGTCCGCCAGGGAGTGATCGCCTCGCGCATCGCCGCCGCCGCGGCCGAGCTGGCCCGGGGCGACGAGCGCGCGAAGCGGCGCGAGCGCGCCATGAGCCGGAGCCGCAAGTCGCTGGACTGGGAGGGCATGTACGCAAACGCCATCGACCCCGAGACCGCCCGCAAAAGCCGCGCCCTGGCCCCGTCCGGAGACGACGAGGTCTGCTCAATGTGCGGCGAATTCTGCGCAATAAAATTGCAGAAAGAGATCCTTAAAAAGTAAAGGAGCGTACGCATGAGAACCGCTGCTTTTCTGACAACGCTTGTCGGTACCTTGATCCTGACAGGCGCCCAGTCCGAGGCCGATGAACTGCGTCTGCCCGTCGCCTTCGACGCGCCATTCACAATGGAGTCTCCAGCCGGCAAGTCACTGGCTGTCCCCGGCGCCGTTTTACACGCCGGTCCGGGCGCGCCGCTGCTGCCTCAGAAGACGGTCTATTTCCTTTTGCCCTACGGCCACAAGCCCGCGAGCCTGCGTCTTAGCGACCAAAAGACCGAGCCGCTGGCGGGAGTTTTTTTCCTCGCCCCTGCACAACTTCCCAGGCCAATCCCGAGCGTCGGCAAGCCGCGCCTGACACCGCCCGACCCGGCCGTCTACAACAGCGACGAGCCTCAACCGGGCGCATGGGCACGCCTGGGCCAAGTCCAGTACAAGCGAGGCTACGCGCTCGTCCCGGTGACGGTTTTCCCGCTCTCCTACCGTCCCCTTTCGGGCCGGGTCGACCGGCTGGTATCGGCCACGCTGGTGTTGACCACCAAGCCGGGCGGACGGGTAGCTCCGCTGCTTCGAGCGCGGGCTTCCGACATAGAGAGCCTCGAGGCCAGGGCCGCGGATTTTTCCGCACTTTACACTTATCCGCAAAAACCACCCCGCGGGCCAGTGCGGCTGGATCCCGGCAGCTACAGCTATCTGATAGTCGCCCCTGAGCAGTTCATCGGTCTTGGCGGCGAAGATAGCCTCGAGGCGCTCGGCGCCGTGCGCGAGGCGGGCGGCCTGCCGGCCACGATTGTCAGTCTCGAGTGGATTTATCAAAATTACTTAGGCGACCGTCCCGACGGCGGCCAGGACGACGCTACCCGCATCCGCGACTTTCTGACCGACGCCTTCATGGAATGGGGCGTGTCATACGCCCTCTTGGTCGGCGATGCCGATGAAGCCGACGTGGGCGGAGAGAGCGGGGACAATATCCTGCCGGTGCGCAAGCTGTTCGTAGACACGCACAACCCCGACGCGGCCGCTGACTACCTGCCCTCGGATCTCTACTACGGTTGTCTGGACGGCACATTCGACGACGACGCCGACGGTGTCTACGGCGAGCACGGCGACGGGCCCGACGGGGGCGAGGTCGACCTGATGGCCGAGCTGTACGTCGGCCGCGCCCCGGCCGACAGCGCGGAGGAAGTGCGCAACTTCGTCAAGAAGACTCTTGCTTACAATCAGGCCGCCGGCTCCTGGCTTAAAAACATATTGATGGTCGGCGAGTTGCTCTGGAGCGACCCGGCCAACGTCTGGGGCGCGGACTTCATGGACGAGATCGCCCAGGGATCCAGCAGCAGCGGCTACACAACCCAGGGATTTGCCAGCCTTCCCTTTTTCGAAATCAGTACTCTCTACGATCGCGATCTGGGCGGGGACGGTTCGTGGGACGCGACCGATCTGGCGGCTCTTCTGGACAACGGCACGCATGTAGTCAATCACCTCGGCCATAGCAACGTCACCTACAACATGCGCATGATGAACGCGGACGTCGATGGGTTGGTCAACGCCAATCCCTTCCTGCTCTACACGCAGGGCTGCCTGCCAGGCGCCTTCGACAACGTAGCCGACGTCGAGGAGGGCGGCTTCGTCTACAGCGCCGACTGCATAGCCGAGCACTTCGTCATGGGTCCCCACGGCGCGTTCGCTGCCGTGGTCAACAGCCGTTATGGCTGGGGATCATTCCAGACCGACTCACCCAGCCAGCGTTTCCACCGCCAGTTTTTCGACGCCTTCTTCGGCGAGGGCATCGCAACCCTCGGTCAGGCGCAGGCTGACAGCAAGGAAGACAACGCGGCGCTGTTTTCAGACGATTACACCCGCTGGGTGGGATTCGAAAGCAACCTGCTGGGCGACCCGGCCGTCGTTCTGAAAAAGAACCTCAACACCGACCAGCCGCTTCTGGGAGTCTATCCGCCGGAGATTCAGTTCGTGGCTCTCGACGGGGACCCCGCCCCGGCGCCCGTGGTGGTTCACGTGCGCAACGACGGTCTGGACACTCTTAGTTTCACAGCAAGCTGCGCAGACAGTTGGGTGACAATCACGACCGCATCGGGCTCGGCTCCTGCTGACATCGAGATCGGCGTTGACCCGGCCGGCCTCGATCCGGGCAACTACCAGGCCGCGGTGGCGTTCGAAAGCCCCGAGGCGGCCAACTCCCCGCAGCAACTGACGGTCGAGCTGGAGCTGGTCGAGGTCTCTGAAATGGTGGTTCCGCACATCGACACCGCCCCGGTGGTCGACGGCGTCATCTCCCCGGGGGAGTACGACCAGGGACTCGAGCTGCCTATCGACCCGGAACAGAACGGCGACGTCAGCCTGCACATGGCGGTGTACGGAAACAGCCTGTATGTCGCCGTCTACGACATGGTCGACCGGGAGGAAAACGAATCCGATCGCCTGAATTTTTATTTCGATCGCGATCTGGATGGCCAGTGGCCGGCAAGCTCTGGCAACGAGGGCTACTACAGCCTGAGCGGTCGTTCGGGAGGCAGTTTACAGTTCATGCCCGCCTTCAACCCGGGCGACGGTTACCAGACCGACCGGCATAACAGGCTTCGCGATCCTGCGGGATTCACCGGCAGCATTGGAATGGTAGACAACCACCGGGCTTACGAGATCGCCATCGATCTCAACCAGTCGCTGCTGGACGTCGGCCCGGTCGGCTCTTTCGGGATGTACCTTCAGGTGATGAATTCGGTGCAGATGAGTTCCGGCAACACGACCGGCTCCTGGCCGGCAGAGATGATCGAACTCGACGATCAGCGTTTCTTCGGCCGCGTCAGCCTCGAGCCCGATGGTCCCTGGATGGCGGCCGATCCGCGCATCTTGACCTTCGAGGCCGTCCCCGGCCGGCCGGCTCCCGGGCCCGCTAGCATTCAGCTTTTCGATTTCCAGGGTGGCTCACTCGACTACAGCGCGAGTGTCACAGCTAGTTGGCTCGCGCTGGATCACGCATCCGGTCAGACCCCCGATAACCTGGTGGTGTCCGTCGACCACGACGCGCTCGAGCTCGGCACATATGAGGGCGAGATTGTGATCGAGTCGGCCGGAGCGGGCAACGGCGATTTCCGTGTCCCGGTAACGCTCAACGTAGTGCCCCCTCCGGCGCTCCTGGCTGTTGACCCGCAGGCGTTCGATATCACCGCCTCTCTCGATGCGCCCGATCCGACGCTAGTGCTAAGTGTGCAAAACACGGGCGGTCATCCGCTGACCTTCGAGGTAACACCCGACCAGGCCTGGCTGGTTGCCGGCACGGCCGCAGGCTCCATGGATCCTGGAGAAAGCAGCCTGGTGCAGATCGAGGTCAAGATGTTCGGGATGTCGCTGGGGACTCATACGGCCAACATCCTGGTGGACGCCGGCGACGCCGAGAACAGCCCGATAACGGTGCCCGTGCAGATCGAGGTGGTCGGCGCCGCCCCGGTGCCGCCGGTCGAGAGCCTGTTCCTCGAAGCCTTCGATGACCGG
>DATKYQ010000036.1:0-35983 GCA_035528415.1 Myxococcota bacterium | reverse complement strand
TCGCGCTATGGATTCCGCGACCTTGAGTACTTCGGGATGAAGATCAGACAGCTTTCCATTGAGCGTTCTCCTCGTCAGGTCAGGCGCATGAAGAGAGCAAAAGCGTGAAAGGTGCAGTTTCCAGTGAAACCGTGGAGAGCCTGTATATGTCACTTCCTCCTGCCGATGAAAGCACCGTTTCGTTTGCTTCATCTAAAACAAAGGTGGCATCACCTGTGAACCCACCCGCTACGAAAAACGAGCCATCTGGCATTGCAGCCAAAACAGGCTGATCGCCAGTTGGCAAAGGAGTGAACCATTCGAAAATACCATCCGCTGAATACCCGGCTACGAAGGCCTCATTGTCCTCCCCTGTGCTCAATGTTGTTTCTTGCCCCGTGCCGGGTCCAAATGTAGCCGAACCCGAGAATTGGCCCGAGACAATCAAAGAATCATCCTCCAGAACCGAGATGCCCGAAGCGTCGCAATATGCGTCCGACTCGCAGGCAATCATTGCCCATTGCAATAGACCTCCCCGTGTTCCGCTTTCTCCACAGCCACAGTTCAAAATAGCAAACAGGATTGCCGGAATCACAAAACAAAGCTTTGTCTCCAGTCTTCTCATCATTTTCTCTTCTTACCTACTTATCGTCCGGCCAGTAAGTCTTCAGATCCACCAGCCACAACGCTCCCCAGCCACCTGTCTTGAAGCTATAGAAAACCATCTTGTCCCCCCATATCTTCGGCATACCCTCATGAAAACCCTTACCGAAGGTTACTTGCTTTTCCTCATGAGTCTCGGTGTTATAGGCGAATACATTGGTAGTATCTGGAATAAATTTACTGTCCCGAGTGCCAAAGCGAATATCCGTCCAGGCGATCCATTTACCATGTATTACCGGATATTCTTGGTCATGCTCCTCGTTTGTTATCCTTGTGAGTTCTCCATTAGATATTCGATACGAATAGATGTCTGCATTTTGATAGGTTCCATTCGGAAACACCTCGCCGTTTCTAAGATCTGTCCAGACAATCAAATCGCCGTAAATGTCTGGTGCGAACTGCCGAATTACATCGTTAGTAAGATTTTTCTGCTCGCCCGTTGCCTGATTGTATAGAACAATATCCTCATAGAAATTGCCCTTTTGATAATCCTCCCAAACGATTTGATAACCAGAGATCTTTGGATAGAACTGTTGTCTGGGCTGGTAGGTGATGCGCTTCTCTTTGCTGCTGTCGAAATCATACAAATACACCTCAACGTTCGAACCGCCGTCCTCGTCCCAGTGCCTCATATCGTCGAATACCAACTTTTTTCGGTATTCCCCATATGAAACTCCATTTCTCATTCACGATTCCTCCCGTCTGTGGACATTGTCGATCGTAGCACCGTTACCTTTAAAAATGGAACCCTTCGGGCCGTTTCTGTATTCAACCGGTGCAGAATGCAGAAATAGTTGTGTGATATTAAGCGAATAGAGACACGCCCCCATAGAACGGGGAGAAGAAACGGATTTGCCTAAGCAGGACATGAGCGTAATCGATCTGCCCGCCACAGAACTTCGGCGAACAGCGCCTTGCTGATGGCCACTTCGGCCATCTGGAAAATGCGGTACCGTCCGTGCCGGACGACCTTGGCACCGATCTTGATCAGCTTCACCAGCAGACTCCGAAGCGACCAGTTCTTTACATTCCTCGGCAACAGAAGCCGGCGCAGGAAGTTCCCCAGGTTGTACGCCAACACGAACAACGACAGTCGAACTTGGTTCGCAACGAACCGCCGGCAGGAAAGTCTTGTCCAGTTCAGGGCCATCTTTCCTTCCTTGATCCACTGCTCCGCCGTTCCGCGACCATTGTAGAAGTGAACGACTCCCTCAGGCTTGGCGCTCATGTTGGTGACCACAAACCCAACCCGCGGGAAGAGCTCACCCTGATGCCATTCGACTTTTGCCACCACTCGTCTTGGCCTGGTCCAGCTGCTTGCCTGATAATTGAACTCGCCGTACCAGATGATCGGCTTCCTCGGTGGTCTGCCTACCGGGCGCGTCAGCAGATGCCGGACCCGCAGATACAGCAACTCATGTGCCGGCAACCGGATGGCGTAGAGGAACCCTTTCTCTTCCAGATAATCGTAGATCTCCGGCTTTGCGAAGGCTGCATCGCCCCTGAAGTACTTCCGGCCATTGTGCCTTCTGTACCTCTTAACGATCGGATCCAAAAGTGCCTTCCAGTTGGTCGCGCTGTGGACGTTGCCAGGTCTAAGCATTGATCCTTCGCAGTCGCCGAACTGGTTGAAGCAAAACAGCGGATGGAAGCAGTTGCTCTTGAAGTGCCCGTTGTATGCCGAGCCTTCCTGCTCGCCGTGCACAGGGCTTTCGGAGCTGTCCATGTCCAAAATGATGCGGCTGTACTTGGTTCGACGCATGGCCTTACGCACCCAGAGGCCGTTGATCTGAGCCATGGCGTTCAGGTTTTTCTCCGGCGTCAGCATGTCCGTCTCAAAACGGCCCATGGTGTTTGCGCTTGCGGAGTTCTTGTCCTTGGCCAGTTTGCCGGTGATGGCTCGCATTGTGGGATCGACGGCCAGGCGCTCGGCGTCATTAACATCTTCATATCCTGCTAGTCGGCTGTAGACCGACTGCCTGATCAGCGAGGTAAGATCGTGCTGGATGTTGCTACCGGTGCGGAGATCGTTGAGCTTGCGCTCGACAGAATCGAACAACCCGAGGGCGTCATCGAGTTCCCGGTAGGCGAGCAGGCCCGCGTCCGAAGTTACCTTCGAACCGTGGAACTCCATCTTCAAACTGCCCTCAAAACCCACTCGAAGTGCTTCACCCGCCGGGTTCGTCATTTTTTGGCCTCCGCATGCCAATTTAACGTTGCAATCTTAGCAGGTTAAGCTACCCTGAAACAGAAAAAACCTGATCCCATATGGTGAATGCGGGTTAACAGCAGATAAAGCGAAAATCAACAGTGCCCGGAAGTAGACACCCCCGCGTCAGCGCGGACACAATTCCTCCTCCAGATAGTTTATAATCTCCCGATACTCTGAAAGTTTCTTGGTGGCACGGGATCTGCACGGTAGCATGTCAGCGATGAGAACAGCACTAGTCATCTGGCTGCTCTGGGCCCCGGCGGCATTTGCCGGCGATGTTTTTAACGAATACCTCGATTGTGACGTTCCGCCGGCGGACGGTTTCGACTTCCCGGTGGGAAACGCCGATGGCCGGGGTGACTACCGGGACTCCAAGAGCGGCAAGACTCACCGCGGCTGGTACGTGGCCATGGGCCTTGGTAAGAAATTCTACCTGGGCATTCACCCTGGCGAGGACTGGAACGGCAAGGGCGGCGGCAACACCGATGCCGGTCAGCCGGTCCACGCGGTCGCCGCCGGCAAAGTGATCTACACCGATGCGGCCGGCAACCTCTGGGGCCGAGTGGTAATGATTCAGCACGTCTTCTACGAAAACCACCTCAAAAAACGTATCCGCTCGATGTATGTCCACCTGGGCGAGATCAAGGTGGAGGTGGGCGATTCGGTGAGGCGCCGCCAGATAATCGGCACAATCGGCCGCGATCCCCAAAACCTCTACCAGGCCCACCTGCATCTCGAAATGCGCTGGAACGAAGAAATCCCCGCTATTTATTGGCCGAGTGCCCAGAATAAGACCAGGAAATGGATTTTATAAAACTACGCATCTCCCACCCGCTTCATCAAGTCCCACCGCAAACTCTTCGTGCCCCGGAAAGAAAAAACCCTGGTCCTGGTCGACCTGGAATCCTACCAGATGCGCCTTTACCGGCGGGGGCGGTTCAAGGCCGCCTACGACGTCAGCTTCGGCCAGGGAAAAGGAAGAAAACGCCGCCGCGGAGATCTGAAGACACCCAAGGGCATGTACTTTACTATCGAAAAGAAGAAGGGCAATTTCGGCGGCGACTTCGGCGCCTACTACGGGGGGCACTGGATCAAGTTCAACTACCCCAACCGCTACGACGCAGCCTGGGGAAAGCAGAATAAGTTAATCAGCGAGTCCACCGCAGCAGGAATCGCCAAGGACTGGGCCCAGTGCAAGCCTACTAACGGAAAAACCCGCCTGGGAGGCGGCATCGGGTTCCACGGCTGGATCGATGAATGGAACAACAGGGGCCCCCGCCACCTCTCCTGGGGCTGCATAGTCCTGCACAAACGAGACATCGCCGGATTCTATAAATTGGTTCCAGTAGGTTCGATGGTGGTGGTTTTCTAACCTGTACCCAAATTACCCTCTTCGAGAAAGCTGCGCTTCAAAGAGATACCGCGGCGTTTCAGCAGGCGGTAGATTGTTACCGGGTTGACACCGGCCATGCGGGCAACTTCCCTCACGTCTCCATTGCACTCCGCCAAGAGCTGGGTCAGATAGTGGCGCTCTTGCGGGGCCAGCCACTGTTCGCGCATCTGGTTCAACGTATGCCCCGCGGCTTTTTCTCGGCTGTGTGCGGTTTGTTTCCGGCGCAGCGTGCGCGGTAAGTGCTCGGGCAATATCTCCTCTCCCTCCGACATTATTACCGCGTGCTCCATCACGTTGCGCAGTTCGCGCACGTTGCCCGGGAAATCGTGAGCGCACAGCTGCCCCATGGCCTCCGCCGAGATGCGCAGGATTTCCTTACCCAGCTTGCGCGCCGATTGCAGCATGAAGACCTCGGCCATCAGCTCCAGGTTGTCGCTGTAGCTTCGAAGCGGCGGCAGTTCCATGGTGACCACGCTGATGCGGTAGTAGAGGTCGTCACGGAATCCGCCCTGCCCAACCATCTTCGCAAGATCGCGATGGGTAGCGCAGACCAGGCGAATATCTACATGTGCCGGGGGAGCGTCGCTGCCAACGGGCTGAATCTGGCCATCTTCTACCACCCGGAGTAGCTTGGCCTGCAGCCCCAAGGGCATGTCCCCGATCTCGTCGAGAAACAAAGTGCCCTGATGCGCCCGGCGGAACTCCCCCGTCCGCGAATAAGCCGCCCCGGTGAAGGCGCCCTTGACGTGACCGAAGAGCGTGCTCTCCAGCAGGGCTTCTGGAATCGCGGCGCAGTTGACCGTCACCATCTGCTTACGGGCGCGGGAGCTGTTGAAGTGGATGGCGTTGGCCAGAAGTTCCTTGCCCGTGCCGCTTTCGCCGTGTATCAGCACCGGCGCGCTTGTAGGGGCGACCTGCTCGAGTTGGCGCTCGACTTCGAGCCACTCGGGGGAGAGCCCCTTGATCAGAAAGGGACGCCCCTGTCCCGGTCCGTGCGACCAGTAGAGCTGTGCCCTTCTCAGGAACTTGGCCGACGAGGCCGCCAGGTTCTCCAACTCGGTAAGCTGATCTTCACCGAATGCCTGCGGCTCGTGGGAAGATACACTGATAACTCCCATGGCGCGATGCTGGTAGGGTATGGGCACGGCCGCCAAAGAACGTACATCCTGAAAATATCTGGCATAGTTGGGATCGTCCAAAGTATCGTTACACAGATATGGCCTGTTATGCTCATGCACCCACAAGGCAATCCCGTTGGGGCGTTCATCTTGCCGCCTGCGCATCACCAGTCCCGGCAACTTGATCACCAATCCGTCGACGAAGTGAAAGTGGATCGCAAGGCCCTCTGCCTTGGGATCCCATAGAAAAATCGCACCGTTACGAGCACCGGTACGCTCCAGCGCCAACTCCATCACCCTGCGCTCCAGCAGCTCGGCCTCGGCAGAGTGCAATGCCTGATCGGTTGAGGAGATTAGTTCAATTTGCTGCATCATATTTGCATTTATGCAAATTTCTTACTTTCAGTCAATGAATAAAATATCAATCTTGGAAAAAAGCGAAACGAACCGTCGAGAAGACAGTAACTATAGAGACAAGAAAGTGGCACGAACTTTGCTAAGCCCAAGAGCGCCAACTGAACCACATCTTTGAAAAAAGGATACTGCATGAAACTCGAACGATTCATCATCCTCCAATTGGTTTTTGCAGTTCTCTTTTCAGCCTGCGGCGGCCAGCCGAGTTGGGTCGATCTTTCCGACAGTTCAGGCTCTCTGGGTCTACTCGACGAACAGGGTCTGCTTGCTTTCATCGATGACGATCTCAACACCTCGCGCGAGCGTCTCGATCTCGATTGCGGCATCCGGGCCGACGCGGCCTCGAATATCATCATGCACCGCAACGGACCGGACGGCCTGACGGGCACCGCCGATGATGACCCTATCGAGAGCCTGGATGAGCTTTCGGCGGTCCGCATGGTCGGCCCGCAGACTCTGCAACTGCTCTACCTGTGCGCCGCCCGTTTCGACTACCTGTTTAGCGACCGCCTCGGACTGACGGCTTTTCTGAACGACCAGGCCAGAACCAATCTCTCAAGGCTCGACATCGGTTGCGCCCTCCGGCGCGACTCGGCCCAGAACCTGATTCGCCATCGCGACGGACGTGACATGACTCCCGACACCGCGGATGACAACCTGTTTGATGATATCGGCGAGATCGATGCCGTTTCGGTAGTCGGCCTGTGGACCATCGAGCGCCTGTACTCCTGCGCCGAAAAATACGGTTATGTGAACGCGGCCTTCTTCCCCCCTCCCGACTCCAGCACCACCATCTACGACTTCTATAGCCTGGACACCAGTCTCCAGGAGGTGATCCTCGAAGACCTGACCGGACGCGCCGCACAGCTCGCAGGCCCAGACGTCGCCGAATCGAGCGTGCATTTCGCCGAGGCGACCACCTACACCAACGCGGGTGAGATCGTCGGCTACGAGGTCGACTTCACAAAAGATGTCGACTCAGCAAACGACACCGGCCTGTTCGTAGAATTCATACTCGACCAGAACTTCATCGTAAAAAGCAGCCGAGTACAACAATAAGGCAGTCAATCCGCAACTTTTACGAGCGCGCCGAAGAGACCCTTGTTGTCCCGAAGCACCTTCTCATTACCGTAGACGCAGATGGCCGCGTTTTTCAGGATGTCCTCGACCATCTTGGCAAACCCCTGAATGTCCTTCTGCCTGGTGGCCAACACCTCGTCGCGCTCCTTTTGCCTGTCGGCTTCCTTTATGTGCCGCAAGTAACAAGACACGGCCGCGCGACCCATTCCGGCGGGCGTCTTGGGTTGGTCGATCCCGGCTATGGTTCCGATGATGAAGCGAGTCATCTCGCGATCGCTGGCCTTGAAGTTTTTTAGAAAATCCACGGCGCCGTCAAATGCCTTTACGGTCTTGGTCAGGTTTGGATCGCGATAGGAAGCCAGGTAGCCCAGCCCGTCGCGACCGAAAACCGCCCAGGCGCCGTAAGCCCCCCCCAGCACCCTGATTGCCTGGGTCAGGTAGTCGCGGCTCAAAATCTGCCGCAGCACGACCAGCTTGCCGGAAAACTCATAGCCCAGCTTGTGGAAATCTGCGCCCTTCTGTACGTATTGCACCTTCGAGGCCGCTAGCAGACCCTCGTTGGCCCTGTTCGCTTCAATCGCCAGATCCTGCTGGTCGAGCTGCTTGTCGGCCAGGCGATTCAGGAGAAGGTGAATGTTTTTCTTGAATACTTTAAAGTCCTCGGCGGAACAGGTCACGCCGATCGTCAGGTTGCGCCTGTTGAACACCATCCCGGTAAGCATCTGTAAATCGGCGATCAAGTCGTCGGCCCCGGCATCGAGGGCCTTCATCTTCGAGGCTATGAACTTGATGTAGGAGAGTCCTCCGGTGAGTTCCTGGTAGTTGCCGTTGGCAGACAGGTAGGAAGCAAGCCTGCTGGCCGCCAGGTAGTTGCCGTTACCCCTGGCCAGAGACTGCAGACGCGAGTTCAACTCGCCCACAACTTCGTGCAGCCTGTTCTTGTCTCCGAAGCGCGTGTTCTCGATCACCTCGCCCTCGAGTTCGAGTAGCTTGCCGAACTTGGGCGTCAACACCTTGGCAGCGGCCAGGAACTTGGGATGAAAAACAGCCTGGTCTGTGAAATCCGGAAAAGTCTCCACGCCAAAGGACAACCCGCCGGTGTGAATGTTCAGTTCGGTATCGATCTGGCCGTAGCTGTAGCCGGCGGTATCCATCTGGCCCAAGACATGGGCAAGTAACGGCATGTATGAAATCATCTCCCGCGGAACAACCCGGGCGTCGAACATCAGCCTCAGGTAGATGATGCCGTTGGTCTGATAGGGAAAGTGCAGCACCCGAACCCCGTCCAGTTCACTCTCCGCCACGTCGAGCTTCTCGGTCTTGGTATCCAGGTCGGCCAGGGTGAGCATGGGAATCTTGGCGATATCCTCCGGCTTGTCCGGGGCCGACTGATAGGCCTTGAGTTCTTTCGTCTGTTCGACCAACTCCTCGATCTGCTTCTTGGTCATCGAGGCCTTGATCTTGGTAAGCTTGGCCTCGATCTTTTTCTGGTTCTCTTCCTCCATGCCCGGCCGGGGCTTGACCACCGCCAGCACCGCGTGGGGGTTATCGAGCAGGTGCTTCTGGATCAACCCTTCCAGATAACGTTCGCAAAGAGCCGTACGGACCTTCTTGAGGGTCTTTTCGTACTCGAGAGGCGCGAGCGGTTTACCTGAGAACATCCATGGCCTAAGGGCGTAATAGGTGTAGAACAGACCCTTGGGAAACCCGCCATAATCAGCTTCGCGCAAGCGGAACTCGGTTCGATTGATCACGCCCTCGATGTCCTTCTTGTCGAGGCCGTCCTTGACGACTTGCTTTAAGGTGTCGAAAACGACCTTTTCGAACCCGTCCCTGTCGCCGGCATCGGCGTTCTTGACTACGATGGAGAAAACGCCCTGCTTGATGTCGTCATAGGTCGCGTAGACGTCCTTGCCGATGCCCGCCTTCTGCAGGGCGCGACGGACCGGTGCGGCCGGCAGGTCGACCAGCACCGAGGTCAGTACGTCCAGGGCCATGCCCAGATCGGTCTCGGCCGCCCCACCGGCGACGAAGTTGAGCGACAGAAACGTCTTTCCCTTGGAGTCCTCGCCGGCCGCGATGGAGTAGTCGGCCTCGACGCGTTTCATCTTCTCGAAGGGTTTCTGGGTCTTCAGAGTGACCTTGTCTTTCGAGCGCTTGAAGTCTTTGAGATAGTTGTTTACGAAGACAAGCTCCCCGTCGGTGTCGCCGTCACCGTAGATTGTGATGTAGCTGTTCGAGGGGTGATAGTACTTCTTGTAGAAGGCCAGGAATTTGCTGTAGGTGAGATCCGGGATGGAGGCCGGCAGGCCGCCGGATTCGTAGCCGTAGGTGTTTTCAGGAAATAGGTTCTTGTAGACCACGTAGTCCATCAACCGCGGTGGGGCGGAGAAGGCGCCTTTCATCTCGCTGTAGACGATGCCGTTGTAGGCCAACTCGGCATCGGCTGCGGGCAACTCGAGGCGCCAACCTTCTTGCTTGAAAATCCGGGGTTCCGTAAGAATCATGGGGTGGAAAACCGCGTCGAGGTAGACATCCATCAGGTTGAAGAAATCTTTCCGGTTGCGGCTGGCTACCGGATACATGGTGAAATCGGATGAGGTCATGGCGTTGAGGAAGGTGTTCAACGAGCCCTTGACCAGGATTTCGAAGGGACTCTTGACCGGGAACTTGCGCGATCCGTTCAGCACCGAGTGTTCCAGGATGTGCGGCATGCCGCCGTCGGAATCCGGCAGCGTCTCGAAGCTGATGCAGAAGGTCTTGTTGTCGTCGGCGGCGGCTAGCTTCAGCAAACGGGCGCCGCTCTTCTTGTGCTCGAAGATCAACGCCTGCGCACCGATCTCACGGACCGCCCGCTTGGCCACCAGCTTGAAGCCGTGGTAAGTCTTCCCGACTTCATACACCTTGGGGCCGGCCGCGAACAGCGCCATAGAAAACAGTAGCCCGCCGGCCAGAATCAGAAACAGCACCCCACTCCCCAAAAATCCTCTCATTTTCGCACTCCCCTTTCTGTAAGGGTAACGGTCTGCAGTTATCAGCACCGGGTGGCAATCATATTCTGTCCCATGGGCGGAGTCCAGGCCGAACGTGGTTACGGCGATAAAATCAGGTTGACACGAACTCGATGGGCTCACATACTTGGGCTCGCCTTGGCATTCTCTACCACAATCGTGTGGCACGAGTTGACATGTTCAGAGGCGTGGCAGGAAAAATCAGTTGGTACGCGAAGAAAGGAAGAATCATGTCCAAGAAGTTGTATATTGGAGGACTGAGCTGGAACACTACGGTCGAGGCGCTCAGAACCGCGTTTGAGCAGTTCGGAGAAGTCACGGATGCCAAGATCATAACCGATCAGTATTCCGGCAAGTCACGCGGTTTCGGGTTCATCACGTTCGCTGAGCCCCAGGCAGCCGACTCGGCCATCGCCGAACTGAACGGCAAGGAACTGGACGGTCGCACCATCACCGTCGACCAGGCCCGCGAGCGGCAGAGTGGCGGTGGCGGTGGCGGTGGCGGTGGTGGCGGTGGCGGCGGCGGTTACGGCGGCGGCGGAGGAGGACGGGGCGGCGGCGGCCGCGACCGCTATTGAAGCTCAGCCATTGCCTGTGACTCGGCGGTACTGCTGGATGGAAACTTCCGGCGGAACTCGTTGAGACGATACATATGACCCTCAATCTCTTGTGCGCGGCAGACATCCACCTAGGGCGACGCACCAGTCGCCTGCCGCGGGACGTCGATGCCGATGATTGCTCGCCGGCGGCGGCTTGGTTCAGGCTGGTCGACAAGGCCGTTGAACTCACCGTCGACGGCGTCCTGCTGGCGGGAGACCTTGTAGACGAGGACAACCAGTACTTCGAAGGTCGCGGCAAACTACAGCGCGGCGTGAGCAAGCTCGTCGAACACGGTATCCAGGTAATCGCTGTCGCCGGCAACCACGATCACGACGTGCTGGTCAGGCTGGCCCGGGACATTGCCGGATTCAAGCTGCTGGGCGCCGGCGGCCAGTGGGAAGAGTATGGCATCGAGAAAGACGGGCGGGTGGCGCTGCGGCTTCACGGCTGGTCTTTCCCCGCTCGGCATTTTCGCGAAGATCCTCTCGCCTATTACCCCTTCAACAGGGATACGGAAACTCCGTCGTTGGGGCTCTTGCACTGCGACCTGAACGCCAGTGGATCTATCTACGCCCCGGTGTCAGAAGCCGAGTTGAGCACGACCCCGGAGGCAGCCTGGGTGCTGGGTCACATACACCACCCCGGACTCGCGCCACAAGGCAGCCCGCTGATCTTCTATTGTGGATCTCCGCAGGGTTTGGATCCCTCGGAATCCGGCTGGCACGGTGCCTGGCTGCTCAGGGTCGAGGAGTCGGGAGTGGTCGAGAGAGAGCGGGTGCAGGTATCCGGCATGCGCTGGGAAGTATGTCAGGCAGACCTGTCGCTTGCCAGCGATCGTCCGTCGTTCGAGGAATGCCTGGCCGCCGCGCTCGCATCCCGGATAGACGAGTTGGGAAGCGAGCTCGACTATCTCCGAGCCGTGGGCCTGAGGGTGCGCCTGACCGGCGCAAGCGAGGTACACGGGAAGCTGCTGCAGCTACTTGCAAACATCGAAATCGAAGACCTGGCTACGGAGCGCGAGGGCCTGACGACCTTCGTGGAGAAAATTGAAGATCGCACCCGTCCCCGCCTAGATTTGGAAAGCCTCTCCCGTGGCGGATCGCCGCTGGCCATCCTCGCCCGAGATATTGCGCTTCTCGAGAGCAGACAACCGCGAGCCGCGTACCAGACGCTGGTTGCAGAAGCCGGGTCGCAGATCGAGCGCCGCGTCAGGGACGGCATTCAATTCGCCCAGGTACATGACGAAATCAGCCTGGACGAGGACAATGTCCGTGAGCTCCTGCTGCGCACGGGGTTTCGAGCCCTGGATATGCTGCTTGCCACCCGAGCCGCCCAGGAAAAGACGAAATGAAAGTCCGGCGACTTACTATCCTGCGTATGCCGGGGTTCGAGTACGACGACAAGCGACGCCCGACCTATGACGACCTGTCTGGGGGATGCAATCTCATAGTCGGCGGCAACGGCTCCGGCAAGACAACAACCGCTTTGGCTATCCGCTGCCTGCTCTGGCCTGAAGGTATCGAGGACAGACGCATCCGCCTGACAAGTGAGTGGGAATCGGCACGCGGAAGTCTCAGGCTGGAGATAGACGGCCGCGACAGGCTGGCCCAACTCGACGGGAATGACTGCGCCTACCCGGTCATGCCTGTCGACGCGACCCTGGCGGACTGTTACACCATCACCGTCGACAACCTCTTCATTACAGGCGCTGCGGATCGTGAATTAGCCGGGCGTGTGTCCAGGGAAATGGCCGGAGGAGTCGACGTCGCCGCCGTGATCGAACAAGACCCATTCAAGCACAAACGCTCCAGGGGAAGAGACGAGGCCAGGCGGGCAAGAGAAGCGCGCGGCGAGCTTCACAGGCTGGCTGGCGAACAGAAACAGCTGCAACAGTCAAAAGACATTTTGCCCGAGCTGCGGCGCCGCTGCACAGAGGCCAAGCAAGCCGCGAGATCGCTCGATCAGCTGAAAATCGCACTTGATCTCCATGAAAAAGACCGTGAGCTCGGAGCGCTCGAAGGCTCACTGGCTGCATTCGATCCAGCCATGGAAAAGTTGACCGGTGCCGAGAGCAGAATGCTCGAGAGCATCGAGAAAGACATTGCCGCCGCGCGCGGGCAACTCGGTGATGCCGTGCAGCGGCTAAGCGTCGCACGGGCGCGGCGCGAAGCCTGCGGGTTCGAAAAGGGTGTGCCGCCGGACGAGAACACGCTGGAGGCGCACCGCAATCGGGTCAGGCTGGCGCAAGAACAAGAAGGAATCATACGCCAAATCGAGGCCGATCTCGCCGGAGATCGCCAACGACTCGCCGCCGCGGAGAAATCACTCGCGGAACTGGGCGATCCGCGACGCCTGACTGAACTGGATTCGGACGGGCTCGATCGTATCGACGACCTGCACCGGGAAAGTAGTCGCAAAGAAGCCGAGTTTGAGAAGCTCCGCGCCGAACACGGGCTCCTGAAGTCCCAGATCGACGGGCTCAACGCAGGCCGCGCTGGATCCGATCTTGAAGAAGCCACGCGATTGCTGCGCGAATGGCTGCGACTGCCGGTTGGCGCCAGGGTCTCCCGGGACAGCATACGACTTTGGCTGGTGCCGTTGGGCGCTGCTGCGGTTTCCCTGGTGGCGATTTTTTTAGCCGCCAGGTCGCTACTCTTTTTGCTGCTGCTCCTGCCGGCGGCCCTGGTTCTATTCGGTTGGTTTGCATCGCGCTCGGCGGATCTCCCGGACGACAGGCGGCGCGCGCAAATCGAGAGTGAATGCCGCCGGCTGGCCTGCGTCGGTCTGCGGCACTTCGATGTCGCCGGGGCACAGGACTTGCTCAGAAAGCTGGAGCAGGAAAAGGATCGCCTGGAGGCCACAGCCGGGCAGGTACGCGTCAAGCAGGAAATGCTCGAGGGAATATCGACCCGCATCGAGCGGGTCGAGAAGGAAGTCGCGGATTGCAAGCGCCGCTGGCAAGGAATGGGACTGGGTCTGGGCGCCGACGAGGAGCGCTCTCCAGCGGCCCTGGTCTTGCTTGCCGACGGACTGCGGGACTACAGGAAGGTGCAGGCCGACGTATCGGCCAGACAAGGCGCCCTCGACCAGAGAAATGCTCAGCTCGCCGAGATGATCGGGCCGGTTTGCTCTTTTCTGCAGGGTCACGGGTACGCGGAATGCCCAGACGCTTCCCGGGCCATGGTTCATGCCGAGGATATCGCCCGGCAAGCTTCCGTATATCACCTCGCCAACAAGGACATCGTCGAAGCGCAGAAGCAAGCGGATCATCAAGAAGGGTACATCGCCGAACTGCAGGAGCGCCTGGCTGAGTTGTACCGGGACGCCGGCGTGGAGGTTGGCAACCAGCGCGAGTTACGGTCGCGCTTTGAGAAGATCGACGAGTACCAGCAGAACCGTCAGGCGCTACACGACGCGCGCACTACCAGAAAGGCGCTGGCCGTGCGCTTCGAGGGCGATCCGGGATGGCTCGAGATGCCCTCCTCCGAACTCGATGCCCAACGGCAGGATCTCGAGAATCAGGCGAACCAGCACGATGAGTACTTGAAAAAAATCCAGAGCCTCGAAGATCAGATCGACGCCGCCGGCCGGGAGCAGGTCGTGGAACTGGCGCTCGAAAGCTACAGGCAGGCGATCGAGTCGCTCAGGGAAGCCGGAGAAAGTGAGATCTTCGCCGTGGCGGGCAGGTTCCTTCTCGATCGAGCCAAGGCGACCTACGTCCGTGAGAGTCGTCCGGAGATTCTCGATCGGGCGGACAAGCTCTTTTCACTTTTCACCCTGGGTCGTCTCAGCCTTGGATTCGACGAGGACTCGAGCCAGTTCAGGGCGTTCGACGAGACCAAGCGCGTGGGTAAGGGCATAGACGCCTTGTCGCGCGGGGAAAAAACGCAGCTACTGCTGGCGATCCGGGTGGCCTTCGCTCAGCACGAGGAAAAGGGTGCGCGTCTGCCACTTGTGCTGGACGAGGCACTAATCGAGAGCGATCCAGAGAGGTTTCGCGCCATCGCGACCAGCATGCTCAGGCTTTCCACAAAGGAGGGGCGGCAGGTGTTCTACCTGACATCGCGCCCGGGAGACGCGCTGGCCTGGTCGCAGATTGCCTCCGCCGAGGGACTGGGCGAGACGAAGACTTTCAATCTCGATGAACTCGCCGTGCACAGGCGCTCCCTGGCGGCTCCGCTCAGCGCAGCGCTTCCTCCAGTGCCTTCGCCGAACGGGATGAGTATGACCGACTACGCCATACTGCTTGCTGCTCCCGCTTTCGATCCAGTCGAACCCGTGGGCACACTGCATCTGTGTCACCTGCTCGAAAATCCCGAGTCGCTGTACGATCTGCTGCGCATCGGCATCCGCGAGTGGGGGCAACTTCGCAGACTGATGAAATCCGCCGACATAGAGAAGAAATTCCTGACGCGAGAGAATATTTCCAGGGTCCTGGCCAAGGCGGAGCTCTATGAGCAGGTTGCAACAGTCTGGGCCACGGGGCGCGGCAAACCGCTATCGGCCGAGGTCATCTGCGAGGCAGGTATGATCTCAGTGACCTTCGAAAATCGGGTGGTGAAGCGCGCACGCAAGCTCGGCAACGACGCCCGAACTCTGATCGCCAGCCTGCGGGACGAACCATTCAAGCGTTTCAATCAGGAATACACCGATCGTCTCGAGGAGTATCTCATCGAACATGGTTACATCGACAATCGCCCACTGCTGTCTCCGCGTGACTCCGTCACTCAGGTGGTATCATCCATGAGCGAACGACTTGCGGCAGGCCTGCTCTCGGAAGATTTGCTACGTGAAATCACAACCAGTGTCTTCGGCACCTGAAAGTCGCCCCAATAGACCGTAATTCAAGCAAAACACCTAAGGGGTATTGTGTTTTCGGAGCAGGGCGGGTATATTTGCGGCTGTCTTGGCAACCCGCTAACCGCAGTACCTTCTTTCCACAAAAGATACTGCGGAGGAGGTTGGAGAGGTGACTACAGACGAGTCCGTCAAAAAGAGCCCTTGGTTGTCGATTCCCGCTTCCGACTACGAAGCGCACATGGGTCCCATGGGTGTCGATCAGGATGCGGTGTTGAACAAGTTTTTCAAACAGGTTTACTCGGCGGTGCGCCCGGGGCGTCTAGCGGTGTTCGGTTGCGGTACCGGCAACGGTTTCGAACACATCGAGCGCAGCATCACCGAGCGTGTTGTCGGCGTCGACATCAACGGCCGTTATCTCGAGATCGCCAGGCGCCGCTACGGGTACCTGGCTCAGACCATCGAATTCAAGTGTACCGACGTCTATGCTTGCGATTTCGAAAGCGCATCCTTCGATATGATTCATTGCCCGATTATTTTCGAGTATGTTCAGATCGAGACGCTGATCGAGAAGATTGCCACCTGCTTGGCTCCGCAGGGTACGCTTTCAGTGGTTTTACAGCTCTCCGGCACCGAAGACGGCGTTGTTTCGGACACGGGTCGCAACAGTGTCAAGGCGCTCGAGGAGGCTTTTCGGCCGGTGGATCCCGACAAGTTCGTGCAACTATGCCTAAAGGCGGGTTTCACAAAAAAAGACAGCCGGGTAATCCCGCTGCAACACGGGAAGAGCTTCTTCACGGGTGTCTTTGAGAAAGCGTAGCAGGGGCATCCTGGTGCTTATGCACCAGCGTCTCCCGCTCCACGCGCACCGCCTGACCACAGTTCGAGCCGATGCCGTCCTCGCGCTCGTCTCCAATCGAGATAACTATGTCGTAGCCACCCGCCAGTAGCTGCTCGCGGGAGACGTTCAGCAGACTCTCCTGCTCGGAACGCAGGATGGTCGAGAAACCGTTCTGTTTTCCCGCGGCGGTGGGATTTACCGGTGTCAGCTTGACGGCGAAGCGCCGCGGGTCGAAGAGGCGCTCGATTACGCCCGCGTCGAAGGACACGTCCCTGGCCAGGGCGAAGTTCAGTGTAACCTTGCGGTCTCCGTCGCAAAAGAATTTCTCGCCGAAGACTGCGAGCTGCTCGAGCTTCCAGTGCGACATGGGAATCAGCCGCTCACGCTGGGCCTCGTCCGTCGACTGCACTGAAAACTGCAGCTGAAAATGCCCGCGAAAACGCCGCTCCTTTATCTCGAGCAGGCGCTCGAACCATTCCTCGCGACCGCGCGGGGCCATGCTGGCCACGCAGGCCCACAAGCCGGGCGAGTGAATCAGCTCCGGAAGCCGGTCGATGGCCGTAAGAACCGCATCGTTCAGCGAAGGCTCTCCCATGCGGGCGAAGTGCACCTTTAGCTTCTGGCAGCTTGCGGCGTATTGCGGGTGCCTGTCGAGCGCCCAGCGGACCTGGGCAAGCAGTTCCTCGACCGTCGGGTTGCCGAAGTAGTCCAGGGCCGCATCGCAGAAAGGACACCCGACCGGGCAGCCGAATTGGGTGGAGAGGTTGATGATCCACTTCTGACGCCTTGCAAGCGGCGGCGTCAGACCGTCCACCGTCTCGACCTCGCAACGCTCGTCCGAGCGGAACCTCGATACGGCCACTTCGGCCACCTCGGGATCGCCGTACACACGCAGCACCTGCATGTCACTCGTTTCAGACATCATCTCTTTTCCTCCTTGCAAAAACGATAAGCCTCCAGGGCGGCCCTCTGCCCGTCACCCATGGCCGTCGCTACGTAGCGCTCGCGTCCACGCACCAGGTCTCCGGCCAGCAGCAATCCGGGGCAAACCGTGCGGATCGCTCCGGGCGGAAGTCCGCCGGGGAGCAGCCCGCCCGCAAGCTCGTCACGGGGAATGCGTCCTATGCAGACGACCATCTCGTGCGCCTCTAACGTCTGTCCCGCGCTACAGACAAGCAAGTATGCTCCGGGGTGACCTGTAATCTCTTGCAGCAGTGTGTTGCTATGTATCTCGACTCCTGCGCCTAACGCCTCTTCGACGAGTCGTTCCGCCGAGCGCGGCTGCGCTCCGCGCACCAGCACGGCCACCCGGGCACCTCGATCGCGGCAAGTCAGGGCGGTGTCCAGCGCGGCCTCCCCGCCCCCTATCACAGCAACATCGCGGTCGCTCAAATCTGACGGCAGCGTGCGCGCATCGCGATGCGGCCCGTGCCCGTGGTTCCACTCACTTGGCCGCGTACCCGTGGCCAGTACCACGCTGCGCGCCCTCAAGCTGTGCCCGTCGGCCAGCTCGGCGACGAAGTCGCCCTCGCGCCGCAGTTCGGTCACTCGGGAGACAACGACCGCCAGCGCGCTCATCGAAAGCTGTGCCGTGAGCTTCTCGGCCAGCGCAGCGCCCGAGATGCCGGGCTCGCCCGGCAGGTTATCGAGTCTGCGTGCGGCCCTGACCAGGCCGCCGACCGGCTCATCGGACACGGCCAGCACGTCCAGCCCGTCACGAACCCCCTGTAGCGCGCAGGCCACACCGGCCGGACCAAGGCCGACTATGAGCATATCCGCCGTTCTTCGTGGTATCTCGAATGAAGCAGTCAGGCCGGGCATCCCATGAGGCTCCTGTCCACCGCAGCGGGGATGCCTCCGCCCGGCAAGCCGGTCGGAGCCTGACATTACCGCGGCTCGATCAAGAGACATGATTGCTCACAGCCGGCCACTCGTCAATAGAATACTTGGGTCTTGTGCCGCACCCAGTCTGGCGCTAGAATCCGCATCAGGTTGGGAGGAGGTTGGATCCATGCCTGAAAAAAGAATGAAATTCCTCGCTGCGGTGATTTTCCTCGGCCACCTGGCCCTCGGCGCCTGCGAATGCGCCGACGATCGCATCGGCGCCAACCTGGCAGAGTTACAGGCCATGCCCGATCCGGTCGTCTTCGGAGAGGTTCCCGTCAGCACGGTAAAAACTATCGACGTCACGCTTGAGAACCGCGGCACGGCCACGGTCTTCTTGCACGCTCTCGCGGTTACCGAGAACGAAGCCGACTTCTCGCTGAGCGTCCCCGAGGAGATCGTCTTTCCGCAGGCCATCCCGCCCGGCAACCGGGTGATCTTCACCGTGCGCTACCATCCGCAGGATTATCCGGCGGATGACCGGGGAACTGTGCACATCACCAGCACCGATAAAGACGCTCCGGAGTATGACCTGCTATGCAAGGGCACGGCGGTCGAGCCCATCCTGCTTGTCAAACCGGTGCCGGTCGATTTCGGCTCGGTGCGTGTGATGTCCACCGAGCCGGCCACGCTTTCGGTCGAGCACACCGGCAGCAGCCCCGACCCTGTGACCATCTCAGCCATCACGCTCACGGATGACGGCGATGGCGACTTCGAGATACAGGACGCCGCCGACACGCCACTGATCCTCAACCCGGGAGACGACACCAAGATCCACCTGTCCTATACCCCGCAACTCGTGGACGACTCGGACGAGGGAACGCTGAGGATAGAAAGCGATGCCGAAAGCCAAAAGATCATGGACGTGCCCCTGCTGGGCTCGAGCCACGCGCCGCGGATCGAGGTCAGCACCACCGCCCTGAACTTCGGTACCGTAAGCCAGGGGGCCAATCCCACCCTGCCCTTCAGCATCAAGAGCACGGGCAACGATCCGTTGACTATCACAGAGTTGCGCCTGACGGACACCGGCAGTCAGAAGTTCGTCTTCAATCCGCTTACTATAACCGATCCCATCTCTCCGCTCGACGAGGTCGAGGTACGGGTCACCTACATCGCCGACGACATGGGCGACGACGACGGCGCGCTGATGATTCGCCACGACGATCCGCTGCAGAGTTCGGTCTTCGTACAACTCCACGGGCGCACACCATCACCTGACGTTGACATCCGCCCGGACAACCTGACCATCCGCATCGCCCACGATTCGCACCAGCAAACGGCCGATATTAAAATATTCAACGTCGGAGACGAAGATCTGAGCGTTAACGGTATGGATTTCTCGAATCCCGACGGATCGTTCGAGATCGTCAGCGAACCGGTCTGGCCGGCCACGGTCGGTCAGGGCTCGATCCCTGCCGGCCCCTTCGAGACGGTTCAGGTCAAGTTCGAGAAGTACACCCAGACAGCCGACGACGAGTGCAGTTTGACATTCTATACCAATGATCCCGACGAGGGCACGGTCGTGGTGACCGTCATCGGAAGCTACACGCCATAATCCGAGCGGCGTCAGGCCGACTTTTTTTCGAGGAAACGCAGCTCGGGCTTGCCGCTGCGCTCGATAACCTGCCTGGTGATGATGCACTCATCGATGCCGTTCAGGTAAGGCACCTCATACATGATGTCCAGCATGCATTCCTCTAGGATGGTACGCAACGATCTGGCCCCACCGTGCCGCCTGAGGGCTTCTTTCGCCACGGCCTCAATCGCGTCATCCTCGAAGGTGAGCTTGAGACCCTCGAGGCTGAACAGCTTGGTGTACTGCTTGGCCAGCGCGTTGCGCGGCTCTGTCAGCGCCCGGATCAAATCATGCTCGGTCAGTTCGCTCATCGGGGCCACTACCGGGAGCCTGCCGACGAACTCTGGAATCAACCCGAACTCCAAAAAATCTTGTGGTTCGATCTGGGCCAGCAGCTCGCCGATCGAGTGATCGAGTTGCCGCTCGACCTTGGCCCCGAAGCCGAGCGCCTTCTCGCCCACCCGGCGCCGGATGATGTTCTCAACACCGTGGAAAGTGCCGCCGCAGATGAACAGTATGTCTGAAGTGTCCACCTGCAGAAACTCCTGCTGGTAGTGCCGGCGAGATCCCCGGGGCGACACGTTGGCCAGCGTGCCCTCAATGATCTTCAGAAGCGCCTGCTGGACGCCCTCGCCGGAAACGTCCCGGCTGGTCGAGGGTGTACTGCCGCTGCGCCTGGCGAGCTTGTCGATCTCGTCGATGTAGATGATGCCCCGCGAGGCCTTGACGACGTCGTTGTCCGCGGCGGTCAGAAGCGCCTGGACAATGTTCTCGACGTCCTCGCCCACGTAACCGGCCTCGGTCAGCGAGGTAGCGTCGACGATGGTGAAAGGAACCTTGAGAAAACGCGCCAGGCTCTGCGCCAGTAAAGTCTTGCCGCAGCCGGTGGGACCGAGCAGCATGACGTTCGACTTGCTGAGCTCGACAGCATTCTTCTCTTCTTTGTTGTTCAGTCGTTTGTAGTGGTTGTAGACGGCGACCGAGATGATTTTCTTGGCCAGATCCTGCCCGATGACGTAGGAGTCAAAAAAATGCTTGATCTCCTCGGGTGTGGGGATGTCGGCGGAGATCTCGCCCTCGGTCTCCTGCTCGCACTCCTCGGAGATGATTTCGTTGCACAGGCGCACGCACTGATCGCAGATGTAAACGGCCGGGCCGGCAATCAGTTTGTGAGCCTCGCCCTGCGGTTTCCCGCAAAAAGAGCAAGCCACGGGCGGCGTGAATTCATCTCTGGGCACCAGGCACCTTCAACCTTTCACCTACATAATAGCGCATTCACGGCCAATAACAAGTCTGAAGCCAGGATTATTCTCCATTGGACCCGACCAGGCCGCGCAGATCGTCCACCAACGAGATTGCCCGGTCGACCACGACGTGCGGAATGCCGCTAATGGCCGCCAATCCGTCGGCCAGGCGGTGGGCCAGGTTCAACAGGCGTTTCAGTTCGCTGGATTTGGATGTGGGCTCGGGCTCGGGAAGGCTATGTTTCAATTCCCGCCGCACCTGGGCCGGCGGCGCGTCATCGAAGGCCAACTCCTTGATCCGACTGAACTCCCGTTCGGGCACACGCTCTTTCTCGCGGATCCGACGCAGCAGATCTATGACCTGCATGTCGGGCACGGGTTTCTCGATTCCGTCGCGCTTGAGCACGGCGGGGCCTTCTTGCTTCAAGAAGGCGTAAGATGCGGTCAACTTGGCAGCCGTTTGCGGCTTTATACGCAGTTCCTGACTACAGTATTCCTCAAACTTCCCGAAGCCCCACTGCAAGAAAAGCCGCTTGTTCCTGACGCCGTACAGCTTGCCCCCCAGATCCACCCAGGAAGTCTTGAAGCGCCGGGCCACCTCGAGCATCTCGTAACGTGGAGTCCCAGGTTGCAGCTGTTCCATCTTTTCGCCAATCGCAAGGCTAGCCGAGCTTTCGGTCTTCGTCATTGCGTACCTCCCTCCCGCTCGCGTGGAAGGAAGAAGCTAACACGCAAGCACTATCGGCACAACGAGAAAAATTCTAACAACTAAAAAAAGGGCCCCTCGCCAAGGCCAACACATCTCACCTTCACTTACATGATCCCCTTGACGCCCTACATACCCGCAGGAGTATGATCTGGTAGTCAAATAGAAGACTGGCAACTCTTTCGCGGGAGGGCGCGATGGCGAGAGTGATCAGGGAACACCGGGGAATCACATTTCTGACCGTGCTGCTGATCGGCACGGGCATAGCCGCAAGCTGCTTCATGGATCTCGGAGGCGGGGCGAGCGCTCCACCAATTGCCGCGGCGCAAGAAGCGCTGACCTTCCAGGATGACCCCGGGGCACTGCCCGTAGAAGCCCTGATCGATAACTGGTTCATGCCGCACTACCACCACGATACTTCTCACTTGCCCCGCTGGTTGGTTGAATTGCTCGTAGGACTGCGCCACGCCCTCGGCCGGCTGGATGTATCGAGCTACGAGTTGATGAGCGCGATCGAATCCGGCGCCGTCGATACGGATGTCTACCCCTCGCTTGCGGATCTGGAAGCAAATGACCAGGCGGCGACGGTGGTCTTGGCAACACTCGAACTGACTCCATTATACGAAGGCGACTGGGCCGAGATCGTGAGGCTGGTTTATGGCGATTCGAAGACGGTGCTCGACGTCGCCCTGGCTCTCAACGAGGCGAACGGAAGCCCTCTGACGAGCCAGGAGATAGAGGATCTTCCCTTCCGCGCACACAACTTGGTGTACGAGGTGGCCGGGGCCTACGACGAGATATCCGGCTGCCACAGGAAACAGTGCCGGGCGAATGCTGAAACTCAACTAGCAAGCCCGGTGATCCAGTGGCTGGTAGCTTTTCAGGCCGGCCTGCGCGCGAAGCATGTGCAAGGTGATTGCCACGTGCCTAGGCGCCTGTGGCTTGTCGAGAACGAAGAAGAGTTGAACCTGTTGATGCGCCTTCTTGGAGATCACCAGCCGCCGGATGCGCCCGTGGTAAATGTCAGCCCATCACCGACGGCGAGCTACCCCATCGTACTCACGGGCACAACCGAGGCAGTCAGCCTCGTGGACGTCACCGGAGGCGTCCAGGCCGCATCGAGCTGGAGCGACGAGAACGGCGCCTTCACAATAGATGTTCTTCTAAATGAGAACACGGCCAACGAGCTTCTGGTAACGGCGACGGATCGCGCGGGCAACGTCTCCGACCCCGCCCAGCTCGTGATCGTACACGACAACCTTTCACCGATTGTGACGATAACCAGCCCGGAAAACGGCACATTGGTAGATGCCGATTCGACGCCGGTGCTCGGGAACGTCAGTGACGCCGCGGCTGTCACACTGACCGTGAACGGTTTGCAGGCTCAAATCACGGGAAGCTCGTTTCAACTGGACAGTTTGCCCGTAGCCACCGGCATGAACGTCATTGAGGCCGTCGCGATCGACGCGGCCGGCAACGCCGGCCGGGACGCGGTGGCGATCTACCGCCCAGCCGAAGGCGAGTATCCGCCGAGCGGCTTCGGAGTGGTAGGCCCCGAGGGTGGCGAAGTTGCCGCGAACAAACCAGGCGATCCCTTCGCCGGGGCATCGATTGATATCCCCGCCGGAGCGCTCGAAGACGAGCATGTAATTACGATAGAAGCGGGCATGGGCGCACCGGACATCGTGGGCTTCGTGCCCGTGGGGCCAATCTACGAGTTGCTCCCTGCCGGGCTGCAGTTCAGTTCTCCTGTGACACTGACTCTGCCATACAGCGCAAGCGCCATTCCCGACTGGTCATCTGAGAACCAGATTGGCGTCTACCTGGTGGAGCCGGGCGGCAACACATGGACCAGGCTGGACGGGCAAGTTCACGCGGAAAGTGACAAGGTGTCCGTAGAGCTCGCGGGCTTCTCGTATGTGGTGGCGGGAGTGACACTGGATGAGTCGCTCGGGTTATGCGAGGCCGAGGGCGCAAGCTATTTTTACGATTGCAGCACGGTGCCTGAAGAGTATCCCGGCGGAGCCTGGGAAGTCTACAAATCAGATCTCGGAGTGACCTGGCACAGCGACGGAGAGCGCCTGTACATCGATGCGGCCGCTGCGGACGGCGAGATGGAGTTCATGAAGCCGGAGCCGAAGCTCGCTAATTCGCAGAAGTACGAGTTGACGGCTGACATGTACGTAGCCCAGCACGATGGATTCCTGACCGAGTTTGCCTTCGGTGCGAGCGACGGTGTGAAGAACGTGGTTGTCTGGGGTTATTCGGTGACGGGAATGATCGGCATTGTGTACATGAACGGTGGTTACGATGCTGAGGGGGTGGATCTGACAGTGCCGGCGGTGTACCGAGTGGTGGTGAGAAGGCCGGTCGGCGAGCCGTCCGCACAGGTTGTCGAGCTTTATCGTGACGATGTGTTTCTGGCAGGCGGTCCATATGCTGCGCTCGACGACGCGGACCCGGCGCAGCCGAGTTACGTGTTCGGCATCGGCGGGTACGGCACCGACACGGTGTGGGACTTTTTCAATTACTCCGTCTGCGTCACGCCGGACGCCGACAACGACGGCCTTCCTGACGCGCTCGACAATTGCCCCGAGGTATTCAACCCCGGCCAAGAGGACGCCGACGGCGACGGGTTGGGCGATGCCTGCGACAACTGCCCATTCGTGGCTAACGCCTATCAATTTGACATGGACAAAGACGTCGTGGGCGACGCTTGCGACAATTGTCCGCTTCACAACAATCCCGGCCAGGAGGATCAAGACGGAGATGATCTGGGCGACGCCTGCGACCCGTGTCCATATCCAGGCTCCTGTGACGACGGCAACCCTTGCACGGACGAGGTTTGCGATCCCTTGGCGGGGTGTATCTACACGAACAACACGGCGGTCTGTGACGACGGCAGCGCATGCACTTACGGAGACGCATGCACGAACGGCTCGTGCGCGGGCACTATATTAAGCTGCGACGACGGCGACGTGTGCACCGACGAATACTGCGACCCCGGCAAGGGTTGCGGGCACACGAACAACCAGGCCGCCTGCGACGACGGCAACCTGTGCACGCAGAACGATGTTTGCGCCGCGGGCAGGTGCAGCGGCGCGCCCGTTGCGGATTGCGGCCAGCTCCCCGAGGACCCGGCGGACGCCGCCGGCCCGGCGGACTCCACCGTCGCCTTCGATTTCGGCGCGGGCACCGAGTTCCTGTACAGCGGGACCAATCCCATACAGACGGGCGTCGAGCCCGGCGTCATCGAGCCGGGACGAGTTGCGGTGCTGCGGGGCAAGGTAAAGGACAAGAACGGAGTCCCCCTCTACGCGGCGACAATTAAAATCCTGAACCACGCGGAGCTGGGCGAGACCATGACGCGTGGAGACGGCATCTTCGACCTGGCTGTGAACGGGGGCGGCATTCTGACGGTGGTTTACGAGAAGGAAGGCTTCATCCCGGTCCAGCGGAAGGTTCAGGCGCCGTGGCGGGATTATGCCTGGCTGCCCGACGTGGTGCTGGTAAAGATGGTAGAGGACGAGTGCATCGTCGGCGGGGTGGACGTGTGTGTCACGGAGATCGACCTGTCCGAGCCGGGCGACATGAAGCCGGCGCGCGGGCGCCAGGTGAGCGACGATGACGGTGGCCGCCGGGCCTCGCTGCTCTTTCCCTCCGGCACCCAGGCCAAGCTGGTGTTCGACGACGGGAGCGAGCAGGTCATCAGCGACCTGCACGTGCGCATGGTCGAGTACACCGAGGGCGAGAGCGGCCCCGCGGCCATGCCCGCCATGCTGCCGCCCAGCGTCGGCTACACCTACGCGGTGGATCTCATCGCGGAAGAGGTGCTGGCTGCAGGCGCGAAGAGATTGGAATTCAGCCAGCCGATCATCTTCTATGTAGAGAATTTCCTGAATTTCAGCGTTGGCGATCGGGTCCCGGCGGCCTTCTATGACCGAGACGAGAGCGCCTGGGTGCCGACACCGGACGGGCGCATCATCAAGATCGTCGCCATTGACAATGGGCTCGCTGAGCTGGATGTCGGTGACGAGGAGACTCTCGCCGGGCTGGGGATTACCACTAACGAGAGGATTCGCCTGGCCGAGCTTTACGGCGCCGGGCAGAGCCTGTGGCGGGTGGCCGTCGATCACTTCTCGCCGTTTGATTGCAACTGGCCATATAGATGCGAGGAAGACACCACAGACGCGGAAGAGCCGACTGTCTGCAAGAAGCCCAAGCAGCAGGAACCGGAAGTCGAAGAGCCGGAAAACGATCCCTGCGAAACCAATGTGGGCTCCAGCATCGAGTGCCAGAACCAGGTTCTCGGCCAGAGACTGCCCGTGATCGGCACGCCATTCGCCCTGACCTACCACGGCAACCGTGTCACGGGGAGAAGGTCGGGAAGGACGCTGAGAATACAGGTGAGCGGAGCCGAAGTGCCCTCGGCCCTGCAAGAAATAGTAGTGATAATAGATATAATGGGACAAAGACATGTTCGTTCTTTTCCAGCGAGCCCGAACCAGGGCTTCACATTCGCCTGGGACGGCAAGGATGCCTATGGGCGCAGCCTCCAGGGAACTTTCACCTGTTTCGTGGAAATTGGATACGTGTATAAAGTAGCTCGCACGTCGACCATATTCTTCCCCGAGGCTGCAACGTTCGGCATTCCCGGCCTTGGTACGCCAAGTCTAGAAATCATGCGCCAGTACATCACTATATTGCAGAAATTCGTGAAGAAGCTGTCTGCCTGGGACGATAAAGCCCGAGGCCTGGGGGGTTGGAGCATCGATGTTCAGCATGCGTTCGATCCCATGGGCGATATTCTGTATCTCGGAGATTCCACGCGAAGGATTGCCGCCGTGGAGTCCGTGATAGACACGGTGGCCGGTACTGATGCGGTGGGTAGCGTGCCGCCTACAGACGGCGCCCTTGCCACGGATGTGTTTTTTCCCGATCTGAGAGACGTCGCCTTGGGCCCCGACGGGAGCTTCTATATGGCCGATCGCTCGTTGTACCGTGTTTTTCGCGTCGGGCCCGACGGCACAATCGTCACGCTTGCCGGAACCGGCACTGGCGGGTATTCCGGTGACGGGGGTCCGGCCACGGAGGCCAAGCTGTACGACCCCGAGTCTGTTGCCCTGGGTCCTGACGGAAGTGTTTTCATTTTCGATCAGTCATCCGCACCGAACATGCTTGCGGCGGTCGTCCGCCGCGTGGGACCGGACGGAATAATCGACAGGGTAGCAGGCGCTCCCGTGGATCCCGCGCATCCTGCTGAAATAGGCGACGGAGGGCCGGCCATAGATGCCGTGCTTAGCGGCGCGAGAGACCTGGTGGTTGCACCCGACGGTACCCTTTTCATCGGAACAGCGTCCAGGGTACGGCGGGTCGGCCCCGACGGCATCATCACCACCTACGCAGGTGGCGGAATTGATTATTCTGACAACGTCCCGGCCAGAGAGGCCAGTGTGGGCAATATCCAACAGATAGCGTTGGACGTGGATGGGAATCTGTACATTTCGACTGAACATCGTATTCGCAAGGTGGGCACGGACGGTATCATTCATACGCTTGCCGGAACAGATACGCCCGGATTCAGCGGCGATGGAGATCTGGCGAAAAACGCCCTGCTCTACTTCCCGCATGGCCTCGCAGTCGCCCCGGACGGGGATATCTACATTGCCGACACGAACAATCAGCGCATTCGCAGGATTGACCATGAAGGGGTCATAACGACGGTGGCCGGGGGCGGTTCGGGGAACCTGGGAGACGGGGGCCCGGCCCTGAAGGGCCGGCTGATATATCCGATCGGCATCGCGCTGTCACCGAGCGGAGGCCTGTACATCAATGACAGATTGAGCCATCGAATTCGAAGGATGGCGCCCGCGTCTGCCTTGATTTCTCTCGGTGAGCTCATGGTTCTTTCGCGGGACGATAGCAGTATCTTCATCTTCGATTCGAGCGGGCGGCACCTGCGCACCGTCGACGCGCTGACCGCCGCGACGATATACAGCTTTGGGTATGACGCTCACGGGTATCTTTCGACCATCACGGACGCCGACAACAATGTCACGCACATCGAGCGCGACGGCGACGGCGCGCCGCTGGCCGTCGCGAGCCCGGATGGCCGGCGGACCGCCTTCGGCCTGGATCCCAACGGTTACCTGGAGACGATCGAGAACCCGGCCGGCGAGACGAACACGTTCGGCTGCACGAACGACGGGCTGATGCTGAGCATGAGCAATCCGCGAGGCTACACGAGCAGCTATCATTACGACGACCTGGGGCGCCTGGAGAAGGACGTCGATGCGGCGGGCGGCTACACGACCCTGGCGCGCGAGACGGTCGCCGGCGGGTACGACGTCCGCTTGACCAGCGCCCTGGGCCTCGATACCCTTTACGGCGTGGAAAAGCTTTCGAGCGGGGCCGTGAAGAGGCGCAACACGTTCCCGAGCGGGTTGAGCAACGAGGCGCTGGAATACCCCGACGCCAGCCGCGGCATAACCTTCGCGGACGGCACGCTGGTTACTACGGCGGAGAGCCCCGACCCGCGTTTCGGGATGAGCGCGCCGATGCTCTCGGAGCGAACGGTGATGACGCCGGTCGCGGGTCACAGGCTTACGCAGACCACGGAGCGGAGCGTGAGCCTGCTGGATCCGGCCGATCCGTTGAGCCTGCAGGGAATGAGCGAGACCACCAGCATAAACGGGCGCGCCTATACGAAGACCTACGACGCCGCCCAGAAGCTCAGCACCAGCGAGTCCCCCGAGGGGAGGAAGCGCTACACCTGGCTCGACGCAAAGGGCCGCGTCGCGGCCCACCAGGTCGAGGGGCTTGCGCCAGTAAGCTTCGGCTACGACTCCCGGGGCCGGCTTGCGAACATGACCGACGGGAGCGGGCCGGATGCCCGAGTCTACCAGCTTACCTACTACCCGGACGGCCCGCAGGAAGGCTACCTGTGGACGATCACGGATCCGCTGGGGCGGATCGTGAGCTTCGACTACGACACGGCGGGCCGGGTGACCGGCCAGACCCTGCCGGACGGGCGGGTGATTCAATACGGCTACGACCCGAACGGAAATGTCACCACGATCACCCCACCCGGAAGGCCCGGCCACGATTTCAACTACACGCCGATAGATCTGCAGCGGGATTACACCCCGCCGCCCGTGGTCGGCTCGGGCGCCAACCTGACCCACTACGACTACAATCTCGACGGCCAACTGGAGCTGGTGACCAGGCCGGACGGGCAGGCGATAGATCTGGAGTACGACACGGCCGGCAGGCTGGCTCGGATCGACATCCCCCGCGGCCGGGTAGAGCTGACTTACGATCCGGATACGGGCCAACTGGCGCGGATAGACGATCCCGACGGCGGCGCGCTGTCGTATAGTTGGGACGGCATGTTGCTTACCAAAACGACCTGGACCGGCGAGGTCAACGGCAGCGTGGCTCGTGAATACGACGACGATTTCAGGCTGAGCGCGCTGGTGGTCGATGGCCAGAGCACGATCTCATACGGCTACGACGACGACGGGCTGTTAACCCAGGCCGGCGACATGACGCTGGCCAGGGATCCGCAGAACGGGCTTGTGAGCGGCACGACGCTGGGCGACGTAACGACCGGCCGGACGTACAACGAGTTCGGAGAGCTTTCGGGTTACACGGCAAGTTTCGAGGGCGCGCCGATATTCGAGCAGACCTTCGAAAGGGACGCCCTCGGCAGGATCAACGTAAAGACCGAGACAATTGAAGGCGTGCCGGTGGTCTACGAGTACATATACGATCAGGCCGGTCGTCTTCACGAAGTGAAAAAGGACGGTGCGACAACATCCATCTACGACTACGATTCCAACAGCAACCGAATAGCATACACCGACAAGAACGGCGCAACGGTCACAGGAATCTACGACGACCAGGATAGGATGCTTTCCTACGGAGAAGCCACGTACACCTACACGCCGAACGGTGAGCTGTCCTCGAAGACGGTAAACGGCGAGAGGACGACCTACGTCTATGACGTTCTCGGAAATCTTGCAAACGTGACGCTGCCAAACGGCACCGAGATCCGCTACATCATCGACGGGAGGAACAGGAGGATCGGAAAAGAAGTGAACGGATCACTCGTCCAAGGATTCCTTTACGATGACCAACTCAGTCCGGTTTCAGAGACCGACGGTAATGGCAACATCGTGAGTGTGTTTTTCTATGGCAGCCGTTTCAATATACCGGACTATATGATCAAGGATGGGGCGACCTACCGAATTGTTTCTGACCACCTGGAAGCCCGAAGCAAGTCGTTGATGAGTCTACCGGAACTTCCGTCCAAGAGCTGGGCTATGACGAGTTCGGGCGCGTGCTAAAAGATACCAATCCTGGGTTCCAGCCGTTCGGTTTCGCTGGGGGCATCTACGATACGAATACTGATCTTGTGAGGTTTGGGGCGAGGGATTACGATGCGGAGTTGGGCAGGTGGACGGCTAAGGATTCGATTCTTTTTTCCGGAGGAGATATCAATCTATATGGGTATGTTCTACAGGATCCCGTGAACTTTGTTGACATAATGGGAATGAAAATGAGTATAGTAGAATACTGGTGGAGAAAGTTTCTCGCTACATTCTGCAATGGCGATTATATTTACGAGCCTGAATATTGTAGTGTTTTTCGATGCAAGGCCGAGGAGACATTGTTTGAGAGGAAGAGAACATCTCCCCTGCCTTATGGGATTACAACAGAAAATAATGTGGAAGATAGCAAACCTGCAGGACCAGATCCCGTAACTATACCACGAGGAGATCGTGAAAAATATCTAGAAGACCCCGAGGGATATATGAAGGCACTAAGGCGACAACGCAATCGCTAGGTAATGCCATAATGTTATCAATAAGTTACTACATTTCAAGGCCCCGGACATGGGTTGTAAGTCATGAATGTCGCATCTACAGAATCACATCACGGGCATTGGCTGTAAAGGGCACGATTCATCGCACCCAGAAGTCCTGGAGATTACCTATTAATGTCCGGGGGGTGGATTTAGAACTTTCAAACCCATTCTCTAACTGTTTTCTGATACGTTAATATATCTAACATGTTATCTTCTGCTAAAATAGTTATGATATTAAATAAAAGAATAATCATCCCTGCCATTGTCACCTTCCTGGAAATATCAATAGTTGTTTTATTGAACCACTATATAACCTCCAAGATTGAACTACTGCATAAGGATGTATCGAATCTAATGCTAGAGGTTGACAAATCCCAGGAGAAACTTGGGCATCTTGCGCAATTTATGGAAATTGCAGACAAGTTCAACCTTATGTTGAAAACACATGCTGAAATCGTCAAAAATCACGGATGGGTGGGTTGTCCATCATTCTTACTTCGCAGAATGAGATTTGTAGATTCCGAGCATCTATGGCTAACCAGATGGAAGCCAGAAGATACCCAAGTGGTCATAGATGGACGAGCAAAAGACAGAATATCATTGCAAACTTTTATTTCAAAGGTCTTGAATGCCCGAGGCAAGGACCTTTCTCAGTTGATTGGAAAGGATTGGCCACCTAAGGAAAACTCTGGGTCAAAAACCGGACAGCCTAAGGTCAATGGAGCCGGTTTAATTTTGAAAGGCATAACCGAAGACAAGAACGAGATCCATTTCAGATTGACGGTTTCCCGCGATCTGGTCACACAGTAGTCAACAAAGTAATCAAGAGAGGGCAATGAAAATCCGACACAATGATTCTGATGCAAGAATGGTCCCTAAGTCAGTGATGGCCCTTATCTACATGGCTATTCTTACCGGCATCTTCACTGGATATTATTTACTTGTCTACAGACAACAGGATTGCGAATTGGCCAAGATGGCAAAGCAGAAAGCAGATTTGGAAAGACGCCTCGACGAACTCTCAGAGATCATCTCCCAAAAATCAAAATTCCGAAGCAAGATCGGATTCATGAGAGCCAAGACCCAGCAAAACCAAAAGATATTCCCTGACAGGGAAGACCCGAACCTTTTACCAGAACTCTTGAAAGAGATTGCCATGGACCATGGGCTCAGCAATGCCCGATTTGAGTCGTACAAGACCAAAGTTACTTCCGGTTACGTCGAGATTGCCATACAGTTCGAGGCACAAGGTTCAATCAGCTCAATCGCCGATTTCTTCAAACAGGTATGCTCAGTAGAGCGGTACATCTTGGTAAAAAATGTAGAAATGAGCAAGCCTGAAATCATAGAAGGAAAGATTTTCATGAAGGTGAATGGGTATTTGCTAGCGTTTTCTATTGATTGAAATGTGGCACTATGTGGGGCACCATGGCAAGCGGAATTTCGGCCTGGATCCCAACGGTTACCTGGAGACGATCGAGAACCCGGCCGGCGAGACGAACACGTTCGGCTGCACGAACGACGGGCTGATGCTGAGCATGAGAAATCCGCGGGGCTACACGAGCACCTATCATTACGACGACCTGGGGCGCCTGGAGAAGGACGTCAATGCGGCAGGCGGCTATACGACCCTGGCGCGCGAAACGGTCGCCGGCGGGTACGACGTCCGTTTGACCACCGCCATGGGCCGCGATACCATTTACGGCGTGGAAACGCTTTCGAGCGGGGCCGTGAAAAGGCGTAACACCTTCCCGAGCGGGTTGAGCAACGAGGCGCTGGAATATCCGGACGCGAGCCGCGGCGTCACTTTCGCGGACGGTACGCTGGTGACCACTGCCGAGAGCCCCGACCCGCGTTTCGGGATGAGCGCGGCGTTTGTCTCGGAGCGGACGGTGACGACGCCGGTCGCGGGTCACAGGCTTACGCAGATCACCGAGCGGAGCGTGAGCCTGCTGGATGAGGCCGATCCGTTGAGCCTGCAGGCAATGAGCGAGACGAACAGCATCAACGGGCGCGCCTACACGAAGACCTACGACGCAGCCCAGAAGCTCAGCACCAGCGAGTCCCCCGAGGGAAGGAAGCGCTACACCTGGCTCGACGCAAAGGGCCGCGTCGCGGCCCACCAGGTCGAGGGGCTTGCGCCAGTAAGCTTCGGCTACGACGCCCGGGGAAGGCTTGAGAGCATGACCGACGGGAGCGGGCCGGATGCCCGAGTCTACCAGCATACCTATTATCCGGACGGCCCGCAGGAAGGCTACTTGTGGACGATCACGGATCCGCTGGGGCGGATCGTGAGCTTCGACTACGACACGGCGGGCCGGGTAACCGGCCAGACCCTGCCGGACGGGCGTGTGATCCAATACGGGTATGACTCGAACGGCAACGTAACCTCGGTAACCCCTCCCGGAAGGCCCGGCCACGATTTCAACTACACGCCGATAGATCTGCAGCAGGACTACACCCCGCCGCCCGTAATCGGCGCGGGCGCCAACCTGACCCACTACGACTACAATCTCGACGGCCAACTGGAGCTGGTGACCAGGCCGGACGGGCAGGCGATCGATCTCGGTTACGACACGGCCGGAAGGCTGGCTCAGATCGACATCCCCCGCGGCCGGGTAGAGCTGACTTACGATGCCGGCACCGGCCAGCTGTCTGAAATAGTAGACCCGGACGGTGGCAGCCTTTCGTATACCTGGGACGGGATGCTGCTGACCGGAACGACCTGGTCCGGCGAGGTCAACGGCAGCGTTGTGCGTGAATACGACGACGATTTCAGGCTGAGCGCGCTGCTGATCGATGGCCAGAGCACGATCTCATACGGCTACGACGACGACGGGTTGCTAACCCAGGCCGGCGACATGACGCTGACCAGGGATCCGCAGAACGGGTTGGTGAGCGGCACAACGCTGGGCGACGTCACGACCGGCCGGACGTACAACGAGTTCGGAGAGTTGAAAAGCTACACGGCCGGCTTCGCCGGCGCGCCGATATTCGAACAGATCTTCGAAAGGGACGCCCTCGGCAGGATCACAACAAAGACCGAGACAATTGAAGGCGTGCCGGTGGTCTACGAGTACATCTACGATCAGGCCGGGCGCCTTCACGAAGTGAAAAAGGACGGCCTGACCACATCCATCTACGACTACGATTCCAACAGCAACCGAATATCATACACCGACAAGAACGGCGCAACGATCACGGGCGCCTATGACGACCAGGACCGGATGCTCGCCTATGGAGAAGCCACGTACACCTACACGCCGAACGGCGAGCTGGCCTCGAAGACGGTAAACGGCGAGAGGACGACCTACGTTTACGACGTTCTCGGAAACCTTACAAACGTAACACTGCCGGACGGGACAGAGATCCGCTACATCATCGACGGGAGGAACAGACGGGTCGGCAAAGAAATCAATGGAACCACTGTCCAGCAGTTCATCTATCAGGACCAATTGAACCCAATCGCCGAGTTGGGCGGTACCGGCGAAGTCGTATCCGTGTTTGTCTACGGCACCCGCGCAAATGTACCGGAATACATGATTTCGAAGAAAATGGACGGCGTCAATTGGCGCTCATATCGCATTGTTTACGACCACCTCGGTAGTCCAATGATGGTTGTTGAGCAAAATACCGGCGATGTGACCCAGGCCTTGCATTTTGACGAGTTCGGGCGGATTCTCGCGGACACCAATCCTGGGTTCCAGCCCTTTGGTTTTGCTGGTGGCATCTGGGATATCGATACAGAATTGGTCAGATTTGGGGCAAGAGATTTCAATCCACTATTTGGGCGATGGACAATTAAAGATCCGGTACTCTTCAGTGGTCGTTCGGCTAACTTGTACGGCTATTCTGAAAACGATCCAGTCAATTGGATTGATCTGATTGGACTGAAGCCGGGAGACCCGTTTGATTCATTGAGAGAGGCCGCAGAAGATGCCCTTGAGAACTTTGGTGGCGAAAAGAGCGAATCATGCGGATACTTCTATAAAATGGAGAGTGGCGAATACTCGTACACTGGTGAACCTTCGGGTTTAGATGATGCCTGTAGTTACCCTGAACCGCCAGGAAGTGCGTGTGGCGAGTGGCACAGCCATGGTACCGCAAGCGATTATCCTGCCTATGAATTTTTTAGCTGGAAGGATAAGGAGATCTCAGACTATTTCTTCAACAAAAACAACGATTGGAGAAGTGTTCTGATTACACCGAGTCAACAGCTTCGGGAGTATTTTCATAGGCTTGGGGTTGATCTGCCGATGTTTATCGATTGATGGGAGTTTTTTCATCAGATGCGAAGGACTTTTCGAAAAATGCTGCTTCTGCTCATCGTTTCACTATTTGGGTTCACACCGAATCTCTTATATGGGCATAAGAATCCGCGCGGGGATGTCCATCCTATTGTGCTTCCTAATGATGGCAATTTCGCTGTGTATTTTTACGCCAGCGTCGAGAAGGAGAAAAGATCAGTTGTGTGCCCTGTAATCGAACGGGAATTTCCGCCACACCGCAATGTTTACAAGATGGTGATTTCTCCGTCGGGCAAAGTTATTTCGGAGAGGACACCAGCCTGTGCACCGCCTAAAGCCACTCCTCCGCCGTTTTGTTCATTGAAAACCGAGCGAATAGCATCGGTGAGGTCGGGTGAGGATTGGTACATCATCCCACAATGGGATTCAGCACATAAAGGAAAACCTCGCATCTTGAAAGTGTCCGGAGAAAAGGAGGAACTCATTGAGATAAAATGGGATTCTCGAAGTGTGTTCATGGTACACGACTTGGAAGTGGATGATGACCGCTTGGTCTTGTTGGTTACATTCCACAAAAACAAGAAGCCGAACCAATATCTGTTCCGTGAACAGGTCGATGTTGTTTTTGTAGCCAAAGGCAATGGTGCAATTTTGGGTGTGACAAGTCTGGGATCTCCGGCCCGGTTCACCTTTTTTCCCGTTGTGACAAAGATTTTGAATTACCATAACTTCTGGTTTCTGGCGTATGTCGACAAGGCCAGTCGTTTGATTCTGGTAAAATTCGGCCAAGACTTTGCTGTCACGAAGCAACAGGTTGTCAGTCAGAACGTTACGACCAACAATCATCTTTCGATTTCTAGAATCGGAAGCAATACCCTGTTGGCCTTTCAACAGAACGGCAAGATAGAATACCTACTCTTTGATGCAGAAACTTGGTAGTTGATCCATGACGCCGTCTCACCCAAGTACGACTACGAAGAAAAAAAGAACAGAATGAGGGACGGCAAGATGAAAACGCGGCGTCCTTCTTGGTAGGTTGTTGGTGTGTCTATCAACAACCACCTATCCAAGGAGGCGCCGCATGAAGAGGTACAATATCGGACTGGACGCGCACAGTCAAACCTGTTCTTTCGTGGTCATGGACCCCAAGGGCCGCATTCTCCTGCGCAAACGGGTCGAGACCACCGAGGCCGAGATCCTCGAGGTGATACGATCGCTCAAGGGAACCAAGGCGCTGACCTTCGAGGAGAGCACGCTCTCGCAGTGGCTCTATATCCTGCTCAAGGACGAGGTCGACGAGTTGGTGGTGGCCAATCCGGTGGCCATAGCCAAGTCGAGCGCGGCGAAGA
>DATKYQ010000035.1:0-121161 GCA_035528415.1 Myxococcota bacterium | reverse complement strand
TCTTTGCTTGGCATCCGGCTTTCCTCCGTGTTGGTGTGGATCTTGACAACCCAAACCATGCACGAAAGGTCGGATGCCTTTCAACTTCAGCCAGCTATGTCACGAAACCCCCGGTTTCCAGCGAAACCGTGGAGAGCCAACTTTATAGTCTCGTCGTCGCGCTCACTGCAGTCCGAGCAGACCACGAATGCATCATCGCCCTTCTTCCGGCAGGCGCGACAGTAAAGGTAGACGATGATAAAGCTCTTCTTGACCGGGCAGGAGTAGAACCCCCTGAAGTTGCCCTTGAGCGGCTCGCCCATGGCCAGCGGCTGCTCCATGATCATCCGGACCTTGTTCTCCACCTGCTTCTTGATCCCGGAGTGCTGTCGGAGCGCCCTCACAAAGGCCTTCTCGAAGAGCGCTTCCATCAGTCGGAAAAGACCTCGTCAAAGGTATGCCACTCGGTGTTGCCGTCGCGGAGCCTGGCCTGGACATCCGCCAGAGCCTCGTGAAAAGCCGGGTGAGCGAGGATCTTCTCCGTGGTCTCGCCCTGTGCCCTGCGCTTCAAGTTGAGTAAGTACTGGGTGATCACCTCGGCGACCGTGGTGCGATTCTCCGCGGCGAAGAGCTTTGCAAAGTCCACGAGATCCTGGTCCAGGCTGATGTTGAGTCGGTTCTTTGCCATGGCGTCCTCCTTAGCACATCTGTTCCTACCATGCGCATATCGGGAACAGAAGTCAACCCCTCCGGTTCATAAGCAAGTTAATTAGTTGAAACCGTGCCCCTTTATATGTTCTTCCTTTGTAAAAGCCACAAGTCATATCGGAGAAGAATTTGACAGAAGATCAAAAGGCCGAGGTCCGAAGTAAGTTTCCCAGGCTATTCTGGCTGGTTGTCATGTTCGAATTCTTCGAACGTGGCTCCTACTACGGCATGATGAGTGTCCTCTCGGTCTACATGGTCGACGTGCTGCGGTTCGCAAAGCAAGACGTCGGGCTGATCAAGGGCACCATTCAGCCGCTGTTGTATTTCTTGCCCATTCTGTCGGGCGCTCTGGCCGACCGTTTCGGTTACCGTCGAATGCTGATGATTGCGTTTTCTCTGCTAGGTGGAGGCTATTTTCTGGTCAGCCAGAATACCGGCTACGCGGCCGTGTTTCTGTCGCTGGTTGTCATGGGTATCGGGGCCGGGACTTTCAAACCGATTATTTCCGGCACGATTGCGCGTTGCACCGATGAGAGCAATTCGACTATCGGTTTTGGAATATTCTACTGGTCGATCAATCTGGGAGCTTTTCTTTTTCCGCTGATCCTGGTGCCGTTTCTCAGAGATAACATCGGCTGGGAATGGGTAATCATCGCCTCGGCGATCGGTACCGGGGCAATGCTGCTGCCTACCATTTTTGTCTTCAAGGAACCTCCTAAACCCAAGGAGGACGACGCCAAAGAAAAAGCCAGTCTGCTGCAAACCTTGGCGAATGCCTTCGAGATTATCTACAGCCCGTTCATCTTGCTGCTGGCCTGGATGCGTCAATCTATCAGGGGTGTTGTTCTGGTATTGCTGATATTTGCGGTCTTTCTGGGTTATGGCGGCTGGAAGTTCAGCCAATCCGAAGGCGTCAATCACACCTTTGCAGCCCGGGTATATCCCACGGAGAACAGCAAACTGGTGGTATACGGCGAGCCGAACTTGTGCCGAGCGGAATTTTACAACTTCGAGTTCAAGTGCGACAAACCGGATATCGGCCCGGAGCAAATCGCCCGGCTGTATACCCAATACAATACCGGCCTTGTGTTGGCTGAGCTTCTAACGGTCAGGTGTTCCCGGCCATGGGCGGTGTTGTCCTTCTACAATCCCGACAGGCTGGATGAATACGCGACCGAGTTGGCCGGCTTCATGACTGAAGTCGGTTTTCTCGGGCCGGTGTCGATCAAGGATCTTGGCCGCTTTCGCGACGATGCCGTGCAAAAAACAATTCTGGAAGTCGAGTTCTACTCGACCGCCGGCGCCTTCGAAATCCAAGACCGCTCCAGCGGCCGGGTAGGCCTGGTAATTCGTGATTACAAGACTTACCAGAAAAACCGCACTGAACTTCAAAAACGGTTACAGTCCGACCCTCGGCTGGCCGCGCTCAAGGTGAGCAAGATCGACGAACTGGCCGGGAAGGCCAACAAGCATCCTTTCTTGCTGGTCTTTGTGGGCCTGTTGTTATTATGCAGCTTGATCGTTCAGCGCCGGGCGGCGGCCTTCCAGGCGGCCGGCCTGACCGGAAAGCTGTCCTATGTATTTTTTGCGCTTGCTTTCTTATACTTGCCGATCTGGTTGCTGCCCGGCCTGTCGCTGTTCGCCCGCGTTCTATGCAGCCTGTTGAGCTTGACGGTGCTGTCGTTGTACGCAATCGACTACGACGAAATGAGCCGATTCAAAGATCACGTCAAGTTCCTGCTGATGATTATAATCTACTCGGGCTTCTGGGTGTTGTATTTCCAAATGTTCGATTCGGTCCTGTGGTACGTGCAAGCCTATGTCGATCCGACCAGCCTCAATCGGGCGGTCAATAGTGTCATTGCGGCAATCGGCTTCGACTTCACCTGGCGTTTCGATGTCGAGGTCGTCACGGTAATAAACGCCTTTACGATCATCCTCCTGCAGCTGGTTGTTTCGACGCTGGTCAAGAAAACCAAGGCTCTGCCGACCATGATTGTCGGGATCGGCATGGCAACCATCGGCATGGCGATCCTGGCCATTTCGACAGATATCTGGGTTTTCATGTTGGGAATAGTGATTTTCTCGATCGGCGAGATGACCGCCCATCCGAAGTTCATCTCTTATGTAGGTCAGACAGCGCCCAAGTCGCGGGTGGCCATGTATATGGGCTATCTGTTTCTTTACGGTGTAATCGGCTCGAGCATCGGCAGTGTGGTCGGTGCCGATCTGTATGTCAAATTCGTCGACGAGATGAATCAGCCGCGCACCCTGTGGCTGATATTCACCGCCATCGGAGTGGTCACAATCATCGGCTTGCTGCTGTACAACAGGCTCATCGCCGTCAAAGAGCCCGTGTCCGATTGACCAGACAGAAAAGCAAGATCGAAAAGCTGAGATACTGTAACTTGAATTGCACTCTGTCCCCGTTCCTTCACTTTGGGTCTACATGAGAAAACACATCGACGAAGATGAACCCGAACAGCCGGAACCTCGACCGGCGAGCTGAGGACAATGTCCATGGCCGAACACGTATGCCCTCCCATCATCGGATACCTGCTGCTGAGTCCGTTCAGGAAGCTTTTCGAAAACCCCAAGAAGCTTTTTTCTCCGTTCGTCCGGGAGGGAATGACCGTTCTCGAGCCCGGACCGGCCATGGGGTTCTTCACCTTGCCTCTGGCCCGCATGGTGGGGCCGCGGGGCAGGGTGGTGGCGCTGGAGGTCCAGCAGAAGATGCTGGACAAACTCATGAAAAGAGCGCGCCGGGCCGGTCTGCAAGACAGAATCGATCCCCGTCTGGTTGTGGGAACCGACTTGGGCATATCAGATCTCGTGGGTCAGGTGGATTTCGCGGCAGCATTGTACGTTGTTCACGAGGTGCCCGACACAGCCGCGTTCTTCCGGGAGCTATTGGCTGCTCTGAAGCCGGGTGGCAAGCTCCTGGTGGTGGAGCCAAAGGGTCACGTTTCGGCACAGGAGTTCGAAAAAACCCTGGAGACTGCGAAAAACTCGGGATTTGCTTCTGAGGCTCCGCCCGGCTGTATGCAGAGCCGAAGCGCCCTGCTGTCAAAACGCCTTGCAGCCTAGAAGGTCTTGCCGTTGAAGCCGAACATCTTCCCTTCGAGATCCCTGAAGTCTATGTAGATTCTGTTCTGGGGGATCGAGAGTTCGGACTCCAGTAGCGTACACAGCTTTGCAGACAGGTCGGGACAGGTCTCCTTGGCCAGCCCGATACTGCCCAGCGAGACATGGGCCGCCGGTTCGTTCGTTCCCCCGAACAGGAGCGCCTTCTCGGCATCCAGGGCGACCATTACGTAGCTTTCGGGCTTTCCCAGTATGTCGGCGGCAGCGCCAGAGAATTTCTTGATGAATTTCTGTTTATCTTCCCGGCCCAGCGGAACATTGGTTTCAACGCGAATGAAAGGCATGGCGTTCTCCTTTGAAAATAGAGATGAAGATCATCAGAGCAGAATCGAGACAGTGAATCAACGGTGATTTCGGCCTAACGTATTTCCGTACTCGCTCCCGGCGCGGTAGACGACCCGCCCGCCGAGGATGGTCAGCATGATGCGGGTCTGCAATATCTGATCCTCGGGCACGCTCATGATGTCATGCGAGAGTATCACCATGTCGGCCAGCTTGCCGGGCTCCAGCGAGCCCTTGTCGTTCTCCTCGAACGCGGCGCGGGCGGCAGACAGCGTGCAAGCCCTCAGGGCCTCACTGCGTGTCAGGCGCTGCTGGGGGAAAAATACATTACCGTCCCTGGTTCTGCGGGTGACCAGGGCATGGAAGCCGGCCACGGGATCCACATTCTCTACGGGCGCGTCGCTGCCGTTAGTCAGCAGGGCGCCCGAATCCAGCAGGCTGCGCCAGGCGTAGGCGCCTTCCCTGGCACGCGGTTCACCGAGACGTTTTCTCACCCAGGGGGCGTCCGAGACGCAGTGGACGCCCTGCATCGAGGCCGTGACGCCCAGGCGCGCGAAACGGGGCACGTCAAGCGCTGACAGGTGCTGGGCGTGCTCGATGCGCCAGCGCAGATCGTTCGCCTGTGGATTTTGCGAAAAGATTTTCTCGTAGACATCGAGCACCTCGCGGCAGGCCCGGTCGCCGATGGCGTGGGTGCATAGCTGAAAGCCATGCTCATGCGCCAGTCTGGCTGTGCGGGCAATTTCTTCCAGCGGAGTCGTGTTCATGCCTCGGCTGGCCGGCAGATCGGCGTAAGGTTCGATCAACCAGGCGCCGTGGGTGCCGAGTGCACCGTCGGCATGGCGCTTTATGGCCCTGACGCTCAGGTGTTTATTGCCGCCACTCACAATCCGGTATAGCTCGAGATTCTCCTCGAGCGCAGGGTTGTCCTCCGAGATCATCACCCACAGACGCAGGCCGAGAAGATCTTTTTCGGCCAGGCGCTTGAAGAATTCGATTTCTTCGAAACTGGAACCTGCATCCTGAAAACTGGTGATTCCCTTCGAAAGGCACTCGCGCAAGGCCAGTTTCGCGGCCCTTTGGTGATGGGCGTCGGACTCCTGCTTGTTCAGGCTCCTCCGTGAAGCCTGGATGGCGCCAAATATCGCCTGCATGGCTTCTTCCCGGAAGATACCGTCGGCCGAGTCGACGCCGGCCGTCTCGATGGCCGCGGCGTTGGCCAACCCCATATGACCGCTGGCATGCACGAGAAATACCGGGTTATGAGGAGCCGCTTCGTTCAGGCGCGGGTTACAGGGAATGCCGTCGACTGAGGGCTCTGGAGTTCTTTCCCATTTTTCCTGGTGCCAACCGTGCCCTTGGATCCACTGGCCGGGTTGCAGCCCGGCAGCTTCTTGGAAGACAAGTTCGGCGATTTCGTCAAAGTTCCGGACGGCTGCAAGGTCGAGTTGCATGAGCGACTCACCCAAGCCCATGAAGTGGGCATGGCCCTCGATGAATCCGGGAACAACGAGACGCCCGGCAAGATCGATCATGGTCGTTGCGGACGAGATATACTTCTCGATTTCGTCGCTGCCGCCCAGGGCGGTGATTCTGTCACCCCGCACGGCGAGTGCCTCGGTGGTCGGGCGCGCGGGGTCAAGAGTGATGATCACACCGCCGCGCAGGACCAGATCAGCCCCGATCGATGACGAACTGGAACAGGCGCTTTCTGCCATCGATGGTATCATAGCAAAAGACGCGCTTGATTCCACGGGCTTTGTAATATTGACAGCAGATTGCGGTCTTGGTAGCTTCGCCGAAAATCAGTTTACGAGGCCCTGTGAAGATGAGAATCTCTCTTATCGAGGCCAGGCCGGCCACCTACAATGTTTTTCAGCAATTTGTAATTCCTCGCCTGGGCCTGCCTATTATGGCGGCGCTTTTGAAGCAAAAGGGACACGATGTTAAAGTCTACGTTCCTCAACTCGAGAACATCTGGCAGCATGGCCTCGAGATACTCAAATCAGACCTGATCGGCATATCCACACTGACGCCCAGCGCGCCGGATGCCTACGACATTATCAAATGGATCCGCAGGGCCAATAAGATTTCCCGGCGGAAAATCCCGGTAGTGCTCGGCGGGCCTCATGTCAGCTTCCTGCCCGACGAAGGCCTGGATTACGCAGACTACGTCGTGCGAGGCGAAGGTGAGCATACCCTGACCGAGTTGGTAGATGTTCTCCAGGGTGAAGGCAGCCTGGCCGACGTGCGCGGGCTTTCATACCGGGAAGGAGATCTCAAACGCCACAATCCGGATCGTCCGCTCGAACCCGATCTCGACTCGCTGCCGTTCGCCGACTTTAGCCTGATATCCGGCTACCAGAAGCTGAAGCACATACCCATCGCTACCTCCCGTGGTTGTCCCCACGACTGTGACTTCTGCTCGGTGGTCTCGATGTTCGGGCGCTGTTTCCGTCGCCGGAGCAACGAGCTCATCTTGCATGAACTCGAAGAGCACCTTCTGCCCATCGGCAAGCGCATCTTCTTCGTGGACGATAACTTCGCAGGCAGGCGCCGCGCGGCCAGGGAACTGCTTGGAATGATGAAGCGTCGCAATCTTGGTCGGCGGATGCGCTGGTACACGCAGGTCACGGTTCACGCGGCCAAGGACGCTGAGTTGCTCGACCTGATGCGCGATACCAACTGCACCCAGGTATACGTCGGCCTGGAGTCGGTCAACCCGGCCGCGCTGAAGGGCTTCAACAAGAGCCAGACGGTCGGGGACATCGAAAACTGTGTACGGCAATTCCACAAGAGGGGCATCCGCGTGCATGGAATGTTCGTGCTGGGCGCGGACGAGGACAGCGTAGAGACGATAGAGGCCACGGTAGACTTTGCGAAAAAACAGGGCATCAATACCGCCCAGTTTTCGATCCTCACGCCGTTGCCCGGCACACGCACCTTCGAGCGCCTGGACGATAGGCTTTTCACGCGTGACTGGGGCCTGTACGATTCCTTTCACGTCGTTTACGAGCCGGCCGGGATGAGCATGTACCAACTGCAAAAAGCCGCCATGGAGGCCTGGAGGCAATTCTATTCTGCCCCTTCCTACGTCAACGCCTTCATGCACTTTCGCCTGGCCACGGGTGTTCTGCGCTATTTTGGAAGGCGCATAGTCAAGCGGGGATTGGGTGAACTCGAAGACTACCTAAACAAGTTGCGGCCGATGGAAGCACTTGTCCGGAGATCCTGAGAGGAGTTGCAATGAGAATAGTCCGTTTTCTGATTGTGTCACTGGTAGTCATGCTGTCGACGTCATGCTACTACCTCGGGTGCTATTCTGTGCACGACGCTTGCTACGAATGCTGCAAGAAGGCCTTGGTGCCGTACAAAAGAACATTGGGCGGACAGAAAACCTGGGCCGCCAGGGAGCCGTGCACAAACGAGTGCGTCGAGTTTGCCGACAGCAGGGACAAGGACGGCTTCTGGGTCGAGAAGAACGAGGCCTGCATGTTGGATACAGTGGACTACTTCAGCGGCAAGTAGATAACTTCCAGCTTTCTTCGGATCAATCGTCGAAATTTCCGGCGGGGCCCTTGTTGGATTGAATGCCTGCGGCTGGCCTTGTGATTCGTTCCCGCGTCCATTCGGCAGGGTTCTCGATGCGCCGTGCCTTGGTGCCCGGATCGTAAGATCCGGTCTCGAGGATGACATCCACGGCCAAACCGGCCGTGTCCCTGGCGGCGAACACGTTGACCATCATGTTGTAAGCGAAGTCCTCGACCCGCTCTACCATCCGATCGCGGAAACGGCTGGGTTGCCCCAGCAGCTTGTTTTCGAAGGGTAGGTTCAGTTTCTTTGTGTTGCCTCCGGCCAAGCCGTGAGAGTCTGCATAGGACATCATCTCGGCCCACATCTCTTCGTTCATTCCCTGGCCGGGTATCTTGATCAGACGTCCTTGCTCGTCCATCTGGGCATTGCCGTAGTCGTCGACCTCGACGCCCCAGGAGACCATCTGTAAAGCGGTGGCCACGTTGGCCTTGGTGGTGCGGGTTCTTTTAGCAATGGCCCTGAGCCTGTCTGAGTTGTTTCCTGATGTTCCGTGCTGGGCGCCGGACACCTCGTAAGGCGTCAGGGCCTCGTGGATCTCGGCGGTCAGATCGACCTGGATGCCAAGATCGCTGGCCTGGATGCCGTGGCTGCTGCCGTTGTTTAAGGCAATCCAGTCGGGGAAGATCTCGTGGGCGTTCAACCCCCTGATCAAGAAGAGAGCTTCCTCGGCGGTCGACAGGCCTTCCTGGCCCTTGATCTCGCCCACTTCAGTCTCCAGCCCGGCCCAATCGGGAATGTACTGGTTGAGGTCCAGATTGGCAAGCAGGTTCTGGTCCTCCGGCATGTGCGAGGCGTCTATGGCAATCGAGGTCAGTCCGCTCTCGAACAGGGTGGGAATTTCGACCCGCGCCGGCGCCAAATCCTCGGGCTTCTTGAGCCCGTAGTGATCGGCATGGATGGCAACCGGTACCGTGATCTTCATCTCGTTCATGGCGGCGTCCACCTGCCTGGCGATGTTCCAGTAGTTCACCGCGCAGTAGGGGTTGGCCCCGCCCTCGGATCTTGCAATCTCGATTATCAGAGCGGAGTTGGCCCGCTGGGCCGCGCGCAGTACTCCACGGATGACGAAGCTGTTGCGGCCGTTGGCAGCCATGGCGATCGAGTTGCCTCTTGCCAGCATGGCCCGGTCGATGACCTTGCCGCTGACTAATAAAGCGCGCGAATTGGGAAAAAGTGCGGCCACGTTGGGCGGTCGACCTAACCGCAGGGCCCTGTCGAAGTCGCTGACATACATCCGTGTTGCGCGCGGCTTGGGAGCGGGTTTCTTCCTGGTGGTCTTCTTCTTGGCGGGCTTCTTCTTGGCGGGCTTCTTCTTGGCAGTCTTCTTTAGCGTCTTTTTCTTGCCGGTTTTTTTTCTGGTTGCCATCTTGTCATCCTCCCCGGTCGGTTGGGTTATGAGGGGTTTTCCAGCGTGATGACTACTATTCAACTCGAATGAGAGTAGTTTTCAACAAAAATCAGCACTGGGGCAAATAATACTTGCTGACTATTTGTCTGTTTGCGGGGGAGACGCGTCGTTCCAGTGGGGATAGTCGAATTTGAGCTTCTCCATCTTGAAATGGCGCTCGATCCAGGAGATCAGCTCCGGCGTCAGATTGACGTCACGGGTCTGGTTTGGATCGGAAAGATCGAACGTCTTGTTCATGCCGTCCGGGGCCTCGATCTTCAGGCTGCGCGGCAGGCCGACGGCTGAAAAATCTACCGCCTCGCCGTCGTAGTGTCTCGACTTGTGGGCTCCGTAAGCGGTGGCATAGGTAACGGGGTAGGCCTCGGCCATCAGGCGGGCCGCTTCCCGCGTGGCTTTCAAGCCATCGGGGTGTCTCCAGCGGATGGGAACTCTCAGGCCCCATTTCTTGTTGAGGCGGGCAAGCCGACGCACGGTTCTTCTCACCCGACTGGAAGTCTCCTGCTTGCTCAATAAATAGGATCCGTAAATCAGGTAGCCGCGCCGGCGGTTCCTGACCGTCGTGTAAAGGCCTACCTCGCAGCCCTGCTTGCGAAGCTGGTCGAGAAGCGAGGCGACACGTCCGGCTAAGTCGGCATTCACCTTGCGAAGTGCTGCCAGTTTGGCCTCGTCACCCACGGGATTCTTATAACGAGTGACCCAGCCGGGACCGAGCAAATTCCCGTCCGCGGCCGGCTGAATTTCGTGCTGTGGCGAGGGCTTGTCGATGGATAGGCGTTTGTGTCGTTTCCCATACCGGCGTGGCCGCTTGCGGCGAAATACATCGTCTGGATGGACAAGCACGCCCGCCGAGCGTGCCCGGCCAGGCAACACCCATACAAGCTTGCCTTGCAGGCCGCGCTTGCCGGCTGCAAGGATGTCGTCTAAGAAGTAAACAAAATCGGCCAGGTCCACCGGGATGCGCAATTCCTCGCGGACAAGACGTACGAACGGCTCTTCAGGGTTGCGCCGGGCGAGCGCCACCAGGCGCGGGCCGTCGATCTCGCTGCCGGCGACGACGATGGTCCACTCGCCGAGCAATTTGCCAGCCTGTTCGATCTGCTGGCGAACCCCCCAAGAGCCTTTCTTGGGCTTGACCACCTCCAGCCTGCGATTTGTAGGTATCGATGGATGTTCCGCCGCTTGAACCGCAAGCGTGAGTAGAACTCCAACCAGCGGTAAAAACCCGCAGCTATGTCGGCAGCGCTTCATGTACGGGCATGATAACATAAAAAACGGCTCGTATATGCTTGCCTGAAGTTTGATCGTTGCGTAACATGACGGGCGATATGGCCGACGCGGATCTCTATATCGATCAAATAGACTCTGAACGCTACTTTGCAGGAAATGAATGCCGAAAATGCGGCGTCCAATCGTGCAGGGAGCTTGTCGAAAAACTTAAGTCCCGCGGACACCTGCCGTCCGTGCCCCAGCTTCAAGTTCCGCGGCCGGTGACGGCGGGTCTTCTCGAACTCAACGATCCCAGACCCGGCGATCCGATTCTGGTGACCGGCAACAGCGAGTTTACCCAGCAGGTGTTGCTGGCGGTACTGGCGACGACGACCAGCCCTTTCTTCGTCCTGTTTTCTGATACTCGAGGCGACACGTTGGACATGGCGATGATACTCGAAAGCTTCACACCTGAAAGAGTGCGCCGTTCAATTGAGAAAGAGCGGTTGAAAGAGCGAGCTGGCGGCAGCTGTCTGGTGCTGCCGGGCTTGGCTTCGAAAATTTCAGGCGAGATCGAATCGCAGTGCGGCTGGCCGGTGGGTGTCGGACCGGTGTGCGCCGCTGAATTGCCGATTTACTTCAATGAGCGTTGGAGGCCGGCCTGATAATAATTTTAGGCGCGGCCGTGACAGCCTCCAGCCGAAGTGGCTTGCCGCGATCGGCGGCACGCTGCAGCTTCCTGAAGGCTGCGCGCCAGGGGAGTATCTCGGGCAGTCTGAGGCTGGCTGCGTTTTTGTCGTCGGCGTCGGCCAGAATCACGATCACAGCAGACGGCTGCGGCGGGAAGATGCGCGACATGATTTGTCCCAAAAGGGACGAGACAGAAGAACTGAGATATAGAAATGCCACTCGCCTGAATTTAGCCCTGCCGGCGAGTTCGACCACGTCCACCACCTTGTTCCAGAGCACATCTCCGTCAGCCTCGACCTGCAGGGCCAGATCGCGGGACGTATGTAAATCTCCGGCGCTCTTTTCAGCACGTTGATTGAGCCCGGTGATATGTTCCGGCAAGGATGGATCATTGTATTTGAATGATTCTCCCGCGATCACTGCCTGGCCGGGTTCCAGAACGATAATGGGCCCAATTGTCGTGTTTTGGCGATACGGTTGACCGGGTGGGGCAACCGCAATGCTGAAAAAAAGCTGCCAGGCGATCCTGAAATACAAGATACCAGAATCCTAGTGGAAAAAGCTGGCCGACCAGCGGGCGACTTGTGCCAGCGGCTGCCAGAAAATGCCCAATGCCAGGGTGGGCACGGCCAGCACGGTGGCGACGGCGGCGGCGCTGCTCTTCTGGTTGACCGCCGGGAGATCGCCGCTATCCCGTTCGAAGTACATGGCCTTGAGAACGCGGGCGTAGTAGTACAGGGATATGACCGAGTTGATCACCCCGATCACGGCCAGCGCATCGAACCAGTATCCCCCGCGGTGGATTAATGCCGCGAACAGGTAAAGCTTTCCGACAAAGCCCGCGGTTGGCGGCAGACCGGCCAGCGACAGAAGGAAAAGACCCATCACGATGCCCAGCAAGGGGGCGCGGCGGCCCAGGCCGCGATAGACGTGCATCTCTTCCGAGCCGGACGAGCGGTCGATAGCCGAAACCACGGCGAAGGCTCCCATGTTCATCAAGAGATAGACGGCCATGTAGATCGAGACGGCCTCGAAACCGTCCCGGCCGCCGGCCGTGACGCCCATCAGGACGTAACCGGCGTGGGCAATGCTCGAGTAGGCCAGCAGGCGCTTGAGGTTGTTTTGCACGATTGCCGCGAAGTTGCCGATGGTCATGGTGACCGCCGACATTATCCCGATCACCATCACCCAGGGAACCACGTCGGCGGCAGGAATGAGGTTATCGCTGCTGCCCGGCAGGAGAAATATGCCGTAGAAGAAGCGCAGCATCAAGGCGAAGCCGGCGGCCTTAGGCCCAACCGAGAGTAAAGCGGTGAAAGGAGTGGGAGCGCCTTCGTAGACATCCGGGCACCACATGTGAAACGGGGCCGCCGCTACTTTGTAACCAAGACCAGCGAGCACGAAGACTATCCCTACCAGAGTGGCCCATTGACCCGCGGCGCTGCCCAGCACCACAGTCGAAGAGATGGCGCTGTGCAGTCCTTGCAGCGAAAGATCGCCGAACAGGCCGTAGAGCAGCGTCATGCCGAAGAGCATGACTCCAGATGCTACTCCACCGTAGAGGACGTATTTGAGGCTGGCTTCACGAGAGCGAGCCTTGCGCAGGTCCCAGCCGGTCAGCAGGTAGGAACACAGGCTGACGGTCTCCAGGCCGACATAGATCATCAAAAGGTGATTGGATGCCGAAAGCAGGCACATGCCCATTGCCAACACCAGCAACAGGCCGTGGTACTCACCGCTGTTTTCCTTAGGCAGCGATGGGCTGCCCAGCGACAGGAACACGCAGACGATGGTTGCGGTGATGCACAACAGACGAAAGAAAACGGAAAGCGGATCGCTTGCCAACAGACCGAAAAACAGCTTGCAGCCCCCATGGGAACAGTTCGCACCGGCACCGCTGGCATCCGGAGCGACCAGCAGGATCGCAAGCGCGCAGGCCAAGCCAAAAAGCGCAAGCGCAGGGAAGGCAACCTTATGCCAGTTCGCGGGCCGCCGTGCAGCGGCAGACAGCAAGAACAAAAGAACAGCCGTGCCCCCGAGAACCAGTTCAGGAACGATGAAGCCGAGGCTGGTAAAGTTCGCCACCTGGTTCTCCACGCGCCTACAGGCCCACGGCTTTCGCCAGCGGCTGGATCATATGATGCAGGGTCTTGTTGATCAGATCGAGGATCGGCATGGGATAGAATCCCAGGAAAATGATTATTGCTGCGAGAGGGTAGAGGCACAGGCGCTCGCGCCAGTTCAGGTCCAACAGCTTCTTGTACTTCTCGTTGAGGGGGCCGAAGAACATACGCTGGATTGTCCACAGGTAATAGGCCGCGGTTATGATCACACCGAAGGCCGAGATAACGGTCAGAGTGGTGAAGACCGGGAAAGCGCCCACGAAGCACAGCGCCTCGGAGATGAAGCCGCACAGGCCGGGCAGACCCAGGCTGGCCATGAAGGCTAAACCGACCATGGCCGAGTACTCCGGCATCTGCTTGGCCAGTCCTCCAAAACCCTCGATCTCGCGGTGGTGGGCGCGATCGTAGATCACGCCGGCGATCAAGAACAGCGCCGCTGAGACGATGCCGTGAGTCCACATCTGGTAGACCGCGCCGCTGATTCCCTGGGGCGTGAATGATGACATGGCCAGCAGGCAGAAGCCCATGTGGCTGATGCTCGAGTAAGCGATCAGCTTCTTGAGATCCTTCTGGGCCATGCAGACGAAGGCGGCGTAGATGATGTTGATCATACCGAAGACGGCTATCGCGTCCCTGGCCCAGACGGTTGCCTCCGGCAGGATGCCGAAGTTGATCCTCAGGATACCGTAGACGCCCATCTTCAGGAGAACGCCGGCCAGGATGACAGACACCGGCGTGGGCGCCTCGACGTGCGCGTCTGGAAGCCAGGTGTGCATCGGGAACATGGGAATCTTGACCGCGAAACCTATGAACAGCCCGACGAAGACGATTCGAGGAAAGGCAATCCCCAAAAGCGTCCCCGCCGTCGAGAAGTCGTTCTCGGTGGCCAGCTTGATCAAGTTGAAGGTGTGCGCACAGGGGGTGCCGTCCACCAGCGTGGTTGGATTGGAGGCGAAGTACAAAGCGATCATGCCCAGCAGCATGAGCACCGATCCGGCCAGGGTATAGAGGAAGAACTTGATGGCGGCGTACTCGCGCCGCGGCCCGCCCCAGATGCCGATTAAAAAGTACATCGGCAGCAGCATCAGCTCCCAGAAGACGTAGAACAGGAAGAAGTCGAGCGCGCAGAAGACTCCGAACATGCTGCTCTGCAGCAAGAGGATCAAGGCCATGTAGCCGGGAACGGACTTGCGCGAGAAGTGATGAGTATCGTCTTTGGAAATGCCCCAGGGCAGCGAGGCGATTACAGCGATGAAAGACACCAGGGCGGTCAGCATGACCAGAATTATAGACAGACCGTCGACTCCCATGAAGTATTCGATGTTGAAGGCCCGGATCCAGACCAGGTGATGCACGAACTGCACGCCGGTGTTGTCTTGGTCGAAGTTCAGCCACAGCACCACCACCAGGACAAGCGAGATAGCCGAGCAGGCCACGGTGACGACCCGTGACAGCTGATCCATGGCGTTCTTGCCGATCTTGAGCAGGGGGTTGAGAAGCAGGAAGAGTCCGATGATCCCCATGCCGATCAACGGGACGAACGTTATCCAGGAAAGCAGTGTTGATTCAGGCATCGACTACTCCTCAGCTGTACAAGTCCATCAGGAACCGGGTTATCACGATCAGGACGATGGCTCCCGCGACCAGTCCCGTAAGGTATGTAGGCAGACGTCCGGTCTGGATGCGGCGCACCTTGGCACCGCAGAATCTGACCATTTTGGCCATCAAGTTCACCAGACCGTCGACCAGGTATTTGTCAATGGCGCCGTCGATCCAGGCGAAGGCCCGGGTGAAGCTGCCGGCCCCGTTCACCAGGCCGTCAATCACTTTGCCATCGAACCAAGCACACAGGCGACTAGTGCCCATGAACCCGCGCACGGCGGTGGCATCGTAGGCCTCGTCGACGTAGTACTTGTTATACACAACGCGGTGAATGCCGGCGAAGCGCTGTTTGAGACGTTCGGGCAGCGGGTTACTCCGCCCGCGGTATAGCCACCAGGCGGTTCCCATGCCCAAAAAGGCAATGCCCACCGACAGAAGCATCATACCCCACTCGGTGCCGTGGCCGTGGCCCGCGCTGGGCAGGTTCTCGGCAGCCTTGAACACGGGCGCCAGGAACTGCTCGAGTGCCGGAGGTGCGCCCATCCACAACTGAGGCAACCCGACGAAAGACAGGATTACCGCGCCGGCTGCCAGCATGACCAGGACGCCGGTAACGACCGGCCGTTGTTCTTCGGGCTCATGGCCGTGGACCTCGGGCAGATCTCCGGTGAAGGTCAAGAAATACGAACGGAACATGTAAAACGACGTCAGGCCGACAGCAATAAATCCCAGAAGCCATGGCAGCCATCCGGGCACCAGCAGGGCGCCGCTGTCAAAGGCTTTCCAGAGGATCTCGTCTTTCGAAAAGAATCCAGCGGCTATCGGGAAGCCGGAAATCGCCACGCAGGCGACCCAGTATGTCCAGCGGGTTATCGGCATCACTTTTCCCAGCCCGCCCATCTTTCGCATGTCCTGCTCATGGTGCATTGCCATGATGACGCTGCCGGCGCCAAGAAACAGGCAGGCCTTGAAAAAGGCATGGGTCAACAGGTGGTACGAACCGGCCCAGAAAGCCCCGACACCTACGCCGATGAACATGTAGCCGAGTTGGCTGACCGTCGAATAGGCCAGAACTTTCTTGATGTCATACTGAAAGCAGCCGATTGTGGCGGCGAACAAGGCGGTGGCCGCGCCTACCATGGCCACAACTGTCATGGCCGCAGGACTCAAGACGTACAGGAAATTCATCCGGGCGATCATGTAGACGCCGGCGGTTACCATTGTGGCCGCGTGAATCAAGGCGCTCACTGGGGTCGGGCCGGCCATGGCGTCCGGCAGCCAGACGTAAAGAGGTATCTGGGCCGATTTACCGGCAGCGCCGATGAAGAAGAAAAGCGCAACCAGTGTGGCGATCGGTACTCCCCAGAGAGCCTTGTCTCCGATGCCGGCCACGAGTTCGGGCAGCTCGTGGAAGTTCAGCGAGAAGGCTCCGGCTGTGTGGTAACCGCTTGCCGTCCAGCTTCCACCCAGACCCCAGAAAAGAATGAAGAAGCCGATCAAGAAACCGAAGTCACCGATGCGGTTGACCACGAAGGCCTTCATGCCCGCCTTGGCATTGTTCAGATCCTGGTACCAGAAGCCGATCAACAGGTAAGAACACAATCCCACGCCTTCCCAGCCGACAAACATTAGAAGTAAATTGTCGGCCAGAACCAGGGTCAGCATGGCGAACATGAACAGGTTCAGGTAGCTGAAATAGCGCCAGTAGCTTTCGTCATCGTGCATGTAACCGATACTGTAGACGTGGATCAGGCTGCCTACGAAAGTAACGATCAGCGCCATCATGGCCGAAAGCGAATCCATCGAGAAGGCCAGGTCCACGTTGAACTGGCCGACCGCTACCCAGGTCCAGAGGCGATCGCCCAGAAGCGTACCATCGTCCAGGCCGCGAAGCTTGACAAAAGCCACCACGGCGACGACGAAGGAGAGCCAGGGCAGAGTAACTCCGATGGCGGTAATGGCCTTCTCGCCGTAGCGCCTGTGCAACTTCTTGCCAAAGGCGCCGTTTACGAAGGCTCCCAGCAGCGGGAAGAAGGGGATCAGCCAGAGGATGTTGAACTCTTCCATTAAACTATCCCCTCAACGAACTGATCCGGTCGACATCGATCGTTCTCAACCTGCGTTTGATGGCAAGGATCAAGGCCAGCGCCACGGCGGCCTCGGCCGCGGCCAGGACGATTACAAACAGAACGAAAACAGAGCCTTCGACGGCCCGATCATTGTAATGCGAGAAGGCGATCAGGTTCACTCCCGAGGCATTCAGAATAAGTTCGATGCCGATCAGAATCGCGACGGCGTTCCGACGAGTGATGACACACACGACGCCCAGGGCAAAGAGCAGCGTGCCGATCACCAGAAAATGCTCGAGGCCTACCTGAATCATTTGCCGGCCTCCGTGTCTTCAACCCGCCGGTGTCGCGCGATAACCACGGCGCCGATGACTATGCCGAGTAATACGATGCTGATTACCTCGAAGGGCAGCAAGGCGTTTGAAAGAAGGGCCGTGCCGATCGAAGCCGTGGTCTGCGCGTATTCACCTACTCCCGATTGTTGCCACGGGGCCTTGATCGCCAGAGGCAAAAGCAGAGCAAGCAAGGACAGCCCGGTCAGGGCGCCCAGCCACAGGCCGGCCGAGCGGTTGCTGTGCTGGGCCGTCTCGATGTTTCCGGTCAACATGACGGCAAACAGCAGTAATACCAGGATGCCGCCGACGTAGACCAGCACCTGGATGACCGCCACGAAGTCGGCCGCCAGCAGGCCATAGAGCAAGGCCATACCGAAAAACGTACCCAACAGGGAAAACACCGCCCGGACTATATTGCGGCTGGTTACGGCATAGACGGCCGTGGCCAGCGTGACCAAGGCAACGGCGTAGAATACCAGATCCGGCACAGAGAAGTTCACGGAGATCCTCCTCCCGTCCGGGGGGGACCCTGCCTGTCGGCTGGGTAGAGCATTTTGCGGACGAACGATCCCAGCGGAGCGGTGACGACCTCAGCATCTTTTTTGGGCGGTTTGGCCACTGGCCGGGGCTGGTCAACGAAGCTCAACATCAGTCGCTGGACATCGTACATGGCCCCCTCGAACTCGTGCGAGTGGCGTATCGCGCCGGAAGGGCAGGCCTCGACACACAGCCCGCAGAACATGCACTTGGCCGCATCGATGATGACACTGGTCAGCATGCGTTGCTTGGTCTCCTCGTCCTTTTTAACCTCGATATGGATGCAATCTATGGGACACTGCTTGGCGCACATTGTGCAGCCGGTGCACAGGCCGGCGTCCATCTCGAGGATTCCACGGCTGCGGGCGGGAAGCATGGAGGTCACCGGCAGCTTGGTGCGATCGGGGTACTGGATGGTGATCGGCTTGCGAAACATGTATGAGAAGGTCACGGCCAGGCCGTCGCCCAGAGTGACGAAGGAGCGGCCGATGGCTGCGAAGTAGTTCACCAGGGCTCCCATCAGGCGCTCTCCTTTCCGTGTCGTCTGCGGAACTTGCCGTACGGGCGGGCCTGGATTGCCGGGTCGAAGGACCCTTTCTCGCCTCTGGCCAAAAGATCGAAATCGAGCCGATCGCCGGAACGCTTGATGTGAAAGCGTACCCGCCACAGGAACACCAGAACCAGCAAGCCAAATGAGCCGGTCGTGATCCAGTGAATGACGTTATCGACCGTCGAACCCGCGGGGATGACCAGCAGGTAGACGGCGTTGCCGGCCAGGCAGGCGAAGGCGATCGGCACCAGGTAGCGGTAACAAAGGCTCATCAACTGGTCTACCCGCAGGCGCGGGAAGGTCCACCTGATCCAGACGACGACGAAGCACAACACCGCGGCCTTGGCCACGAAGATCGCAAGGCCCACAAGCCTCAGCCAGAAGGAGGCCGCCTGGGCCGCCAGAGAAACAGCGGGGATCTGCCAGCCGCCGAAGAACAGGGTGGTGGCGATGGCGCTCATCAGGTAGACGTTTGCGAACTCGGCCAGGAAGAACCCTGCGAAGCGCATACCGCTGTACTCGGTGTTGAAGCCGGCCACCAACTCGCTCTCGGCCTCGGGCAGGTCAAAGGGAGTGCGGTTACCCTCCGCCACGGCGGAGGTGAAGTAGATCGCGAAAGCCACCAGGGTGAAAGGGTTGTAAAAGGCGTACCAGTCCCATGGCCAGCCGCCCTGCGAACTGATGATCCCGGGTGAGGAAGCCGTACCGCTCATCTGCAGGCTGCCTGCGAGCATTACTACCGAGAGTATGCTCAGAGCTGCCGGAACCTCGTAAGAGACGATCTGGGCCGTCGAGCGAATACCGCCCAGCAGGCTCCATTTGTTGTTCGAGGCCCAACCGGACATCAAGATGCCCACGGTGGCCACGGAGGTAATCGCCAGAATGTACAGAATGCCCACGTTGAGATCGGAAGCGATCAAGAGCATCCCGAATGGCACCGAGGCAAAGGCCGCAAAGACTCCGACCATCACCAGATAGGGCGCCAGCCGAAACATAGGCCCATCGGCCTGCGCGGGGACGAGATCCTCCTTCATGAACAGCTTCAACCCGTCGGCCAGCCATTGCAGCACGCCGAACGGCCCCACGCGGTTGGGCCCGATGCGGCTCTGCACCCGGCCCGCCACGCGGCGCTCGACAACTACCAGGAAGCCGGCGATGGTGAGCGCGACCAAGAAGACCGCCGCCGCCACGACCAGCACGGCCATGGCGAAGAGGATGCTTGTTGCCCAGGGGCCAAGTTCCAAACCCGATAGGTAGTTGTAAATGAATTCCATCGTTCTACCTGTCACATTCGGGTGCGATTACGTCCAGGGTGGCCACTAAAGCGACCAGGTCGGCGATCATTAACCCCGGACTTGTGTGTTCGATGATGCTCATGGCGGAGAAGGACCCGGTGCGCCACTTGACCCGATAGGGGTTCTTGCCGCCGTCCGAGACCAGATAACAGCCCATCTCGCCGCGGGCACCTTCTACCGAGGCGTAGCTTTCGCCCTTGGGCGCCTTGATCATCTTTGGAACCTTGGCCTTGATATCTCCCTCGGGAAGCTTGGCCAGGCACTGGCGCAGGATGCGGCAACTCTGACGCATCTCCTCGACCCGCACTAAAAAGCGCTGGTAACAGTCTCCGGCCTGGCCACGACCGAGCGGCCCGACCGGGACGTCAAACTCGAATTGCGGGTAGGCGCCGTAGGGGATGTCGCGGCGCACGTCCCAATCTTGTCCGCTGGCCCGCAGGTTGGGGCCGGTCAGTCCCCAGGCCACGGCGTCCCGGCGGCTGATCACCGCAATGTCCTGCATGCGTTTTATAAGAATCTCGTTGCCGACGATCAGCGCCTCGAATTCGTTGATAATCGGCTCGAAGTGATCCAGGTAAGACTCGAGTTGCCCAAGCCAGATGTTGTCGACGTCGTAGGCGACACCTCCGATGCGCAGGTAGTTGTGCGTGATGCGGTTGCCGCACAGGGCTTCGATCAAGTCGTTGATGCTCTCACGCTCTCGCAAGAGGTAGACGAAAGGCGTGTAAGCCCCGAGGTCCATGGTAATACAGCCCAGGGTGATGTGGTGGTTGGCGATGCGGTTCAACTCACAGGCGATTACCCTCAGGAACTCGGCCCGCGGGGGAATCTCGGTTGCTAACAAGGCCTCGACCGCCATGGCGTAGGCCTGCTCGGTGAACATCGCTTCCAGGTAGTTGATTCGATCGGTAAACGGCATATAGCCGGCGTAGGTCTGAGACTCGGCAAGTTTCTCTAGCCCGCGATGCAGGTAACCAACCTCGGGAACGGCCTTGCGCATAATCTCGCCGTCGGTGTGCACCACGAAACGCAGCACTCCGTGGGTGGACGGGTGGTGCGGCCCCATGTTCAGGACAAGCTCTTCACGCTGCGCGCCGGTTTGTGTCGGCTCACTCATCAACCTTCTCCGGCATTGCCGTAACGTAACCCGGGCGGCTGGTGGGAATGCCGCGGTAGTCGGCCTGCTCAGTGTAGTCCTTACGTAGCGGGTGGCCCACCCAGTCGTCGGGCATCATGATCCGGCGCAGATCCGGGTGTCCGCTGAATTCGACACCCAGCAGGTCAAAGATTTCACGCTCGTACCAGACGGCGGCCGGCCAAATCGTGGCCAGGCTGGAAAGCTTGGGAGCCTCGCGCTCGACGGTCGTCTTGAGCACGAAGGCGTGCCGTCGGACATAGCTCCACAGGTGGGCCACCACCTCGATCTTACCGTCGTCCGGACGGTCAGTGCCTGTCAGGTTGCGCAGAAAATCGAAAGCCAGTTCGGTGTCGTGGCGAGCCAGTTGGCAGGCGTCGACCCACAGGTCGGGTTCGACGATCGCCCAGGGATCTCCGGTGTTCTTTTCACCCTCGTGCCACTCGATCTGCTTGTCGAGTTTTTGCTGCAGGTAGGCCTGGATTTCCGCGGGTTTCATGATCAACTTTCCCTGGGCAGCCGAGGATCAATTTTCTCGGGAAGTTTGCCCCAGGCCTTTTTTAGCCAGGGCTCCTTTTCGATCTTGTGTTGGATCAGCATCAGGCCCTCGACCAGCGATTCGGGACGCGGGGGACAGCCCGGAATGTAAACGTCCACCGGCAGGAAGAGATCGCCGCCCTTGACGACGCTGTAGCTTTTCTGGAACAGCCCGCCCGTGCTGGCGCACGAGCCCATGGCAATGACGTACTTGGGCTCGGGCATCTGGTCGTAAAGCAAGCGGATACGGCTGGCCATCTTGTAGGTGATTGTGCCGGCCAGCAACAGCACGTCGGCCTGGCGCGGCGTCGAGCGGAACATCATGCCGAAGCGATCGGCGTCGGTGCGTGGGCCGCCGGTCTGCATCAGTTCGATGGCGCAGCAGGCGGTGCCGAAAAGCAGGTACCACAGGCTGTGCTTGCGGGCCAGGTTCAGCAGTTTGTCGACACTGCCGATGGCGTAGCCGCCATCTGGGCTTTTTTCGATGATCGGAGTCACTTGGCGCCTTCCCGCGGTTCGTCCGGAGGCTGGCTGGTGGACAGTTGCTTGATGATCCTGTCCCAACTCAAGTCGCCATGCGCCCAGACGTAGATCAGAGCCACCAGCAGAATGGCGAGGAACAGGAAAATTTCGACAAAAGCCAGAATCCCGAGGCCTTCGGCGACGAGCTTGCGAAAAACGACCACCGCCGGAACCACCAATGCCACCTCGACGTCGAAGATCACGAAAACCAGGGCGATGACGTAGAATCGATTATTAAAGTTGAACCAGGCCGGCCCGAACGGTTTTTCACCGCATTCGTAGGTGGTTGCCTTGATCGCCTCGGGCTTTGAAGGGCGCACCAGCTTGCCAACCAGCAGAAAGACGAACAGGGCAAGGCCGCTGACAGCGAGAAAGCCCAATATTGTCGCCAAATTGAAAGCCATACCGTCTCCTCGCTGGTCGACTCTGACAGTGCCGAAGACAAAACACAACTGAAACGCGGTGTCAAGACCAAGAATCAAAAATATTTATGTCACCTGTACAATTTTCAGGTATTATTTCTCAACCGTAGGGAGAAAACAGTTGCTTCGAATCCTTGTAGTTCTCTCCGCTTGTGCGTCTCTGGCTGCCTTTGCGGGAGCCTGCCACGATAAAGGCCCTGGTGCGGGCAAGTTATTTTGCCCCTCCGGCCAGGATCTCGCTGCGGAAGTCGATCCCATGATCGGCACATTGGGATCCGGAAACGTGGTTCCCGGGGCGTTGGTGCCGCACGGGATGGTCAAGCTCAGCCCCGACTCGGTCGTCGAACCGGGCTCGGTGGATTCCTACGAGTACGGCAGCGACAAGATCGAGGGCTTCAGCCACACCCATCTGCAGGGCCCCGGCGGAGGCGCAAACGGCTACAGTCAGATCCTGCTCATGCCTGCCACCGGCCCGCTGAAGACGGCCAGCGCCGACTATGCCTCGACAATCTCGCACGACAGCGAACAGGCCAGCCCGGGTTACTACGCCGTTACGCTCGATGACTACGGCGTGCGGGTCGAGTTGAGCGCCACGGCGCACGCCGGCATTCAGCGTTATTCTTTTCCGCGCTCGGACTCCGCGCGTGTATTAATTGACGTCGGCCACTCGCGCGGCGACTCGCGGGGCGGGAAAATCGAGTTGGTCGACGACCACACTTTCGAAGGCTACGGGGTCTACAATGTCCACCCGCTTCTTGACCTGCTTCTCAGCCACGACGACAAGCTGGTCGGCGGCAGCACGGTCTATTTTCATGCCGTTTTCAGCAAAGCCTTCGAATCCCACGGCACCTGGCGCGGCAAGCCGGGCGAGACAGTGGTCAACCAGGGTGCGGACAGCGAGTCGGGGCCGTGGATCGGCGCCTTTACCGGGTTTACAACTGGCGAGGGAGAGACGATCGAGGTGCGCGTTGGCATCTCTTTCGTCGGCGTCGCCCAAGCCAGGCGCAACCTGGAAGAAGAGATCGGCGAGCGTACATTTGACGAAGTGCGCAAGGCGGCAAGAGACGCCTGGAACTGTCGCCTGAACCGCGTTCAGGTCGAGGGAGGCACGCCCGCCCAACGGCGTATCTTCTATACCGCCTTGTACCACACACTCTTCGCGCCGGCCGACTACACCGAAGCGGGAGGATATTTCTTCTCGGGCGCCGACGGGGAAGGGGAGGTGTTCAACTGGGAAGATCACCATTTCTACACCGACGACTGGTGCGCCTGGGACACCTTTCGCACCTCGCGCCCGCTGGCGACGCTGATCGAGCCCGGGACGGTGAGCGACGTGGTCGCCTCATACCTGCATCTATACGAGCAGGGCGGTTGGCTGCCCAAGTGCACTTGGCACGCCACAGGGTACTCGGGCGTGATGATTGGAAACCATGCCGTGTCGATTATCGCAGACGCTTACACCAAGGATCTGCGCGACTACGATCGTGATCTCGCCTGGGCGGCGATCGAAAAGAGCGCCACCCAGGAAGACCCGGACAGGTTGGTGGACGGTCTTTGTGGCTACGTCAACCTGGGCACCCCGCCTGAATATCTCGAAAACGGCTACATCTCGCACGAGTGTGACGCGCACCAGTCGGCCTCGATGACGCTCGAGTACGCCTACGACGACTGGTGCATTGCCCAGGTGGCCGAGCAGATGGGCAAGACGGACGAACGGGACGCCTTTTTACAAAGAGCCCAGAACTACCGCAAGCAGTGGAACCCGCAGACGTCGTTCATGCAGGGCCGCCACCGGGACGGAAGTTGGGTTATGCCGTTCGATCCAACTGACGACGCCGACGCCAATGACTTCTGCGAGGCGACCAGCTGGATATACACCTGGTTCGTGCCCCAGGATGTGCCCGGGCTGATCGATCTGCTTGGCGGAGACGGCGCCTTTCTGACCAGGCTCGACGAGTTTTTCACAAACGGTCAGTTCGACCCTTCAAACGAGCCCAGCTTTCACGTGCCGTATCTATACAATCTTGCCGGTGAGCCCTGGCGGACCCAGGAACTGGTGCGCCAGATCTTGGCAGACGAATTCTCGGATAAGCCCGACGGCCTGCCGGGCAACGACGACTCCGGCGCCACCAGCGCCTGGCTGGTTTTTGCTGCCATGGGGCTGTATCCGCTGGCCCCAGGCGACGGCGCCTACCAGATCTCGAGCCCCTGGTTTACGAAAATCACCCTGCGGCTGGACCCGGCCGTCTACCCGGGCAAGGAATTCGTCATCCGCGCAACCGGCAGCGACGATTCCAATAAGTACATAAAGTCTGCGAGCCTCAACGGGCAGGCGCTGACGGATACCAGGTTGTCGCACGAACAGATAATCAGTGGCGGCGAACTGGATCTAGAAATGCAGGAAACGATTGGCGATCAGTACAAACTTCGACGGTAGGTGTTTCTCTGGCCCGGCTTGATATTTACAACGATGACCCGGTCGATGCCGGCCTCTTTGTTGACAACTCGCAGCTTGACCGGTCCGGAGGGGAGTTCTGTGTCGATCAAGGGGGTCTGGCCTAGTTTCTTGCCGCGGTAGTAGACGTTCGACCACGGCGTGGTCACTAGGCGGAGTTTGCCCGGGGGGACCTTGGATGCCGTCGGACGATCATGGCTCGGCGCCTTGTGGGAGGCCGGTTTTACACTTGCTACCCTCTTGACCTTCCTTCTCTTGAGCGGTCTGTGCCGCTTGATAGTGCTGGTCTTGACCACGGATTGCCCGGCGTCCGTCTGAGCGATTCCTCCGTCGAACGTCGAAGGATCCGGCTGCGGATCCTGCCCGGAGACAATCCCGGCGTCCGCCACCGGGACCACGAAAACCGGCGCCTTACTTGCATGAGATTCAAGATCCTTGCCCGACAATAAATACAGGCCAGACAGGCCGCCTGTGATGAAGAGCAACACTAAGATCGTCGCCCGGATCAAAAATCTCTTACGGCCCGGCATGACAGCGGATGCCCCGGGCATACTGTCTGAGCGGGGCACCGAGACGTCGGTGTCCGAGACGTAGCTGTTAAGATCGCCGAAGATGGTGTCTCCCAGGTCGCGTTCAAGCGCCCGGGCGCCCTCGATGATGGCGCGCTTGTTGGCAATACGATCGCTGAAAAGATCCTGCATGAAGCGCCCGATAGCCATGGTGTCGGCGTCTTCTTTGACGGTCTTGAGATAGGCGGAGAGCGCATTGCGCAGTTCGGCCGCCGACTGATAGCGATCATCCAGGCGCCTGGCGAGAGCCCTGATGGCTATCTGCGCCAGCGGCTGAGATACGCGTGGGTTGACAAGCTGCGGCGAGGGAGCATCCTGGTCGACCACGGCCTTGAGCAACTCCAGGTCGTTTTCCTGCTTGTACAGCTTGCGACCCACCAGGGACTCCCAGAGCACTATGCCCAGTGCGAACACGTCGGAGCGTGCGTCCAGTTCCTTTCCCTCGACCTGCTCTGGAGACATGTAGGCGTACTTGCCCTTCAGCGTTCCGGTGCGCGTGCGCGTACTGCGGTCAGCCGCCTTGGCGATGCCGAAGTCGACCACCTTAACTCCGCCGTCGTACTGGACGAAAATGTTCTGCGGGCTGATGTCACGGTGCACGATACACAGCGGACTGCCGTCGCTCGCGGTCATGGTGTGGGCGTGGTACAGTCCCTCGGCCGCTTGCATGACAATGCCGGCAGCAACGTGATTCGGAAAAGGCTGCTTCTGTTTCCGGCAGCTCTTGATGATCATCGAGAGGCTTTCTCCGGAGAGGTACTCCATGGCGATGAAGAAACACCCCTTGATCTGCCCCAGGTCGAAGATCTGAATTACATTGGGATGGTTGAGCTGCGCCGCGATACGAGCCTCGTCGAGAAACATCTCGACGAAACGCTTGTCATTCGCCAGGTTGGGGAGGATTCGCTTGATGACCAGCAGCTTCTCGAACCCGCCGATGCTCTTGTGCGACGCCAGATAGATATCGGCCATGCCCCCGGTGGCCAGGTGGGCGATCAGGTGGTACTTTCCGAACTGCCTGCTACTATCGCCCGCCATGAGCCTTTGGCTCTCCTGGACCCCTTTAGGGAGTAGTGGAAAAGTCGACGGCGAAATCGAAAGGTCCTCCGTTCGCCGGCCTGGTCGCCAGTACGGCGGCCGTGGTGGCTCCGGCCACAGCCAAGCCGCCGACTATCGTCCAGACCCACCAGCGCTTGTACCAGGGCCTTGATGTAGCGACTTCTTGCTCGGCCCGGTCGATGATATCCAGCTTGGCCGGATGCAGGACATCGCCGAACTGACGCAACTCGGAAAAGTGTTCTCCCTCGGCCAGGGCATACCAGCTCAACGTGCCCTTGGTTCCCGTGAATGACGGCGCGGACAGGTTGACCATGTGGCGACCCTTATCCTTGAGGGGTGCCCTGATCGATTTGTATTTTTGCTGCTTACCTGTCTTGTACCAGATTCTTATCGAGCGCATCATCTTGGCCGGGTCGGCGACGACCTCGAAAGTCAGGCCGACGGGCTCTCCCTTCCAGGCGCCGGCGGGCGGAATGGAGCGTACCTCGAGCCGCGGCAAGTCCTGTTTCAGTAGATCCTCGAAAGGTTTTCGCACGCGGGGCGAGACATCCGCGCTCAGGCGAAAGGCAGGATTCAGCGCGAGCAGCTTGAGAAAAGCCGAGAGCGCCAGGTCGTAGTGTCCCAGGGCTCCCTGGCACAGCCCATCGATGTGGTAAATACGCAGGAGTTGATCGCGGGAGTTGCCCTCTTCTTGCTTTGCCTGTTGAATCAGGCTGAGTGCTTTTTCAAAATCGAGTTCGGCGTAGGCGCTGGTGGCCGCTTTGATTTTCTGGCCGGCCGCGGGTGATTCGGCCCTGGTGTCCAAGGACAGGCTAACGATGAACCCACAAAAAACAAAAGCGAAAAAGAGTCTTTGCATGGAAACCCTCCACTCAACCGGCCAAGCACGGCACCAATAGAAACGGTTCTATCCATGGTAACAATACAAGCCAGAGCGCGCAAAATATTATTTGTGCTTGGCGTCAGGGCTGGGGAGCCTTGTCTGGAAATATGCCGGTTTCCTCGTACTCCTTGATGGCCGGAATTAGCAGGTTGGGATAGTCGGTCTGCGGCAGGTCGACTCCGGCACTAACGAATTTTCCCCATTCGGTGTAATCGCCCACCAGGGACAGGATGTCCCCCAGCGCCAGCACGTCCTGCTGGGCCTTGAGCCCGGCGGCGTGAATGGCCGCGGTCAGATCTGGCTCGGGGGCGGGACTGCCGATCTCGACGATCTTCAGGGCGGGCAGCTCGGCAAGCGCAGCCTGCAGCTCGTCTTGTGATTCGATGGGGGGCATGACCAGCAGGCTGTCGTCCGCGGCGAACATTGGCGCGATCTTGCCCAAGTCGTCGCGCACCAGGGCTACCTGCTGGTACGACCCGGCCTGAATGGCCGCCAGAACAAGATCCGTGCGATCGGTCTTCTGATCGACGTAGAGCATGATGTCCAGCGACTTCGCCAGCGCCAGCGCATCCGAAAAGAGAGGCACCCGCGAATCATCGGGATCGCCCGGGTCGCCGTCGTCGAGGAGCAGCGTTTGGATCTGGGACCAGGTCAGCGTATCGACCTTGCCGCTGCCGTCGGTGGTGCGGTCGACGTCCGAGTCGTGCATCAGCACCAGCACTTCATCGGAGGTATGGCGGACGTCGAGTTCGGAGAAATCCGCGCCGATCTCGGCCGCGGCGCGAATGGCCGTAAGCGAATTTTCCGGGTGCTCGAGATGATAGCCCCGGTGCGCGGCCACCATCAGGCGGGGGCAGTCATGAGTGACCAGGCACTCGTAGGCGCTCAGAGTTTTTTGTTGGCCGCCGCCGGATCCGCAGGCCGCCGCCAAGGCCCCAAGCGTCAAGGTAAAGAGTATATTTCTCATATTGCGCTAGCCGTGGCTGGCAAGGAAGAAATTGCTTGCGCGGGCTATTATGCTGCTGGCGAAAGGGACGATACGTGCGTAGTAGCCGATGTCGTTGATGATACTGACCTTCTCTACCTTGCGTTTGCGCCTGGCGGCCTCGAAGATGATTCGCCCGACCTTCTCGGGGGTTGACGAATAGTAGGGCAGCAGCTTCATCGACATTCGCGCGCCGAAGGTCTTGGCCTCGACAGTGTCGTAGAAGCCGGTATTGACCATGAAAGGATAGACAGTCGTCACATGGATGCGATGCTTGCGCAGCTCGAAGTGCAGAATCTCCGACATCGCCCCCAGCGCGGTCTTAATAGCGGCGTAGGCGCCCCAGGTGGGCAGCCGAAAGAAGGCCTGGCCGGAAGATACGTTCACGATTTGACCACAGCGCCGCTCAATCATCGAGGGCAGGAAGGCGTAGATATGATGCAGTGGACCCATCAGGTTGATGTCGATCAACCGGCGCCATGTCTCGATTGAGGTCTCCGCCAACTCGCCGTGATAGCCTATGCCGGCGTTGTTGACCAGGATGTCCAACTTACCGATATCGGAAAGCACCCATGCGGCCAACTCAAAGACAGCTTGGCGGTTGGACACGTCTACTACCCGCGAGTGAACCACAGCCGTCTTGCCGATCTCCTCTGCCACACCAGCCAGCGCCTCGGCATCGATATCGGTCAAGATAAGCTGACTGCCCGCCCGTGCGAACTCCTGCGCGATACATAACCCGATGCCCTTGGCGGCGCCTGTGACCAGCACCCGTTTCCCTCGCATGTCGTCCATCTAGTATCTCCTCATTTGCTGACGTCAATCTTACTTCTACAACAACTCCGGCAGACTTATCAACACTGAAGAGATTTTGTATCATTCGTGTTTGACAGCGGCAGCCCGTATGTGAGAGGCAAAGCGTCGAGAGTGCAATGCAGATGCGAATAGAACATCAGCAGACGAGCGAACCTTCGGACGCGGAACGCGCGCGGCTCTTGATCTTCGCTGAGCGCATCAAAAACACGAAACCAATAGCGACGATCTGCCTGCTGGCGGCCTGCGGGATCATGTTCGCTTTGCAACTCGCCTGGTCTGGCATCGATTACACCCCCGGGGTGGTGCGCCTGGGCGCCAACGTGCCGCAGTTGGTCAAAGACGGCCAGTTGTATCGCCTGGTAAGCTGCATGTTCCTGCACGGGGGAATCGAGCACCTGTTGATGAACATGTTCGTGCTCTACTACCTGGGCGGCTTCACCGAGCGCCTGCTCGGGAGGCGGCGTTTCTTGGTACTCTATGCGGTATCGGGTCTTTGCGGTTCGATGGCCTCAGCCTTTATCTCGGGCGGACATATCAGTCTGGGCGCCTCGGGCGCTATGTGGGGAATGCTAGGCGGCTTGGCGGCGTTGGCTTTTCGCCCGGGCGGCTTGGTGCCTGCGGCATTCCTGCCGCGGCTTAAGCGCGCGGCGCTCATCAACCTGGCAATCAACGTTCCGGTTTCGTTCCTCCCGCGGGTCGACATGTTCGCCCACTTCGGCGGCGGTCTTGCCGGGGCGCTGCTGATCGGCTCGGGGCTATTGACGCAGGGACTGGATCTTGCCGAGGAACACACACTGCCTGCCGCCAGAGCCGGTATCGGCTGGCTCACACCGGCGTCGGTGCTGGCCGCGGGAATGTTGCTGGTCGGCCCGATCTGGGCCGTCTGTGCGGGTTCGCCCTGGCAGCTTGGGAGGCCTGTGAGCTGGCACGAGTATCGCCTGGGCGAGACAGGTTTATCGGTGAAAATTCCATCCTGTTTATCAAATGAGCCCCGGGCAATTCATAGAGAGGATGGCGTATACGAGTTCGTGGCAGGCTCCCTCGAGACGGACCCGGTGTTGCTCGATTTCCTGGTCGTGCCGCTTGAAGGGTCGGGCCTGGATTCGAGTGATTTACAAGCCGGGATCGAACAACTCAAGAAACTGCGTCAAGTCAAAGTCCCCGATGGTGCCAGCCGGACGGAAAAGGTGCGAGAGAGACTAATAGGCGGCAGAAGGACGGTAGAAGACGCCTTCGAGTACAATAACGGCTTGAAATTACGGCGTTTCAGCCAGATTGTCCCCGGATGGATCATCCAACTCGAGGCCGTGATCTGGCCAGATGCGCCCGAAAATCTGCACCTGGACATCGAGCAGGCTCTCGCGCCCTGATGTAAGTATTTTACGATGTTTCTCTTGACATTCAGGTTATGACATGCCAATCTGCGCACAGTAAGTCGGATGTCCGCCTCGTCGGTTATAATTCTCCACAAGAATAATAAAACGAGGGGTGGTGAAAAAGCAACGTGAGCGCCGAACGTGATCGGCGCGTTACAGACCCGGTGACTCGCCGTTTGCGGATGTGCCGTGGGGGCGGGGACTGGGTAAAGAAAGAGGAGTAGAAGTATGAAGACTGGTAAAGTGAAGTGGTTTAACAACTCCAAGGGTTACGGATTCATCGAGCAAGAGGATGGCGACGACGTCTTCGTCCATTTCTCGGCGATTCGGACAGAGGGGTTCAAAACTCTCAACGAAGGTGACGCCGTCGAGTTCGACGTTACTGAGGGCCCCAAAGGCCTGCAAGCCAAGGATGTGATGATCGTCTAGACTGTCGCAGCTCTCTTTTGAGGCAAGGAGCCGGGCCGTAAGGTCCGGCTTTTTTTTAAAACTCCGCTTGGCGCGGCGCCCGGGGGAAAGGAATCACGTCGCGGATGTTGGCCATTCCGGTGCAGAACTGGACCAGGCGTTCGAAGCCCAGGCCGAAGCCGGCGTGCGGCACCGTGCCGTAGCGCCTCAGGTCGCGGTACCACCAGTAGTCTGCGGGGTCGAGACCCATCTCGACAATACGCCTGTCGAGCATTTCGAGTCTTTCTTCGCGCTGCGAGCCGCCGATGATTTCGCCGATCTTGGGAACCAGCACGTCCATGGCCGCGACCGTCTTTCGGTCGTCGTTTTGGCGCATGTAAAAGGCCTTGATGCCTTTTGGGTAGTTTACGACAATTAGCGGTTGCTTGAAATGCTCCTCGGTCAGGTAACGCTCATGTTCGCTCTGCAGGTCGGCGCCCCACTCGAGCGGGAACTCGAATTTCCGCTTGGCCTTGGCGAGCACGTCAATGGCCTCGTCGTAGCTTATACGTAGAAAAGGTTGCTCGACGACGTTTCTGAGCCTGGCTACCAGGCCTTTGTCCACCCGCAGATCGAAGAAGTCCAGGTCGTCCGCGCGCCGGGTGAGCAAGTCGTCGAAAACGTATTTCAGAAATTCCTCGGCCAGGTCCGCGTTGTCGTCGAGGTCGGCGAAGGCCAACTCGGGTTCGATCATCCAGAACTCGGATAGGTGTCGGCTGGTGTTGCTGTTCTCGGCCCGGAAGGTCGGGCCGAAGGTGTAGACCCTGGACAGTGCGCAACAGTATGTCTCGACGCTGAGTTGACCGGAGACCGTCAGGCGCGCCTCGCGCCCGAAAAAGTCCTTGTCGAAATCCACCCGGCCGTCCGCCCCCAAAGGCAAGTTCAGAAGATCGAGAGTCGAGACGCGAAACATCTCACCCGCCCCCTCGCAGTCGTTGGCGGTGATGATCGGCGTATGGATGTAGTAGAAATCGCGCTCATCGAAGAAGCGGTGTATGGCCTGTGCCAGGCAATGACGCACTCGGGCCACCGCGCCGAAAGTGTTGGTGCGCGAGCGCAGGTGGGCAACCTCTCGCAGGTACTCGAAGGAATGCCGTTTGGCGCTTATGGGGTAGCTGTCGGGGTTGTCTACCCAACCGATAACCCGCAGCGCGTCGGCCCTGACCTCGATTGCCTGTCCCTTGCCCTGGGAATCGACCAGCACGCCGTCCACCTCGATAGAGCAGCCCGCGGTGATTTTCTCAATTTCGGTCGAGTAGTTGATAAGGCCCGTCGGCGCCACTACCTGGATGTTATCGAAACAGGTGCCGTCCGAGACGGCGATGAATGACAATCCGCCCTCCGCCTTGGATCCCCGCCGGGTGCGAACCCAGCCCTTGACGGTAAGTTCGGTGCCCACGGGAGCAACCAACGCATCTTTTATCTTCAGCCAAGCCATATTACCTCGAGGTCGGAGTGCAGCCAGAGGATAGTTGAAGAGTGCAGGGTTTTCAATCAGAAGATGACCACCATCGAACCGAGGGGAATCTTGTCAAATGCGTTGCGCATGTCGTGCCCTTGAAGCAGGATCTTGCCCGCGGGCAACTGGCTGGGAAAGCGGCCGGCCGCTTGGTTCGACCATTCTTCGATTTCGACTCCAGGAACGGCAGCGGGTGCCGGCAAGATATGAGCGGTTGGCTTGCGTTGTCTCCAGGCCCAGCCGATCTCGGCCGCGGTGCTATCCGAGATGCGTCCCAGGTCGTGCTCCCGGGCAATGTCGAAGCGGTTGGGGTAGTTGAGCGCCAGCCTGAAGCCGCCTACGATTTTCACAAGATGGTTTCCGAGTACCAGAGAGTGCTTGGCGACAACGAAATACATGCCAAGCGGCAGGCCGCGCTCAGCGACGCTGCCGTCAGCGGTCGCACCCCTGCCCAGTCCCACCGGGAACTGAAGCAACGGGCGGCCGCTGTCGTAGAGGCGCATGCGGCCCGAGCGCGAGTCGACCAGCGCCAAGAGCTTCTCGCGGGGCGGGACGAATAAATCACGATGCGAGCGGATGAAAGGGGAGGGAGCGGCGTAGTTTTCGCGGATCCAGTCGCGCGACTTTCCGGCTGCCGAGGGCCAGAAGGTCGCCTTGAGTGTCTCGTTCCGGCGCAGTTCGAAATGCAGGTGAGCGAAGAAACGATTGAGCGGATCCTTGCCAATCTCGCCGATCAACTGGCGCCTGGAGACAGTCTCGCCCGCCGCGACGCTCATTGTAGCCAGGTGCACGTACACCGAGCGGATGCGGCGTTTGAGATGGTTCTCGTAGTAGTTGTGCTGGATCATGACCACGCCGCCGGAAGGCTGGCCGCAGTTCTTGGCAAGGATCACCCTGCCGGCCGCAACGGCATGCACCGGCTGGCCGAGATCGCTATTGGCCCCGCCGTCTCCGTTCCAGTCTTCGGCCGGGTGGATTCCATATGTGTACCACTCGCAGAAATGAGTCGAGACGTGCCAGCCGTGATGGGTCTTGCCGGTCTGCTTGTCGGTGTAGTCGCCGTCACCGTCGGCGTCGCCGACCGGAAAGTCGAAGCCGTCGGCCGGGGGGATGTCGGTGCTCAGGTAGCGGCTGAAGGGATCGTCGGGATCAACGGGGGGGACTTTCGGGGGCGGTGGTGGGGCGGGGGCTTTTGCAGTCCGCGTATGGGCAACCGACACCGACCCGGCCTCGGATATCAAGATCAGAAAGGTCCATACCGCCAGGTTGGCCGCGACGGCGAGCAGGATTGCTTTTGTGATGTCTTTTTTCATGGCTGAAACTCTCCGGCATTTCGAAACCTCCTGGCATTACGAAGCAATGCATTATGCGTGCCATGAGTGAGATAGAGTGTTTCCGGTGTCTTGCGAATTGCGGCAGGCGCCGCATGTAATGACATTGACACGCAGGCGTGCCATATTTTCCACACCATCAGGAATGTGTTCAGCGGTCTGTAAGCTTTTTGGTTACTGGAGGCATACGGTAGACGGCCAGCAGGCGGGCCTGTCCGTGAACCATCTTCTTGAGCGGGTACATCAGGTCGAAGTAGCCAAGCGACAGATCGAAGGCGAAACCCACCACGGGAAGCGGGGGCAGGATTACATAGCGGGCCGAAAGGGAGTAAAGCGAACGCGCCGGGCCGGGGGGGAGATCGTCCTGGCTGGGGTTGGCGATGGCACGCTCGACGCCTGCCATGGCGGCGGCGTCGAAGCGCGAATGGCCGGACGATTCGAACAGCCGGGCCTTGAGCTCGCCCGCCGAGCTTATATTGATCTCGATGATGGCGGTGACCGTCGCACCATAACCGTCGTCGGCGTATGCCGCCAGCTGCATATCCAGCATGGTAGTGTCTACCCGCAGGTAGGGGTCATCACCCAGCGGCGTGCTGCCGTCGGCCGCGGTTCTGGACGCGTTACGGTACCAGCCTCCGAGCCAGTCCCAGACCGTCTTTGCCAGCCATGGGCCGGAGACCTCGGTGATACGGGGATCCGACACCTGAGAGAAGTCGGGTTCGAAGTAGTGCTGCATGCGTCCCGAAAGGTAGTGCCAGCCGGGGTCGACGTTGCCGCGCGCGGCCCGGTTGCGGGCGGCAATGTCTGCGAAGTAGCCTTCTATTCGGCTTGTGACCAGCTCGCGCTCGGTCAATTCCCTCGGGGCCCAGACTGGAGGTTGCATCAAGAGCTGCGGGTCGAGCACCAGTTTACGCGGACCGAAAGACGTACGTGGATGTTCGGCAGGCACCGGCTTTTCTGAATCCGCTGGCGGCGGCCCTATCATCACCGGCCGGTGTTCCACGTCCTCGCCCAGCAAGAAAAGCGAAAGCAAGCAGACGAGCGCCAGAATTTTTCGATTGCCGAACATCGTCTATTTATACACCTCGCTACGAAAACTCTCAGCAACAGGTGGATATTTCAATTCGCCGGCCATTGTATCACTTTTTCGGCCCAATGTGATGGACAAGGCGTGAATCCATGCCTAGGTTGTTACACAAGGGGGCTGAGAGGTTGAAAAATGGACATTGTCTGGTTATTGGTTTTTTTCGGCGTCTGGATCTTGTTGCAGACGGTGATCCTGCCGCGCCTCGGGGTGTCTACCTGAATGTCCCCCGGGTGCCGATCCGGAGGATCGGACGAGAATGAAGACAACACACCGGGATCAGGCGAGGGAGAGGAAGACGAAAGTGCCAAAATGGGTTAGACGTTTATCCAGACCGCTACTCTCTGCCGCGGTCTTCGGAGGTATCGGGGCGCTTCTGAGCCTGGGCGTGTCCGCCGCCGGCAGCACGTGATCTTTCATGTGCAACCCCGCGGTCGCGGTGCCGGCATTTGCTTTCGGAGGTTTTTTAGTCGGGTTCCCAAAACCTGAATGATCAGCGGGCGACCTATTTTTTCTTTTTCTTCTTTTTATACATGCCGACGAGTTCCGCCTTAGCCAGCACGTGTCCCTCGATGGCCTTTAGCAGGGCGGCGCGGGCAGGGGTGTGCAGGTCGGGCAGGAGCGTATCGAGCGCAAACAGCCTTAGAAAATAGCGGTGCCTGCCAATTGGCGGGCAAGGCCCACCGTAGCCGGTTTTTTTCCAGCTGTTTTTACCCTGCAATGTTCCCTTTGGCAGGTCGGCCGTTTTAATCGCTTCGGCCAGCCCGGTGGCCGCTGGTGGAATATTGTAAAGCACCCAGTGGACCCAGGTCAGCTTGGGTTTCTTGGGATCGGGCGCATCGGGATCGCTGACGATCAACACCAGGCTCTTGGTGCCCTTGGGTGGGTTGGAAAAGCGCAGGGACGGCGAGATCTTCTTGCCCGCGCAGGTGAAAACAGTGGGGATCTCGCCCTGGTCGGTAAAGGCTGTAGATTCCAGTTTGAAACCGTCGCCGGCCGCGGCGCAGGGTGAAGCGGCCACAACCAGCATAGCGATCAGCGACAACGGCATCCAGGCGCGCATGTTCGACCTCCCTAAAGACCAGTTGAACATGACGTCAGGTTCTCATATTACCGCTCCCTAAATCAACCGGTTGCCTTGAAAACCGCGGCGCGGTAGTATTTTTTTACGGAGACAAATGGAAATGGATCAGCTGGCGTTCAAATACTCCACCCCGCCCGCGGTTCGCAGGCGTTTGGTACCGCTGAAGAGCCTGGGTGCGGTCCGCAGGCTGTGGAGCTCGCGGTTCCTGGCCCACCTTGGACGTCCTTTCGTGGTGCGTTTCACCGACAACTCTTCCACTATGATCTCGTTCAGGAAGCGTGCCGGCGTGATCGAGCTGCGCCTGCACAACATGTTCATCGAGGCAAACGACAAGGTGCTCATGGCGCTGGCTGAGTACCTGCGCGGCTCGACACGCGGCAATCGGCTTCTCGATCGATTCATCCAGCACAATGCCGGCAAGGTCGGGCGGCGGCGGGGTGCCGCCGGGCTGAGCCCGAAAGGCAAACGCTTCGATCTCGACGCCATCCGCAACGCGCTCAACCGGGCTTATTTCCAGGTGCCCGTGGACGTCCCGATCGTCTGGGGGCGAGCCGTCGAAAAGGGGCGCCGGCGCAGCATCCGGCTTGGTTCGTACTCCTTCGAAGACAAGATGATTCGCATTCACTCGGCCCTTGACGACGAGCGCGTGCCGGCGCACGTCCTGGTCGCGGTCGTCTATCACGAGATGTTGCATCATGCGCTGGGTGCGACCCGGAGAGGCGCGCGCCAGATGGTGCATACCCGCGAGTTTCGGGAGCGTGAACGGACCTTCGTTCACTTCCGCAGGGCCGAGGAATGGCAGGACAAAAACATCAGCCTGCTTCTTCGAAAGAGGCGATACGCCTTTGAGAAATAGACTTGACGAGATCCCTCCATAGGCGATAGCGTATTACTATCAACGGCGTTGCGAGGGATAGCGATGAGAATGCGATCCGTGAGCATGGGGCTTGCTTTCGCCCTGCTATGTTTCTCCATTTCGGCACTGGCGGGCTGCGGAGGGGTGGGGTCCACAGGAGATGACATCCAGCCGCTCAGGCTGCTTGATGTCTATCCTCAGCAGGGCGAGACGGGCGTGCCGCTCGATGCGGCGGTTATCGCCGCTTTCGATGACGAAGTTTTCGCCGCCGGCGAATGCCAGTCGAGCAGCAACGTCAGCGCCGCTACGCTCTACCTGCGTGCCTGTCCGCAGGGCGGCCAGGAGACGCAGGTGACTGCCTCGGTGATGTGTTCAAGGCTTTACGAAAATGACGGTGTCACCGTCAAGAGGGAAGAACTAACGACGGCCCTGCTGCAACCAGATGCTCCGCTTGAAGCGAATGCCAGGTATTGTATCTACATCGACGCATCGATCAAAGGCGAGAATACGGATCAACTCGGTGTTACGATCGAGTCGAGCTTCACGACCGCCGATCACTGACGGCCCAGGGAGAACCCATGAACACGCGTAGCTGTATTTTGTTTGTTGTTGCGGCCGCGGCCCTGGCGTGTGCCTGTGGCGAACCGGCAGTCTCCAACCCCGACGCGCTGGCGGTGAAGTTCATTCCGCTGGACGGCGCGCGCAACGTCGAGCTAACGGTTACCCCGGCCGTGTTCTTCTCGGCCGAAGTGGATCCGTCATCGGTTAACGCCGATTCTGTATTTCTGCAGTCGTCCTCTCCCTGGAGTTGCAGCCAGCAAGCTGACAAAGAGGTTTGTGTCTGTCCTGACGACTGGCAGAAGGTGACCACCGGGACCGCGCAGGTTTCCGGAGATGATCCCAACGTAATCGAGTACGCGCTCAGCGGCGGTCTTGCGGCCAAGAGTTGCTACGCGCTGGTCGTAACCGTAGCCGTGCGCGGAAAGATAGAGGGGCCCCTGCAGGCCATGGGCCTGCGCGCCGCTGACAAGCAGGCGCTAGGCCTAGGAACGAGCCTCAAAATAGGCGCCATCGAGGACTTCTGGACCAAAGAATAGTCCCGCGCTAAATTCAGGGGGTGACGATCAGCTTTCCGGGGTCTTTTTTCTCGCCCTCGCCGGGCTGCCTCTCCGGTGGACTCATCTGAGCTACTATTTCCTCTGGGCTTTTAAACAACTTGTCAACCAGGCGTACGAAGAACGGGCTGTCGAGGGGAGTAAAACCCTCCTGGTCGAGTTGCCGGGCCGCCGCCGCCGTTTGCAGGGCGGCGTCTTCCTTGGCGCACTTCCTCAGGTGGGCGGCCATTTCGAAAAGTCTCGCCTGGTAGCGCTCACGGCCTTTTTCATCCCCGAGAAGGTCAGCGACGGCGTCGTCCAGTGCCTTCTTGACCTGGTCAACTTTTTGGGCGCTGTTGATCGCAACCTGGCTGGATTCGATCTCCTTGAACTTGGCTTGTATTTTTTCGAGGGCTTCCTCGGCGGGAAGCCAGTCGGAAAACTCGGGCAACTCGTGCAGTCGAGCGGCATCCGCGTACAGGCTGGCTGCCTTTTCAATCTCATCCGCCGAAAAAGCGTCGTGCGGGTCGGGGATCGGCACAGCTTTAAATTCTGGTAGCTCGCCGGAGGCCTCCAGGTAGCCTTCTGGCAGGGGCCGGGACGCCTCGCGGCCGAGAGCAACGGCCATGGTTATTCGTTGCCGGGCCTCGGCGTAGGAGATCTCGACCATCGAAACCTCATCTGAGCCGAGGATCTCTTTCAGTAGGCGCCGATAGCGATTTCTGCCGATCACCCCGCCGGAAAACTCGACCAGGCCGTCCGTGTCGTTGACCTCCGACTGGTAAACAGCGACGCCGCCGTGGGTGTAGCGCGCCAGCCAGATCATGCGGCTGCCCTTCCCGGTTACCGGGGAGATGTAGCAAGGCAACTCCGGATCCTCGGTGGATACGTTGCGATCGAGAATCGAAGAGCCGCTTTCCTCGCCGGCCGAAACCTTCAGACCGCGACTGCGCATCCTGTGGATGATGCGCTTGGCTTCTTTCTTGACCAGCTTGTCGGCGGCCATTTTGAGAAGGTCACTGAGCAAGTCGTCGTCTTGCTCTCGCTCGGCCAGGAGCAAAAAAGCCACCTGGAATGAAGCAGGCAGCTTAACGACCTCGCGCGGGTCGGCGCCACCCACCAATCCCTTGGCACGCTCGAAGTGCTGCTGGAAATCTTCGTCAGAAAGCCCCGCCCGCGCCGCCAGGGATGCCAGGCCTGAGTTGTCTCCAGACTCGAGGCTCGCGGCCAGGAGTTCATCGAAGGACTGGCCGGCCTTCTTTTTCTTCTTTCCCATAAATCACACCGCCTTCCCGGGTTCGAGGCCCGGGGATTATCCACGAGAGCATCGGTTCGCGCAACCGTTTTTTGTTTTCAGCAAAGTTGTCCGCAGGCAGCCTGGATGTCCAGGCCCCTGGGGCGCCGGTTTTCGCAAAAGAAGCCCGCGCTTTGAAGTTGTTTGCGAATAGCGGCCATGCGCTCCGGTGGGCAGGGGGCCAGGTTCTCCGGAGCCGGCTTGGGACCTTGGTTGAATGGCAGGATGTTGATCCGGATCCGTTTTTTGTGAGCAGCCCAAAACTCCATCAGCAGATCGATGTCGGATGGCCTGTCGTTGATCTGCTTGATCATGATCATCTCCACCAGGAGCAGCGAGCGCCGGCTTTGCAGCACATCAACGAAGGCCTCGCGCAAATCGACATTGTGGTGGCGGGTGGTGGGGATCAGCCGGCGCCTGACTTCGTCGTCCGCGGCGTGCAGCGACCAGGCCAGGTTGCAGTTCAGGGTCTTCAGGCGTCCGATGGCCCTGGGAGAGGGGCCGATGGTGGACAGGGTGATGCGCCTGGGCGCCAGGCGCCAGCCATGGGGATGGCTGATGATGGCGATGGCCTGTTGCACCGCGTCGAAGTTGTCCAGGGGTTCGCCCATGCCCATGAGCACCACATTGCTGACCGGGGCCAGCGATGCTGCTTTGAGCTCTTGTTGGGCCAGGTTGATCTGGTAGACGATTTCTCCGGTGCTCAAATGGCGGGTGAGGCCCATTTGACCGGTGGCACAAAAGCGGCAGCCCCGGGCACAGCCCACCTGGGTGGAGATGCAGACAGTGGTTCGCTTGTCATTGGGAATAATGACGGTCTCCACCAGGCATCCGTCTGTCAGCTTGACCCGCAGCTTGCGAGTGCCGTCGGCGGAGATTTCTTTGGCGTCTTGTACCCCGGGCACAAGCTGAAAACGATTGGCCAGCAGTTTTTTGAGTTGAGCGGAAAGGCGCTCGCTGGTTAGGGGGGTTTTAACGTCGCGTAGCAGGGCCCAGATTTCTTTAGCGCGGCCCGATCCGCCGACTTGTTCGGCCAACTGGTTTGGATGCAGGGAGAAAAAATCTATAGCGTTGTTTGGGTCCAAGGATGAATCTTGCATAGCAGTGGTGGAAGAAAAAGGCAACTCCAGAGATGGGTGAGAGAGATGGGTGACGGAGAAGCCGCTTGACTGGCGCGGCCTTGTAAAATACGATCGCTACGCTTGAGTGCCGTTGTTTGTTGCAGGCGATTGGAAGGAGCTTTTCGGATGCCGTTCGATGTGGTCGGGGTTGGACACTGCGCGGTTGACTATCTGGGGATAGTCGAGCGCTATCCGGACATGGACTCCAAGGTCGAGCTATCCGAGTTCTCCATGCAGGGCGGCGGGCCGGTGGCCACCGCCATGGTGACGTTGGCCACGCTGGGTGCCAGCACCTCGTTCATCGGAAAGATCTCCAACGACGATTTCGGGATGTTCATCCGCCACGGGCTGCGAGGGGCCGGTGTCGACACGGGTGGGCTGGTGATTGAGCGCGACCTGGTCTCGCCGATCAGCTTCATCGCGGTTGAGCGTAAGACGGCCAAGCGAACAGTCTTCTGGACGCGTGGAAACGTGCCCGATCTTGCGCCCGGGGAGATCGATTTATCGATTATCGACGGCGCCAAGGTGTTGCACGTGGACGGTATCCAAATGCAGGCGCAAATAGCCGCAGCGCGTTACGCCCGGCAAAGGGGCGTACATGTCGTCTACGATGCAGGTTCGCCGCGCGAGGGTATGGACGAACTGATTGCGGTCACCGACACGCTGATCGCATCCGAGCGTTTCGCTGCCGAGATGGGCTCGGGCGCCCTGGCCGAGAGTCTCAAGAAGTTGAGCGCCATGGGTCCCGGAACGGTCGTGATCACCATCGGCGAAGACGGGTCGGTGGGCATGGAACACGATGAGACCTACATCGTGCCGGCCCTGGCGGTTGAGGCGGTCGATACCACCGGCGCCGGCGATGTCTACCACGGTGCCTACATCTTCGGGTTGCTCAACGGCTTCGAACTGCGCGAGAGGATGCGTATCGCCTCGGCCGCCGCCGCTTTGAATTGCCGTTCTCTGGGCGGGAGAGCGGGAATACCCACACTCGAAGAAGTTCACCAGGCGCTGACGCTGTAAGGTCATCAAGGGTGCCCAAGCGCGCTCGCCCTTGTTTTTTGCGGGTCAGGGGCATTTTGGTCTTGACAGCCACGGTTGGCCTGGGTACACTTCGGTCTACTTGGAAGCAATTTTGTGTGTCTTGTTGCTTTCCTTATGGAGAGCAAGTTTGCAGGTAATTCAGCTACGGGAGGAGAAATGACAAAGGCAGAGTTGATCAACGAGGTTCTCAAGAGCAAGGGCATCCCCGAGATGTCGAAGAAGGCGACCGGCGAGGTAGTTGATGCCGTTTTCACGGTACTCTCGAAGGCGATCAAGAAAGAACATCGCTTCGTGTACCCGGGCTTCGGCACCTTCTCGGTACGCAAGCGCAAGGCGCGCATGGGGCGCAACCCCCAGACGGGCGAGCAGATCAAGATCTCCGCGAGTAAGACGGTGACCTTTAAGCCCGCTCCGCAGTTCAAGAAGGTCCTGTAGTTTTTTCAGGCGAAGAACAGGCGAGGTCGCCATTCGGCGGCCTCGTTTTTTTTGTTCCTCGCCGGGTGGCATTCTGGCAAAGTGAGGTAGTGAAAAGACAACTCTTTCAGGTGGAGGTGTCGAATTGGATGATAAACTAAGCCAAAGCTTCCTTGAACTCGTGCGGCTTACAGCCTGCGACCTGGCTCCAGATGTCGAACACGCCCTTGCGGCGGCGCGTGATGCCGAAGATGGCCGGGCACGCTCGACGCTTGACTGGATGCTGAAGAACGCAGCCGAGGCCAGGCGTAACTCGCTGCCTGTCTGCCAGGACACGGGCACTTTAGTTTTCTACGTCGATCACGGTCCCGAAATCATGACGGATGATATACAGCGAGCCGCCAGCCAGGCCGTGGCCGAGGCCACGCGGAAATCGTATCTGCGACCCAACGCCGTCGATCCAATCAGCGGCAAGAACTCGGGAGACAACATCGGACGCGGCAGTCCATATTTTCACTTCAACCAGATCGCGGACAAGGGGCGTCTGAGGGTCAGGCTGATGCTCAAGGGCGGCGGCAGCGAGAACTGCGGCGTTCAATACTCGCTGCCCGACAGTAAGCTGCATGCCGGCCGAGATCTTCAGGGCATCAAGCGCTGCATCCTCGACGCCGCCTACAGGGCGCAGGGTTTCGGCTGCGCTCCGGGCACGCTGGGTGTGGGAATCGGCGGCGACAGGGGAAGTTCGTACCTCGAGTCAAAAGAGCAACTCTTCCGCAAGCAGGGCGAGCCGAATCACGATAAGGATCTGGATGTTTTAGAGCGGGAACTGACCGAGACCCTCAATCGCCTCGAGATAGGGCCGATGGGCTTCGGCGGAAAGACAACCGTGCTGGGTGTCAAGATAGGCTTGCGACACAGGCTGCCGGCTTGTTATTTCGTGACCATCAGCTACATGTGTTGGGCCTACCGGCGCCGCTCGATGACAATCGAAGGCGACAGCGTCGTATACGAGTGATGTGCTCGGGGAGAAATGCCATGAAAACCATTCAGCTGCCGACATCCGAAGAAGTCATCCGCGATCTTCAGGTGGGCGACGAAGTGGGCATCAGCGGCGTGATGATCACCGCCCGCGATGCCGCCCACAAGTACATGATCGAACAGGATGCCGTTGAGGTGAAGAATATCATCAGAGACGGCATGATCTATCACTGCGGCCCGATCGTGGCCCGCGACGGCGACCAGTGGCGCTTCGTGGCCGCCGGCCCGACGACATCCAAGCGCGAGGAACCCTACGAGGCCGAGATCATCGAGCGCTACGGGGTCAGGGCGATCATCGGAAAAGGCGGCATGGGCGAAAAGACGCTGCATGCCTGCGCCAAGCATGGCGCGGTCTACCTGCACGCCATCGGAGGTCTGGCGGTGATTCTGGCCAAGTCCGTGCGCCGGGTGGTTGCCGTGCACAAGCTCGAGGAGTTCGGTGTGCCCGAGGCCATGTGGGTAATCGAGGTCGAGAATTTTCCGGCGGTGGTCACCATGGATTCGCACGGAAAGAGCCTACATGCCGATGTGCTCGACAAGTCGACACGGCGATTCGCTGAACTGAGTGCATCGATCTGAAGAATGGAGACAGTCATGAAAAGCGTGTCCAGCGCCAGTGTGTTTTTTGTCCTGGCAATGTGTTCCGCCTGCGCTGGGAGCGGGGGAGGAGACAACACCGGCGCCCTGGCCTACGTGGGCATCGGCGAGGGTAAAGTGTTCGACTACGACATCGACATCGGTCTGACGCAGCCCCAGGCGGGAGAGGTCAAGGTGGTCGGTATCGATCTGGAGTACGCCGACGGTCTGGAGAGCTACAAGGTTGAGATGCGTCAGAATGGCAACCTGATAGCCACCCGCTGGTACCAGGTTACCGCGGCCGGCTTGTTTCTGCTGGGAGAAGATGTAAACGAAGGCGCCTCCCACGTCGAACGCCGCTATCTGACCCCGGTCAAGCTCTTGCCTTACCCGCTCGAAAACGAGCAGGGTTTTCCAGTGCAGAGTTGGTCGACCCAGACAGACGTCGAGCAGGGCGGCAGCGAGATGCATCGTTTCGACAACAGCGGCAAGGAGTCAATCCAGGTGCCGGCCGGGACCTTCGAAGTCTTCCACCTTGTGCATACACGGACGAAAGACGGCACGGACACAACCGCCCTCGAGGAATATTTTTCACCCAAAAACTGGTACGTGCAGTTCGAGTATCCCAAGGATTCGACCTGGCAGTTGAAGTAGATGTAACTTTTCTGAAAAGTCAGATCAGATTATCTTTTCGATCAGCAGGCGCTTGCTTTTCAGCAACGAACCGCTCGCGGCCAGCTCCTGCGGGATGCGACAGGTGCCCGGTTCGGCGTCGGGCTCGCCCAACCGCGCGTGGGCCGATTTTAGCCCCCCCAGCCAGCGGCGCCCGTCCCTGACGTGAACCAGGTCGCCGCTTTTCGCGGCCATGCGTACCATCGCGGCCGGATCGACCTGAACCAGATCGATCTCGCCTGCTTGCGCTTGTTCGACGAAGACCGGCCGGGCGCTTACCTCGTGACCCTCGGTCAGGTTGGGCGCGGAGCCTTTGAAAATCAGCATAGCGTCTTTGATCGTGTTCCAGGTCAGCCCCTTGATCTCGTCGCGCTCTCTCGGCCGGGTGAAGAAGGTTACGCCGATGCCGATGGCCGCCGAGACGGCCAGGGCGTACAGGGCCCGGATGTAAGTGTAGGCCTTGTAACTGGGCTGGGCGATGTCCCCGTGGGCGAACATGGGAGTGCCGTGAGCGAAAGGAGTTATCAACTGGGGCCAGATGAAGCTCAATCCGACCGCCAGCGAACCGCCCAGCATGGTCCACAGGGCGGCCCTGGGAGTGAAGCGGTTCCAGAAGACGCCAAGCAGTAAAGCCACCGCCATCGGTGGAGTGACGGCCGCCGTGAAGGTGCCGTGGGCCACGTAGATCGACCCGAACTGACCGAAGACGGGCACCAGCATCAGGCCGACCGCGGCGGTGCCGATCGACACCCAGCGCGAAACTGACAGGTAGTGCTTGTCGGATCGGCCCGGTTTTATATAGGGACGATAGATGTCGTTGACGGCCACGGCGCTGACGGCGTTGATCAGCGTGTCGGCGGTGGACATAAGGGCAGCGGTCAAGGCGGCCAGCACCAGTCCGAATACGCCGGGCCGGCAGAGGGCATCGGCCACGACAACGAAGATGTCATCCAGGTCGGCGGGGACTTGAATCAGGCCGACCGCGGCCAGCGCCTTGCCTATCCAGCCGGCGTTGGAGACGGCCACGGCCGCCAGCGGCATCAGCACCAGCAGAATGAAGAACATCGCCTTGCGTCCCTCGCGCACCGAGCGCGCCGAGAGGAAACGCATGACCAGGCCCTGGTTCAGAAAGTAGAAGGCGACCCCGTTGCCGAAGGCGTCTTGCCAGAAGATACCCACCGAGTTGAAATCGGCGGGGCGATTAAAGGCGGCGAAGGGCAACCGATGCCCGGGCGGCAGCAGGTGCCAAAAATTGGAAGCCCCGGCCAGCAAGCCTTTCTCGTCCCCCAGCGCCGAGAAGCCCAGAAACAGCAGCACGAAGCCGGCTACCAGCAACAGCATGCCCTGCAGCAGATCGGTCATGATCACCGATGTCTGGCCGCCGGCCATGACGTAGACGCCCGTCACGGCCGCCACCAGTGCGGCCGCGCCGAAGACCGGCCAGCCCAGCAACACGTTCAGGCATTTGCCCAGGGTCAGCAGGTTGATGCCGATGTAACCCACCATGTAGACCAGCAGGATGATGGTGGCCACGCTGCGCGAGGAGCGGTCGAAACGTTTCTCGAAGTACTCCGGAATGGAAGTGATGCGCATGAAGTAGATGATCGGCAGCCAGCCGAAAGCCCAAAGCGGAATCCAGAACCAGTCATTCAGGTAGGTCATGCTGCTAGACAGCCCGTAGGTGAATGCCTTGGAGCTGTACTTGTAGAAACTGTAAGAGCCGACCGTGGTGGCCACGCAGGAGAATGCGATCAGCCACCAGGAGAAGCGCTGCCCGCCGAAGAAAAAGTCCTTGGTCGACTTGGTGAAGCGCGCAAACAGGGCCCCGAAGCCGAGCACGACGACGAAGTAGCCGATGATCAGCCCGTAATCTAGCGGGGTGCCGACAATGATGGAGTCGTTCATGACGTTAGATTAGGAGGAAGAACCCAGCAGCATGAAAGAAAGTTGCAGTCCGAAAATCACCAGCAGGCCGCCGAGCATTCCAAAGGTGTTGCGGCGCATGCGCTTGGTTGCCAGGCCAACCTCTCCCTGACGCCAGGCATAGAGCATGCCGACGATGAAGATCACTCCCCCCACGGCATAGTTGTAGACAAAACTCGTCCAGGCCAATTTCAACCTCCGCTGGCCCCAATATCAGATCTGAGCCCGCAAGAACAGTGAAATCCGGCGGCCCAGCAGTTCGGCGTTCTGGTCGGGTGCGTTTGGCGAAAGAGTGCCGCCCAACTCTCGGAAGTGAAAGCCAAGGATGTTGAAGCCCTCGATACCGGTGGCCATTGTTGCCGCCCCGGCTTTGAACTTGTAGGCCAGGCGGGCGTTCAGGAACCATACCGTGGGGATGACCACCTGTATGTCGGGCTGTAGCAGACCCGCGGGATTGCGGATGAAACGGACGTGTGAGCCCGTGAAAAACGCCCGTAGCGAAGTGGACAGTCCGCCTCCCAGATTGAGATCGGCACCGGCCGCCAGGCGAAAGACGGGATCGCGGTCGAAGAATTTTCCAGTTTGGTTGTCGAACACCTGGCGGTAGCCGGCCGTGAAAAACAGGCGCGAACGATCTCCGGGGTGGTAGACGATCTGGATCTCTACGTCGTGCCCGTCGCTGCCGGCGGGCAAGTTCGAAAATCCGAGGCCCCCGGCGCCCAGATCGGGCACGCGAACGCTTCCAATATCGATGTAGTTCAGCTTGCTCTTGTCGAACATGTACCACAGGCAGTCGCGATACCAGTTGTATGCCAGGTCGATCTTCAGCTCCAGCCGCTTGTCGAAGAAGTCGCCGGAGTATCCCAGCTCGAGGCTGTCGATGGTCTGGTTTTCGAGTTCGGGATTGCCGAAGTTGAACTGGTCGAACCCCAGATTGCTGATATCGTCGATCTTGAAATGCAAGGACGATTGGATGAAGGTCGGCTTCAAGAAGGCATGTGCATAACCAAGACGCAGGCTGTGTCCCGGGCGCGGCACGAAAACCAGCGCGGCGCGCGGGCTAAGCTCGCTGCTGCTCCAGTCATGCAGATCATCGGCATCATACACATTGTTGTAGTCGAAACGCAGCCCGACGTTCAGAAGCAAGGTCGGTATCTCGATATTCGCAAGCGTGCGCAGCAGGCGGTCTATCTCGAGCTCGGCTTGGGCAAAGACCCCCGCCCGGTGTTCGTAATAGTTTTCGGGAATGATCACCGCCGAGCCGTAACGATTGAAGACGTACTCTGCGCCGCCGATCAGGCGCAGGAAATTGGTTTGCCAGTCATACCTGGCGCTCGACGTGAGCTTGTCCACGCGGGCGGCGAAAGGCGGCATGGCTCCGAGAACCAGATCGACCTCCTTGATGTAGAGCGGCAGATCGATGTCCATGTCGAGGCTGGTGAAATCGTATCCCGCCCGCAGCGAGAAGTCGTACAGCTCGAAGTGCGCCAGGATATAGCCGTTCAGCATGTCGGAGATGTCCATGGCGCCCATGGCCGAGTGGATCAGTCCGGCCGCGTCGAGCACACCGCCCTCCAACCCCAGGTGGCAGTTCGGTAAGATGTCGATCTCAGTGCGCAAGCGCCCCCGCGCCACGGCGCGCCCCTTGCTCGAGCGGCTGCTCCAGAGATCCTCGCGAACCAGGCCGGCCGAGGCGCTCAGCGAGAAGGAATCCAGGCGCGTCGAGGCGCGCGCGGATAGATCCAGGTAGCCGCGCTCCGCGCCGGCTATTGACATTGAGGCGCGCGGGCCCTCGCCGGGCTTGCGGGTTATGACGTTAACCACACCGGAGTAGGCGTTGGCGCCGTAGAGCGCCGAGCCGGGTCCGCGGATGACCTCGATGCGCTCGACGTCGTCCAGCGAAAAGTACTGCACCGTCCAGAGCGGCGAACCGATCATCTCGGCCGTCACGTCCCTGCCGTCCACCAGCAGGAGTATCTTGTCCGACTCTTCGTTGGTTCGCCCGCGCACTCCCATGACGTACCACAAGGGCTTGAGCTGGTAGACATCCATGTTGGGCACCTGGCGCAGCGCCTCGGGCAACGTCAGGGCGCCGCAGGCCTCGATGTCTTCCCTGGTGAGCACGGTCACGGCGGAGGGGCTCTCGGCAAGCGGCTGGACGTGGCGCGAAGCCGTGGTGACCGTTTCTGCCGGTGCGAAGAAGAGTTCGATCTCCTCGTCCTCGTTCTCTTGAGATGAAGCAACGGAAGCCAGCAGCATGATTGTCAAGAAGGCGAGGTGGCAGGGTGCTGGTCTGGGAATGTGCATGTTTGAATACATTATAAAGATTTGTATTGAATTAATGGGTTATACCGGTATCGCTTGATTGTCAACAGGCAGGTGCTTGGTTCGGGGCGAGTTGACAGGACCGCTGACGACAAATAGACTCTCTTTGAAACGCGTGCAAAATAGGGGAGAGTACCATGTCACTAAAGACGCTTTATCTCGGCTTTGCCTTAATCGGTTTGTGTGTCAGCGGTTGCCCGAACAAGCAAGTCAAGCAGGTCAAGAAGGCCGCGGACTATGCCAAGCCGCGTCTCGAGTACCGGGGGATCAAATTCTCCGATCAGTCCTTTTCGCAAATGAACGTCGCCTGGAAGTTCGAGTTGATTTCCGAGGACAAGCTTCCGGCCAAAATTTCCGGCTGCGACTACCGCCTGGAAATGACCGACATGAAGACCATCAAAGGGACGCAGAATCCGGGCACTAGTCTGGCCGGAGAGCAGAAGCTGATGGTCGCCACCAAGATCGGGCTGCCCTGGCCCGAGACGGCATCCGAAGTGATGAATTTTTTACAGCGCGGCCGCATTCCGTATAGTTTCTTCCTCGAATGCCATCTTACGGGACCAGACGGTGAATTTCAGGTGTCAGCCAGCGACACCGGCAGCATCCCGCTGCCCAAGCTGCCGCATCTGAATGTGACCGGCGCAAACGCCGAGAAGTTCTCCAGCCGCGAGATCCGCCTGAATTTCGAGATATCGCTGTTGAACGAGAATCCCTTCAATATCAAGATCAGCAAGATCGTCTATAAGATCTCGGCCGAGGGCAAGCCCATGTCAGAGGGCGAAATGCCGGTCGAAGAAGTCATTGAACCCTCCAACGAGGCATCCTACGACATATCGACAGGCACGCTATCGGGTGACGAGCAGCGAGAGATTGTCGAGATGATCAAGCAACCGCAGATCAAGTATCATCTCAAGGGCATGGTGTTTCTCGACGGATTCGAGCTTCCGATAGATGACAAGGGAACGGTGTCTTTCTCGCACTAGTGAGAGTTGCATCGAAGCACGTCGCGGCTTGCCCATCTCAACGCTTGCATCTCAAGCGGGTCTGCGGGGCCGCGTGCAGTGAATATCAGAACCAGAAGCCCCAGGGCAAGCAGCAGGGAGAGAAGCTTCACGGCCCGCCGCTCCTTGCTTAGCCTGAACAGCCAGGCGACAAGAGCGGTTAGCGATATCCAAAAGGGCACGGCCGCCCAGGCGGCGGTCAATCCCAGGCTGGTGCCGACACTTGGTGAAAGACAGCCGGAGATCAGCAGGGGTAGAGTGAAGTCGGCCAGTGGATTGTTGAAATCCGGCGGAAAGCCGCCGAAGACGGCGGTCGGCAAGACTACGGCAACTATCGATAGCGGAACCAGCACGAGCAAAGCACGCGCCGTCCAACGCGCGGGAGAAAAGTCGGCTTGCAGCAGGTGGCCAATCGCTAGTACCAAAAAAGGTATCAGCGGGGCCAGGTGACGCGGTCCCAGGCTCCAGCCCCAGGCGGAAAGCTGGAGCGACATGGAAAAAAGCAGGTAAAAGAGCGTGCCCGCGGCAATGCAGATGCAGGCTGCCCTGGAACGCGGGCTCGTGGGTCTTGCTATACCGATGATCAATCCGGGCAGTGCCAAGAGCAGCCAGGGGCTGAAGAACAAAAGCCCCCTGGTGGGACTGGCCATTATCACCCCCAGGCGCCGGAAGCTTGGGGTGACCATACCCAACAGGCCGCGCCCGTGCAGCTCGGCGAATGAGCGCTGGGCCAGATGGGCATATCCCAGAGACAGTGGGTTCGAGAAGCACGACCAGTTGTAGAGCGCAAGCAGGAGAAGCGGTCCGATGCTGCCCGCGATGCCCATGCCTGTGTCTCGCCCGCGGCGTGGCGAGGAGATGACGGCGTACAGGGCTAGCGGGACCACCAGCAGCAAGGTTGTGTACTCGAAAAGCAGCGCCGCGCCCAGGCAGAAACCGGCGGCCAGCGGGGTCAGGCGGCCCGGGTTGCGGCCCTGCCTCTCGATCAGGCTGAAGGCTCCCACCAGGCACAGGGCGCTGGCCTGGTGGCCGAAGAGCAGCACCCCGTAGGGAAAGGCGATCGTTCCGAAGCCGTAAGCCGCAGACAAGAATAGCACCTTGTTCTCAGAAAGCCCCAGCCTGCCGAGCAGGAAAAACAGCAGCAGGACGGTTGCGGCCGTTGGCAGGCCGGACAAAAAGATGCGCAGCAGCCGCAGCAGTGTCGCTGTGGATATTGCATCGGCATTCCAACCGGCCAAAGCCTTGGCGACGACATAGACGGGGACGCCGGAAAGCCCGATGCCGGGCGCCTTGTCCGAGTAGTAACGGCCTTTGTAAGTGGCCAGATCGGTGATCGCACCGTATCTGGAAATTGGTCCGTCGAGCGAGAAGCTGCCGTCGTCCACAATGGCCCGGGTCAGGTACAGACGGCTCAGCTCGTTTGGGCTGCCGAGTTGCGGGAAAAAGGGAAAGAACCAGGCTGTCATAAGCCACAGACTGCCCGCCAGCAACCAGGGTGTAAGAAGCGAGGGCCGGGCCCGCAGCGTCGTCATCGCGTCACCTGTATGACCGGCCAGAGTTTTTCAAAAGTGGCCCTTTCCCCGCGGCCGGCGCAGTTGATCAGCAATCCGAGGCGGTAGCGGCCCGGCTCGATGTGCACAGGAATCCAGCTCGTGAAGCCGTCCGCCAAAAGTTCTCCCGGGCGCAGCGAGTACTGCTCGACGAGACCGTTGCCCAGCGGGCGGCTTCCCCACAACAGACCGGGAGGCGCCAGGGTGTGCAGGATGGTTCCCTCGAAGCCGGCGGGGAAATCGGCAGACAGGGGAAAAGTTTCTTGCGATTCGCCGCCGGCAAGCGGCGCCAAAATAGTGCGCGTGCTGCATGAGAGCGGCCGGCTATTGATTCTCCAGCTTGCCAGCAAGGCCAGAGAACTGCCGGCCTTGAGCTTTGATTGCGCCGGGATCAGCTCGACCAGCGAGGCTGCATCGGCGCCCGCGTTTTCTGCCGTGGCCAGATCCGGCTCGGGCGGCGGGCCGTGAAGTTCGTATACCCAGTATCCGGAGCCCGGCCGGGGTGATTCGAGTGCATCGTCTCGGCGCTTTACGGGCGTCACCAGGAAGGCGGCTCCCAGTTTCTCGGCCGCAGCGCAGGCTCGTGCGATTCGGCTCGTGCGCACCAGCTGAGAGGGTTTGCCGGTCAGAAAAGCAAATGCCAAGTCGGGACGCTGCCGGCCATTGCTGACTCCCTCGATTACCAGCGCCGCGCGGTCGGGAAAGTGCTTGCGGGCATCCACTGCCGTGCGGGCGGCCGGATTGTAGTCCTTGATGATATCAAAGCCCTGCCGCGTGGCGGCGGCCTGACCCAGCAAGCAGGCGAATGGAACAACCGCCGCGGCCCGCATGAGGATCTTCCAAAAAGTACGCCCGATCCTGACTGCGCTTCCCTCGGGAGCGGTCAGCCGCGCAAGAACCCTTGCGGCCAGCCAGAAGACGAGCCCGCAGGCGGCGATGATGGTAAGTTGCAGGGGCAGGTGGGGCCAGACGGCCATGGCGGGAGTGAGCAGTCGCGAAAAGCGCCAGAAGTCTCCCGGCACGTGGCTCGAGATCAATAGGAACACTCCCGGCGCGACCAGCAATGCCGACGTCCAGGCGCCGGGCGCGCGTTTGGTCGCTCGAACAACCAGGTAGGCCGTGGCCAGAGCCAGGGCCGGAAACATGCCGAACAACACGGCGGGCACCTTGGTTTTCACAACCAGTAACGGGAGCCAGGTGCCCAGCATCCATAGGGCGTGCAGCCCGAGGGGATTGCTGCGCCGCCGCATAGCCAGCCAGGTTACCAATCCGGCGCCGGCCAGCACCCAGACGATCAAGGCCGGGGTGAACAGGTTGGCGACCAGATCGTTGAACAGGGCGTCCCATGGTTGACCGTGACCCTCGTAGGAGCTGATCACGTGAGACCACAGAGCGCCCTGTTCGTGAGCGAACTCGACCGGCCAGCGGACTGACGAATACATACGCCAGGCCATGGCCATTAGCGCGGCCAGCCCCCAGTGGATTGCCGGGATGCTCCAGCTAAGACGCTTATCTTTGTTGCGGCGAGCCACTCCGATGATCCACAACAACAATATTGCGCCCGCCGGAGCCAGAGCCAGGGCGCTCTTGGTCAGAATCGCCAGTCCCTGGAAGACACCCGCGACCGAGGCCCAGCGCTTGCTGCCTCTTTTGACGGCGCGATCGAGCGCCAGCACGGATGCCAGCAGCCAGAAGGCCAGCGAGACGTCGGTCATGTCCCCGAAGTGGTATCCCTGCACCTGCAGCCAGGCGAAAGGGCAGGCAGCCATGAGCAGCGCGCCTAACAAGCCCGTCTTCTCACCGTACAGCCGCAGGCCGAGCAGGTAGACGCCGCCAAGTGTAAGCAGGAACAAGACCAGAGCCGGCAGGCGCAGGGCGAAAAACGATCTTCCCAGTGTGCCGACCGACAGGGCCGCTTGCCAGAAGGGCAGCGGCGGCATGTGCAACCAGACATTGTTGGCCTGCCAGTCGTTGCGCTCGAAGGGTACGAAGGGCTGGTCGAAGAGAGTGGGGGTTTGCGGGTGTTTGGCCAGGTTGCCCGACACGGCGGCATGGACGGCCTCGTCCCAGCCGGGCAGGTAAGCGTGGCCCAAACCGGGCAACTGACACCAGGCCGCATAGGCCAGGATGACGCCCAGGAGCAGGAGCCCAGTCGCGGTCGGCCGGTGCTGTACTAGATCTCCCGTGGTTACATTTTTCACTGGTAGCGCTTTTTAAGCAGGAAGGCCATGGCTTCCTTGGCGCAGCTGTCGCAGTAGTAAAAACGCTTGATAAGCGCCTCGTGCATGTTGCGCATGGCGCTGGCGTCCTTCCCCCCGGGGACGTTGCCTTCCATGAATTCCAGAAACATTCTGTAGCTCTTCTGCATCGAGAGCCTGCGCCGGGCGAAGAAATCCTCATGGAGCTTGTCGAACAGTGAGGGAAACACATTGGCGTATTTCGGCGGGCCCTGCGCCTGCATGTCCTTGCCCTCTCCCAGCACGTAAGCCCCGATCCTGCCGATCAGGTTCTTGCGAAACGCCTCTTCCTCCTCGCCCTCGGGGCGGATGACCGTCTCGACCTCCCTCATCATGCCCTCGTCTGGCGGAAGCGGCTGGCCGGTCACCGGATCCTGAAGCTTCTCTTTCTTCAGCCAGTGAGTCACGTTCTGGACGTAACGGTCGAACAGGTCGCTGTAGCTGGTCTCGGTAACCAACCCCATGGCCTCGGCCGCCTCCTCCTCGAGGAGATCCAGGTAGGCGCTCTGGACCAACTCGACTATCTTCGCTTGGTCCATATAGTCTCCCGCAGCCGGAAGTTTCAAAAATGCGAAGACCGTCTTGTCCTCTATCAGTGAGAGTATTTCCTCAAACAGGCCCAGGGGAGACACGCAGGCGTGCTCTTCGCGCTGGGCAGTGTTCATCAGTAACATGCGCACTTCGCGCGCCGAGGCCCCCGTGCGACCCTCGTAATCGTGACCCGCGAGGCGGTATATTTCGGGTAAAATGGCCCTTAACTCACCGGCTATCGAAGAAGACAGGTGGGCCGGCGCCTCGCCGTGGTCGTAGAGCAGGGCCTTTTCGAGCGGGGTCAACTTGGCAACGGTCTCTTTCAGCTTTCCACTGAAGGAATCGGCCACGGGGCGTCTCAGGCGGGTCAGCACAGCCCACAGGGAGGCTGTGTACAAGGTGTGCGGCGCCAGGTGCCGGTCGAGAGAGCTTCTCGGGAACTGGTTGGTGTAGATTTGCTCTTCGTCCGATATCTTTCTCAGGTAGGGCACACGGACCAGTTCGAGCCTGCCCTTGAACGAAGAGAAATCCGCGTACTCCTTGAAGGCATCCAGGAGCATATCGTTGGTGCTGCCCAACAGGACCGTGTCGATAAACAGGCTGGAGCGATCAAGGCTCACCTGCCCGCTTTCACAAGTGCTTAAAAGGTACTTGAATGTGTCAACCGGACGCTTGAGCAGATCGTTGTACTCTAAAAGGCCGCGGTTGGCCTCGACCAGCGGGCCTCGCGATTCGAACAGCGACAGATGGGCGATGGCGGGGGGCAAAGAAGCCAGGCCGCGAGAGGCGGTCAACTGCTGCTGGCCGGCATCAACATGCATCTGTGGCTCAACCGTGGCCAACCCCCGGCGGTAGCGCCAGGACATGTTCAGGCGCTGCACCTGGATGTGTCTGAAGACTTTTGAGCTGTCACCCCCGTATGAGGCCAGCAAGGCGTCGTAGATTTTGCGGCACTTGGCACACAGATCGCCGTGCAGCAGGTAATCGGGAACGGGTTCGTCGCTTCCAAGGCGGCCCTCATGTTCGAGACGTTCGAAGAGTTCCCGGCGCACGTCGATTGGGATCAGCAGCAAGGGGTGATCGTTGAACTCGCATTCCAGAACAGCGTCCAGATCCTCTCCCGGCAAGTGGGCGAAAGAGCTTTTGGGCCCCGGGACGGTCTGGCCGGGTTTGTCACCGAAGCCAATATTGCTACGGGCGATCTTCTCCGACGGAAACAGCCAGCGAAACCTGTAGAGAGTTCCCTCCGCAGTGGTCGAGTAATGTTCCAGGGCCTGGATGATGGCATGGACGATCGAGGTCTTGGCCGATCCGTTGGGGCCATGCAGCAAGATCAGCCGGTTGACCCTGCCCTCGCGCACGAAGTTGTTCAGCAGCTTGTATATTTCCGTCTGTGCTTCTTCCTGGCCCGCGACACGTCCCAATCCGCCCGTGAACTCGGCATCGAAGAGATTGAAGCGCTTCAGCTTGCCGGCCGGTGAGTCGATTGTGCGGCTGCCGAAATAATCGAAGGCGTCGCGCATGTACTGCGCCGCCCCGCGGCACTGCTGGGCGGGGTCTTCACGGAACACCCCCAGGTACTCATCCAGGCCCAGCGGCTTGCCCTGGCGCTCGTAGTGGGACTGAATGCTCCCGGCCAGGTTCTCGACGTCGTTGTTTTTCATGTCCAGCGAAGCTAGCACCGCCGCAGACGGCGTGTCAATCCATGAGGTTTCGATCCTTGGGACTCCATTCCTTGACATGTGCCCGATGGAAAGCGGATATTCCCAGGGCAACTGGAGGTGCTGATGGGTCACGGGATCCGCGGATCGCTCACGATTATCTGGATATTGGCGCTGGTTTCTCCGGCAAGCGCCCAGATGTTCAATGTTACTCTTCTGCACACGCCCCCGGCCAGGATTCTGGCCGGCGTTGATTTCAAGATTAGCGGCAACATCATCGGGGCCGACCAGGTCAGCATTGCCGCTCTCGTCTACCGTAGTCCCAGTCAACCGGACTACCAGGTCCGCGAGTTGCGGCTGGTCGGCGGCGACCGCTACGAGGGCGTCATCCCCGCTAAGCAAATCAAGACTCCGGCAATCGAGTACTATTGCTACGCCGTCGACTTCGAGGGCAACCGGCACATTATCTTCGCCTCCGAACAGCAACCCCAGAGCGTCAAGGTTGTTACCAGGGAAGAGGCCACTGGGAAAGAACCTGTCGTCAAGAAGGCAGAAAAGAAGCAAGGGGAAAAGGCGCCCAAAAAGAACCTTGTCGGCCAGGAGGGCTGCCAGTCATCCGCTACAACTTTCGCCGTTCTGAAAACGACGCTTGCAACCGGATTGCCACTGGATGTCACAAGCAGTCCGGCCATTGTATCGGTGGTGACCCGTAAGCAGATCGAGAGTTCGGGGGCGCGACTGCTCGAGGAGGTGCTGGACATGCTGCCGGGCATGACAGTATCGCGGAAGGTGTCCGGCGAGTACCAATTGGCGGTCAGGGGAGTGCAGTCTGATCCTGGCCTGCTGGTGTTGTTGGACGGCCACCGGCTGAACGACATGTATAACGGTGGAGCGCTTTTGGAATTCCCGGCGGAGGCCATAGAGAGAGTCGAACTCATCAGGGGATCGGCAAGCGCCCTGTACGGCGCCGGGGCTCTGATGGGCGTGATCAATGTCATTACCAGGCGGGCTCCGGGTGTCCACGCCGGTGCGGCCTACGGTTACAATAACTCGGTCCGTGTGTCCGGCGGAGGTGGGCGTGAGAGCGATTCCTTTCGCATCGGCGGGCAGGTTCAGTTCTGGTTCACGCAGGGACAGAAAAAGACCATTGTATCGGATGTTTTAACTGGCGCCGTGGGTGACAATTCCAAGGGCCAGGTGTCCAACGCTCCGGGCCCGCTGGACGACAGTCGCCTGCAGCTTCATGCCCAGTTCCAGTGCGGCTTGAAAAAGCTAGCCGGCGGTGAGCTTTCACTGCAGGCCCATTATTTGTTTCAGTCCCGGGGAGCATTCGTGGGCAAGTTCGACTCGCTCGACAGGGGCTCGCAGCTCGATTTACATCTGATCACCACGGACATCGCCTATCGCCTGCCGATTCTCGACAACCTGCTGCTCAACGTCCGGGCATATTTCGACACCCGCATGGTCGACAATGCCTTTAAAGTGATCAGCGGTGACAATAGCAGTCATTACCAGACCGGCGACGGTATTTCTCTGACTGACGGGTTGACTGAAGGGCTTGCCTATCACGAATACACCGTCGGCACGGAAGTCTCCACGAACTGGAGGTTGATCAAGACGAACAATCTCAGTGGAGGCCTGCAGTTCGAATACCTGCTGCTTGATTCATTCGATCTTTCAAGAGATCCGGGTGGCGTCGGTTGCTCGGCTGACGACCTGCAGATACAGGGCTACATGCTTCCCTGCGGCAGTATGCAGGGCCGCCCGGCGGGCGAGAACAGAATGGATTTTGGCGCATTTGTCCAGGACCATTGGGAAGATCTGCTGGTCGAAGGGCTCGACCTGCTGGCGGGATTCAGGCTTGATTACTCGACGGACTTCGGGCTCGCCTACAACCCCCGGATCGCCCTGGTATACAGTCCGCTGGCCGGGCTGTGGTTCAGGACTCTCTACACCATGGCCTTTCGTGCCCCCACATTCAGGGAGTTGTATGAGGACGACACCTTCGATCCGCTCCGGGGCTCGGCGGGAAATGCTTCCCTCGGTCCCGTCACCTCGCACACCTGGGAATTCGGCATTGAAGGCCGAGTAAGAACCGATCCGGTTCAGTTCGATTTGCAAGCCAACTTCTTCATGAGCTGGATGAAGGATGGGATCGTCGCTCTCGATACCGGCGAGAGCGTACCCAGGTACGAGAACAATGAATCCTTGAAGATCTTGGGCACCGAGGTGGAAGGGACGGCTCGTTTCGGCAAGCGCAACCGGTTGTTCGTAAACAGCTCCTGGTTCCGGGCCGAAGCAACCTCCGCCGGCCAGCAGCAGGGCAGCTACATCACCGACGTTCCCCAGATGAGACTGAACCTGGGGCTCGACCTAAGCGTGCTAAGCTGGCTGAACGCCCACATCGGTGTCCGTTACGGTTCCGAGCGCCGCAACAACGTACGCAGGCCCCTCGAGATGCTGCGCGCGTTTCAGATTCCGTCATATGTTGTCGTGCGCCTGGGCCTCACCACCGAACCTGTCTTGTTCGACCATTTCGCCATTTTCGCGTTCGCCTATAACATTTTCGATCAGGACATGCGTGATCCGTCGCCGCGCCCCGATCGACTTCCGGGCCTAATTCCGCGAGCGCCCTTCACTTTCTTGATCGGGCTGGCCTGGCGGCCATGAGCGGGAGCTGCGAGATGAACCGAGATCTGAGAATGGCGCTTCTGGCCTTGGTGATCGTCTGGTCGTCAAGCCTGGCCTGCGCGGTGTACAACGATTCATGTCCTGTGGCCAATCCCGAAGTATGGGGACAGGTCAACGTCGAGTTGGATGTCAGGAGGGGGTTTGTACGCCAGTGCGAGGCGCCCGTGGGCAGCTTCATCGCCGATGCCATGTTGAACTACGCTTACGGTCTGAAAGATGTCGACGCAACGGGAGTGCCCAGGAACGTTTCACCCAACGTCGCAGTAATTAACGCCGGTGCGATCCGCGAGAGAGTGGTATGCGGGCAGGGCGACGAAAAACGTGAGTCGATCCCTCGCGGTCCGGTTACGGATCAAGACATTTTCCAGTTGTTGCCGTTCGAGAATACCATCGTCGTCATCAAGATGACCGGAGACCAACTCAAACAAATTCTAGAATGGGGTATGAGCAGCCTCGATTTGCCGGGCGACGATTCTGAAGTAGGGCATTTCTTACAGGTGGCAGGAGAAGGCAAGATCGAGGTAGCCGTTGATTGCACGGGCGACGCACAGGCTCTCGATAGCGAGGGAAAGGTAATTACCAATCCCGGCAATCGCGTCACCAGTGTCTGCGTAGGGGGAGGAGATCCCTGCTTCGTGCCGGATGGCACATACTATGTGGCCACACTGGAATACCTTATGGGAACGAGCGACCTCGATGTGCCCAACGACGGCTTCGTGTCGTTTCACGGGGCCGGCATCATTGAAAATTTCGAGACGCACGTGCCGCTGACGGAGACGGTCAGGTCATGGCTGGCGGTTCAGCACGGGGCGGATTACCCACAGATTGAAGGCCGCCTTGTGTTTTCGAATTGCAAAGAAGTATGCGGAGACTAGAAGATCTTTCCAACCATTCACCCGCGCGCCGGTCCGACAGTCGCGCACACTTGGAGGCAGACATGAAGCTACGACTGATTGCATTGATTGCCGGAGCAACCCTGTTTGTAGGCGCACCGCTGTGGGGCCAGGAGAAAGCCAAGCCGGCCGCGCCGCAGAAGGCGGCCGTCAAGACGGCAACGCTTACCGGAAAGATGAAGTTGGCGCTCGAGTTAGGCGAACAAATGCTGAATCATGTGAAATCCATTTTCGGGATCATCGGCGAGAACTCGAAAAATTGCGACACTGCCATCAAGTCGGTCAAGGCCTACGTCACTAAGAACGAGAAATCGGTACGGGATCTTTTAGCCAAGCTCAAGAAGATGGAGAAGGAATTCAGCGACGAGGAGAAGCAGGCGCTTACGAACATCATGACCGATAAATCGAAGGCCATGATGTCGGAAAGCATGGGCGCCATGATGAGCTTCTCACAGAACTGCCCTCAGCAAGCGGGACAGTTGGGGCAGGCACTGAGCATTTTCTCGGATTCGGAAATGAAGCAGGAAAAGTCTCCGGCGACTCACTAGTAAGTGTACAGACGGGAACAGCCTGAGGTTGTCACTCGTCGACTTCGTCGCTATCTAAGTTGATCGAGGGGAATTTCTTGATGTCATCCCTGGCAAGTCTCCAGGCCTGCTGGACGATCCACGACAGAGACCGGTCTTGACGTAGCGCCTCACGCTTGATATCCGTCAGCATTTCCTCGGGGAAGTAAAGGCTCTGCTTTCTTTTGTCGGCAGTCTTTTCGATCTGTTTATCAGAAGCCTTCTCGCTCGATTCCTGAACCCCTTTTTTTCCATTGCTGTCCGCCACGACCATCGCTCCTTTTTTGAAATGGGATTGACCTTCAGGTAACCAATCATCCTCCTCGGAGGTCGAATGTACTCAGACGTAAGGCAGTGTAACACATTGTCGTTGCATGTGTCAAAATCATGTAATCGTCCAACTCTGTTCCTTGCTTGAGCTTCCAGTTTTTGTTAGTTTGTATGAGTCGGGCTTTTTCACGGGAGTGACCACGAAGATGCGCAGGCTATACATAGTGATCGGGACGGTCTTGGTAGCTGCCTGTGCTATTGTCCTGTCAGCCTCGGGCTGCGACGATCACCGGCTCAACCAGGGAAAACCTCATATTGCCGTGTCGCCCGAGAGCGTGTCTTTCCGCACGCTCAATGTCGGAGAGGCCGACACTCAAATTTTAAAAGTCATCAACGTCGGCAGTGCGCCTTTGAAGATCGAGAGCATCGGCATAGAGGGCGACGCAGTCTTCCAACTCGAGACCTGGGATGGCAACAGCTTTGCAACTGCAGAATTTCCGGACGGGATCGCTCAAGCCGGTGTTCAGCAGGCTTCGTCCAAAGATCTGGTAATTTCTTTTTCTTCGTCCGAACTCGGAGCTTACCAGGCGGAAGTGGTTATTTCATCCGACGACACGGACAACGCAAGTCTCAGGATTCCGTTGCAGGGAATCTGTGCGGTGCCCAACATTGAAGTTGAACCCGCCCGCCTCGACTTTGGTGGTGTGGGCCTGCATTCCTCGTCATCACTGGTAATGACCGTCAAGAACACGGGAGAGTCCGATCTTCTGGTCGTGGCCGACCAGATCGAGTTGGCTTCCGGCGATCCCTCCTCTCCGTTTCTGTGGATGGCCAGCGACATGCAACTCGGCTCCGGCGAGGCGAAGATCATGCAGGTGCTCTATTCGCCGGATACGGTGCGTCTGGACCCCCAAACGCACCAAGCCTTGCCGGACGAGGATAGCCTGCTGATTCACTCGAACGATCCAGACGACGATCCGCTCGAGGTCCCGCTCTCGGGCTGCGTCGATGACAACTTACCGCCCATCCTGGCCCTGCGTATCTTGGAGACAACCAAGTTGGACGGCACCCCGCTCGCCGATCCCTGCGCCATAGCCACTTCGGACACGGCTACGTTCGAAGCCACGCTGATCGATCCCGAGGGAGAATTCCTGCAGCCTTCCAACGTATCCTGGAAAGTCGAGAAAAGGCCGCTGGGCAGCCAGCGTAACCCGATAGCCGCGACGGACAAGTACACCGCCAGTTTCAAGCCCGATATGTACGGAGAGTACACCATCTGCGCTAAGGCTTCAGACCCGCAGGGCAACCAGAGCAGCTACGACGCCGAGACGCCCTGTTCATGCGCCGAGGCCAACGCCAAGCCCCAAGACGCGTTCGATTGTCAGTGCATCAACTTCCTGGCCTACCCGCGCGAGGACATTCGCATCGAGTTGATTTGGGAAAACCTTGGGCCCGACCTGGATCTCCACCTGCTGGCCCCGGCCGGCGACTACTGCGAAGCTACACGCGAGTGCCGCTTCAATCCCAACCAGGCAGATCCCAACTGGGATCGTTTCGCCTGCGTGGACATCGGTTCGGGCAGCGTCTGCCGCACCCCCAACTGCGATCCTCTGGTTGCGGGTTGTCTGGAAGGACAGGAATGCTTCGACGATGACGACGGCGGGCCAAATCCTCCGGCCTGCTTCTGGCGCCGTTGTTCAGGCGGCGACTGCTTCTGGGACAGCCGCAACCCCGACTGGGGCGTGCTCGGAGACGAGAGCGACGACCCGCTGCTGGCAATAGACTGTACTCATAGCTGCCGCGCCGAGAACATCAACCTGAACCACCCCGCGGTTGGAATCTACCGGATCATGGTGAACTACTTCGAGTACACAGGCAACACGACAGCGACGGTGCGAATCTTCTTCAAGGGCGATATCACACCCAGCGCAGAATTCGAAAGCCTGCTGACAGAAGATTGCGACACCTGGCAGGTGGGATATATTAACTGGGTAGATCCCGACAATCACACGGTTACTTATCTGAACGACAGCCACTCAACGCTTTGTTGTCAGTAATGTAAGCGACAAGCGGCAAGGAGACGACGGGCTGGATTGGGGCGGTCGATAGTCTGATAGTGCGCATGAGCTTGATCAATGCGACAGCCTGGGAGAGAGCGGCGCGTTCAGGATTAATAGTTTGGCAGGCATTCAGCACCTTCAACCGGGCGACCAGAGGCGAGATGCGATCGACAACAAGGCGCCTGGGGAGATCACGGATGATTTCGTCTAGGTCCGATACTGTCACAGGCGTGTTGCCGGCGCGGGCCGTGGCAATTGGAAATGACAATGATAACAGTAGCATACATAGAAATAAACTCCTCTTTGTACGGCTCACAAACGGTTTATCCATGGCAACCTCCCGTATGTGGTCTATTATCCTACATGTAGTACTATGTAGTCAAGTTTTTGTCTTTGTCTGTGGTTGTAACCGCGGACCGGGCGCCGGTGCCAAGGAGGGACAACTCGATGGTTCGTCCGGGAATAAGTCCATCGGCCAGGCTACGAAAAAGCAGGCAGTTCCTCCGACAGGCAAGGATATCGATAACTACGAAGATGAATCAGAGCCTGTCATGCAGCCAGTGCGCAAGGCCGAAGACTACGAAGCGGGATTCACGCGCGGCGTCAGTTTTATTCGCCTGTATGCCGATTCGGTAAGCGGCCAGGACTGCCGCCAGCGCAAGTTGACCTATCATCTATCCCGGGCGGTGCTGGCCGGCCGAGACATCGTCTTCGACCAGTTGCACCCGAACAACCTCGAGATTCGCCAGCTGATCGAGTCGATCAACGAGCAAAACACTGGAAGCGATCCAAACCTGAACGCGGCCATGGTGCGCTACCTGAATCTTTTGTGGATCAACGGGGGACTCTACGATTCAATCTCTCAGATGAAGATCATACCCGGGTTTTCATACGCCGAATTGCAAGAGGCGTCCCGGGCCGCAAACGCTTTGGGTGCCGAGTTGGGCCTCGCCAAGGACGAGTTGCTGGAAGATAAGTTATCCAGGTTGAAAAGGCTGATTTTCGATCCCGGCTATCAGGGGCTGCTTGCCGATCCGTGTCCGCACCAGGGCCGGGACATTCTGCGGGCCTCTCACCTGAACCTCTACCGCGGAATCGGTATGCGCGATGTGGCTAATTTCAAGGAGGCCTATCCCCGCAACTCGAGGCTGGTTCGTATCGATGGCCGCCCGCTGGAAGAGATCTACCGGTCCGGGGACAAGACACGAAAGATTGCGAAAGGCAGGTATTGGCAGGAGCTCGGCAGAGTAATCCTGCGACTGCAAGACGCCATGACCTGCGCCCGGCGCCCGCAGCGTATGATTCTCACAGACCTTGTGGAATACCTGCGCACCGGCAACGAGTCGGCCTTCGAACACGCCCAGCGCAACTTGGCCGCCAACCCGTTCGATGTAGAGTTCTATCTCGGCTTCGGCGACACCTGCCTGGATCCGCGCGGCGTCAAGGGACTCTACTATGGCTTGGTTGCAAGCCTGGACAAGCCCGCCAGCTCGCGACTGGCTTCACTGACGCGCCAGATCCAGCATTTCGAGGACGTCATGCCTTGGGATCCTGCTTTTGCCAGGCACTGGACGAACACGCCCGCGGCCGAGGCGGTAGATCTGATAGCGCTTGTGGGAAGGGCGGCGCCGCTGGCGTCGCACGCCTGCGATGTCATGTCGATTCCGGACGGCGAGCGTATCAAGGTGCTCTTGTTCACTAACGTGATCGAGGCCGAGCGCCAGGCGGTCTTTACAAGACTGGCCCGTGAGTTCGTGCCTCCGGCCGCGCAGGGTGAAGTCATCGCGGGACTTTCGGACACTGCTTTCACGCAGGCCGCGCTGAGAGAATCAGTCGGCAAGTGGATCGGCAAGACAGACAGGCGGGCGCGCAAGAAACTGGCGGCGAGCTACCAGACGATCAATGAACTCAGGGCCGAACTGGTTTCGTTGTGGTTGCTAGCCGATCTCAAACTGGTGGAGCTGGGACTGTTGGCCGGCGACAAGCAAGTCAGGGCCGCCTACGACTTCAACGCCGCCGCCCTGACGCTGGATGCGGCGCTGATTCGCGACCGCGAAATCCATGACGCCAGGCTGCTGGCGCGCAGGATTGTAGCCCGTTACCTGGTTGAAAAAGCGAAAGTGATAAGTTTCGCGCAAAAGGACGGCAAGACCTACCCGGTGGTGGAAGACTGGCAAAAGCTCAGAAAAGAGTTGGCAAAGTTACTGGTAAGATGCGAACGCATACTGGCCACCGGCAACCGCCAAATTGCCCTGCGCCTGCTAGCCGCCTACGCCGGCCCGCCCCAGTGGAAGCATATAGAAGAATGGACCCAAAGAGCCGCCAAATCCGGCCTGCGGCGCAGGCATGCCTTCGTGATGCCCAAGCTAAGGCCCAGCTTCGACTCCGCGCACAGGCTAATCGACGCCTCGATCTCCTTCGACGAAAGCTTCGATCGGCAAATGGTGCGCTACCGTTCTTACTGAGGAATAGGGGACGTTGTTAACTAAATGAACTTATCAACTGAAGTTCTGAACACCGTAAGTGTGATATAAAAGGTATATTGATCAACAAAGATGGTTAAAAAGTCAGTGGTCGTGCTGACGGTTGAGCAAAACGGGAATTTTATGCCAAAGTGTCCGATAAACTGTGGTGATTGCTGTGCCGAATGGGGGCATGTCGAAGTCTTATGGACCAAGGAAAATCGGCATTTGAATCTGGATGATCCTTGCCCCAATTTAGGTTCAAGCGGTTGCAAGCTATCACGCAGTCAACGACCCCGGGTGTGCCTCGATCATCTGTGTGAACAGGCCTTGGCCAAGCTGAAGTCCAAATGATCTCAAAGAATTAAATCCCCAAATTGAAATGATGCGAATCCTGAAGCGACTCAAGGACATCTGGTCGAGTGCCTGGACCCGGCCGACCCGGAATAGCTTGGTAGCATTCATTGGGGGCTGTGCAGTTCTTTTCTTGCTGCTGATTCTTGATAACGACGGGTTCATACCTGTTCTGGATCACGCCAACCTGGCTTTTCACGAGGCGGGTCACGTGTTCTTCGGGATTTTTGGAGATGTCGCGAATTTGTACGGCGGGACACTGGGGCAATTCGTTTTTCCTCTAGTGATAGTCATATCTTTCTGGTTGCGCCGGCAACCGATCGGGTATGCAGTCGGCTGGATCTGGTTTTTCGAAAACTGGCGCTACGTGGCCACCTATGTGGCCGATGCCCGGGCGCGCGTCCTGCCGATGGCCGGCACCGGGCCTAAAATCCACGATTGGTGGGCCATACTAAGGCGCTGGGATGCTCTTCAGCACGACACAAAAATCGCTTCGGTTTTCAATGGGCTGGCCCTGGCGGGCATTTTGGCTGCGGTGCTATGGCTTGTGTGGCGAAGCTTGAGAAAAGAAAAGACTGCCCGGCTTGCTGCCTGACTGTGATAAGTTATTTAAAATAAAAACAAAGTTAGTTTTAGGAGAGTCAAATGATCTCTCGATTCCAATTCCTGGTTATTGGTGTTTCGATTATCGGTCTGGTCATGACCGGCTGTTCAAAAGGTTCGGTCGAGGATACCGACGGTGGAGACGATGCCGGCTACGATGCCGGACAAGATGCCGGGCAGGATGCCGGGCAGGATGCTTCTGATGGGGATCAGCAGGCGGGCGATACTGCAACTCAACCATGCGAAAACAATTTATGGGACGAGGGTGAAGAATGGGTCGACTGCGGGGGGCCTTGCCCGGCCTGCAACACGGACGAGACGACTATAACAGTCCAGGCTTACGGGACCGAGATAAACGGCATTTGGGCCCACCTGCTGGTCGAGGTCAACGGCCGCTCGATTGGCAATACTTTTGTAACATCCTCGAGCGAGACCTACTCGTTCACGGCCCCCATGCTGGCATCGGCGGTTTCTTCGGTGACCCTGACCCTCGACAACGCGCCCGCGCCCGATTCAGCCCGGAACCTCTTCATCCAGAATGTGGCCGTGGCCGGTACGAGTCTCGACCTGCCCAGCTGCGAGACCGACCCGATGATCTGGTATGCCGACGACAAGATAACCTTCGGTTGGGACGGGGATGCGCTCTGCCTGGTCGATGCGGTCTGCACTCCGGATTGCTCGTTCATCGTTTGCGGCGAGTCGCGCAACGAATGCGGCGATTGCGGAACCTGCGGCACGGGCACCTGCCTGTATGGCTACTGTGTGACCGGGCCGGGCAGGTTGCATGTCTCCGGCAACACGCTAGTCGATCAACAAGGCCAGCCAATCATCCTCAAGGGGGCCAACTATCAAGACCAGGGCAGCGGGGGCGGCAACGATACTTGGTACTGGGACCGCAAAGACAAGGTAGACCTCGACTTCGCCGAGATGGCCGCCTGGGGCATGAACTCGGTGCGCTTGATGGTCTCGCCGTTCTCGGACGACTACTTTTCGGTCGACCCGCAAGGCTATTTGGAAACGTACCTGGACCGCGAAGTGGCCCTCTGCGCGCAGCACAACATGTACGCCATGATTGACAACCACGAATACTACGACACCAATGCCGATACCCATGACCGCATGATGAACTTCTGGACCATTGTCTCGGCGCGCTACGCCGGCTACGAACACGTGATTTACGAGCTCTTCAACGAGCCGCATCAAGGCGAATGGCTGCTGCTGCGCGATCTTTTCGAGGAGGCAATCGACATCATCCGCGCCCAGGATCCCAACGCCCTGATCATCGCCAACGGATTGGAATGGGGCTATGACATTCATTACGTTTTGAACGAGCCGGTCAGGAAAGAGAACATCGCTTACGGGACGCATCCTTACCCCGGCAAGGTCAGGTTCTGCAATTACGAAGTCGACTGTATGCGTGAAAGCTGGCAGTACAAATTCGGCGATGCGTCCGAATTATACCCGGTAATCGTAACTGAGGTCGGTTGGTTTCCGGAACCACCCGAAAGTCCTGACTCCGGCAGAGAATGGGACGCGCCATATAACGAGTTCGGCATTCCCTTTTTGCAGTACCTCAAGGACATGGCGATCGGCTACTCGATCCTCGGCTTTACAAACGGTTACTGCTGCAATCTCTTAGAGACGCTCGACCCGAACTACACACCCTCACCGGTGGGCGTAATGATCAAGGCCGACCTGGCCGGCGATTGAGGAGGAATAGGGGACGTTGTTAACTAAATGAACTTATCGACCAAGCGCTCGACCTTTTCTCCCAATCCCTCGACCTTATCTTTTCCCCTCTCCATCGCCTGCTTCACGGCCGGCGGGCTGACTCCCAGGAATCGGGCCACAGTCGCAAGCGATATCCCCATCCTCGTCACCGCAAAGTGGCACAGCGCCGCTCGCACCGAGGAAACCTCCTGCCGGCGGCTGGGCCCGAAGACCTCTCCGACTTCCACGTCCATCCGTTTGGACAACTGCCCGACCAGTTCCTCCAGCGCCTCTTGTTGTCTTTCCGGCCGAACCCGCCGCCGGTCCCCGCTTCGCTCGACCCCTTCCCGTACCTGCTCGACGAACTCTCCGCTGCCGAGCACTCGCTCGTCGGACGCCCAACGCTCACGGCCGCGCCGGAACGCCGCCAACTGATCCCGTCCCCCGATGCTCCGGACCAACCCTCCGCCGGACAACTCCGGCCGCCGCCCCTGCCGAATCCCTTCGGCCACGAACCGCCGGTATGCCTGGCGCGCTCGCGACGAGGTGCCTCCGAACTGTTGGAGTACGTAGCCGATATCCTGCCAGGGAGCCTCCCGGTTGCCCAAGATAACCGCATGGCCGCTCCAGGAAAATACGTCCAGCCCGCGCAGTGACTTCACCAACCCGGCCCGCAGAGGATTGAGGTGGAGGTAGCGCACCAGCTCGAGGAAATACGGCTCCTCCTCCACCAGGATCGACTTGAACCGATTCTGGAACAGGTGGCCGGACCTCCTGTGCCGGCGATTATAAGCGACGGCGTAACCGGTCTGAAGGCGGCGCATGAAGGTGGAGAGTCCGGGCGGTCCGGATCGGAGCAGTAGATGGAAGTGGTTCGGAATCAAGCTCCAGGCGAATATGCAAGTACCCGTGGCAGGGCCGACGACAGCGATACGGGCCATGAAGTCGCCGCGGTCGGCGTCGGACCGGAAGATGTCGCGCTTCTCGATCCCGCGCGCCATCACGTGGTGCAGGGAGCCTTCGCTGTCGAGCCTGGGACCGCGGGGCATGAGATGGGTTTATGAGGTAGATGGTGCGTTGTCAATATGTTTATTTTGTTAACAACGTCCCCGATCACCTTACGAAAGTTTCGATCGGCAAATGGTGCGCTACCGTTCCTACTGAGCGGGCGCCAGGTCGATCTTCTTCACCTGTTTCCTTGCGAAAACGGTATAGACGGTCGGGACGACCACCAGCGTCAGCAGCGTCGCGGCAATGAGGCCGCCGATTACCGCCTTGGCCATTCCCGCCCAACCGGCCGAGCCCTCTCCGATCTCCAGCGCCAGCGGAACCATGGCCAGTATGGTCGTCAGGCTGGTCAGCAGGACGGGCCGCATTCGAATTCGTGCGGCCCGGGCTATGGCCTCGCGCCTTCCCTGGCCCTTCGCCCTGAGTTGGTTAGCGGCGTCAACCATTACTATACCGTTGTTGACCACTATGCCCACCAGCATGATGACGCCCACCAGCGATGAGATGTCCATGGTGCTGCCCGTCACGATGAACATCAGAACTACTCCGATCGCCGACAGGGGCACGCTGAAGATGATGATGAAGGGCTGGCGCAGCGATTCGAACTGGCTGGCCATGACCATGAAGACCAGCAGGATCGAAACCATCAAGGCCATGCCCAGCCACTTCATGGAAGTCATGAAATCCTCGGCGGTCCCGCCGATGTGGTAGGTGAAGTTCTTCGTCAACTCGGCATTCTGCTGAAAATACTTTTCGAGAATGTCGCTGACGCCGGCAATGGCCACGCGCAAGTCTTTCTTGATGGTCTTGCCGCCCTCGCCTCGGTAGCGATCCTCGAGGCTGCAATTCAGGCGGGTGACGCGAGCCTGGTCGAGGCGGGTGATGTCCACCGGGCCCAGGCCCACCCTGACTTCGGCTATGTTTTCAAGCGGGACTACAGACCCGCTCATGGTCATCACCGGAGCCCGGCGCAGCTCGTCGACGTCCAGACGGTGGCTCTTGGCATATCGGACCATAATGTCGTACTCGTCGCCACCCTCGGCATAGCGGCCGGCGATGTGCCCCATGAAGTAGGTCGAGACGGCACTGCCGGCCGCCGCCGTGGAGATTCCCATTTCGGCCATCTTGGGGCGGTCGAAACGGATTCTGACCTCCGGCTTCTGGTCTTCCATCGAATAGTTGACCTCACTCATCATCGGCATTGCGCGCAGCTTGTCACGCAGCGTCAGACCGATCTTGCGCGATATTTCCAGATCGTGGCCGCGGATCTGAATCTCGATGTCCCCTTCTCCTCCCATGGGGTTGAAAGGCGGCCCGACGGTGACCTTGACGCCGGGCATCTTCTGAAGCTCGCTGCGGATGGAGTTTTCGATCTGCTTTTGGCTGCGTTCCCGCCGGCCCATCGAGACCAGGGGGATGCGGATCGTTCCGGCGTGCACTCCCTTGGCGAAGATCGATACGAAACCCTTGCCGACGCCGGCGTCCAGGGCAATCATGCGCCTTTCCTCGGGCGTTACGACTTTTTTGATGTGCTCGATCGCCTCGCGCATGATCTTGTACGTTTCTTGCAAGTTGTCGCCTATGGGAGTTTCGATGGTTACGAAGACCAGCGACTGATCGTCCTGGGCCACGAAGTCGGTCGGCATCAAGACCATCAGCGAGCCGGTGAGTGCCAGCAGCCCAACAACACCCAGCGCCACAATCCACCTGCGGTCCAAAAGCCAGTCCAGAATCCGGCCGTAACCGTCGCGTACTTTCTGAAAAGGATCTTTTTCCCGGGCCCTGGCAAGCAATCTCCCGGCCCGCTCGGAGCCCAAAAGACGGGAGGCTGCCAGGGGAATGAAGGTCAGCGCCACCGCCAGTGAGACGGTCAGGGCGAAGCAGATCGTGACCGCCATGTCACGAAACATGACGCCGGCGATCCCCGGAACGAACAGAATCGGAATGAAGACAGACACAGTGGTCAGCGTGGAGGCGGTGACGGCGGTGCTCACGCCGCTGGCGCCCTCGATGGCCGCCTGATTGGCGCCCATGCCTTCCTCGCGCAGGCGGAAGATGTTTTCAAGCACGACGATGGCATTGTCCACAAGCATGCCGATGGCCAGCGCCAGGCCGGCCATCGAGAGGATGTTCAAAGTCATGCCGGCCTGGTCCATGACCGCGAAAGTGGCGATCACCGAGATTGGAATCGCCAGCGAGATGATTAGCGCCGAACGAATGTTGCGCAGGAAGAAGAGCAGGACGAAAAAGCTTATCAGTATGCCTGCTAGCCCGGTGGTGGACAAGTTACCCAGCGACTGCTTGATGAAATCGCCCTGATTGAAAATAATCTTGAAATCGAGCTCGGCGCCGGACTCCCTGGCAATTCTGGGTAGCGCATCGACGACCGCATCGGCCGCCTTGACGCTGTTGGCGCCTGACTGCTTGCGAGCCATCATCCAGACGGCCGGTTCGTCGTCCACTTCCAGGATACGCTGACTCTCGTAAAATGAGTCTTCCACCCGGGCCACCTGCTTGAGGCGGATGGGCTGCGCCCCGTCCGGGCCGCGCTTGATTCCGACGACAACCTCTCCGATCTCGGAAACCTTCTGGAACTTGCCCTCGCTGTGGATGGTGAAGTCGAGGCTGCCCTGCTCGAGCGAGCCTCCGGGAACCTGCGAGTTTTCGGCGTAGACAGCCCGCACCACTGCGTTGACATCCAGACCGAAAGCTTCGATCTCCAGCGGGTCGAGCGTAACGTGAATCTCGCGCTCGAGCCCTCCGGCAACGTAGGCGTTGGCGATGCCCACCAGACGCTCGATGCGCGGTTGCAGGTCGTTCTCGGCGATGCGCCGCAGCTCGTCGAGCGGGTAGGGGCCGCTGACCATGAACATGACGATCGGCTGCAGTGAAGGATCGAAGGCGAAAACGATCGGGTCGTCCGCGTTGTCGGGAAGATATCCTTTCACCATCTCCAACGAGCGGCGCACGTCCGTCTCGGCCTGCTCCATGTCCTTTCCCCAATCGAACTTGACGTTGATCAGAGAAATGCCCTGTTTCGACTCGGAGGTTATCTCGTCGACGTCCTTGACCGAGGCTACCTGTCCCTCGAGCGGCCTGGTGATCAGAGTTTCAATGTCCTCGGGACTTGCGCCGGTGTAGTTAGTGATAACAATCACTGTCGGAAAAGAGATGTCCGGGTAGAGATCCAACTGCAGGCGGCCCAGGGAGTACAGGCCGAAGCCGACCAGGATCATATAGATCATGCTGACGGTGACACCGCGCCGAACGGACATGCTGGAGATCTTCATGTTTGCGTCACTTTCGTCCGTGGATCATTTATCGGTCACGATTTCCACCTGCTGACCGTCACGCAGACCGTGCTGTCCGCGCACTACAACCCTGTCGCCTTCCTGCAAGCCGGCCAGCACCTCGTAGAGCGACCCTTTTCTCGCTCCCAGCCGCACCAGGCGCTGATGAGCCAAGCCCTGGTCGTCGACCACGAAGGCCTTGCGCAGGATCTCGCCCGCCTGCTGCTGTTTCAGGAGCCTGTTGTCCAGCAGCAGGGCCGGTTCGGGAGCGGCCAGAACGTCCTTGCGCTCCGAGACGATCAACTCCGCGCGCCCGAACATCCCCGGTTTCAGAAGCCACAGGCCGGTGATCTTGTCACGTGGATTGTCGAGCGTGACCTCAACGGTGTTGGTGCGCGTGTCCGGATCGATGTAGGGTCGGATACTGGTCAGCTTGCCGATGAAGATCTTGTCGCCGCAGCAATCCAGCTTGATGCGGACTTCTTGTCCCAGGCGCACCCTGGCGACGTCTTTCTCGACCAGCTTGATCTCGATCTTTAGGCGCTCGATGTCCAGGATGCGGCACAATGGCACCTGCGGAACGGCCATGTCTCCTTTTTCGAGCATCTTGCCGGCGATCACCCCGCTGATGGGAGCATTTATGGCCGCGTTGCCAGCGCGCACGGCGAGCTGGCTGCGGCCGGCGTCTAAGGCCTTGCGCTGGGCGACGCTGGCATCGTAGGTGGTCTTGAGTTTGTCGAAAACCGGTTGGGTGATGACCCCCGAGCGCAGCAACTCGGCCGAGCGCTTGAGCTCTCTTTCGAGGTTGCGGATCTGTATCGCCAGAGCCTCGCCCTGGGCTGCCATCTGTTCGAGACCCTTTTCCATTCCCTCCCTGCGAATCAAGGCCAGTCGCTGGCCGCGCTGGATGAGATCGCCGTCGTTGAAGGGAAAATACAGGATACGATCGGGAACCTGAGAGAAAATCTTGATTTCCGTGTGAGGCTTGAGGTCGGCGACGTAGCTTAGCTTGTCGACGATGTCCGTCCTGGCTAGAGTCTGCACCATGACCGTCTTAGCGGCCTCCTTGCCGTCCGACCCGGAAACCTCCGTCTTTTTACCGCAGGACGGCAAAAAAGCCACAAATACCAGCAGGCTTAGAAATGTGGACGCCGGATGCCGCCTTATAGGTATCATCTTTTCCTCCTTGAAATAACCGCCCCGGTAGGGTTTCGCAAGAGGCCCCTGCTACCCTGCCGGCGGCACAGCTTTCCATCTACTCAAGAGTCTGTCAAGCTCGTACCCGTTCCCTTGAACAGCGCTAGCTGCTAGTCATTTCGGTTCGACGAGAAACCAGAGCCGGACCGCGCGCGACCGAATCGAGCGCAGCAATTCCTGCCAGAGTATCGTGGCTTCCTTGCGCCATTCGATCAGCGGGTCGACCTGGGCATATCCGCGCAAGCCGATTCCATCCTCGAGTCGTTCAAGATTGGTCAAGTGATCGGTCCACAAATCGTCAATGGATTGCAGCAGGATCCTCCGACCCAATTCGTGAACGATGCCTGGTCCAACGGATGTTTCCCGTTCATTCAGGAGGAACAAGGCCTGCTCGAAAGCCTGTTCCGTAAGGCTCTGTTCCTTCGATGGGACCAGTTCGAAGGGTGCATGGAAATGGGCCTGCAACGCCCCGGACAAGGTTTCTGGCCCGGTGTATTGGGCCATCAGATCGTCGATCAGATCCCCGATCAGTTCCTGTGGATCGTACCGCTCACCGCTAACCAGTGTTCGGCGCCAGGCGTATATGGTTTCCCTTTGCATATGCACCACCAGATCGTACTTGAGAACATCTCTGCGAACGGACTCGTTCTCGGTGTCGACCTTCTTTTGCAAGCTCTTCAAGACGGGCAAGACCCAGCGTCTCGGGATGGGTTCTCCTCCGCGGTGGTTTTCACTTTGCAGCTTTTTCCTGATGACCTCGATCTGAAGCTTGCCGAATTTCTGCCAAATCTCATCTTCCAACGCCACCATGAACTGACTGCTTCCGGGGTCTCCCTGGCGCCCGGCACGGCCGCGTAGCTGGTTGTCGATTCGCATCGATTCGTGGTTGCCGGTGCCTATGACGTGCAAGCCGCCCGCTCTGGAAACTTCTTCTTGCTCTGCCCGGTTCTGGTCATCCAGGAGTTTCGGATTGCCCCCCAGGATGATGTCGGTGCCGCGCCCGGCCATGTTGGTGGAAATGGTGACGGCCCCCCTGCGCCCGGCATTCGCGATGACCGCTGCTTCCTCGTGGTGGTTCTTGGCATTGAGAACCGAATGGGGAAGGTTGGCAGCCTCGAGACGAGTAGAGAGTTTTTCCGATTCCCGTACACTGGTGCTGCCGACCAGTATCGGGCGTCCCTGCTCTCGTAATTCGACGATCCGGTCGACGACGGCCCGGTGTTTGTCATCGATTGTTTCGAAAACCAGATCCTGATAGTCGTGGCGGATCATGGGTCGATGGGTGGGAATTACCTGGACGTCCCTGCCGTATGTCTGCAAAAATTCCTTGCGCTCGGTCCAGGCTGTGCCGGTCATGCCCGCCAGCTTTTTGTAGAGACCGAAGAAAGTCTGGTAGGTCACCTTGGCCAGGGTTGCGTCTTCGGGCTGCACTTCGACGCGTTCCTTCGCTTCGATGGCCTGGTGCAGACCGTCCGAATAGCGTTTGTCTTCCGATACCCTTCCGGTGAATTCGTCCACGATGAAGACCTGACCTTCTTCCACGATGTAGTCGACGTCTAGTTGGTACACTCCGTGGGCCAGTACTGACTGGTGGACCGCGTGAAAAATCTCCAGATTGTCCGGATCGGCCAGATTGTCCACTCCGAGTTTCCGTTGCAGCGTGGCGAATCCCGCCTCGGTCAGACTGGCCGTGCGGGTCTTGGCCTCCACTGTGAAATGTTTACCTGCTTCCAGACGGCCGACGATGCGGTCGACCTGTTCGTATAATCCGGTATCTGCGCGCGAGGGGCCGCTAATGATCAGCGGGGTACGTGCTTCGTCGATGAGCAGGAAGTCCACCTCGTCGACGATGGCGAACTGGAAACCCCGCTGGACGATTTCTTCCGGCACGACGGCCAGGTTGTCCCGCAGGTAGTCGAACGCAATCTCGTGGTTGGTGCCATAGGTGACATCACAGGCGTAGGCCTCTTTGCGATTGCGGATTTCATCCTCAGGGTAATCCCCCATGCTTTCCAGTATCACGCCTACGCGCAACCCCAGGAAACGATACAAGGGCCCCATCCAGTTGGCATCCCGCTCCGCCAGATAGTCGTTGACCGTGACCACGTGGATGCCCTTGCCGGTCAATGCGTTCAGGTAAACCACCAGGGTAGCCGCCAGGGTCTTGCCTTCACCGGTTTTCATCTCCGCGATGAGGCCATCGTGCAAAGCCATGGCTCCGAGAACCTGTACATCGAAGTGTCGCATACCCAGGGTGCGGCGAGCCGCCTCTCGTCCCAGTGCAAATGCCTCGATCAACAAATCGTCGATTCGGGTTCCAGCGCCGGCCCGGCGGCGAAGGGCGAGGCTCATTTCCCGCAACTGCCCGTCAGTCTTGTTCCGGAGGACCGGTTCGACGGCGTTGATCGCGTCCAGTCGCTGCCGGTAGCGATTCATGCGCCGGGTTCGTTTTCCACGCAGAGCAGATAAGATCCAACCCATGATCCAGTGGCTCTCAATTCCTTGAAGTAGCTGTAGTTGATGAGTATAATCCTGCTGTATGGCGTCAACTCTTCATAGACGATCACGATTCACGTTGGGGGTCAAGCTTTCCATTTTCGTTGCCGTCCTGGTGCTCCTGGTCAGCGCATCCATGGCATACTTTCTCGTTATTCGCTCAGCAAACCTGAGCAGGGCGGACGCGGAGACAAAGTTCAAGTCGCTGGCAACAATCATCGCCAGCATGCGCGGTCAGGGGTATGGGGGACGGCACTACGATCCCATGCTGGTGAAGATGTTTGTCGATCTGGGAGTTAAATTCGGCACCCATCTCTGCTTTGCCACTTTTCAAGACGCCTCGGGAAGAATTGAAGGCGGCAGCCTCAATCTCGATCTGATCATCGAGGCCGCTCCCCTCTTGGCGCTGAGCTTGAAGGGACAGGACGAGCAAGGGCGGCTCGGGCGTACGGCTGAATGGAAATGGACCGATGAGGCGGTCAGAACTTTTAAGGTCAAGCTGGAAGGCAACCAGGGCCAGGCCCTCGGCTGGGCCACACTGGGATTCTCGACACTGGAGACGGAACGTCAGTTGAAGGACTCACTGACTGTGAACCTGCTGGTGACGCTTTTAGCGATTCTTTGCGGGCTGGCCGGATCACTTTTGCTGGCCCGGCATTTCTCGCGACCCATTCGGCAGGTCGCGGCTGCGATGGAAGGCGTTTCGGAAGGCAAACTGGATAGGACCCTGACCATCAATAGCAGGGATGAAATAGGAGTTCTGGCCCATGCGTTCAATTTCATGGTCCGGGGACTCAGGGAGCGGGAGCGCATCAGGAATACTTTCGCGCGCTACGTATCCGACCAGGTCGCAGAGCGTATCCTCAAGGAGGAAGATGATCTGGGTCTAACCGGAGAACTGAAACGCGTGACGGTGATGTTTCTTGATATTCGCGGTTTTACAGCCTTGAGTGAGATGTTGCGACCACGTGAAGTGGTGGCTCTGCTGAACGATTACTTCGGGATTGTGATCGACGTTATTTTCCAATACGAGGGCACCATAAACAAGTTCATCGGTGATTCGATCATGGCCATCTATGGCGCACCGCAGGTGATCGACTTGCCTGAGATGCGCGGCGTCATTACGGCCGTGGAAATACAGAAGAAAGTTGGTGAGTTCAACTGGAAGCGAATGCAGGAGGGCAAACCGGTGGCCAATTTCGGCATTGGGGTGCACAGCGGAGAGGCCATCGCGGGGAACATCGGCTCGGCCCGCCGGATGGAGTACACGATCATCGGCAGGGATGTCAACCTGGCGCAGAGAATAGAAGCCACCACCCGTGAGGGACAGGTTCTGATCAGCGAAACAACATTCGGCAAGGTGGCCGAGTGGGTGGAAGTCCAACCCAAGGAGCCGGTTTTCATGAAGGGCATTCTCGAGCCGATTGCACTATACGAAGTTACTGCTGTAAAGATCGGGTCGCTTCAAGACTTGCGTTCGCGCATGTCAGCTGCCACAAGGAGCGTGTCATGAAAACAACTGCATACAGCTCATGCCTGATTGTCTTCCTGGGACTCGTTGCGGCCTGCGGATCGGACAAGAAGAAGAACAAGCAGGAAGAGCTGACCATTGTTGTCCAGGCCGACCGCAGCAAGATCGCCAAGGAAGAGCAGGAACTACAGAGCAGGATGAGCGAGTTCCAAAAAGAGCGTGAGCGCCTGAGAAAAGAAAAAGACTCTTTAATGACGTCCAAGGAACAGCTACAGGGCCATGACCAGGTGCAATCGCGGCGGCTTTCTGAAAAGGAAAGAAACCTCTACCTGAAAGAGAAGGACATGTGGCAGAGAGAGAAATCTCTCGAGACCGAGCGCAAGAAACTCGCGCTCCAGAAGGACCAGATGCTGGGACGTATATCGTCGGGCGTTTCATCACCGTCCTTGGATACAGCACATAGGGAGGCGGGCGTTGCTCGGCGCGAGAAAGGCATGGCGGCGCGCGAGGCCGACGTCGCCGGCCGGGAAAAGGAAATCGCACGGCGTGAGGCAGAGCTTGCCCGCCGGGAAGCGGCCTTCCTGAGGGCCAAGACGAGCATTGCGACTTATCGCCCGCCGCTGCCGGCCGGCAACAGGCGAGGTCAGATGGTAAGCCGCAAGAAGGCTCAGGCTGCCTACAAAGGGGCCTTGGACAAAATGAGAAAACATGGCATTCTGCCGGCAGATCTGCCCCTGGAGAATTCAGGCTTGATCAATGATATTGCCGGGGCAAAGAAAGAAGGGGATTACGATAAGATGATGGATTTGTCGCTGCAACTTGCCGAGATCGTCAAGAGTACCGGGATTGACTCGGAGTTCATCGACCGCAAATTCCAGAGGCTGGCGCAGCTGAATAATGAGAAAAAGCCATCGGGCAAGGATAAACAGACCGTCAGTAGATTGTTGCGCAAGGCCACTCAGCTATATTCGGATGGCAAGTTGGTGCTGGCCAATCGCGAGATGAACAAGATCTTTGCCCTCTTTGCGCGCTGATTCGGGAAGCGGCACGCCTGATCCAAGGGAGAGAACACGATGTCCAGAACAACAACGGCAATTCTCTTGTCAACCGCTGTTCTCGTCATGACAGTCGGCACTTATTTCATGGTTTTCCCGCGTGTCAGGCAGATCAACATCGACGAGGCCGGCAACGGGCTGCTCGAAGCGGGCAGGTTGCTCAAGGAAATGGACGCGGCGGACATGGGGCGACTCGTCTGGAAAATGACCGGGCTAGCCGATCGCTCGTCGCTACGCAACCTGATAAACGATCGACCCACGCAAAAGAGCGAGATCGAGGGATGGCTGAACAAGCTGCGAGCCGAGGTGGCCAGCCTGACAACGGCCGCCAGGGAGACGGCTCCGGTGGAAGATTTTTTCATACTCGATGAAAAAGGCCTCGGACTGGTTCGTAACATCGATTTGCACTGGACGGGGAGGGCGCCCTCAGGCGATGCGAAGATCAGCGCCGCAATTCATGGGGTTTTGCAGGGTAAGCGGACGGCGCTCGTCGTAGGCCAAGACAAGAAACTCTTACGGGCGGTGTTAGTTCCGGTTGCTGTTTCAGGGAATGTAAAAGCCGTCCTGTTGGCGACTTTTCCGCTGGATGACGCACTGGTCAAGTCCCGCGCCGGCGAACTTCTGGCGGGGATCAATTTCGCCTACCTGGTCGCAGGCGGCGTAGCAGCGAGTGCAGTGTCCGCGAACGCAGCGACGTGCCTGGAAGGGGCTATCGGCAAGGAGGCGCAGGCTGCGCTCAAGGAGGGAAAAAGTATCGGGCCGAAAATCACAAATTGTGCTGCGAAGACCTGGCTGGCTGTGGGAGTCCCGGTTGCCGTCGAGGGCGGTAAGGGACTGTATACTATTTTTGTCGCCCGAGAAATGGACAGCTTGGACAAGCCGTTTGGGAAGATGTCTTTACTATTGTTCGGGCTGGCTGCCATATGCCTGGTGGTTATGCTGGTGATTGCAGTGGTCTTGGGAGGACGGCTCAGCACGGGGCTGAAGCAGTTGGAGCTGGATGCGATGGCAATAGCCCATGGTGAGGTACAGCACAAGTTCGAGTTGAAAGGGCCCGCAGCAGTTCGCTCCATTGCCGATCTTCTCAACCAGGTGCGCGACAAGGACACGGGGGAAGCGTCGCGCGGCGACATGTTGAAGGAAGATCCGGCGAGGTTGCGGGAGGAAGATGAGCCGCAGGGCTCGCTCGATGAAGACGAAGAAGGGTTGGAAAGCACAGAAGAGTTGTCCCCGCCCGGGACGCTTGATGAAGAAGACAGACAGCCGGAGGAGGCGCGGGAAGAAGCTGAAGTTGAGGACAAGGAAACGGTTTCCGAGCAGGAAGATGATCTGGAAAAGACAGATGAGATCGAACGGCAGGAGAGGAAAGAAGAGACTGGCGTAGATGATACTGCCGCCGAGCCACAAGAGGAACAAGAGGAACAAGAGGACCAGGAAGACCAGGAAGAGCAGGAAGAACAGCAGGAAATGACCGAAGAGGGGCCGGTGGACGATGATTACTACCGCGGGATCTACACCGAGTTCATCAAGGCCAAGGAGAGCCTGGGGGAGAAGATCGAGAAGCTGAACTTCGAGCGTTTTGTCCGAAAGTTGAAGCGTCAAGAGGAAATACTCATGTCCAAGCATGGGTGCCGAGCGGTTCGTTTCAAGGTCGCCATGAAAAACAAGCAGGTCAGTCTTCGCCCGCAGATCATCAAGTGAGAAAAGAGGAATTGAAAATGAGAACAACGTTGACGATCTTGTTGACACTGGCCGTCTGGACGCCCTCCTGCCTGCCACCGGCGGGCGTCCCGGCTGGGGGCCGGCCGGAGATGGGATCGAAGGATCGTTATACCGTGAACGGCATGACGGCCGCCGTTGTCGAGATCGAGGCCGCTCTTGGTTCGAAGCGCATCGATGCCTTGCAGGCCCGTTACAACGACGACTACCGCGCCGATCCCAAGCAACCCTTCAATCGGTTCCTGTGGGCTTACTCAATCACCGACAGGAACGAGGCATGCAGCGAACTGACCAAGATCACCAAGTTGAACGACAAATTCTACTGGGTCTATATCGGCATGGGCATTATCCAGACCGGTTGGGGGGTCTATGACCAGGCCGAGAACAACTTTGAGCGTGCTATCGAACTGGGTCCGAAGATTGCCATCGGTTACGGACGATTCGGGAAGATGTGGCTTGCAAAGGGAGATTTTGCGCAGGCCACCAAGATGCTTGAGAAGGCGGTGGATCGCGATCCAGGTACCGCCGGCTACAGGCTCGATTTGGCAAGGGCTTTGGAGAAATCAGGCAAGGCACAACCCGCCTTAGCGCAGTATCGCGTGGTAATTGAGCAGAAACCCGAACTCTTCATTGCCCAGCGCGAGATGGCCGAACTGCTCTTGCACAAGGGAGACAAGCCAGAAGCCCTAGCGGCCTACACCCGGGCGGTCGAGATCGATCCTGAGGCATACGATGTTCAACACGCGCGAGCCAGTTTGCTCGATCAGCTTGGCAAGAGCGATGAGGCTCTGGCGGCCTACACGAAAGCCTGCGGGCTTGCGGGCGTTCACCTCGATTGCTGGCGATCGATGGCGGCTTTAGCCGACAAGCTGGGCAAGCAGGATCAGAGAAAAGGTGCCTACGAGAGTATCATGCAGGATGTGCCGGATGATCTGGAAGCATGCAAGGTGCTGGCCCCGTTGTATCTAGAGTCCGGTGAAATCGAAAAGGCACTGCCCGCTTTTCAGGTCGTGCGAAAGAAAGAGCCGCACAACCTGCAAGCGCTCGTCGGTTTGGCCACTATTTTCGACAAGGGTGGCGAGTTCTCCAAGGCGATCGAGTTGACAGAGCAGATCATGGCAGCGGATGAAAGGAACGAGAAGGCCATTGAAATCCGTGACAGACTCTTTGATCGTTTTCAGATATTGAAAGAGCGCATCGCGGGCAAGAGTCCGAGTAGCGTCTTTAACTTGAACCGCAAACAGATTGCCAAGGTGTACAAGGAACGTCTGAAGAAAAGTCCGAAATTGAGAGGCGATATGTTGATCAAGGTCACGCTCAGTAACGAGGGCGAGGTTTCCGGGGTTACGATGGCCAAGAACACCATCGGTGATCAGCTACTTGATATTTGCGCGCTGTGGAACCTGCGTCGCTCGCTATTTCCAAAGGGGTTCGGCGCAACCTACGATTTCCAGCTGACCTTGAAACCGGGAGAGTAGCCCAGGGGGAACAGGTGAAAATCCAAAGCGGTCTCGATGTGTTGATCGATAGGGGATTCGATCTGTTGAGGGATCGCAGGCTGGGCCTGCTGGCGCATGCCGCATCCGTGAACGGCGAGTTGGTGCACGCGCAGAGCATTTTTCTGGATGCCGGTCTCGACCTGCGATTGCTGATGGGGCCCGAGCATGGATTGTCGGGCGGCTCCCAGGACATGCAGGCTGTCGAGCATCAGGGCGGTCGGGAGATCCCGATCGTCAGCTTGTATGGAAAGTCGATCGAAGACCTGAGCCCCGGGCCGGAACTACTGGATCAGATCGATCTCCTGGTCGTCGACCTGCAGGACATCGGCAGTCGTTACTACACCTATGCAGCCAGCATGCTGTACAGCATGAGGGCTTGCGCCCGGGCCGGAGTGGCTGTCGTCGTCCTTGACCGGCCGAACCCGCTTGGCGGCAAGATGTTGGAAGGGCCGCTGCTCGGAGAGGGTTTTCACTCGTTTGTGGGCGAGTTTCCCGTGCCGGTGCGCCACGGGTTGACCATCGGCGAGATGGCCCGCCTGGCGTCTAAAGGCATGGACATCGAGCTGACAGTCATCGAAATGAAAGGCTGGCGCCGTGAGATGTGGTTCGATCAGACCGGACTACCGTGGGTGATGCCGTCTCCGAACATGCCCAGCCTGGATACGGCCATGGTTTATCCCGGGTCCTGCCTGGTGGAGGCCACCAATATTTCCGAGGGCCGGGGCACCACCAGGCCATTCGAACTGGTTGGCGCACCCTGGATCGACGCCAGGAGACTTTCACGGATGATGGCCGGGCGTGTCGGCGCGGGAGCGCGCTTCAGACCTGTGACATTCAAGCCTACTTTTCAGAAGTTAAGGGGCAAGAATTGTCATGGTATCCAGGTTCACGTGACAGATAGACATGTCTTTGAGCCCTTTCGCTTCGGCCTCGAACTTCTGCGAACTTTGCTGGAGATTGCACCCGATCAGTTTTCGTGGCGGACCGAACCGTATGAATTCGTTAGCGACCGGCCGGCCATTGACCTTTTGTGCGGCACGGACGAGGTGCGCCTGGCGCTCGAAAGCGGCGCCGATTGTAGAGATCTCTGGAGTCGCTTGCAAGAACAGGCAGCAGCATTCGGGCAAGCGCGAGGCGAGTTTCTTTTATACGGGGGAGATGCCGCATGAAGATCGCCTTGTTGGGCGGGTCGTTCAACCCCCCGCACCTTGCACACCAATTGGCCTGCCTGTACCTGTTGGAGGCCGAGGGCTTCGAGCGCGTCTGGATGATGCCCTGTTACCGTCACGCTTTTTTAAAGGAACTGGTCGATTTCGAGCAGCGGGTCGCCATGTGCGCGCTGTGCGCGCGTCTTTTCGCGGGCAGGGTGGTGGTCTCGGAAGTCGAACGTGCCGCCTGTGGCGAAGGCGCCAATCTCACCGTGGACACGTTTGCCTATCTAGCCGCCCACCATCCGCAGCATGATTTCACGCTGGTGATTGGCTCAGACATCCTGCCGGAGATCAACGCCTGGAAAGACTTCGACCGCATCCGCGAAAAATATCCCATCCTGGTTTTGGCGCGGCCCGATTGTCCGATACCCGAAGGCGGTTGGCAGGTGTCGCCCGCGCTGTTTCCGGGGATCTCGTCCACGGCCATCCGCGCCAGGCTGGATGCAGGCGAATCCGTGGCCGGAATGCTGCCCCGCAGCGTGATTGCCTATATCGAGAAGAACAGATTGTACGGCGTTAGTTCACCGTGACCGTCAGGCTGAAGTCACCGGCTGGCAAGTTCGAGTGTCAGTTCACCGAGAAAACGTTGGTTAGGGCTACCAGCATGAGGGGATGGAAAAGGAGACCCTTGATCTTGATTTTACCGGACAATATTTGGCCGAGCATGGCACGACCTTGTTTATTGAAAATGTCCGGCAGCCCGACCCTGAGCGGGACGGTTGATAGGCCGAGGACGGCTTCGGAATCGGTTTCTATGCTCAGTTTCGGTTTACCGAGAATGCCGTCGTGAACGACGCAGTTCCCCCGGTCAAAGACCATTGTCAGCGTCACCTCTGCATCCTTGGCCGTTATGCATACGTTTCCATTGAGGCGCCTGAAATGCTTGATCTTGGCCGGGTGCTGCTCGATGTTCTGGCTCAGCAGATCGGCAAGCATTAATGCCAGGCCGTTCTCCTGGGCACTCCGGTCGACTTTGATCGTCGGGTCGCTCACGGGAATCTCATCCTACAGGGCCTTGCGGGCCACTGAGGCGATCTCGTCGAGGTCGAAAACCGGCTTGGGGCTGTAGATTATTGAGCCGTCAGTCAGCGCCATATCGGCTATCGCCGGCAGGTCGGCCTCGGTTACGCCGTAATCAGAAAGACGGTCGGTCAAGCCGATTTCCTTGTTAAATTCCTCGATGCGATCGGCCGCCTGGAGGGCGGCCTGCTCGTCGGTGATGCCCGAGGTGCTAATCCCCAGGGCACCGGCGACCAGGGCAAGCCTGTCGGCCGAGACGTCGGTGAAAAAGCGCATGGTGTGCGGCAGGAACATGGCGTTGGCCGTGCCGTGGTGGATGTGGTACTTGGCGCCCACCGTGTGGGCTAAAGCGTGGTTCAGAACCACCATGGCATTTGAAAATGCGGATCCCGCGATGGCGGCGGCGATCAGCATCTGTCCGCGGGCAAGCAGATCGTCGGGCTTGTCGAGGCAGCGCTTTAAGTTTGTCGAAATGATGCGGATGGCCTCTAAAGAGTAACCATCCGAGAAAGGATTGCGCAGGTTCGAAAGCAGGCTCTCTATGGCATGCGACATGGCGTCCATGCCTGTGGCCGCGGTCAACTTGGCCGGCAGTCCGACGGTCAGGGTGGGATCCAGCACGGCCAGGTCGGGGTGCAGGAAATAGGAGCCGATGAAGGTCTTCTGTCCGCGGGCGGGATCTTTGACCACCAGGACCATGGTCATCTCTGAACCGGTGCCGGCGGTGGTGGGTATGGCTACGTGCGGCGTCTGGGGCCGGGTCAATGCATGGTATCCCTCGTGATCGAGAATCTTTCCTCCCTCGGTGAGCACAACGGCCATGCCCTTGGCGGTGTCGATCGCGCTGCCGCCGCCGAGTGAGATCAGGACATCGGCAGACTGCCGCTTGGCATAGGCCGCGCCCAGATCAATGGAATCGGCCGTGGGATCTGGAATGACATCGGTGAAGGCTCCTGCGAAGCGGCCAGCGAGGGATTTCTTGACCCGCTCGAGCATGTCCGTCTTCTCGGCCAGGAACTTGTCGGTCACGACTACTGCCCGGGAATGACCCATCTCGGACAGCGATGTTCCCAATTCGGCGACTACGTTTGCCCCGAACGTTAGCTTGGGGGTGTGCGCGAAAACAAAGTTCAGATCGGCGTCGTAGCTCATGTCCGGTCCCGGTCTATTCGTCGAGAAAACGTGTGTCGACCTTGGAGGTGGCTTCGACCAACTCCTGGGCCGCCTTGACGAAGCGCACGATGATCGGCAAGTTGCCCTTGAGCCTGAGTTTGCCCTGCATCATGCCCTTGATCGGATCGAGTTGCTTGCGCATTACCATCTTCCACTGGGCATAGCTGCCGGTGATGACGAAGGGTTGCTTGTTGGCCTCTTCGAGATCGCTGATCCAGGCCTTGCGGCAGACCCCCTGGTGCAGATCGAGAATGAAAGCCGTATCCTGCTCGACACCGATTGTGGGCTCGGCCTTTACCACCAAGGCAATCGGGCCGTGGGTCCAGTTCTTGCCGGCCTCCTTGTAAGACTCGGAGGCGTTGAGTGCCTCCTGGTAGGCCGTGGTCCACTCATCGCTGGGAAAATCGATGGGCATGTTAACCTCCACTGGTTATGAGCCGCTGGAAAAAGTAAACTTCCGCCAAGGTTGCCATTGTTTCCTTGACTGTACGGTCTTGTCAACCCCCCTTGTTTTGGCTATGCTGCAGATGCGATGATCTTGCAAAGGGGCTGAGCGTGATATCGAGATACACCCGGCCGGAGATGGGCAGGCTGTGGAGCGATCGAGAGCGTTTTTCGATCTGGATGGAGGTCGAACTTTGTGCCTGCGAGGCGATGGCTGCCGAGGGGCTGGTTCCCTCCGAGGTGGCCCACAAACTCAGGGCGGCCCAATGGGAGATCAATGACTCCGACGTGGCCGAGATCGCCAAGATCGAGGCCGAAACTCGCCACGACGTGATCGCCTTTTTAACCCATCTCGAAAGGCGCATGGGGCCCGAAGCCCGCTATTTGCACCTGGGCATGACCAGCTCGGACGTGCTGGACACCGGCTTGGCAATCCAGCTATCCCGGGCCATGGACGCGATTCTCAACGGTCTCGATGCTCTTCGCCAGGCCGTCGGCGTGCAGGCGCGCCGGCACAGGCGTACGGTGATGGTGGGCCGCAGCCACGGCATCCATGCCGAACCGATTACCTTCGGGCTTACGTTGCTGGTCTGGTATGCCGAGCTGGGCCGGCAGCGCCGCAGGCTGGAGGCCGCCCGGGATTCGGTGGCCACGGGCAAGGTCTCGGGAGCCGTGGGGACCTTCGCTCATCTACCCCCTGCCGTCGAGGAGAGTGTTTGTAAAAGCCTGGGCCTGAAGAACGCCCCGGTTTCGAATCAGATCGTTCAACGCGATCGGCATGCCGAGATGTTCTGTGCCTTGGCCAACCTGGGCGCCACGTTGGAGAAGATGGCCGTGAACATCAGGCACTTGCAGCGCACCGAGGTGGCCGAAGTCATGGAGCCTTTCAAGAAAGGGCAGCGCGGCTCGTCGGCCATGCCTCACAAGAAAAACCCGATCGGCTGCGAGAACCTGACCGGGGTGGCCCGCTTGCTCAGATCGTACGCCTCAGCGGCGCTGGAAAACGTAGCCCTGTGGCACGAGCGAGACATTTCGCACTCGAGCGTCGAGCGTGTCATCGGGCCGGACGCTACCATCCTTTGCGACTATGCCCTGGCCCGCATGACCCGTATCATCGAGGGCCTGGTCGTTAATGCCGATAGAATGCGTCATAACCTGGCCATGACCGGCGGACTGGTTTTCAGCCAGAGCGTGCTGCTGGCACTGGTCAAGGCAGGCATGCAGCGGGAAAAGGCATACACGCTGGTGCAGCGGGCGGCGCTGGAATCCTGGGACACGGGCGAAAACCTGAAGAGCCTGCTCGAACGAGACCGGGAAGTCGTAAAAAGCCTGGGCCGAGATGGGGTCGATAACTGCTTCGACCCCGATCTACTGCTGGCCAGAACCGAAATTATCTTTAAACGAGTTCTTGAAGATGACTGAGAGGTCGAGTTGGAAATGAGCGTCGACAGGATCGGTGAACCAATCTCCGGCAACTTGCCGGTGTGCGCATTTGTTTCAAGCAGCCACTTGTTCAAGAAGGTCGATGAAAATGACCTGGCCCTGGTATACAAATCCGGGCGCTTGCAAAAATACGCCGCCGGACAGGTGATTATCCGCGAGGGTGATGAAGGCCAGGAGTTTTTCCTGTTGATGTCCGGAACCGTCAGGGTTGTTACCGCCGGCAAACAAAGCTCGGTGGAACTAGCCCAACTGTCCCGCGGGGCTTATTTCGGCGAAGTGTCGTTGCTGACCGGCTGTCCCAGGACCGCGACGGTCGCGGCGCTGGACGAAGTCGAGATCATTTCCCTGCTGAACTCGGACATGGAGGGCATCCTGCGCAGGTATCCCAAGGTGCGCAAGCTGATGCAGGCGGTGGTGGAGGGCCGGGTTCGCGCTACTATCGAAAAGGCGCAGGCGTAGCTGGGCGGTATCGGGAGGTAGCGGTCATGATACGAAGAAGCGGCCAGGCATTCTATATGTTCGTATTCTTGGTTGCGCTGACGGCTTGCCGGCCCGTGTCTGGACAAGCGTTGGAACTCGGCGGCAAGTGGGCCACGCGCATGGGAGTCATCCGTGTGTCGCAGGAAGGAAAGAAAGTTAGCGGCAAGTTGATCTGGGTTTCAACTACCTGCCGATTCAAGAAAGGGGACCTAATTCTCAAGGGGGTAATGCTGGAAGACAGCCTGAGCGGCAAGTGGCGCTATTGTCTCAAGGGTCAGGAGTGCGGCGGCAGCGACTGGGCGCCGATGCTGATGCTGGCGGCCCGTGCCGGGCGCGTGCTTTCCGGGGCCGCCCACTACAAGACCACCCAGTGCACTATCGGGGGCAAGGGCAAGGGCGACGGTTTGGTAATGCGCAAGCTGCGTCCCAGGCCGCCAAAGTCGCTGGTCGAGAAAGCCGATACAGGAACTGCAGTCGAGGAAAAGGCGACAGCTCTGGTCGACGAGAACGGTCGGCAACTGGAAGAAGAGGTAAAACCGCTCGACCCCAAGGACTTCGAGAAGAACGCCGGCGACTGGAACGTAGTCATGAAGCAAGGCGCCGCCCAGATGGACGCCGGCTTTTTCGAGCGCGCCCGAAAGTACTTCTACCAGGCCACCGAAAAGAACCCTACACGTCCCGAGGCTTTCAACGGTATCGGCGTAACCTATTACGCCCGCGGCGACTACGAGGAGGCGCTGAGCTACTACAAGAAAGCGCTCGAAGTGGATCCCAACTTCGGCGACGCCTACTACAACATGGCTTGCATATATTCGTTGCTGAAGAAGAAATCCCTGGCGTTTCGCTACCTGCACATCGCCGCGCTCAACGGCTATGCCGAGCACGAAGCCATGGAGCAAGACTCGGATCTGACAAATCTGCGCTCCGACAAGCGTTACCGGGAAATCCTCGATAAAATGAAAGCAAAATAGACTTACAGAAAAATCAGCTGAAGAGCGCCTTGACGAACGCGGTGGGGTCGAAAGGACGCAGGTCGTCCACCTGTTCGCCAATGCCGATGTAGCGCACCGGTATGCCGAAGGTGTCGCAGACTCCGATGATGATACCGCCCTTGGCCGTGCCGTCGAGCTTGGTTAGCGCTATCCCGGTGACGTCCAGCGCCTTGTTGAACTGCTTGGCCTGGTTGATGGCGTTCTGACCGGTCGTGGCGTCCAGCACCAGAAGCACTTCGTGCGGTGCGCCTTGCATGGCTTTGCCGCACACCCGGCGCACCTTGCGTAACTCTTCTATGAGATTGACCTTGGTGTGCAGTCGGCCGGCGGTGTCGGCGATGACGACGTCCGCCCCCTGGCTCTTGGCGGCGCTGATGGCGTCGAAGATTATCGATGCCGGATCGGCGCCCTCCTGGCCGCCGATGACCTGGACGCCGGCCCGCTTACCCCAGACCTCGATTTGCTCCCTGGCGGCCGCCCGGAAAGTGTCGGCCGCGGCCAGAATGACTTTCTTGCCGTCCTTTGCCAGTTTCACTGCCAGCTTGCCGATGGTAGTGGTCTTGCCGGTCCCGTTGACGCCCACTACCAGGATTACGAATGGCCGAGCGCTCTCGATCTCCAGAGGCGGCGCGGCAACCGACAGCATCCTTTCGATGTGTTCCATGAGGATCAGCTGCAGCTTGCCAGGGTCGGCGCGGTCTTTCCGGTCAGCTTCTCCTTGAAGGGCGTCGATCAGTTTTTGGGAAGTGCGCACGCCGATGTCGGCGGTGAAAAGAATCTCCTCGATCTCCTCGATATCGTCTGCGTCGATCGAAGACCTGCCGAACATCTTGCCGAGACGGGAGACGAATCCCGAGCGGGTCTTCCCGAGGCCTTCTTCGAGTGTCCGCGGCGCAGGCACTGCTTTTTCTGCCGGGGGAGCCTTCTCGACGGTTGCTGGAACCTCGGAGGCGGCCGCCCCTTTTTCCTCGTGGCGCTCGCGCGCCTTGGCCATCAGTTCGGTCTGGATGTCTACGGCTTCGTCCGGCGCCTCTTCTTCCTCTTCTTCCTCGCCTTCAGACTTGCGCCGGGCCTCTGCCCACAGCTTGGCAGTGCGGGCCGCTTCCTGCTCGTCCTCGGTGTACTCGCCCATCCTGCGACGAGAGGAGGAAAGTTTCTTTCGTACGGCCGCCACGATAAGCCAGGCGAAAAAAAGCAGCACCAGGCCAAGCAGAATGATGACGAATGTATCCCCGCCGGACTGCCCGCTTGTAGACTCGCTCGCCGCGGCCAACCTGTCGATTAATGAACTTGGCAAGAAAGCAGAGATCAGATTCATGAGAGCGGCGCCTCAGCCCACCCGCTTCAAGAGTTCGTCGTCTTCTTTTAGCTTTACGGAAACCACCTTGGAGATACCCGGCTCTTCCATGGTGATGCCGTAGAGCCTGTCGACAATCTCCATGGTGCGCTTACTATGGGTGATCAGGATGAACTGACTGCTCTTGGCCATTTCGCGCACCATGACGTTGACTCGGTCGAGATTGGAGTCATCGAGAGGGGCATCGACCTCGTCGAGCAGGCAGAAAGGGGTCGGCTTGACCAAAAAGATTGAAAACAGCAGGGCAACCGAGGTCAGGGCTTTTTCACCGCCCGAGAGTAACTCCATGTTCTGCAGCTTCTTTCCGGGAGGCTGTACGATGATATCCACGCCGGCCTCGAGGATGTCCTGTGTTTCCTCGAGCTTGAGCCGGCCCTTGCCGCCGTTGAAGAGCTGCGGATAGATTTCTATGAACTTTGCGTTGATGGCTTCGAATGCCTCGCGGAAACGCTTGCGGCTGGTGCGGTTGATCTTGACGATCACCCGGTGCAGTTTCTGCAGTGAGTCGTCGAGATCCTGGCTCTGTGTGCTGAGGAACTCGAATCGCTGCACGTTTTCCTCGTAGTACTCTACGGCGTGCGGGTTGACGTCACCCATGCGTTCAAGTGTATTTCTTAGTTTCTCGGCCCGTTCGAGTTGTTCTGCGGAAGGCGGAGGCAGCAAGTGGTAGACGGACAGGCAGGCGGCCAGATCGGTTTTATGAGCGCGCTGTACGTCGGACGACAGGTGCGAAAGTTCGATCTCGATCTCGCGTAGCCGCGTCACGGCTTCAGTCAGTTCCTGTGTGAGGCTCTCGTGATCCCTGCGTTGCTCCTTGAAGCTGGCCTCTTCCCCTCGAACTTCGGCCAGCAGTACCTCGTAAGCGTCGCGACTCGCGCCGATTTCGCTATGGAGGGCTTCATGATGCGTTAGCGAATCCGAGATATCTTCGCGATTTATGCGTATCTGTTGTTGGCCCTGCGTCGATTGAAGGTTGCCGCTGGTTATGTCGTTTTTACGGCGTTCGATACGCTGTCCGATCTCGGTCAGCGAATGGGCGACATGATCCAGATTGCGCTGGGCCGCCTCGCTGCGCCCGACGGTTGCGGCTGCCTGTACCTTGAGATCTATGACCTCCTGGCCCAGGACCGCCAGGCTGTGTTTCTGGGCACTGGCCTTTTCGCGGCTTGCGCGAATCGCATCCTCGCGAGCCGCAAGGCCGGCCGAGTTCTCCTCGATCTCCAGGCGGCAGCTCTCTCGCTCGCGCTTGTTGACATCTATACGCTCTTGAAGATCCTGCCGGTCGCCGTCGAGTTTTGATAACCTACCGGCGATGCTCTCAACCTGCTGGTGCATATGGCTCAGATCTTTCTGTTGATCGACTATCTGGATTTCTTCCTCGTGCGAGTTTTGCCGCAGGCTTTCGAGCATTGTGTCCATCACGGCCAGCTGGGCCTTCAGCTTGCCGTGTCGATCTTGCACCATTCGGTACTCGGCCTCGAGATCTTTGAGCTTGTCTGCGAGTTCGCGTATCTCTCGCTTGTTATGCAGAAGACGAGTACCCGAGCCCTCGAGTGATCCGCCCGTCAGGACGCCCTGGGGCTCGAGTACGTCGCCGTCCAGGGTTACCAGGGTTGCCTTGTGGCCGTTGTTCGTCCAGATTTCCATAGCCCGCGGTAAATCCTCGATGATCATGACGTCACCGATCAGGTAGCGAACAACGGGATCGTATTGTTCCTGGTAGTTGACCAGTTCGCGCATGGGGCCTATGACACCAGGGCCCTTGACGGTGGACAGGTCCGCCTGAGCGGAGTCCCGCAGCGAGAGGGGAATGAACGATGAGCGTCCCTCGGATTCACTTTTCAGGTAGTCAACGGCCTGGAGACCGGCACCCTGGGACTTGACCACCACGCTCTGCAATCGGTCACCCAGAACCGCCTGCACGGCCGTCTCGTAACGAGGGGGAGCCTGGAGGATGTCGGCAACCAGCCCCAGAACCTGGGATTCGTCCCGCTTGGCCTGGGCGTTCTTCATGACCCACTGAACGCCGCTCAGGCAGCCTTCGTAGTTGTGCTCGATTTCTGACAAAGACTCCAGGCGGGAGCGGCGGGTGTTGATCTCGTCGCGTAGGGCCATCAGCTTGGCTTCGTTTTCCTTGGCCTGAGCTTGCAACTCGGCCAGCGAGTTCTCAGACGATTCGCGCCGCTGGGCAAGATCGAGTTGCAGTTGGCGCGAGTGGTTCAGCTTCTCGGTTTGAGTATGGCTATTTTCAGAAAGCTCCGAGTAGTTCTTGCTCAGGGCAGCATGTTCGGCCTGCACCTGGCCCAGCCGTCCTTCGAGATCTACCAGGCGCTGATCGAGGCCGGAGACGCGGCTGCGTAGTTCTCCGGCTTGTTCCGAGAGGTCGCGCTGTATGCGCAGGTCGGAGTCGATCAGCGAAAGAAGCTCGTCCACCTTGGTCTGCTGGGCATGGTGGGCGTTCTCCTTTTCTCTCAGCCTTGCTTGGGCCGCCTGGGATGTGTCGCGCAGATCGACAAGCTCACGCCTGGCCTTCTCCATTACCCCGGCCAATTTAGCGGCTTCAGATCGCAGATCTTCTATTTCGCGAGCCGAACGCTGGCCGTGCTCGTTCAGTGATTCGACCTCGCGGGTGAGGAATTCGATGTTCTTCTCGTTGAGCTTGATCTGGTTGTCGATAGAGAGCAGTTCCTCGCTTTTTTGCGAGATGCGCCGCTCATCGTCGAGAAGGCGGGTACGCTTTTGCTCAACAGATGCCTCGAGCCGGGACAACTCGGCTCCCGCCTGTGATGAGTTGTCAGTCAGCCTGACCTGCTTTGCTTCGAGGTGGCTCCGGTTGGCGGTCAACTCGAGGCAGGTATAGGCGGCCTGGTGCAGATCGATTTCTCTGAGCTGGCTGCGGATCTTGTTGTAACGAGCTGCCTTGCCAGCCTGACGCTTCAGCGAGTTGATGTTGCGCTTGATCTCGGCGATGACATCGTTGACCCGCAGCAGGTTCTGGCGGGTCTGCTCCATCTTTCTCTCGGCGACGCGCTTGCGCGAGTTGTACTTGCTGACGCCGGCGGCCTCCTCGATCAACGCCCGGCGCTCGATCGGTTTCTGGCTGATCAGCAGGCCGATGGTACCCTGGCCGATAATCGAGTAGGCCCTGGTGCCCACGCCGGTGCCCATGAAAAGCTCCTGGACGTCGAGCAGGCGGCAGGGAGTTCGATTGATAGAGTATTCGCTCTCGCCGGATCTGAACAGGCACCGGCCCACGGTTATCTCGGAGTAGGCAGCATACTCCGGGGGGATGTTGCGGCCGTCGTTTTCGAATGTAAGACGAACCTCAGCCATACCCATGGGCGGTTTGGTCTCGGAGCCTGCGAAGACGACGTCTTCCATATTCTTGCCGCGCAGGCGACGGGCGCTCTGCTCGCCCATGACCCATCGAATGGCGTCCACAACATTGCTCTTGCCGCAGCCGTTGGGGCCGACGATGCCGGTAGTACCGTCGTCGAAGCGCAGGCAGGATGCGTCGGCGAAAGATTTGAAACCTACGATGTCGAGCCGGCGTATCTTCATACTGTTACCGGGTAAATATAATGCAACGTATTATAATGTACTTCAATGTCAATTCTCATACCTCATTGATCATCAAGGAAATCAGTAAAAAATATTCTTATCACACGAGGATCTGGCTGTAAAGCAAAAAACAAGGGCACGTGGGTGAGATATTTACCTACCCAACATCTGGTAGCGTGGCCTTCTCGATCAGCTTTCTGAACCTGTGGTCAGCCCTGATCTTGTCAAACATGCGATCGTCTCTGGCCCATTCGCCCACACGCAAAGGCTCCCGCTCTGCCGCTTTAGCCAGGTGGTCACAGGAGGCGTCGGTTTTGCCCCAGTCTGCGTAAATGGCTGCCAGGTTGTAATGGGCATGGAAGTTACTGCTCTCTTTCTGCAGTACGTTGATCATGACTCGCTCGGCCTGGTCGTAGAATCCGGCCTGGATGTAGGCCATTCCCAGGTCGATCATGTACTCCGGGTCATCGGGGAAGTAGGACTGGGCGATTTTCAAATGACCTATGGCCTCGTGAACCGAGCCGAGTTCCATAAGCAACATGCCCAGTTCACGATTCACCAGCGGGTCGCTGTTGTCGATCTCGAAAGCCTTGCGTAAGTATTTCTCCGCCTCGCTCAACTCGCCGCGATCGGCCCGGGCAACTCCCATCTGGATAAGGACATCGATGTGTTCGGGATCCTGATCGAGGGCCTTGGAAAACTGCTCGATGGCGAGTTCGGGACCGACGCGGGTGAGAAACACGCCCAGGTGGTAACGGGTCGCCGGCTCATCGGGCGCCAGGCGGGCGGCGGCCAGCAGATCCTCCAAGGCCTCGACCTTGCGCTCCTGTTCTAAAAGGACGCTTGCGCGGTTGAGTCTGGGGAAAGGCGAGTTGGCGTCGGCCTCGATGGCCATACCGAACTCGCGCAGAGCCTCGTCCAGCCAGCCGCGATCGGCAAGATCGACACCGCGCTGGTTGAGGGTCTCGCTCGAGGCTTTCTGGCGATTTCCCTTCTTCATCACGAGCGAATACTAAAGCGACTCTAGTGCCATGGTCAACCCAAATCGTACAAGTCCTGGCAGCCATGGCACTTGTACGTCCAATTGTTGAGATGCTATGCTTCGCCATACCATTGCTGGCGCCCGGGGGCGGGAGGTAAACCATGAACGCGGTTAGCAAGAAGTTTTTTGCCGGAATGTGCTTGGCCTGTCTGTCTTTCGCGTGTGGCGGGGCTGTTATCGCCGGCCAGGCCGCTAAGGATAGCGAAAAGCGTCCGGTCAAATGGGCAACTTCTCTCGAGAAGCCCGGCCTTCCGAACTTGTTCAAGGTGAGCGACGATCTGTATCGCGGCGCGCAGCCGGAGGATCTGGGATTCGCGGAGCTTGTCAAGCTGGGCGTCAAGACGGTCGTCAACCTGCGAGCCCTGCACTCCGAAAGGGAGGAACTGGACAAAACCTCCATGAACTACCGTCACATCAAGTTCTCGACGTTTCACCCCGAGGAAGAGGACGTGGTCGCCTTCTTGAAGATCCTTGCCGATCCCGCCAAGCGACCGGTGTTCGTCCATTGCCAGCACGGCTCCGACCGCACGGGCATGATGACGGCCTACTACCGTATAGTTTTCCAAGGTTGGACCAAGGAAGAAGCCATCCGGGAGATGACCACGGGCGGCTATGGTTTTCACTCGATTTGGCAGAATCTGGTCAAATTCATCCGTAAGTCTGATATTGAGAAGATTAGAAAAGCTTCCGGTATTAAATGAGATTCGTTCTGAAAAAATGGAGGTTGTCATGAAGAAATTCTGCGTACTGTTGAGCGTTTTGTTTTTTGCGCAGGCCATCTCTGGTTGCGCCTGGCTCAAACGGGCCATCGAGGGAACCGAGACGCTGGAGGACAAGAAGGTGACAGCCTTGCATCTTGCGGCCGCGGACGGCTCGGCCGAAGTCTGTGCCGGGGCGCCGGTTCAACTGCTGGTCACGGCCGACATAGAGGGCCAGAAGACGATGACGACCTGGGCCTACGATGCCGCCGGAAAGACGCTGAAGAAGGGTCACTTGACGTTCGAGGACTTCGACTTCAGCTCGAACTTTGGCAAGATCGGCCTCCAGGACGGCATCCTGGTTGTTCCCAACACCGGCCTCGAGTTGCTCGGCCGCAAAGTGGAGGTCACGGTCACCTCGAAGCAAGCCGCGGGCCTGGAGGGCAAGTTCGAGGTGGGTCTCAACTTCAAATGCGGAGTGATCGCAGACTTTGGCGGCGCGCCGGGCCAGCCGGGTCAGGCGGGGTTGTCGGGGCAGGCCGGTCGTGACGGGCAAAGCGAATCGAGTTCGGGCTCATACGCCCGTCCGGGCGGCAACGGAGAGAACGGGCTCAGGGGCGGCAGCGGCGGCAGAGGCGGGCCTGGCGGCAACGGCCACGACTTGACGGTCGACGTCGCCAAGATCAGCGGGCCGGCCGGAGAAGAATTGGTTCTGGCGCGGGCGACGGATCAATCAGCGGGCAATCTGACGCGAACGGTGTTGCTCGATCCCGCGGGTGGTGGAGAGCTGACCATCAAGGCCTCCGGCGGGCCGGGAGGCTCGGGAGGCAGCGGCGGCTTCGGCGGCCGGGGCGGCCACGGTGGAACCGGCGCGCCGGCAGGATCAGCGGGAGACGGCGCCGATGGAGGCGACGGCGCCGACGGGGGTGACGGAGGCAACGGCGGAAGAGTGGTCGTGCATTTCGCCGCCAATCACCCGGAACTGGCCAAGCTGATAAAGGTCAGCAACGGGGCCGGGCCGGCGGGTTCAGCCGGCTCGGCCGGCGCTTCCGGCAGCGGCGGAAACAGCTACAGCGGCGGCCGACAGGGACGCAGCGGAAGAATGGGCAACTCGGGCCACGGTGGACGCCCCGGCTCGGATGGACCGCCCGTGACGGCCCAGCCAGCCAATGTCCAGCAGATGTTTCCCGATCCCGGCGGATTGAAATTCATCTGAGATAAGGATAATTTGATCTTCTCCACATTTGTAGTTGAAATAGTCTGGAGAGAAGATTGTGAGAATGAGATTCCGGGTTAGTGCCTGGATGTGTCTAGTCGTGTTCACTGCCTGCGCTCCGGATGTTCGTATTCGGCTCGTGCCGGACGAATCCATGTCTCCCTCTTTGGATAGTCAGCAACTCTCACAAACACATGCTGTTTACATTCACGATATAGGCTGGGTTCACTTTACGCCGCCCGGGGTGATGTCCCATCCCGACATTTTACACGCTTTCACGCGGGTAGTTGAGTTGAAGCTCCTGACGAGGGCGGCCACTGAAAAGTACGGGACCATCTTCGTTCAACATCTGGGTGACCTGCTCAGGCTTGATGCATCTGTCATCAAACCAAACGGCGAGAAAAAAACACTCTCTCAGGCCGATATCAAGAAAAAGGTCCTTGTGAAGAACGCTTTCCCGAGCCCCTCGCAACCGCTGGATCTATATGAGACGGCACTTATTTTTCCCGATCTCAGTCCAGGGGATATCCTGTCATACCAGTACACCCGCCGCGGTTACGTCTGGTCTTGGGATTTCAGCCATCCGGATGCACCGGTTCTCCTCTCTCGCTTCGTGTACCCGAGACCTACATGGAATTCGGTCTTGAAGTTCGTGATCAACAACCCACATCGGCTGCCTGTGGAAAAAATCGAAAAGACGTTTGTCGATTCCAAGAATTTTTCACCTAATGGCCTGTTTCGAAGCTTCACGATTCGCAACCTGCCCACTGTCAAAACAGTGCCTCATATGATTCTGAGTTCTGAGCTGATGACGAACTTGCGTGTGTTCATGGTCATGAAGACAAAGAGCATGCATTCATTGGGGCGGGTGTATTTCAAATGGATAACCCGAGGCAAGAGTTTACAGTACGGCTTCGACAAGATTGCCGACGATATAACCGGCAACGTCAAGGAGCATAAAGAAATCGCCGAACACATCCATGACTGGATCAAGAAAAACATTGCGATAAGAGATCCCAAGGAGCTATCTCTGAGGTATCCTTACTCGGAGCAGCCGACACTTGGACTGCCTGATATTCTTAAGACCAGGCAGGCGACGGTCGAAAGAGCGGCAGCTCTTACCTGGATGCTCTTGTATGGCAAGGGACTGTATTCAAAGGTGATCTTGACGACTCACCCGGATCTCTTCGAGGCAGACCCCAAACTTGTGACACTCGAACAATTCAGCCAGGTATTTCTGTCCCTCGAAGATGGAACATTAATCGACGTTTCAGACAGGTTTGTACCTTTTGGAAAAATCCCGTTTGAGTTCGAAGGGCGCATGGCCATGTGGACCGATGGAAAAAAAGGCGAGTGGCGAGTCCTAGAACGAAGCACGGCAGATCAGAACGTATTTCGGCGCAATGTCGTTATAAAAGTTCAGGCAGACGGCATTCTTGATCTTGAAGAAACCTGGTCAATGTCTGGAAACATAGCGCTGGAAATGCGGCGGAGATTTGGAACGCGGACAGACAGGCAGAGAGAGAAACTTTTATCCGAGTTGCTGCATGCCGTGGCGCCAAACGCCAGGTTGAAGTCCTTCAAAGTCGAGAATCTGGATACGAACCTAGAGAAGAACCTGTTATTTACGCTTGTATATCGGCTCTCGGGCAGCCTGAAATCCTCGGGTTCCCAGATGTTCATCTCACTCAATCCCTTTATTTACACAAATTGTCCAAAGATCGAAGACAGCTCCAGGCCATATGCACTACGCTTTCAATACGCATGGAGAGATGAAGTCGAATCGACTTTTGTTCTGCCGGAGGGGCTGCGGTTTGGTCTGCTTCCCCAGGGCTGCAACCAAAGCAACAAATTGGAAGTTGCCGGGCTCGAATTCCAGACCTCGTGCACCAGGACCGGAGATGATCGGCTAACGATTCGGCGCATTCTCGTCCAGGGCAAGCACCTGGTTGAGACCAAACATTTCCAACAAATGAAGCTGTTGACTGACGAGTTCAGGAGTCTTAGTTCCAACAGGCTGGTTCTTGAATCAGTTGCAGGGAAGTAGAACCGAGGAGGAGAAGAGGGGACGGAGGCACCGTTCCCGCCTCTCCCTACGTGTTTTTCTGCTAGACTGTGCCGGTCAAGCGGATATTATAGATTTTAAAGGAGGGATTCGGAAGGGCTTTTATAGCGGCGAATGCCTGATCATGACTGGATCACAAGAACTCAAGCTGAAACTCAAAAAAGCGCTCGGCCGGGTAATTGCCGAGGGACACCCCTGGGTATTCAAAGATGCGCTCGATGGACCCGGTTTCGGCCCCGGCCGGATTGCCGCTGTTTTTGACAAACTGGGCAATTTCGTGGCCCGCGGAATCACCGATTCCGGACCGATCGGGTTGCGAGTCATGACTACTCGGGACGAAGCGATAGATGATGCTCTTTTTGCCAGACGCATCGAGGCGGCAGCAGTTCTGCGAGACAGAGTCGTGCCTCCCGAAACCAACACCTATCGCCTGCTGCATGGCGAAGGTGATCGCTTGCCGGGTGTGGTCTGCGACGTCTATGCGGAATATGCCGTCTTGCAGTTCGATGGACAGGGGATGATCACCTTCAAGACAAACATCGTAAATACCCTGAAAAAAGTCTTAGAACAACGTCAGGTTCACAATCTGCTGCTCCAGACCGGCCGGCGCACTGAACGCAGTCTGTCAGCCGAACTCGGTCGGCTGCCGGAGAAGCCGGTCGCGGTTTTAGAGCACGGTATGCGCATGCAGGCCGACTTGATACACGGCCAGAAGACGGGCTTGTTTCTCGATCACCGCGACTCGCGCTGGCAGGTCCGTAAGTTGGCCACGGGATTAACCGTGCTCAACTTGTATGGTTACACAGGCGGCTTCTCGGTGGCGGCAGGTTTGGCAGGCGCCGAGACGGTTGAAACCGTAGACATTGCCCCGGCCGCTATCGAGCAAGCCAATCAGAACTGGCGAGACAACGGTCTCGATCCGGCCGGACACAGCGGGCATGCCTGTGAGGTAGCCGAGTTTCTGACCAATGCCGCCGCGCGCCGGGCTCGCTACGATCTGATTGTGGCCGATCCCCCCAGCTTTGCCCCAAGGGAATCAAAAGTACTGGCTTCACTCAGAGGCTATCGGGCCTTGCACCGCGGCGCTTTAGAACTTATCCCCAAGGGCGGCTATTACCTGGCCGCCTCGTGCTCGAGCCACATTGACCGCCAAGCTTTCGAGAAGACAATTCTCGATGCCGCCCGCCAGACGGATACAATCATCCAGGTGCTCGATCGCTGGGGAGCCCCGGCCGACCATCCCCGCCTGCTGGCCTTCGATGAGGGAGACTATCTCAAGGTAGTCCTTGCGCGGATCGTCGATTAGAGATCATCAAAGTCGAAGATTAGTGCTTGATCGGATCAGCCGGTCGGGGCGGTAGCTCGTAGGTCTTCTTGGATAGCTCCTGCATGACTATTTCGATAGCCTTGTCCAACTGAGCGTCCTTACCCGCCAGTATTTCCGTTGGCGTGTTTTCCAACTCTATATCCGGGTCTACCCCGTGGTTTTCTATCATCCACTTGCTGCTGGTGTCGTAGAAGGCGAACTCGGGGGTGAAGACGTAGCCTCCGTCCACCAGGTTGGGCGCTCCGCGGATGCCTACCACGCCGCCCCAGGAGCGCTTGCCTATGAGCTTACCCAGGCCGAAGCGCCTGAAGAAGTGCGGAAACAGATCGCCGTCCGAGGCCGACCACTGGTTCAGCAGGCAGACCTTGGGGCCGTAATGAACGGCGTTGGGGTAGGTGCCGGGCTTGGCGTTGCGCGGGGCGTCCATGCCGGCCAGCACGCGCCTGAGGCGCTCGAGGATCATCTGGCTGACAAAACCGCCCCCGTTCCAGCGCACGTCTATCACCAGGCCCTGCTTGCGCACCTGCGGATAGAAACTGCGCACGAACTCGTTCAAGCCTTGAGAGCCCATGTCGGGCAGGTGAATGTAACCCACCCGGCCGCCGGTCTTCTTGGCCACGTAGCGCCGGTTGGCCTCGATCCAGTTGTAATAGCGCAGGCCGCTGTCATAGGCGATCGGAACGACGACAATCTCGCGGGCGCCCGACCTGCTCGGGATATGGTTTATCAATAGCGGCGTTTGCTTTCCGGCCCTGTTGAGAAGCAGGCTCCCGGGGTGGGTTGGAACCTTGAGATCGACGCCGTTGATCTCCAGGATGTAATCGCCGGCATTGACGCCCAGCCCCGGCTCGGTCAGGGGCGAACGACGCTCCTCGTTCCAGTTCTGACCCTCAAAGATACGCGCGATGCGGTATCGACCGCTGGCGGGATCGGCCTGCAGGTCGGCGCCCAGCAGGCCCACGCTGATGGGCGCGGCGCTCGGGGCGTCGCCGCCGCCGACGTAGGAGTGGCCGGTGCCCAGCTCACCGATCATCTCGCCGATCAGGTAGACCAGGTCCGAGCGGTGGGCGACATACGGCAGCAGGACGGCGAACCTGTCGCGGATGGCCTTCCAGTCTCGACCGCCCATGTTCTTGGCGAAGTAGTAGTCGCGATCGAGGCGCCAGGCCTCGAAGAAGATCTGGCGCCACTCGGCGCGCGGATCGAGCATGAGCTGCATGCCGGAAAGTTTAAGCGGCTTGATATCCTTGCCGGGCTTCTGGTCGGCCTTGACGTCAACGATGTAATAATTTTTCTCACTCTTGTAGATCAGCTTCTCGCCATTGGCCGCAAGATCGTAGTTATCGACTGGACTGTACACCTGCTCGTCCTTGCGCTTCTTCATGTCGAAGATGTGAAGCGAGCCTTTGAACGGCGGCTTGCCGGAGAGTTGCGGTGCAGGCTTCGACATCCACAACACCTTGCCGCTGACAGCAGCGAGTGAAGAATAGTTGCCCGGTTCGACTGGGAAGGCCACGGCCCGCGAGCCGATTCCCAAAAGATCGACCTTAACGGTGACTTTCTTTTTGGTTTTCGTTTTTTCCTTTGAGTCATCTTCTTTCTTTTTTATCTCGCCGATCGCGGTCTCGTCGCTCTCGGGTGCGAAAGGCGAGGGCAGGTCGGCCGCCAGGGTGACGGCAAACGGGCGGCCGGAGCGCAGATAGATGAAGTTTGACTCGTAACCGGCCATGGTGGCGTTCAGATCGCGATCGGACAGGAAGTACAGGTACTTTCCGTCCGGATCGAAGACCGGGTTGCTATCATTGGTCAGCCAATCGGTCACCATTGCTGTCTTCTTCGTCTTGGTGTCATACAGGAAAATGGATCCGAAATAATTTTCGCCGAACTTGTCATAGGCCACCCAGCGGCTGTCGGGCGACCATGAATAGTTGCGAATCTCCCAGTATTCGCCTTTGTCTATCAGGCTGGTTTTCTTCTGGTCGATATCGACCATGAACAGGCGCAGGTTTTTGTCAGCGAACAAGAGTTTCGTAGAATCCGGCGACCAGACCAGTTGAAAACGAAAACAATCGGCGTTGCGCGTAATTCGCATGGGCAGGCCCTTGCCGTCGCCGGAGCGGATGTAGATGTCGTATTCGCCGCTTTCGTCCGAGAGGTAGGCTATGTACTTTCCGTCGGGAGACCACTGGGCATAGCGTTCACGGGCGCCCGAGGTGCGGGTCAGGTTGCGCGCCTCGCCCTTCTCGGCAGGCACGGCGAACAACTCGCCGCGCGCTACGACAAGCGCCCGCTTGGCGTCGGGCGCCAGCGAGAACTCCGAAATGAACTTGTCCGCCTGTACCAGGTGCGGGCGGGTGTAGGGCCTGTCGGAAGGAACCTGGATGTTGATCTTCTGCGTCTTGCCCGAGGCAAGGTCGAAAGTCTGCAGGACGCCTCCCAACTCGAAGACGATGGCGCCGGGCCCCAGCGAGGGGAACTTAATGTCGAAGTCTGTAAAATGAGTCAGCTGGCTGGTCTTTTTGCTCTTGAGATCGAAAACGAACAGGTTGGCGCGGCCGTCACGCTCCGAGACGAAATAAATACTGTCGCCGCTCCACATCGGATAGTCGTCGACGCCCTCGTAATCGGTGATGCGCTGCTCGCGCCCGTTGGCCAGGTCGTGGATGTAAATGTCCTGCGCCATGCCGCCGCGGTAGTGTTTCCAGGTGCGAAACTCGCGGAAGGTCGGGTTGTAGGCCAGGCGCTTGCCGTCCGGCGAATACGATAGAAAACCCGACCAGGGCAGCGGCATCGGCTCGGGTAGCCCGCCCTTGGGCGAGACCGTCCAGGGACGGCCCATGAAGATGTCCCACTGGTCGCGCCGCGAGCGGAAAATGATGCGTCCGCCGCGGGTCCAGCCGATGACGATGTTGTCGGGGCCGAAGCGATCCGGGACAGCGGCCATGATGTCGGGGTTGAAAGTCAGCCGCACAGGCTCTCCGCCCGAGGCAGGCATGACGTAAACCTCGCGGTTGCCGTCGTAGTCTCCGGTGAAGGCGATTTGCTTTCCGTCGGGCGAGAAACGCGGAAACCACTCCTGGCCCGGATGGGATGTCAGTTTGCCGGCCATGCCGCCTGAGCGTGGGGCCACCCAGATATCATTGGCATAGACGAAGGCTACCTGGTCTGCCGAGATATCGGGAAAGCGCAGCAGGCGCCCCTCCGACGCCCGGGCGCCGCCGGCGGCCAGGCAGGTGAGAGAGGCAAACAGGAATAGAAGTAGTTTCGAACACGTTCGCATCGCAGACATCCTCCTTTCAGCGCAGGCGACATGAAAACACGCGGGCTTCTCAAGGTCAAACGGATGTGGTAGCTTTCGGCGAGGTTCAGACCTTGTCACCAGGAGGTGCCCCGTGCCCTTGCATATCGTTTCCCACCCGCTGGTCCGTCACAAGCTTGGCTTGTTGCGCCGGGCCGATACTTCCACATCGTTGTTTCGTGACCTGACTCGGGAAATCACCAACCTGCTGGCCTACGAGGCCTTCCGGGTGCTGGAACTGGAGAAGGTGGAGATCGATGGCTGGATGGGCCGCGTGGAGGTCGAGAAGATCTCGGGCAAGAAGGTGGCCGTAGTGCCGATCCTCAGGGCGGGCATCGGCATGTTGCAAGGAGTGCTCGATCTGATCCCTTCCGCCCGGGTCAACGTGGTCGGGTTGTATCGCAACGAAGAAACCCTCGAGCCGGTCAGCTACTACCAGAAGCTGTCGACCGACATCTCGCGGCGCACGGCCGTGATCATCGACCCCATGCTGGCCACCGGGAATTCACTGCTGGCCACCATCGATCTGCTGGCCGGGGCGGCCTGCGAGGATATCAGGGTGATCTGTATGGTTGCCGCCCCGGAAGGGGTCAAGAACGTCGAAGCCCGCTATCCCAAGGTTGACATTTATACCGCCGGCCTCGACGAGAAGCTCAACCAGAACGGCTATATCCTGCCGGGTCTGGGCGACGCAGGCGACCGCCTGTTCGGCACAAAGTAGTCTGCTTGGTTTGCACTTCTAACGGTGGATGATTTCGAAATCGATCCTGGTCTTGCCGCGCTGGATGATGTCGGCTTTCAATGGTCCGGGAATATAGCCGCAAGCATCGCAGTGCGGCACGCTTATCCAGATACGGTAGCGTCCTTTCCTGATCTCGTTGATTTCGTAGCGGCCGTTGCGGGTTACTTTGTGAGTAAATCGCCGTTGGCCGAACCCACGGATGATGGCGATCTCTCCGGGTTCGAGCCCGGAGACTGTACCGCTCATCCATGGTTTGTGCTCCGTTCTTTTGACAATCTTGATCGCCTTGAAGCGAACCTTGTTGCTCTTGCCTCTCTTTACGGTGATCTTCCTGCTGGCGGGTTTGAACCGGAAGCCCGGCAGACGCGGCATGACCGTATATCTTCCCGGTAGGGCGCCTTGCAGCTTGAAGCCGCCTCCGGCTTTGGTGACGGCTCGCAACTCGTTGGGGCCGACGGCCTGGATCTCGGCATTTTTTCCACCAGCCAGTCCGATGACACGCCCGGTTATTTCCGCCGCACCCGTGGCGGGCACATTTCCCGCCGCCCGAAAATTTATCGCCCCGCGGTTGCCCGAAGCCAGCGTCACCCAGCGCTCGGCCGGCCGGAAAGTGTAGTTATCCGCACTGAGCGTCACCCGGTATTTCCCGGGCTGCGTAACCTCGACGCTCCATTTTCCGGAGGGCTTGGTGGTGGTCCGGGAGACGACGGGGCCCTCGATCTTCACGAAGGCCGTGTCGGTCGCCTTCATCCCGGTCACCCAGCCGCTCAACTTGACAGGCGGCCGGTCCTGGGCCGCGGCCGTGACCGCGAGCAACAGGCAGATGAAGGCGGACAGGCGTTGCATGAGTTAGATATCAGACGGCGTCGGCGGGCTTCTTGGCGCTGGCCTTCTTCTTGCGGGCGGCGCTCTTTTTAGCGACGCTGTCAAGTTTGGATGTCAGGTCTTCGAGACCCGTCTTGACCTGGTTGATCTTGCGATCCAGGTTGGAAAACTCTTCCTTGGATACCAGGTTGAGCGAATCGGCCAGGTGACGCAGCTTGCCCTCGACGTGATCGCGGATCTGGCCGTGCATCTCGAAACCCTTGCCGATCGCGTTCATGAAGCGCGGGTCTGAGAGAATTTTTCCAACCTTGGGATTGGTCATCAGTTTCATGGCCTGGTTGATGGCCGCTTTCTTGATTTGGTCTAGCATTATAGCCTCTCGTCTTTAGAGTGAATTTAAGAGGTACATAGCACGGCCCGGAAATCTATACAAGTGTCCGGGATCCAGTCAGGCTATTGGCAGCCACTTGATGATCCCCTGGCGGCATTGAAGTGGTACTCGTAACGGAAATCCTCGAAATCACCTCCAATTTCTTCGCCGTCGAAGTAAAGTGCTGTGTCCTCCTCGTTCGGTATCAACGTGCCGTCGCAGTAGGCTTTTCCTGTCAGGATGTGTGTCTCGCGGAAGTAGCAGTTTCCGTAGGCCCAGTCTGGATAGTAATTGTCGAAACTGAAGGATAGCACGAATCTATCTGGAGTCATTAAAGTGAGCTCCACCTCACAAAAGTAGGATTCGACGTTTCCATAAATGGGTGTTTTATCCAGGGCATTGATATTGCCGCGGAAGGTTCCTCCCTTGACGCAGTTGCTACCGAGGCTGTTGTCCGGGTCGGAGCCGGAGTCAGTTTCTGGGAAATCCGAATTCCCTCCGCATCCTACCATTAAAAATACTGTTAATATTGAACCTGCAATTGCCAATGTCCTCATTGGTTTCTCCTCTGTCATTCGTGCGACCCCATGCCGCACGCTCGCACAACTGGCAAAGCAACACTCGTGCCATTATCCAAGATTGTGCAATTTTACGCAGTTGCGCAGGCAGAGCGTGTACTGGATAAGTACACCTGTCCGAATTTTCCGGACACAACCCTGTCACAATGTGCAACCCATTTGAATGGCACCTGAGACAGCACCTGAGACAGGGGATCCATGATCGCGAAAAGTCACAACACCTGACAACACGAACGATGTTTTATGTTAGACTTGTGGAAAATGATGAAGCAGGGCCATTTGTTGGTGCGCCAATAGAGAAATAGAAATCAGACAGGGTGTCATGAAAAGAAATCAACACAGAATCCGCAAGATTTGTTTGACTGTCGTTCTTTTTTTCGTATGGGCGGCGATGGCACTCGTCTCGGTGGGTTTAGCCGGGTGCAATGGAAACAACATCGAAGTGGCTAAAGAATGTCCAGTGGAATCACCCGAGTCAGGTGATCCATGTGAAGGCTATCTGTCCTGTTCGTATAACGAGCCGCCGCTCGATTCTTGCTGGGGAAGATGTGGGCCCATATACTTCTTGACTTGCATTTGCAAGGATGAACAATTCGATTGCGGTTACAATCATCTTGATTGTTATTGCGAGCCTGACGGCGGTTGGTACGGAGACAGAGATTCCGAAGGAGGGGAAGGCGACGCGTCGTGAGTTGAATGCGATCTAATTCTGGTTACCTCCCTTCATCAGCCCATAAGTGTTACCCATGTTCCCGGTTTAATCTGTCACCTATGTATCCGATCTGGACCTTGGTGTAGTTAATTCGGCCACGGTGTCCGGAATCCGGTCACCTCGCGGGTATTGAGTTTGCGTGGCGACTTTCAGAACAGCTCGTCAACATTGGGAAACTAAGCGTGCACGCTCAGCTGGCACGACTCTTGCTCAAGCGCAAGGTTCAACAAGGAGGTGTCAGATGGTAATGCCTATCAAGAATGTTTCCGTAAACCTCTCGGTCGAACCGGCCCGTGGACGACAGACGCCGCAGAACGACTTTGGTTCGATGCTCAAGCGTGGCGCGCAGCGTGCGGTTGGGGTCGTGGCCAACGGCGCGCGCTTAGCGGCCAACGTCCTGCCCGGCGGGTCGTTCATCTCGGCGGTGGCCGACGTCGTCAGCGCAGGTGTGGGTCAGGCCGTCGGCGGATCGAGCGGCGACAAGTGGGCCCTGCTGCGGGCGCAGGAGCAGATGCAACAGGAAGGGCTCAATAACTCGCTCAGGCTGCTGGCACTGCAGAGAAAGATGAACGAGGAGAGTCAGACCTTTTCAGCCGCTTCAAATGTAATGAAAGTACGCCACGAGATGGCCAAGACGGCTATCGGTAACATCCGCTAGGAGTGCAAGGTGGCAGCGATAAATCCAGCCTCGTTAGCCGCAACCAGCGGCGCAAGCCCGGTGGGCAAGGCGGGACAGCCGCGCCCGCGCGGAGAGCGCTTCAGCGAGGTGCTCTCGAAGCCGACAATCGGGCACGGGCCCGCGCCGTCGCCACTGAGTGCGAACCCGGCAGGCGAATTGTTGACCCGCCTCCAGGACGGGGGCCGCAGACTGGATCGGATCATTGCCGAGGCCCGCAAGGGCGCGACCTTCCGGCCGCGTGAGCTTCTGGCCATGCAGGCGGAGGTATATCGGCTCAGCGAGGAGATTAGCCTGATAAACAAGGTTGTCGAAGAGGGCGTGTCGAGCGTGCGCCGGGTATGGAGCATGCAAGTCTAAGCAAGCCGGAAAAGGAGAAGATCCGAGATGAAGGCCGTTAGCTGCATTCCACTGATAATGCTTATCGGACTTGCCGGATGCAGGAGCACCTTGCAAGGCGGTTTGATGGAGGGCGAGGCCAACGAGATCGTGCTTGCCCTGGCGGAGTCGGGCATCGATTCTGACAAGGCCGCCGAAAAATCGGCCGACGGTTTCGCTGTACGCGTGGCCGCAAGCGATCTCTCACATGCATTCAAGGTGTTGCGCGCGGCAGGACTGCCGCGGCCCAGGCATGCGGGCTTCCGTGCGGTCTACAAGGAGCGCGGGTTTGTACGACCGCTTTTCCACCAGTAAATCCAAGGAGTTAACTCCCTTGGTGACGAAACTTAAAGGTTTCGTCACCAATTCTTTTGCCTTCCGCCTTCGATCACGGTGAGCATCTTCTTTGTCTTGGCCCGCTGCTTCGCTCCGTGCTCCAGGTAGTGCTTCTCCGTCATGGCATAGGTCGTGTGACCCATTTCCCGGGCTATCACGTGCCCCGAGACGCCGGCATCGGTGGTCAGTGTGGCCCAGGTGCCTCGAAGCCCGTGAGGGCAAACCCTCGGCACCTCAGCCTCCTTGCAGATGCGGTTCACCACCTTGATCAGCCAGGTCCGGACCATGTATTCACCCGGACAGGCGGGTGAGGGGAACAGCAAGTCGATTGGCGACTTTCCACGGACCCGGTCGGCGAGTATGCCGGCCAAGGGCTCCGGCACTTCCAGCCTTCTCACCGCCGTGTCAGTTTTCCCCTCAGGGATCCACAACAATACGCCGTCCGAATCCACATCGACGTCTCTCGCTTTTCGAGAGCGGATTTCATCCGACCGGAGACCCAGCAGCAGGACAGCCAGAGCGGCCGTCGCGCCGTCGTCACCAGTCTCTGCCTTTTTCAAGGCGACCTGGTAGAACCGCCTAGCCTCCGCCCTGCGGAGCTGCTTTTTACCCTTGTTCTTTTTTCCGACCGGCTCGATGCCTTCCGCGGGGGATTTTGTGACCACGGCCCGATCCTTCAGCCACTTGAACATCAGTTTTATATTTGCAAGTTCTTTTTGGTGCGTGGCGGCAGAGACTTCCCTAGATCGGCGGTCGTAGATTTTCTGCAGCTCGGAGTTGGTGTAGCTATTGACAGGTGCGGACGGCTCGAGCCAGGTCCATAGGCGGAAGAGCGTGGTCGAGATTGAGCTTTCCTTGTTGCCCCGGTCTCTCATATGTTTTTCGAACTCCTCAACGGCCTGAGCGGCGCTCATGACTCCCGGAATTCTCCTCCGTGCCGCTATCGCCGCTTTTTCCGCCTCATCTTTTGTTGGAAACGATTCCACAGATCGTCCCCCATCTCCGATAAGCTCGATTCTCCATCTTCTTCCGTGTCGATATGGCCCTCTGACCCGGTAACCTTTTCTTGGCCGCGCCATTTTTCTTTTCTCCTTTCTCCAGGGCGCGGCGAATCGGTAGCGTTGCCCAGGAGTTTACCACAGCTCCCTGACAGTATGTTCACTAATCTGTCGAGAAAGCCGAGGGACTTTGCCATCTGCACGACATTGATCGCCGCCTTGGTCCTGATTGTGACTTCTCTCTGGATGTCGTCGAATCTTCTGCTCTGATTATTCGCAGTGTCACTCATGTCACTCCGTACATAGGCAACATCCGTGCCAGAAGGTGCCTGGACAGCAGAGCAGTTTTTCGCCACGAACACTTTCTTCATCGCGGGGTCCTCTGAGATGATTCCGCTGTATCCGGGAAAATCCACGTCCTTCCTGCCGGTCAGGACGCAAAGATTCACAAGACCAACCCGTACGACCATGCCCGGGGTAATTTCCTTCACGGTGATCTTCTCGTCGTTTACGAAGGTGCCGTTGGTGCTGTCCAGATCCTTGACGTACCAGGCGCCGTCATTTCTAAAGAAGCAGCAGTGGAATTTGGAAACATACATGTCATCAATTACCAGGTCGTTGCTTGGGCCAGCACCAACTCTTAACGTGTTTCTGCTCAACACGGCTTTGACGGGGCCGGATGACGATTCGACCGCGAGCGACAAGATCTTTTTCTCAGCGTCCTTCGAAGATTTTGGATCCGTTTGGTCGTAGACCGCGGTAACGATGCCGATGGTCACGGCCGGAATATCGCATACCCGTGGCTCGCACCATTCGACGACGGAGGTGTCTTTAACGGATCGATCCTGCGACTTGAAGGTCGTGTTCATTGTTCCTGTTTTTCCTGTTGGCTCGACTACGCTCACGAGACAGCTCCTTGCATGGTTTGGTTGCCGCGCCTTCCCGCGGCACCCGTTGTTCGGGTGTGAGGGTTGGGGTACAGCTTCAGCAATACCCGTGCCAAAAGGCCAGGAATCCTACAAGCGGCCGAAAAACAACCTGGCACGCGACCGGCACTCACCGTATCCGCCCGGCAACGAGCCGGCGACTGGAGCGTATTGGAGCGAAGTGAGAAGGGCCCGCTCCAAAACGCTCCAAAACGCTCCAGTTGTCCGGACGCAGAGAGCCGGGGGTGAAGTAGTCGTGAATGTTGAGCCAGTCGGCATTCCATCCGCGAACGTCCACGTCGAGGTGGTAGCATTCGACCGAAAACGAGATCGCCCCGACGCAGCCAACGCCGTAGTCACGGCATCGGCACGGAAACTGCAATCGTGCCGGAAATCATGGAACGCGAATGTAGAGAGAGCGCACACACATTTTTCGCAAAGTATGCAGTTGATTCGCACTGTCGCGCACACACCGTAAGGGGATCCGGGGGCTCGCCCCCGGCCCCCTATGTAATCTTCCACACCCCACGCAAGCTCCGCTTGTGGTACGTGAGTCGCCAACCATCTGTAATATCACGGATAATTGCGGCGTCTACAATTGTACCAAGAGCATTGGGGTGTAGACCTCTTGTATTAATTCTGATGCGTATCTCGATATTACACCCGTCATTACAACAACTTGAGTTGTCTACAAAATGTCTACAACGAAACTGAGGAAAGGAGTTTTTCATGAGCCTGGATAAGCATGTCACCGTGAGAATTGCAGAGGATTACCATCGTCGATTGATGAAGCATGCGCTGACCAAGAGAGTTACCGTCGGTGAGCTCGCCCGCGAGTTTATCATCCGGGAAATGGAGCGGCTGGAGGGCAAGCGCGATCTCGAATTTGACCCGGAAATCGCCATCGACATGTTCAGCACCTTGCTTGCCATGGAGGAGATTTTGGTCCGGGAATTCGATCACGAATCCCTCAAGGCGGTGCGTGGCGACAAGGCCCGCATGATCAAGGACATCTACTCCAGGGCCGAGGTCGAGGCGCGCAACAGGCTTCATCTTTTGGATAAATTCTGATGAGGAATCTGGGGCCCGTATCGACTTAAACGCGGGTCCGGTAGACCGTCCGTAATCACTCATTCATGCTCAATGCCGGCATCATAGCGAACGTCCTGGTGGCTTTTGTTTTCGGCCTGGCGGCGGGCATCGCCTGGTTCTATTCGGGGCTCAATCGCGAGGCCGGAAGTCACTTCGGAAAGTGCCTAAAGGGCTTCGCCGCTGACTTGATTTGAACAGTAGAATGCAACCTGGGAAACGGGCCGGAAAATGCCGTCGCCAACGTGGCCCGAGAAGAATTCCGCGCCAGGTTTTTCGGCCGTTGATTCACGAAGGGGACTTCGTTTAGCCGCCGGTTTGAATCTGTCCTGTTTTTTTACGTTTGAAAGAAAACATAGAAACCAGTCGTAGAGGCTGTGAGCAGTGTGGAAAAACCAGAGGATTTTCCAAGTCACGGTGGACCCCTCTGTAGGGGGGTCCACCGTGTCGGCACTGGTCACAGCCTGTGTAGTTTTAGAAGGATATTTCCACGGCCTAGTCGACGGCCCGGCGAGTCTCTTCCAACATTACACGGGCCTCTTTTCCAACCAGTGACCGCTAATTAAGGTGATCTTCCGGCCTGGAAAACGACACCGAGATCCGCTTCAGATAGGCGACATGCTTCTGCCCGCTGCTGAGGACTTCCTCGATGGTCCGGGCCCAGCTCTCGTCCGTCGCCAGCGTCATCTCGGTACCTCGGCGCCGCCCTGACTGAATCGAGAACCGCGGGTACATGTTACGCACCACTTCATAAAAAGGACACTTGGAGCAAGGCTGTCTGCTTGGCCCTCATGACCACGGCGACGTGGCAAAAACGGGCCTGGCATCTTGTTGCGTTTCAGAAAAATATCGTCCGATAGGTTTCGATTCCCGCCGGGAAAGCGAACGCCGCTGACATCCAGGAAGCACTCGACCATGGATGTGGCGGAGGTACCGACTTCGATGTACCTGTCCGCCGGGCCATAGATATCATCAAAACCTCGCCCACGATGAAGCAAGCCGACGTCGTCGTCATCACGGACGGCGAATCCCATCTCGAAGCCGAGACAGTCGAAGCGGCGAACATGCTCACCCGGGTCGAAGGCGTCTCGTGGTTCGTTATTGGGGTCGGGTCGAATGCGGGCAAACGATGCGCAACGTCGCTGGCGCCGATTGCGACGGACATGGTTCATGTCGCAAGGCTCGATGATCCGGTGCCCGTCGTCGATGTTGTCAACCTGGAGAGAAAGGAGGCATATCTCCATGAATGGAAATAGAACTGCCAACGTAATGGACGTCTTCACGATTGTCGAAAAAGAGGGCATCGAGAAGTCCTTCTGGATCAAAGTCGGAGCTTGTTTCCTCAATCGCGACGGGTCTTTCAACGTGTACCTGGATGCGTTGCCGATCAACGGAAAGCTGCAGATTCGGGGCAAGGCCGGGAAGGAGAGTGGTGCAAACGAAGACTTGTAGGTTTGTGGGGCGACGAAGCTCTTGCCTCGCCTTGGAGTCATGGTTCTCATCGCCGGGATTCACCTGTGCATGTGGGCACGGGCTTCTTCGGCGATAGACAAGGCTGCGCATGCGAAAGTTGTGACGATGCCGGCTGCGTTTCGTTGTCGGCTTGGCTTACATCTTGAGCGGGGCGGGGATGGTGAATCCTGGATGATTCAGGGAGACGAGCGCGCCTGGGTTGGGCCTCGTCTTTTTTTTGTTGTAGAATGACGTCGCAGCTCGAATGTTCGCATCGGCGTTTTACCGTGGACTGGCATTTGGAGAAACGGTTCAGGCTGCTTTCGACCTTGGAATTAATGATTTGCAGCTTGGCGGTTTTGTCGATGACGAGAGCATCCCCGTGTTGCTGGCGAAGAAGGGCCTTGATCCAGGGTCAACGGTTCTCGTGCAAGCGAAGCGGGGTTCGTCGTAATTCTGACAGGATGTTTTGACTGATTCAATGGGGCGAAAAAAGAGGAATCCTGGGGTGCGTTCGGGGAAGATGCACTACCGTTCTGCTGTCTAGGTGTAGATTTCGATTGGGGGTCGTTTGGACAAGAGAGCGTCGTGTGGGCCGGTCGCAGACAAGCCTTGATGGCAAAAAGCTCATGGTTGCTAAGCGGAAGGTTGCGACGTTCTCTCATTTCACTACCAAATGACCACAACAATGCGTATTGTTTTGCCCGTTGTGAGAATATCCAGAGGCAACATCCTATTTCCATGTTGGGAGAGGGCCGAATGACTATATCGCCACAAGGATTCATCGAACGATGGAAGCCATCAGGATCCGGGGAACGCGGCAACTGCCAGCCCTTCCTGTCCGAGTTATGTGTCCTTCTGGAGTTGGTTCCTCCAGATCCCAAAAAGCCTGTTGAGTCTGAAAACGCTTATGTTTTCGACAAGGCAGTCCCACTCCCCCATGGGGAGACAGGGTTCATTGACCTCTACAAACGCGGCTGTTTTGTTCTGGAAGCCAAGCAGGGCAGTGACAAGCCAGAAGGAGAAAAGCCACTCTCGGAGGCAGCGACCAAGAGACAGAAGACCCGTAAAAAGGGGACGGCAGTTCGCGGCACTGGAGGATGGGACACCACCCTAGAAAAGGCTAAGCAGCAAGCGCAGAATTATGCTCGGGGCTTACCCCCGGAGGAGTTGACTGAAGGTGGACGTCCTCCGTTCTTAGTCGTTCTTGACATCGGCTACACAATCGACCTGTACGCGGAGTTCACGCGCAGTGGAGGACACTACGTACCTTTTCCCGACCCGTCCAAGTACAGGTTCAAAATAGATGACTTGGCCAAGCCAGAAGTGCGGGAACTCCTGAAGCAGGTTTGGACTGACCCTAACGCACTTGACCCCGCGCTTCACAGTGCACGGGTTACCCGCGAAATCGCCGACCGGCTGGCACGGCTGTCCCAATCCCTTGAAGGGCAGCACGACCCTGCGGTAGTAGCCAGCTTTTTGATGCGAGCACTTTTTACCATGTTTGCCGAAGATGTAGGACTCCTGCCTGAACTGAGCTTCACGAAGCTCCTGGAGGATTTGCTCAAAGAGCCCGAGAGTTTCAAACCGCTGGTTGAACAACTGTGGAAGACGATGAACAAGGGTGGTCTTTCCGGCATCCTTCACACAAAGATCCCGCGGTTTAATGGTGGCTTGTTTGAGGACGTCACAGCGCTGGCGCTTAATCGTGACCAAATCGAACTACTGAGCGAAGCGGCCCGGGCTGACTGGCGCGAAGTGGAACCGGCAATTTTTGGTACGCTTCTGGAGCGCGCCCTCAATCCGTTGGAGCGACACAAACTGGGCGCTCACTACACACCGCGAGCTTATGTGGAACGCTTGGTTGAACCAACCATTATGAAGCCAATGAGGGGGGAGTGGGAAGCAGTGAAGACCGCCGCAGTATTGCTAGCGGAAGAGGATGGTTTGGACAAAGCGCTGGCGCAAGTGGACGGATTCCTGCAACGGTTGGCGACGACGCGGGTGCTCGATCCTGCATGCGGGAGCGGCAACTTCCTTTACGTCACGTTGGCGAAAATGAAGGAACTTGAAGCGGAAGTGCTTGACGTCCGGTTCAGGCTTGGTGGCACCCAGATGGCGATGGAAATGGAGAGTGTCCGGGTCACACCGCAACAATTTCTTGGTATCGAGGTCAACCCACGGGCAGCGGCGATTGCTGAACTGGTGTTGTGGATTGGCTATTTGCAGTGGCACATACGGACCTATGGCCGTGCGAACCCTCCAGACCCGGTACTCAAGGCTTACCACAACATCGAATGCCGAGATGCGGTGCTTGCTTGGGATGCCATCGAGCCGCTGCTGGATGAAGAAGGACAGCCGGTGACACGCCGGGATGGAAGCACCAGCAAGACACATCCCGTCACTGGAAAGCAAGTCCCTGATGTAAAAAGCAATGTACCAATTTGTCGATATGTCAACCCACGTCCTTCACTTTGGCCACAAGTAGATTTTATTATTGGAAACCCACCCTTCATTGGTGGTTGGCTTCTTCGACAGGCAAAGGGAGATGGCTATGTCGAAGCACTGTGGAAAGTCTATCCTGACATTCCTCAGAAAGCGGACTATGTTATGTACTGGTGGGATCGTGCTGCGTCCGCTGTAAGCTCCAAACAGGCTCACAAATTTGGTCTAATTTCAACAAATAGTATAAAGCAGATATTTCAACGTCGAGTTATTGAACATCACACAGGGTCTCTTGAATCTCCAATCGTAATTGAATTTGCGATCGCTGACCATCCATGGGTCGACTCAGGGAGTTCGGCAGCAGTCAGAATCGCAATGACTGTAGGCACCCTTGCCCCCTGCAAGCAAAGAAGGCTTGGCAACGTTGTCAACGAAGGTAAGTCAGCATCCGATACAGTTGAAATAGGTATTAGACAAGTGGATGCCATCAATTCAGACCTTTCAGGTGGAGCAAATCTTGACAGCGCAGAGCCTCTACTCGCGAACGAAGGCCTGTGCTCGCCAGGTGTTCAGCTTTATGGAATGGGATTCGTTCTTGAACCGCAAGAAGCGCAGAAACTCTTTTCTGAAAATGAATCCTATGTCGATATCGTCCATCCATACATCAATGGCCGTGATTTGATGGGTACAAGTCGGAATTGCTTTGTTATTGATTTTTTCGGGTACAGCGCCGATGAAGCGTCTAGGCGGTTTCCTGAGGCATACCAACGAGTCTTGAATCTGGTAAAACCTCAAAGGGAGAAAAATAGACGTGATGCCATCAGAAAGAAATGGTGGAGATTTGGTTGGGAGCGCCCCGCATGGAGATCGTCGGTTGCTGGCCTTAAGCGATTTATAAGTACATCAGAGACCTCTAAACATCGCGTCTTTGTTTTCGTAGACGCACAAGTACTTCCAGACAACAGGCTAGTAAACTTCGCTTTCGATGAAGCCTACTATCTAGGTGTCTTATCAAGCAAAGTTCATGTCACTTGGGCACTAGCGGCTGGAGGAACACTTGAGGACCGGCCGATTTATAACAAGACAAGGTGCTTTGAGCCATTTACATTTCCAAAAACACACAAGAAATTGGACCAAAGAATTAGTGCACTCGCTGAGCAAATTGACGCACACCGAAAGGTCCAGCAATCTAAATATCAGAACCTGACCTTGACTGGCATATACAATGTTTTGGAAAAACTCCGTAACGACAAGCCACTTAGCGAGAAAGAACATTCTGTCCACGAACAAGGTCTGGTTAGTGTACTAAAAGAGCTGCACGATGAGCTCGACAGAGCCGTTCTGGATGCTTACGGCTGGCCTCACGATATCACGGCTGAGGAAATCCTAGAGCGACTTGTCGCCCTGAATGCCGTCCGCGCCGCCGAAGAGGCCAATGGACTCATTCGTTGGCTCCGTCCAGAGTTCCAGGCGCCTAGCGAAAAACCTACTCAACAGAAGATGCTTGACGAGGAACCGGTCTCAAAGCCGAAGCGGCAGCTTGCTGAAGCCCCAACCGGAAAGCGCCCATGGCCATCCACCCTGGCAGAACAAGCACAGGCGATTCGGGATGGCCTGGCAACGCTTTCTACGCCTGTGAATGCGAAGGAGGTGGCAGCCGGTTTCATTGGTCGGGCCACGAAAAAGCGCGTCGCCGTAATTGAAGCCCTGCTTGAGACTCTGGTGACCCTTGGGCAAGCACGAAAGTCCGGGCACGACCGGTTTTTTTCGATGTAGCCGACCGTTTGCGCTTGACTGACAAGCTTGGCTTTGTCTTCAAGGCCAATGTTTCTGCCTATTTTAATCTGGACAATCCCCTGAAAAACGAGGAATGCCCTGTGCCTTGCATTTATTCGTCCTCGTTGGAATCATTGAACTTAGCGGTTCGGATGTGTAAGGTTCTCTGTACGGGTCCGAAGCGATTGGAGGCTCTCAGAAGCGATCCGTATTCATGCTCAGATATCCCAAAATCGTTGACAGGTCTCGGCGGCCGGCGAGAACCCTGGAAAGACACGTCCGGAGTACGACAACCCAATCGAGATCCTTGACCGCGAAAAGCAATTGCAACATGATCGCGGTCTAGGCGCCCCCTGGAGCCGGCGGCGGCGATATGGGAGCTAGGACCCATCCTCTCAACGTCGTCGGTTCCTTGGGGGTGCCGTTCAAGTGGTTGAAGATAATTTCCCTGCTACGGGTGGCTTCGTGTTACGTTCGGCATGTTTGGAAATTGGCGACGGTAACGTTTAATTACCCGGAATAACACCATTCGAGTACTGCGTTGCCTTTTTTTGGGGGTCAGAAATGAAAATGAAGTTGATCAGCCTGGTAGGGATGTTTTTCGTCGCATGGGCGGTGCAGGGTTGCGGCAGCGGAGGGAATGACTGCACGCCTAACGCTAAGACCCTATGCAGGGAAGGTGCAACCTATTGGGTCGATTCTTGCGGAAATGAAGGTAACAAAGCCGGCGACTGCGACTGCGGTTGCAACGCTGATTTTTCCGGATGCAAGACGCCATGCGAATGCACGCCATCGTGCGGGGGAAAAGAATGCGGTCCCGACGGCTGCGGGGGTACATGTGCGCCAGGATGTGGTGCAGGTGAGGCTTGCGATGAATTGACAGGTAAGTGCGTAACCTGTGAATGCTCGGCAGGTGAGCTATCTTGCCTAGGTGATGCATCGATTCTTGTTTGTGAGAACAATTGCGATTGGACAGAGTACGATTGTCTAACTGGTTGTCAGGAAAGCGGTTACGCTACTACAACCGGTTGTGATTACAGCCCAACAAGTGGGCATGATGTCTGTCTTTGCTGCAATCCAGGATGTGATGGTAAGGAATGCGGCCCTGATGGATGTGGTGGTACCTGCAGTCCTGGGTGTCCAGATTCTATTCACGTAATATGTAACGAATATAATAAATGTGAATGCGACCCACCGCCAACTTCAGAATGGCCTCATTGTTCCCATCCTGAGTGCTGTCCCTACTGTGGGGAGACTTGTGCAGGACGCGGAATGAGCTGTCCATGCTAACCAAAAACCAGGTGGCCCGCGCACGTCGGCCTTCCTGGCTGACAAGGTGAAGGCCTCCAGGGAACGTGCCTTGCTTTCCTCTTTGCTTCCTTGCTACTCTGTCAGCTCACCAACCAAGGAGGTACGAAGTGCGAGTTGGGAATAGACTGATCTAGTTGAATTGACAAGAAGGCATGACGGGAAGTAACAAAGCAAGGATTGGCCAAGGGGGTTGCGTTGTCATCACCGTTCGAACAACTCTATTCTCTTACATTTCCAGTCGCCGCGATTAGTGGTTCCGTGCCTGACGAGAGCCTGATGGTTTTCGGCTCTTCATTTTTCAGCAAGTCGCATGGTTGCTTCGTCACTGCCGGACATGTTTTGGAGACCGCGATACAAGTTGTGCATGAGTCTGGGTATTTGCTTGTCGTAGGGCAACCGGATTTTTCTTTGGACCAGGCGAAATGGGTCTACGCAGCAATTGAACACCTCAGCGTCCACGGGCTGTACGATGTTGGAGTTTTTGGGACCAGAGATCCTGTTTTTACTATCTCAGAGCAATCAATTTCCAGTTCATTACTCGATGCTATGTCAGAAATAGCTGCAATTGGATTTGCTCATGCCGTGGATGCAGAGAACCGCAGCGCCGAAGTGCGGGCGTTTAGGTCTTCGATTGTTGGTATGAGGCCATTCAGGGCAGGACGGGCTGAACTCTTGTGCTACGAATTGCAGGTTCAGGCTCCACGTGGTCTGTCTGGAGCACCGGTCTTTCGGTTTGGGGATTACACGTCCGTTGAAGGAATGGTCATCGGGAACCAGACAATTGAGATGATTACTGGAGAAACTGAGGAAACTGTTGATGACCGAAAGCATGAAATCCACACTGTGACTGATCGTCTAAACCTCGGCATCGCAATTACCAGCCCACAGCTCGAAGCTGTGCTTGGCGACTCTGGGAATTTCCATTCCTTGGCGATTGATGATCAAAGCGTCAACCTGCTGGCAAAGTAACACGGATGAGATGGGTCGGGGGAGAACAAGGAAAATGAGAAATCATTCAGATGCACTCAATTAAAGGTGCAAGGAGGGAAATGATGTCGACTTGGGCAACGGTTCTCACATCGGCCGCAACTGGTGCACTTGTGGTTGCAATCGCGCAGGTGGTTGGCAAGATCATCGAAGGCGGGTCTCGGAAGCGAGAACTGTTACTCAACAAGTCAGTGGAGTTGGCCCTCGCGAGAACTGAATTCGTAAAAGAAATTGCCTTCAAATCGAACACACCTGCTCAGTTTCATGATAGTGCATTCATCGCTGCTTCATATTATGCAGCGCTCAAGTATTTATTGAAAACGGATAAACTTCCACCACAAATTTTGAAAAAACGATGGCAAGAAATCAAAGAGACTGTAAGGGACCAGTTCGAGGAGTAGAGTTTCATCTCCCATAGATGAACGCAGCAACGCTCAACTATATGGCAAGCACTTATGCCTCCAATCCTGAGCCGCCCGATGAGCAGCCCGGATCCGCCTGACAATGCCGTGTACATGGCCGCGGTTCCCGGGATCGCGAATTTCCATGCGGTCACCAATTGCCCATCCCTTGCCGTCACCAAGGCCATCCACCAGGATACAGGGAGTCGTGTCGTTCACATCTTTCCTGAATTCCAGGTATTCGACCCATTGATCTCTTTCCAGGGTGCCACGGTCGAGAATCACGATGAAGCAGGGTGTGGCCAAAATATCAGGCGAGAACGGCTTGCCCCAGCAAATGTCACAGCCCAGATCCTTGGCAAGCCAGCCGATCGAGGAAGCCAAGTATGGATCGGCGAACTGGCAGAAGATCGTCCGCTGCCAAGCGTAGCCGTTGGGTAGTCCAGTATTCTTGACGCCGGCAGATCTAATCTGCGCTTTCGTGTTGGTTCCCGATCCCAGACCGAGGACGACACCGCCGAAAAGGATTCTCTTGAAAAAACTCCTCCGGCTCTGCATGAAAGCCTCCTGTTCTCCGGTACAATCGAGCGGCTGGAACAAGAGTACCATGAGACGCTGACATTTATAGCGGAACGCTCGTTGGATTACAGCCCGAACGGCGTTCAGACCGCTGTAGCACAGAGAGCGATTCTCTGCGATCCCTGTCATCGTTTCCGCCTTTGACCTGGTTTGACTTTCCGCCGGCGTTTCGATATCCATTTGCGAAAGTGCTGCATATGCTCTGAAAACCAAGGAGAACCTCATGCCCAAGAAGACCAGAAAACGCTTTACCGACAAACAAAAAACGAATTTGCTCGGCAAGTACCACGACCTGCATAAATCTGGCACCAACGCCGAAAAAGCCGCCAAGAAAGTCGGCGTGCATTACAACACGATTCTGAAATGGGAGAGCAAGGCCGGGAAGCCGAAGGTCACCAGTGCCGCGCCGAAGAAGACAACTACCGTGCAGAGGGTGCAGAAGAGGCGGGGTGGGAAGCAGGGAATTGCGAAGACCGGCGATATCGTCCTGGTCACTCCTGACGGGTTCCGGATCGAGGGCATCGCTCCCCGGGATTTGGTTCGGGTGATGCGAGAGTTGAAATAGCGTTTACACGGTAAATATACCCGCTCTCCGGACGGTGTTGTGTTAAACTCGACATGTTTGAAAACTGGTGTGGTCATGGGATCGGCGCAACTTAACACCGTTAACATTCTTGACGAGACATGTGATTTTTGTGTCAAGAACAGTTATTAAAAAGAGATACAGGTCATTTTGACTGGTAAAAGGGGGCACTCAGCATGACCGGTTTTACCAAATGCGGATTTTTGTTGGCCAGTTTTGCATTTTCCGCCTGCGCCCACGTCGAGAGTGTCGAGAGAATCGAAGATAAACCGGTCAGGACATACATCAAAACATCCAAGCCGAAAGGCCAGAAAAAGTACATCGCCATTTGCAAAAACGAGCCTGCCGCCTATCTACGCTGCACTATAGAAACAGAGGACAGGTGCAACCAAGAGAACATCAAGGTGGTGAATCGTACGGTCATCGCCGAGAAATCGACCAGCACTTGGTCAAAGATCCTAGAATGGTCGGCTTCGGGCATTCTACTTGGGGCTGGCGGAATTGTAACCGTGAATGCCGGATATCTGCCCGAAAAATGACCTATTCCCCGAAAACTGAACCATTTTTTGGGGGCAACGTCAAATACCACCCATCATATTGAATAATATTGATTGTCCCCTTGACATGGTCTTACTCTCATACGACACTCCTCTCCGCAACGTTAAGGCGTATCTTTGAGGAGACAGTGGTGGGAAAGAGAGTAAGGCAAATGGAAGAGGTAGGATTTCTGTAATGATGAAGCCGGCCATGGTGATTCTCGGAGCCAACCTTTTTCTAGAGATATAACTAAAGAGGTGGTGCCAGTCCTACCTGACATACCTTTTGTTTTTTTATTGGACTGTACAGCGACTGGTGCCTATTCTGCAGTGTCGCCTATTCGTGTAACATTTTTCTGAGGATGGGTTTCATTTCATGAGACCAGAAAAAACTTCACTAACCGGATTTCTAAAATCTTTCTTCGCGTGGCTTGGCATTTTGCTGCCTCCAATAGCCACTATAATACAATACTTTAGTGGCAATACGGACTCCTTGATCTTTATTGTGAGTATTCTTTCAACGATATTGTCGTTGTTGATCCTTTTTTATGTTACTTTTAGTCGTGATATTCCCGTAAGAAATATTGGATTTATAGGGAATAAAGATAGCATAAAAACAGAAATAATGAAGCGTTGGAAGTACCCTCGTGGACGTAAATATACAATTCCGGCAATAATTGTCATTTTGCTAGTTGGTTTATGTATAGGTGGATATCTTATATGTCATAAGTTATGCTCGACTGATAAAGTTATCGTTCTTGTTTCCAGCATTGATGGTCCAAAGCAAAATAATTATAGAGTAACGGAGAATGTTCTTAGTCGTTTACATATAGCAACTAACCAGTTTAAAGATATGGAAGTAGAGTTTCTTGATGAAACGATCTCAGAAAAAGAAGGATCTGTTGTAGCCCGTGAAAAGGGTATGCAGCAAAAGGCGTCAATAGTGATTTGGGGTTGGTATGGTGTCTCTAGGGAGATGGTGAAACTTTCTGTTTATTTAGAGTTCCTTCTCGAACTACGGCATATGCATAACAGGAGAATGCTTGACTGGACGCGTGCAATAAAACTGCTTGATAGTTATAAGATTCAAGAAGATCTGTCGCGAGTAATTTCGTTTGTTACGCTATCAACAGTTGGTATGGCTCGTTATGCTGCAGATGATTATGATGGATCTGTTGAATACATTACAAAAGCGTTAGAATATTCTCAGGGGAAAGAATTGTTTTTAGAGAAGGGGACCTTGTATTTTTACAGGGCAAACTCCTTTCAAACAAAAGGCGATTATGACCTTGCCATTTCTGATTACGATCATGCATTAGAATTAGTACCTAATATGGCAGAGGCATTGAACAACAGAGGGCTTGCCTACGCAAATAAGGGTAATCATAAAAGGTGCATTAACGATCTAAACAAGGCTATACAACTAAAACCTGATTATTCGGTGGCCTATTACAATCGTGCTATTTCTTACGATGAATTGTGTAATATCGGCAAAGCAATTGATGATCTCAACAAATCAATTATTATTAATCCCAACTATGCTGAAGCATACAGCAATAGAGCGTTGGCATTCATAGAAAATGGAAATTATAAGAAGGCGCTTAATGATTGCCAGAAGGCTATGCTACTTAGTGTTAGCACCAACATTATTTCGTAAGCGATTTCAGTCGCAGATTTGACCGATGGGTGGGTATGAGCGGGGGTTCGCGACAGTAAGGTACTGCGGGTTTGTGAAGTTTCGGACAGCGTTGTTTTGACCGGTTCAGATAG
>DATKYQ010000034.1:0-2760 GCA_035528415.1 Myxococcota bacterium | reverse complement strand
ATTTGACAAACCCTCTCAAAGCCTCGCCAACATGCACTCGCGTGCTCATTCCCAGCCTCGCATTTTGGCGTAGACGAAGTGGAAGGCCTGTTTGGCGATGGGGCTGCCGGTGGCGGCGTTATGGCCCAGCTTGATCAAATCAGCGTGCGAGTAGCCCAGTACCTGGTCGGCGACCAGTATGCCGATGAGCATGGGGCTGGGCGTGTCCTTGGCTGACGCCTGGGCGACCATGGCGCCGCCCTGGCCCTGCATCTGCTGCTTGGTCTGCTCGGTCATCGCGGCGCCGCCCTGGCGGGACATTTCCTGGCGCAGTTCGTCCATTTGCTGTAACACCAGCGCGTGCAGCGTCGGGTTGGAGTGCTTGATCTTGATCAGCTCGCCGCGGCGCAGGCCCTCTGGCGTCTGGAACAAGAGCTGCTGGGCCAGTTGCTGCGCCTGCTGGTACACGTCGCCGGGGGTCGCGCCCATGCCCATCTCGCCGGCACCGCCGCCACCGCCGGGAGCAGCACCCTCGAGGCCCTGCTGCGCTTCCTGCTCGGCCATGGCTTCCTGCTGCAGCTTGGCGACGGCCTGCTGCTCCTCGACCACGCGCCGCTGCTCTTCCATATAGTCGATCGCGAACGGCTTATACGCAGTCGCCTTGGAGATGTCCATGCCGGCGGCGGCTTGCAGGGCCAGCGCCTTGCGCTCGATGTCGTCGGCCAGCGTGACGCTGCGGAGCTTGCCGCTCATCTCGCCCCACATGAAGTGCCTGCTGATCCGCTTGAGTATCCAGGAAATCAGATCGTTACAGCCGGCGACCCAGGAGCCCCAGGTCTTCTCGAAAAGCCGCAGCGCCACCGGGAACGCCTGAATGGACAGCGAGCCCTTGTAAAGCTCGGCCGGGAAGCCGGAGGCGTTCAGCAGTTCATCGATGGCCAGGCCGATCTGGTCTTTGGGGGTAAGGGCATTGCCCTCGCCTCCGAGCATCTTGTAGCCGATGGGGAAGGGCGCCACCTGGATCGTAGTGGGATCGGCCCGGTGCTTCTTGATCATGTTCTGCATGATGCCGACAAACTTGTTCATCGACTCCACCATCAGCGGGTCGGCGCCGCCGGGCGCACGTTCCGGGTAGATCACCCGGTGCGGCACGATGAAGTCAAGCGCGATAGCCTCGTCGAAGCGGCGCAGCACCTGGATATAGTAAGCCAGCTTGAAGTTCGGCAGGATGGGCGGGATGCCCCAGCCGACTACGGGGATGCCCGCCAGCGTCGTCTCGCGCAGATGATAGATCGAGTTGCGTGAAAACTTGAAGAGCACGTTCTTGGTGTCCATCTGGCTCTTGGCGTCAGGCTTCAAACAGCTCAGGATCGACCACGGCGTGTCCTGGACGTAAAACTTGTTACCGTCCTTAAGCTTGGTCAGGAACAGGCCAGGCAGCTCCCAGAAGTACTCGATCGATCCGGACACCGGGTGCACCCGCATCTTCATCTGCTTGGGGTTCCAGCGGATGATCTTCACCTGCTCGTGGTCGGGGCTGCGGCGGTCCTCATGGCCGAACGGTCCGCGATAGCCGCACTTGCGGCATTCGGCGTTAAAGTGCAGCCGGCGGTACTCGAACTTGTAATCGATGGCCTCGTTATGGTAAGTGGTGCTGCACTTCGGGCAGATCAAAAAGCGCTCGAACGGAAAGTAGAGCGAGATGAAGACGTTGCCGTAGCAATTGCCGGTCAGAACCCCGCTACCGATTACGAAGGTGTGGGTTTCCGGCTCGACGCAGCAGTAGACTTGGTCAACAATCCCGGTCCGTTTGACGGACCGCACCCGCAGGAAATTGCCGTACTCTGTATCTTCTCTGGCCTCAAAGCTAGCCCTGTGTGCGGGAATAAGGAAGTCGCCCGGCAGCATGAACTGCTTGTACAGGTTGAGAACAGATATCATACCGGAAAACTCATCGATGGTGCCGTCGTCGCGGACGAATCGCGAATCGTTCTGGTATTCACGAACGGGGCCACCGACCATCCCCAGTCTAGGCAATTGTGCCGCAACTGCCTCAAGGGTAGACTTAGACACCTGCGCCAACGACGCACACCCCCACTTGTCCACGTGACCGTCGGCAGCCATGAAGCCGCACAAAAAACCGTACCAATATTCGGCGCTGGCTTCATTTGCCGGCAGCTGCCGATAATGGAGGGGGAGCCCGTGTATCTTGGTGAGTCTCCCGTCATGGTAAGTTCTCGGCGGGCGGCCGTGACCTTCGAAGTACGGCCGCACTGCCTGGTTCTTCGCATCGAAGAAGTTTGCAACCGCCCGGGGGTTCTTCCGGTGTTTGTTGTAGATTGAACCGTCACCGAAGACGAAGCCATGACGAACGCCCTCTTCGAATTCATCCCCTTTTGCCGGGCGCGGAGCGACGGTACGCGGAATAGCCCGTCCCGCCAATTTGGTCGTAGGGACAACAGTCAGGCCGCCGGCGGACTTACGCACGTGCCATTGATGTTCTGGCGTGGCCAGCACGGTCCTGCCGTCTGAGAACTCAACCTCCAACAGCTCCTGGACGCCAAAACTCTTGAATTCCGCCTTACGGTAGACCCCGTCCTTTGACAAGACGTCTACTGTCTCACCTTCCAACGACCGTATGGGATAGATACCAGTTCTGGTAACCACCGGCGTATCGCCGTGGAAACACATGAAATCATCGCCGATCTGGGCCAGCTCCGCCAGCAGATGCAGCTCGTCGTTCAAGAACTCCTCGTAGTCCTCGCGCTCGTTCTCCGACTC
>DATKYQ010000033.1:0-69495 GCA_035528415.1 Myxococcota bacterium | reverse complement strand
GCTGGCGCTGACATATGTGCCGGGGATGAAAAACTCCTCCACCTTAAGCATCGTCTCCATCGAGTACGATTCGGCCGTGGCGAAGGCCTCGTCGTTGCGGCGGTAGTAATGAAAACCAAACGGACTGTTCACCGGTATCACGAGCTGACATTCGGAGATGAACGGCTCGCCCTGGCTGCCGGGAGCTTCTTCCCAGGGATATTGCTGGGCCGGGTCGTCGGGCAGCAGGCAGCCATCGTATTCGACCTCGTGCAACGGCACCTCACAGGGCAAGACGGCCCCGGCCGGGCTTGAGCAGAAGATCAACGCGAGCGAGACGGCGGCGAGGCGTATGCCCCCCCCCCTGTAAAAATGAGCTGCTAACCAAGCCCTGCCGACCGAAGAACACGCTCTTCATGATCGCCCTCCCGCGCAAGTGGTTTTGAGACTCTGAGTCTCGCCTGTTCGATTCTCAATTCGCTCATTGTAACACAAACGGCGGCGAAAAATTTTACAACCTGGAATTTGGGTATGGAAATGTGCGCACGAACGGTCGCGGGAGATTTGTGTGCGCTTGTCGGCACGCTCTATTAATATTTTCTATTTTTTCAGGTCAACGAAGACTGTGTGTACTTTGCCGGCCTCGATACGCACTCGTACGCGTCGGGACAACCCGAGGGCTTCGTTCTTTAAAGTCAGGGTGTGACTTCCGGCCGGCAGCTTGACGTTCATCTGCGGCGTCGGACCGATTTTCTTGTTGCCTAAAAAGACCACCGAGAAGGGCTCGGAATTGATCCGCAAGGTTCCGGTCTTGCCTGGAACGTTCTTGACCACGTGCCTGACGAGCTTACTGGGCGGCTTTTTCACCCGATGCTTGACTTTAGGTTTCTTCAACGGCTTCTTCGTGGGCTTCTTCACGGGTTTCTTGACGGTATCTGTCGAGGGTTTATCAGCCACGCGAGTCTTGCCGCCATCTAGCGCGAGTGCAGCGCTTCCGGCATCGGCCGAGCCGGGATCTGAGGCCGCCGCAGTCGAGGGATCTGCTGCCTCGGGCCGGCCGGCGTCGAGATCTTCTGCGCCCGCATCGAGGGTCGCGATTATCAGGCCGGCGTCGATTTCGACGGATCCTACCTGCTTGCGGGCGGTGGAATTCTCTGTTGTCGGGGGCCGGGTCAGGAAAAACCAGGCCACCGCGCCGACCACTATCAGGCCTAAAAACGCCAAGGCTATCTTGAGAGCCAGGTTGCTTTTGGGAAAAGCGGCTGCCTGGAGCTTTCCCGTGGCGACAGGCCTTTCCTCGACCGGCGCCCGCGGCGGAGTCTCGGTCGCGGCATCCAGTTGCAGTCGTGTTTCGCCCTTCATCCAGGCCTCGGCGAGATCTTCTGCGGATCCGGAGCCGGAGGCCTGTTCGGTCGCCTTTAGCATCCTGGTTTCGGCCGCCAGCAAGGCTGGATCGTACTTCGAGGCTTCGCCGCCGACCGCGGGCGCCTGTTCGCATTCCTGCAGGAGCTTGGTCTCGGCGGAGTGCAGCACGGGATCTCTCTCGGCCGGCGGTTTTACTGCCGGCGCTTCATTGTCCGTCTGCAGAATCTTGGTCTGGGCCGAAAGCAGCGCGTCGTCTTTCGCGACGGCCGGCCGGCTCGGATCCGTGGGACGGGAGGAGTCGGGCGGCTCGGTACGGTAGTCCGGTAGATCGAGCATGTGAAAGGCTACTGCTTCGCGCTCGGACAGGGCCGGTTTCTTTTCTTTCGCCGCGGGCGGCACGATCGCTGCCGCGGTTTCCGCGTCCCGGCGGATGGCCCTTATGGGAGTGGGCTGGATGGTGCGCGGCCGAGCGTCCGGCAGGCGCTTGGGGATGAAGGCCGCCAGGGTGGTAGCGTCTGGATAGACACCGGCGCGGTGCAGGTAGCCCGAAAGTTCGGCCGCCAGCTCTCCCGCCGTCCGGTAGCGTTTCTTGACGTTCTTCTCGATCGCCTTTCTGACAATAGCCGAGAGCTTTTTATCGACCTTGCGGTTCAAGATGTGCGGCTTCTCGTAGATTCCCCTTGTGCTGAGCGCTATGGTTTCCTGCGGAGTGTCGCCCTCGAATGGACGCCGGTTGGTGAGCATCTCGTACAACGTGACGCCCACCGAATAGACGTCGGCGCGCCGGTCGACCTTATGGCCGACTATTTGCTCGGGAGCCATGTATGCCAGCTTGCCCTTGACTACGCCGGCCTGGGTGGAGGTGATGCGGCTGGCCGCCCGGGCTATGCCGAAATCGACAATTTTAACCTCACCCTCGAAGGAGACCAGGATGTTCTGCGGGCTGATGTCGCGGTGTACGATCTCGAGCGGATTGCCGTCCGCGCCGACCTTGCGATGGGCATAGTCGAGGCCGCGACAGATCTCAAGGGCGATATAGCTGGCGATCGGAGGAGGGAACGGATCGGAAGTCTCGACCGATTTCTTGACCAGACTGAGAAGATCGACCCCGTCGACAAACTCCATCACCAGGTAGTACTCGCCGTCCAGTACACCGAAATCCAGCACCGAGACGATGTTGCCGTGGCTCAGGGTGACCGTGATCATGGCCTCGTCCATGAACATCTGGACGAAGGAATCATCGCTGGCGAACTGCGGCAACACCTTTTTGATGGCCAGATCCTTCTCGAATCCCCCGGCGCCGTATAGCTTGGCCCGGAAGAGCTCGGCCATGCCGCCGGTCGCGATGCGCTCGATCAGGTGATACTTGCCGAATTCACGTGGAAATCTGTCATTGTTCTCGGCCATACGGGTCCCTTGCCGTTTGCAAGCAGGAGCCTAGCAGACCGGTGATCTTAGCGTCAAATTATCGATGAAATGGTCACAAGTCATGACCGATGACCTGGTTTGACAGGTTGCTGGGAATCGGTTAGCTTGGCCTTGTGTTTTTACTGATTTTACCGGGAGGTGCCCACGGATGAAGCGCGTTTTCTTGGTTCTTGGCTTGTCGCTGATTTTTGCCGTTTGGGTTGGCGCTTGCGCAGGCGAGAAGATCGATGGGCAACTCAATATTCAGCTCACCTGGGTGTGCGATCCGCCCATCGAAGATTTCGTTGCGCAAATCGATGTCTACTGCATTCGCGTGCTTTACCCCGGCAACCGCGCGCCTGACGAGAGTTGCTCCAGCAGCCTGGAGGGCCTGAATCTCGCGGTAGACGAGACCTCGGGCCTGGTCGTGGTTGAAGTGGTCGGCCTTACGGCTTCCAGAGAGCCGCTGGTGCGGGGCAGATCGACCCCGGTGCGGCTGGTGTCCGGCGTGCCCAACACCCTTACCATTCCCGCGCTGCCGTTGGGCGGCTTCTCCCTGGTTGCGGCGGACAGCGGCCAGTGCCGGCCGTTGCCTTATCACGCGGTCGATCACACGGCTACGGTTTTCCCCTCGGGTCACGTGCTGGTGACCGGAAGCGCAAGCCCCAACGAAGATCCTACCCGGATTGCCTTCCTGGTCGATCCGGTAACCGGCAGGCTTGCGACGCTGGAAACACCCCCGGCGTTGTACCGCTATCAACACAGCGCGACACTGCTCGATGACGGCAGGCTCGTCATTCTGGGGGGCCAGAATCAGCTTGGCTCGGCGCCTCAGGACATTCTGATGCTGCACGGCGCCGAGAGTATGATGAAACCTTACGACAGAGCCGTCGACTACAGCCTGGTGTCATTCAAGGAACTTGCCGAGGGGCTGATGGTGTCGCGGGCCAGGCATTTGGCATCGCTGTTTTTCGGAAATCAGGTGCTGGTCAACGACGGAGAGAGGACGGCCGAGATGTTCCTGGGTTCCAGGGAGCAATCCGGCTTCATAGCGGTCAGCGGCAGCGACCCGTTTCCCATCAGCGGCGGACGGATTACCTCGCTGGTTCCGATTGACGATCAGCGGGCGCTGGTGCTGGGGGGCGAGACCAACCACAACGGGTTGCTGACCGTACAGCAGAACACGCGCGGACTCGACTTCACTTCTTTCAACCTGCCGGTCGCCGCGCGCGACCTGCCTGTCGGGGTCGCGCTCGGTGACGACCTGGCCATGTTCCTGGGAGGGCTTGCAGGGGTCATGATCGGCGAACCGCCGGTGGTTATTGTCGATCCCGGCGGACCGGCAATTCACGAAGTTCCGGTGGATGAACCGGCCTTTCCGCAGCGGGGCTTCAGCGCCAGCCTGTTGCCCGACGGACGGGTGTTCGTCGTGGGCGGGGCCTCGGCCCGGGCCCAGTACAAACCGGGCAGCACGTTCCTGTTAGAGAAGCAGGCCGGCGGCGACCCGACAAAATGGGACAGCTACCCGGGCCCCAAGCTCGTCATGCCGCGAGCTTTCCATACGGCCTCTCTGTTGCCCGACGGCCGCCTGCTGTTAATCGGCGGCATCGCAAGCGGCCCGGACGCCACGAATCAGCAGGTGGCTTCCTCGGCCGAGGTGATTGCCTTCTAGGTGCTTGCATGGCACTAGTACTCATTCGTAACGCGTTGCTGGTGGCTACCGGAGATGATCGTCTCGGGGAGCTGGCCGGGGGTGATGTGCTGGTGGACGGCCCGGCCATTGCCGAGGTTGGCAAGAACCTCAACGTCCAGGCAGACCGCGTAATCGACGCCGATGGATGTATCGTCGTTCCCGGTTTTATAAACACTCATCACCACCTTTACCAGGTCGTGACCCGCAACCTGCCAAAGACACAGGATGCCAAGCTCTTCGATTGGCTCACCTACCACTATGAGGTCTGGAAATATTTGACAGCAAGCGAGGCGCGGGCGGCGATGAGCGCGGGCATTTCCGAACTGCTGCTGAGTGGCTGCACTTGCAGCGCCGATCATCACTACCTATGCCCCAGCGGCATTGCAGACGACCTCTTCGGTCTTGAAGCGGAAGTAGCGGCCGGGCTTGGGATCCGCCTGCACATGACCCGCGGCAGCATGAGCCTGGGCAGCAGCCGGGGAGGGTTGCCGCCCGACTCGGTCGTCCAGGACGAGGATACCATCCTTACCGACTCGGAGCGGGTTATCGAGCGCTACCACGATCCGTCTCGTTTTTCCATGTGCCGGGTGGCCCTGGCGCCTTGTTCGCCGTTCTCGGTCAGCCCCGACCTGATGCGCCGCACGGCCGAGTTGGCCCGCCGCCACGGGGTGCGCCTGCACACCCACCTGGCCGAGACGCTGGACGAGCAAGAATTCTGCCTCGAGCGCTTCGGCCGGCGACCGTTGGATTATGTCAGCGAGCTGGGCTGGTTGGGCGACGACGTCTGGTTCGCTCATTGTGTTCACCTGAACGATGAAGAGATAAAATTGATGGCCGCAACGCGGACGGGCGTCGCGCATTGCCCGACTTCCAACCTGCGTCTTGGGTCTGGTATCGCCCCGGTGCCGGGGATGCTTTCCGCGGGCGTGCCGGTCGGCCTGGCTGTCGACGGCAGCGCCTCGAACGACGCTTCGAACATGCTCCGGGAGTTGCAGATTACCCTGCTGGTGCATCGGGTAGGCACGGCCGTGGACGCCATGCCGGCCCGCACGGTATTACGCATGGCGACACACGGAGGCGCACGAGTGCTTGGACGCGACGATATCGGCGCTCTAGCGCCCGGCATGGCCGCCGACCTTGCCATGTTCGACCTGAGCGGATTGGCCCATGCGGGTGCAGGGCACGACCCGCTTGGGGCACTACTGTTTTGCGGTCTTGATTACAGGGCGGAAATGGTGATGGTCAACGGTGAAATCGTTGTCAGCGAAAGGCATCTCGTTGGCCACGACGAGAAGACGATTGCCGCCGATGCCCGCACGGCATCGCAGCGCCTGCTCAAGGCAGCAGGCGTGATCGCCTGAGGAGAACTCGTATATGCTAGCCAACGCCAAGGTCTGTCTCTACCCGCGCGATCAGCAAGAGGCCGTGCGCATTCTCGAAGAGTACGGCGGACAGGCTCTCGTCCTGGCCGGCGGAACCACTGCCGCTCTCAATAGCGATCCAGCCGTTACCACCCTGGTTGACCTGACGCGCATCGGTTTGGACAGCATTGAGGAAGAAGACGGCGAATGGTCGCTGGGATGCTGTGTGCGCATCCAGCAAATCGCAACTCATGCGGGAATCGCGGGGCTTTGCGACGGCATGTTGTCCACGGCGGCCGGTTCGGTGGGCAGCCGCCCGATCCGCAACATGACCACGCTGGGCGGTAACGTGGTGCAGGTGTTTCGATGGTCCGATCCGCCGGTGGCCCTTATGGCAATGAACGCCGGCTTCGAGCTCATGGGCCCTGCGGGTTCGAGGCGCCTGTCGGCGGACGAGTTCTTCGAGCGCCATCCCAGGCAGGTGTTGCAACGGTCGGAGATCCTCACCCGTGTATACGTTCGCCGGCCGCAAGGGGCAAGCGGCGGTGCCTTTATAAAGTATGCGCGCACGGCCTTCGACCTGGCCGTGGTTGACGCGGCGGTATGCATCGAACTCGACGGGAGAAATTGCAGTGCGGCGCGGGTCGTGGTGGGCGGAACAAGGACGGTACCATGGCGATCCCGCGAGGCGGAAAAGATATTGGTCGGGTCACGGCTGACCAAGGCGGTCATGCGCCGGGCCGCTGCGGCCGCACGGCTGGAGACCCGTGCGGCGGGAGGCGTGCGCACGGACGGGGAGTACCGCCGCCAGATGGTCGAAGTGATCGCGGGCCGGGTGATCGAGCAGGCCGCGCAGCGCGCACGGGAGAGGTCCTGAGATGGATATTCATGTCGAGGTTAACCACCAGCCGCTGGTCTGGAAGGTCAATCCGGGCCAGATCCTGCTGGACGTCCTGCGCCGCGAGGGTTACAAGAGCGTCAAGTTCGGATGCGGTCAGGGAGACTGCGGGGCTTGCACCGTCTTGATTGACGGGCAGTCCATGCGCAGTTGCCTGCTCCTGGTGGGACAGGTCGAGGGTCGCTCGATCGTCACCGTCGAATCCCTTGGCAACCACGACCAGCCGCACCCGCTGCAGAGCAGCTTTGTCGAGTGCGGGGCCGTCCAGTGCGGGTACTGCACTCCGGGTATGCTGCTCTCGGCCAAGGCCTTGCTTGACGAAAACCCAAAGCCCGACGAAGACCAGGTGCGCGAGGCCCTGGATGGCAACTTGTGCCGCTGCACAGGCTACAAGAAGATCATCGAGGCAGTTCTTCGGGCCGCCGAAAGGATGCGCTCATGAGCCGCAGACGATCTTTCTCGGTTGTCGGAAAGTCCGTGCTCAAGAAGGACGGCCTTTCCCTGGCGCAGGGTGCGCCGCTGTTCTGCGAGGACCTCCTGCCGCGCGGGTGCCTGTACGCCCGCGTATTGCGCAGCCCGCATGCCCATGCCCGCATAGTGGCCATCGACGCCTCTGAGGCCGAGAGCATGGCGGGTGTGCATGCCGTGCTGCACCACGGCAACGTACCTCGGGTGATGCGCACCACGGCCGGCCAGGGCGCACCCGAACCCTCGCCGTACGATTTCACGACCTTCGACAGCAAGGTGCGCTTCGTGGGCGACCGGGTGGCGGCGGTTGCCGCCGAGACGCCGCAACTGGCGGCCGAGGCTCTCGGGCGCATCAAGGTGGAGTACGATGTGCTCGAACCCGTGCTCGATCCGCGCCGGGCCATGGAGCCGGGCATGCCGCGGATACACGACGAGCCCGACGCCAGGGTAGTTATCCCGGTGCCCTACGAGCCGCAAAAGAATCTGGCCGCGCACGTCGACATGCAGATCGGCGATATCGAGCAGGCGCTGGCCGATGCCGACCTCAGCATCGAGCGTGAGTACGAGTGCCAGTACGCCCAGCACACGCCGATCGAGCCGCATTGCGCGCTGGCCGAGCCCCTGGCCGACGGACGCATCCGGATCACCACCTCCACCCAGGTGCCCTTTCACGTGCGCCGCATCGTGGCCCAGGCGCTCGAGGTTCCCGTCTCGCGCATCCATGTGGTCAAGCCGCGCATCGGCGGGGGGTTCGGCGCCAAGCAGGAAGTGTTGATCGAGGATCTTACGGCCTTCCTGGCCGTGCGCAGCCGCCGGCCGGTTTTCCTGCGCCTGAGCCGTAGCGAGGAGTTTCTCAGCCGAACCCGGCACTCGATGATCTTGCGCCTGAGGACCGGGGTCGATAAGGACGGTTCACTCAAGGCCGTCGATCTGGACGTTCTTTCCAACACGGGGGCCTACGGCAGCCACGCCCTGACGGTAGTCTGCAACTGCGGCAGCAAGGTGCTGCCGCTGTACCGCTGGCCGGTGATCAGGTTTTCAGCCGATGTGGTCTACACCAATCTGCCCGTGGCCGGTGCCTACCGTGGCTACGGGGCCACCCAGGCGGCCTTCGCCATGGAGATCCAGATGGACGAGATGGCTCGTTCGATCGGCATGGATCCCGTTGATTTCCGTTTAAGAAACCACGTTCGCCATGGAGAGACTTCTCCGGTGTTCGCGGCCTTGGGCGAGGGGGGCGAGGGCACCCCCCAGAGCATCGACAGTATCGGGTTGAAGAAATGCATCCGTGAGGGGGCCCGGGCCATCGGCTGGAAGCGCCGGCGGCGCCGGGGCCGCGGGCCGCTCAAGCGCGGCATGGGCATGGTTTGCCTGATGCAGGGATCAAGCATTCCTCAGGTGGACATGGGCGCCGCCATGATCAAGATGAACGAGGACGGCTCGTTCAACCTGCTGGTCGGCGCGACCGACATAGGCACCGGCTCGGACACGGTACTGGCGCAGATAGCCGCAGAGGTTCTGGGGGTCGAGGTCGACAAGGTGCTGGTTACAAGTTCGGACACCGACGTGACACCCTTCGACGTGGGCGCCTATGCGTCGAGCACCACCTATCTGAGCGGCGAAGCCGTACGCAAGGCCGCGCTCGATGTCGCCGGCCAGGTTCGCAAAGTGGCCGCCGAGATGCTGGATGTTGCGCCGAAAACGATTCGCCTCGAGAACGGCCGAGCGCTGGCTTCCGACGGACGGGCTGTGCTTCTTTCCGAAGTGGCCTTGCGCAGTCTGTATGAGAAAGACCAGCACCAGATCGGAGCCCTGGCATCGCACACCACTCGCAAGAGCCCGCCACCCTTCTCGGCCCATTTTGCCGAGGTGGAGGTCGACAGCCAGACCGGCCTGGTCATGGTCCTCAGGTACATAGCGGCGGTCGATTGCGGTACGGCCATCAACCCCGTCCTGGCCGAGGGGCAGATCGAAGGCGCCGTGGTCAACGGCCTCAGCTATGCCCTGTGCGAGGAGTTTATCTTTAACGACAAGGGCAAACTGCGCAACGACTCCTTTCGCGACTATAAGATATTTTGCACCCGGGACCTGCCGCGGATCGAGACCATCCTGGTGCCGACCTACGAGTCCAGCGGGCCCTACGGCGCCAAGAGCGTCTCTGAGATTTGCATCAACGGAGCCTTGCCCGTGATTTCGAACGCTATCTTCGATGCGCTGGGCGTCCGTCTGAGAAAAGCGCCTTATACTCCCGAACGGGTGCTGGCCGCAATTCGGGAAGCCTCAGCGGATTCAGTCGAGTGACATGAAAAGGCGCGATCCCACAAGGCTCGAACGGGAAAAATTCGATCTGCTGATCATCGGCGGCGGGATCTCCGGCGCGACGCTGGCATGGGACGCCTCCTTGCGCGGGCTCAAAGTGGCCCTGGTGGATAAGGGAGATTTCGGCGGCGCTACTTCGTCGGCTACCTCCAAACTGATCCACGGGGGTCTGCGTTACCTGAAGAACGCCGAGGTGCGATTGGTGCGCGAGTCGCTGCGCGAGCGGCGTATCTTGCAGGGCATCGCCGGACACCTGGTGCGTCCCATTCCTTTCTTGATCCCGACTTTCAAACACGGTAACCGCAAGTGGATGATCAGAAGCGGGATGCTGGCCTACGATCTACTCGGTTACGATCGCCGCAGGCTTGAAGATCCGGCCCAGCGTATTCCGAGACATCGCATGTTGACCAACGACCAGGTACTTGTCGCCGAGCCCAGCGTGCCCGCCGCCGGCCTGACGGGGGGAGCGGTCTACTACGACTGCCAGTGCGATCCGGATCGTTTGACGTTGGAGTTCATCATTGGGGCGTCCAGGAACGGCGCGGTGGTGATTAACTACGCCCGGGTGGGCGACCTGGCTTGCAGCCTGGGACACCTGGCCAGCGCCGAGGTTGTGGACCTCTTGTCCGGTAAACGCTACGAGGTCAAGGCCCGCATGACGGCCAACGTGGCCGGACCGTGGGCCGATCGAGTCGATCTGTTGTGTGGGGCGGGCGAAAAGGTCACGCTCAAGCGCTCTAAGGGGATTCATATTATCACCCGGCCGCTAACCAAGGAATTCGCAGTGGTGATGCGAACGGATGCGGGGCGGCACTTCTTTATAATCCCCTGGCGGGGTCACAGCTTGATCGGCACGACCGATACCGAGTACCAGGGCGAGCCGGACGATCTCGACGTGCAAGCGGAAGATGTGCAGAAGTTCGTCGACGAGATAAACCAGGCCTGTCCGGCTGCCAAGCTGAATGCAGCCGCCGTGAAATATCGTTATGCCGGCGTGCGCCCACTGGTCGACCAGGAGACGCAGGTGTACGAGGCTTCCAGGCGCTACGAGATAGTTGACCACTACTCCAGGGGGCTCAAGGGGTACATCAGCGCCCTGGGCGGCAAGTACACAACCAGCCGCAACCTGGCGCGCAAACTCACCAACCGTATACTGGCCCGCCTGGACGAGCCCAAGGCGAGTTGCCTGACCGCTCACAAACTGCTGCCGGGTTCGGTCAGCGGTTCTTTCGGCGACTACGTCGAAAAGCGCTTTCTGGAAGAGCGGGGCCTGCTGCCCGACGATGTGTTGAAGCAACTCATCTGGACCTACGGCGCTCGACACGAGGATGTCCTCGACCTGGTCCGCGAGGATTCGTCCCTGGGAGAATATGTCCAGGACGGCAGGCCGGAAATCATGGCCCAGGTGGCCTACGCGGTTCATTCCGAGATGGCCTGCACCTTGGTTGACATCCTGGCACGCCGTACCGGTATCGCCACCTTGGGTGACCCGGGAGACGTGGCCATGAACAAGGTGGCCAATCTGGCGGCCAAGCTGCTGGGTTGGGGTAGCGAGCGCCGTGAACGGGAGATCGCTGTTTGCCGGGACAAGATCAAGGGTTTGCCGGAGACGGGCCCGGGCGGTTGAAAGTGGGGGAATGGCGATGACTGGGCGGGGTTTTCTTGATGAGAGTGCGAGGTTCCTGGCAGCGGTCCTTATGGGCTTGCTGCTTCTTTCTGTCCGGCCGGCCGGCGCCGAGCCGAAGAATCTGGCCGGTAAATGGCTGCTGGTCACGGGCAAGACGTCCTCACTGGAGGAGGCTTGGCGTAAGAAGATCGATCTCGGGACAGAAACCGAGATCGTTCTCTCCACCGGCTTCAGTGGGCTCGATCCGGGATGGTTTTTTCTGGTGGGCGGAGCATACAAGTCCAGCAGCAGTGCCCGTGCGGCCTGTAAAAAATTGACGGCCTTGAAAATCGATTGTGTGGTCGAGAAAGCGGGCCGGCTTTTCGACTTTTCTGACGGCAAGGTGCGGGTCACAAGGTTGTCGGCAGAGTTATCGGCGGCCGGCCGCAAAATCTGTCTCGGGCCGCCGGGCCTGCAGGCGCCCGATGGTGAAACTTCAGCATCATTCCTGTTCATGGATCCGACCTCCGACGGACTGGTGATTCACCGCGCCGGAGAGCAAAAACAAGTGCCGGGGCTGTTCTTCAAGACGCGGGCCGTATACTGGTCGCCGGATTCGATGCGCCTGGCCTTCGGTGACGAGGACCTTTTTTCCAGATCCGGCAACCAGCGCGTCATCATAGTCGACCTGCCGTCGCTGGGAGTTTCCAAGGTTGAAACCACCGGGCTGGGCTCCGGCGAGAAGCACGGCCTGCGCGACGCGTTCGAGGTTTCTGATGTTTGCTGGATGCCCGATTCGGACCAGTTGCGTTTCAAGCTGCGCGTCGACTACGTCGGCAAAAGCGGAAACCCCGACATCAATAGCGAGAGGCGCAGTCGCCTGGGCAAGAAGTTCGGCAGCCACGATCCCCTCGAACTGGGGAACTACGCCATCTTCTTGCGTCCCCGGCAGCGGGATTTTGGGCAACCTCCGGCCGGCATCCCGCTGATTGATCCTGACAAGTTCGGATACATCGATCGCACGGGTAAGATGGTAATCAACCCTCGCTTCGACCAGGCCGGTCCCTTCACAGACGGACTGGCCGATGTGCTGGTCGCTGAGCGCAAGATATCGATAGATCGCCAGGGCAGGACGATCACCCGGGCTGCCCGGAAAGCCCGGCAGCTGAAGGCGGATAAATCGAGCGAGGGGGTTTCGCCCGTGCCGGTCAAGATCGGCGAGCGTTTCGGTTACAGCGACGAGTCGGGCATGATCATCATCGACCCCTTATACGATGAGGCTTTCCCGTTCTCGGACGGCCTGGCCCGGGTGAAACTGGGCGGCAAGCTGGGATACATCGACCAGGCGGGCCGGATGGTGATCGAGCCCGGCTTTACAGAGGCCGCAGACTTTTCCGAAGGATTGGCGGCGGTGAAAATCGGCGGTTGAGGATGCCGGCCCGGATCTTCCGGAACAAACAACCGTTTTTACTCCAGCCAGGAAATATCGTTGCTCTTGTAATGCAACAAGAAGGCAGTCTCCCCCGTGTCGTCGAACACCACGGGACCCGGCCAGGCGTCGACGTCGATGGTGGCCACGACGCTCTCGCAACTGCCCACATTCTCGCAATCCGTGCCGATGATGCTCAACTGGTTCGAGAAAAAGTGCGAGACGTACACCCGTCGCCCGTCCGGGCTGAGTGACAGGAAAGTGGGATCCCCGCCGGTCGGTATCACTCGGTGAGACACGTTTCCCTCCGCGTCGAAAGATCCCATCAGCACCACCCCGAGTTTACTCATGGCCATGTATATCTGCACCGGCGATTCGGCCTGGTCCGGGCGCGGCACTACCAGCGCGTCTGACAGGTTAGGGGCCAACTCTGCATCCAGGATGTCCAGGCTGAAATCGCCCTTGACGAGATCGATCAGCCGGATGCCCATGGCCGGCTCATTCTCGCCGTTGTCCCCGGGCAGATTTTCAAACATCACAATATAGGGAGCGTTCCGGGCGCTGCGTACCAGGCGCACCCCGGGTTCGAAGTCGTTGAGTTCGGGCTGGTTGCAGAGCGCCAGGGACTCGCGGATGATTCCCTCGGAGTCGGAGCCGTCGGGGTCCAACTCCACACACCAGGTCTCGCCGGTCGTCGTCTGGTCCCCCGTCGTTTCGAAATAACGGGTGAGAACCAGCACCGGCATGTCAGAACCATCCTGGTGTTTCCATGACACGAGCTGCATCTCGTTGAAGGTCTTGTCGAGATTGCGGTCCACCATCAGGCCCCCGTTGGTTAAACCACACGGCGGTGCCGTGTCCGCGATCCTCCCGAATGCGATCGCGCGGTAACGGGCGCCGGCAACATGACCTAGTTCCTGCGCTTCAACCAGTGGAACCATGAGAAGGTCGTGATCGACCCGGCGCAGGGTGGTCATTCCCTGGGAGAGAAATCCCATGGTGCGATGCTCGCTCAAAGACACGATTGGAAACTGGTCGGTACGCAGTCCCGAATTACGATCGACTATATGAACCGCGTTTGAGAGAGAGTCTGCAATGAAGAAGCGCTTACCGTCGTAGGAAGGAGCGAACTGGGGCGCGACCGAACCAGTGGAGGTCGCGCTCTGGGGAAATTCCTCTTCTCCGGCGGTGTACCGCAACACCCGCGTATTGGCTCCGTCCACGAATAGTACTTCGTCGGGCACCTTCAAGATGGAATCCCACAGGGATGCCACCGCCAGGGCCTGCACTCCACCATTGTTGAAAGGTACCGTGATTTCACCCACCAGGCGGAAACCGGGTAGGATGCCGTTCCGGCTGACGTCGAATACCCGCAAGCCGTTCTGGGTAGCCACATACAGATGCTCGCCGTCTTGGGCGGGATCGGTATTCTCGATCGAGTAACGGGCCGTGGCCAGGGCATAAGGGATTGAGTCGAAGATCGCCATCTGCAAGGTCGGCTCGAGATACTCGTCGCGGCCAGCGTTTGCCAGTTTCAAGGTTGATAATCGCAAGGCCGACTTGTCCGAGAGGTAGAGCCGGAGATTGGTGTGCAGGGCATGGGATTGCCGCAAGGCCATGGCCGCATTGGACCAGCTGCAGTCGATCAGTCCAGGATCGATGTCCGGCGTAGGGAACATGCGCCTGACATCGGAGCCGTCCCGGGAGACTCGCCAGACATCGTTGCTGCCTGCCAGGGCCACATATATGTGCTGCTCCACCGGGTCGTAGGCCATGTCGACGATCGGACCCAGCCGATCGCTTTCGGACTTCTTGCAAAAAGGCGCCTGCTTTGGCAATTCGACAAGCAGGGCTTGGGCCGTATCCTGGGAAGACACGATGGCCATGGCCGGCAGTCTCAGGTGGCTGACCACGAAATCATGTTTGTCGTTGTCGGGGGCGGGTCTGGGGATGCTCCAGACCAGGTTGGGCGCAAACGGCTTGCCTCCTGCTGTCGGCAGGATCCAGAATTCCGGGTCTTCGAAGTTAAGGTTGGCGGCTTCCTGCATGTTCAAGGTCCAGGAGAAGATGTCCGCTTCTATCCCCAGATTCTCGTTTGCGATTTCCATACGGGTGCCGACTATCATCAGGCTGTTTTCGTCAACCACTCCGAAGGCTCCGGAAATGGGCAGGCCGCATACTCCGAAATCGAGGTGTAGTCCGTGGAACGGTTCGAAGATTCCAAGGGTGCTCGCTTCGACTCCAATCGTGCCGAAGGTCAGCGTCTTGACCAGAGCCGCCGTGAAAACCGCCCATAGACCGGTGCGAACGCCAAGCAACTTTTTCAGCCGCTGTTGAACCGGGTGGCCCGGGCCGTCGTAGACAAAGTGGATGTCGGCTACCGCCTGCCCGGTTGGGGAACTGACGTTGATGCTCACCTCGCCCGGGGATTCCAGTTCGGGCACCCTGGTAAATAATAGGTTCTGGTCGCAATGGAAACCCGGATCGGCCAGATTGCCAGCCGGGTCTTGCTCGTCGACGATTTCGGCCACCTTGGTTCCGAAGTGAACGATGTTGTTCACGGCGTTTGAGTCGAAGTTCTGTCCGCAGATGCCCACGATGTCGCCCATGAACCCATGGGAAGGGGAGAACTCCCCGATTTTGACCTCGGGCGGCGGCGGAGTGAAATCCCGTGAGCAGCCGGCCAAGGCCGGCACGAAAACGAGCCAGAGTAGGGACTTACCCTTCATGCTTCGTACGCCTCCTTTACGAGAATATCTGCAACTTATCAACTTCAGTCGACCAGGCGCAACGGGGGGATATCGAACAGCGAGCGTAAGACCTCGTCGACATAGTCCGGCAGGTAGCGGTTCCAGAGTTTTATAGGCAGTTCGCCCAGCTCACTCTGCGGTGAGACTGCGAAGTTGAACAGGAAAACCATGAGGTACTCGACATTCTTGGCCAGCGGGCCGCGATATTCCTGCTTCAGGCGCTGCTGGATGATGCGATCCTCGTGAATGCAACGGCCGATCTCGCTTTCCATCATCTCCTGGTAGTTGCTGACGATGACCTCGATGTTGACCTCGTCCTCCCCGCTGCGTACGAAATTCTCGAACTCCCGGCCGGCCTCGGCGGGGTCGAGCCCCCTGCGCTCGATCAGTTTCAGCATGGCCGGCCCCACAGGCCGGGAAAGGATCCTGTCCTTATCGGGAGTGTAGCGCACGATCAGGTTGATGGCATTGTAGTTACCGTGGTGCGGCTCTTCCTCTATGACCACGCAGTTGTCTGCGCGCTCGAAGACGTTGAGCGCCAGATTGTACTGCTTGTCTTCGAGGATCACCTTGATACCCGCAACGTCATTGATGATCAGGTCCTCTTCGAAATCGATTGCACGGTTGTGGCGCAGGTCGTCCAGCAGCCTGTTTTCCGCACTCAGGAACTCACGCAGCATCTCGTCGGGGTCGCTGATTAGAGCCTGACGCGAGACGCCCAGGTCCCTGGCTCGCCGGGCCGCCATCTCGTCGGCATGGCGCTTGATGGCCTGGAAGGTGTGGTCGATGATCCGCCGGGCGCTCTTCTCGGCCAGGCGCCTGACGCGCTTGATGCGCGAGGAGCCGATCAATATTTCTGTCTGTTCCCGGGGCAAGAAGTACATCGTTCCGTGGAAAGGAGTCTCGCGAAAATAGCGTTCCGGGTTTTTACGATAGTCGCTTGCCAGCAATTCCATTCGGGGAGTGTCGAAAGGCGCGTTGGCCACGATGGCGTCTTTCAGCTCTCCCTTGTGAGGAGCGAAGCGCGACACAAGCCGACCGCCGTGCAACCCCGAGAAGACCTTTTCGGAAAAGAGCATGAGATAGCGGGAGATGTAGGCATTGTTGAAATGAACCAGCCGCGTGACCAGTTCCGCGTCATCGGGGAGCGGCCGGTTGTACATCCAGCGGCTGATCAGGTCGCGAAATTTCTCGCGGTGCAGGTAACTATTGATGCTGATCATTTTTGTTCCGGCACGTTCCCCCGGTCGAGAGTGGATTCGATGGCCTGCCAGCATTTCTGCATGGCGGCGGTGTCAAGCGGGGGACCCTTCAGCGGAGCGGGGGATTGCAGCGCACCGCCCACCTCGTTCAGGGAGAGATCGGCGGCGGGAAATGCCTTGAGCAGTTCGGCGATCTGCAGCGGAGTTTTTCCCAGCAGGAAGATGCCGTTGATGCTCTGGTAACGCTGGCCCTGCCGCACGCCGGCCATGGCGGCCGGAGAGTCGGCGCAGACCTCCTCGACCTCCAGGATCCCGTCGCGCGCCTTGTAACACCAACTCAGGCCCAGGGCGATCTCGGGTGCGCCGGCCTCACTGCAGGTTTCTTGTTGCAGGGCGACTTCCCAGAGATTCTTGCCGAGCGGCTGCTTGCCGCAGATTGCCTCGACCCTGGCGAAGGCGATCTTTTCAAGGCCGCCGTAGCGGATGAGCAGGACGATCTGCTTGTCCTCGCAAGATTCCAGGTGGGCGATGCGCTCGGCGGAGTCGAGGCCGGCCGTTATAGAACCGTCGATAGCAACGATCAGGCCCTGCTCACGAATACCGGCCTGGGTGCCCGGGTCGCCGGCAACGGAGTCGATGCGGATGCCTTCTCGCTCTTGGTGAAGTTGCATCCCGAGCAGCTTGCCGGCGTGCTCGATGGTTGCTTCGATGCCCCCGGCGGCCCGTTTCTTGGATTGCTGCAGGATTGCGATGCTGTTCTCGATCTCGAATTTCTGGGAGCGGCTCAGCTCGGAGGCGTGCTTTTTCATGTAATTCCGGTAGCAGACGATACGTTCGTCACGGCTGCGGCCGGACAGCTTCAGGCAGGCCTCCATCTCCTTGCGCAGCTTCTCCGACTGATCGCTTGAGCGGTTGGCGTTCTCGCGGATCTTGTTGATATCCGCAGGCGACAGCTCGGCTTTTTCCACGAAATCACGGTCGCCCTGGATCTTGACGAGCAGGCGCTCCCAGCAAGCCTGGCTCTGGCTTGCCATCTGTTCCTTGTCGTATTGCAGACAACGGCGCACAGAGGAGTTTTTGTAGAAATGGTCGCCAGTGGGTTTGACCTTCACGGTGCCGCCACAACTTGCGGCAATGCTGCAGGCAATGCCGCCCAGAACAAGAATCATTCGCCGCGCGTCGGAAAGCATGACTTCCTCCTGGAATCTTGGTAGCTTGAAAACCGGCCTAATCGTACCTTCGGTGCGAGGCCGAGTCAACGATATCGCCGGGTCCGCCCGGTTGTGCGGAGCGAGTGATCGAGTCGAGCGCCAAGAAGGTCTTCACCATCTTGATTGTCACAAGCTGGCTGCTCGCCGGTCTCGGGGCCGGCTCGGCCCATGCGCAGCCCGACGCCGGTGGATTTCGCCTCTCGCCCCCGGCCGTGGCGCCGGACAAAAAGGATCGCGGCATACGGGTGACCAACCTGCGAGACCTAACGGACGCCCATGGTCTTGCGCTGCTGGTAAGAGACGACGACGCAGCCGGTCGGATTCACGCAATCCTCGATAGGTGGCGGCGTGACTATTCTTCGCTGCTGTCATCCGACCCGGTTCTTGCAGAGATCGACAAGCGCATGCAGGCTCTTTTCGGGCAGATGCTCGGTGGAGAATCTCGTTCGGTTGCCAGGATAATAAAGCTGCTTTCTTCGGCTTCCCCGGAGAACATACACTCGATAACGGTCAAGTGGCTGAGAAGCCTGATCCAGCGCAGGGGCGTGCTCTTCAAAGACGACCTCGATAGACTTTCGAAAACCGACCTGGCGGACATTTGCCTGCAGGCGCGGGCAGCGGACACCCTCAATGATCTGCCGAACTGGCGCTATCGCCAGCTGGCCTGGCTGATCCGCGATCGGCAGGTGAAGCGCTTTTTTACCGCCCGGGACGAGCGCCTGGCTTTCATCACGCCGGTGCGAATCCACACCGACAAGCTGCGGCCGGACGTCCGGGATGCACTGCGGCATTACCTGGCCATGCTGCACAACCTGAAGCTCCAGGTATTGAACAACAAAAGCATGCCTTACGATCGCTACCAGACCCTCGCGGGTCTCCTGCGAGGCCTGCGCTATATGCAGACCATCCGGCGAGCCTGCGAGCTAACCGGCATCGATTTCTACATGATCACGCGCCTGTTGATCCAGGAATCCGAGTTCATCCACCAGCGCATATCATGGGCCGGGGCATTCTCGCTGGGCCAGTTTCTGAATATAGCCCTGAAGGACGTCTGGCTCTTCAAGCACCGTATACCCGGAGCAACCGTTTTGCTGAAGGGCATCGCAAGTCTCGAGGAAATGAAGAAAAAAGTGCTGGCCGATCCGCGCATGGCCATAAAGGTCACCTGCATCTACTTCAGGAGGCTCAAGGACGAGGTAGCCCTGCGCCTGGGCAAGAAGGGCCGCAGGGCCAGCCGGGAGATGATTTCGCTCTTGATGCTGGAGACGTTCCTGTTGCGCAAGGGAGTCGCCCAGACTTCGCTGGACGACTCGCTGGCCGAGCTGAACCGGGCCTGGCCCGTCGGCGAAATGGTGATGTTGCCGGCGGTGCCGCTGGCCGGCTGCATGATTCCGGACACCGGAACATTGCTCGCCGGCTGGCTGGGACGCACGATCAGGGATCTGGTAGAGATGCGCCTGGCCGAGGGAGTATTCCTGGAAAGGCTCGACCGGTTGCACTCGGCCATGGGGCTTGCGGCCTACAACGCCGGCATGAGCAACCTGATCAAGGCCTCCAAGCGCCGCTCTCCCTTCGGGCCGCTCAGCTTCCCGCTGCAGATCACCGAGACACGCAACTACGTAGACGACATCCTGGACGGCCGCGACATCCTGGAAGGAGTCACCGACTTGATCTCGGATGTTGCCCTGATGAGCTACTCCGACCTGATGGACTTATCCGCTCGGGCCTGTAGCAGGGCAGGAATCAAGTAGGTTCTAGCGCCGCGGCGCTAGAAGTAGAAACGCCCTCCGATGCAGGCATCTAGATCGAAGTAGAACGGGTCGGGCGCGATGAAGGCCATCGAGGGGGTTATCTCCAGGAAGATATCGAAGGGGGCGCGGGCGAAAACCATGGTCACGCCGAATGGGACGCGCACTCCCAGTCCGACTCCGGTGGTGTCTTCGTCCTTTTGGCGATAGCGCCAGACGCCTAGTTTCACGCCGGCGCCCATGTAGAACAACAGGTCGAACGGCGTCTTTCCGGCCCTGATGATGGTGAACACGTTGTAGAGGTAGTCGGCGAAGAAGGCCACGCCGTGCGAAGGGTAGAATCCGTAGCCCACGGCCATGTCTACGGCGTTCTTGTGGTCGAACCAGTACTTGGCGTTCACACCGGCCGGCTCGCCCAGGCTTAGCCCAAGACCGAACGCTTTCCCGTCGGGTCCCTGGGCGCGGGCGCTGCCGGCGAGCAACGCAAGAACCAGGAGACATCCACCGATTTTCATGACCATGCAAGACCCCCAGACTCCAGCACCAGGACGAACCCCAATAGCATGAAAGCGATGATGGTGTCAAAAGCCTGGTGTCAAAAGCCGGAACTTTTAGCGCTTGAAAACGATGTTGCGCTAAGGCAGCATGTCAGCTCTAACCAAAGGCAAACGGGAGGATAGATGATGGGCATGGGTATGATGGAAATTTTCCTGGCGCTTTTTTTCCTGGCCGCTCCCAGCGGACCTTACGGGCAGCCCGCTCCGGCTTCCACCGTCTTCAGGCATCTTCCCGAGGGTGCCGTATTGGTGGTTGGAGTGGACGTTGCCAGCCTGGCCCAGGGTGTGGACCAGGGCCTGGGCAGGATACTGAAGGCGCCCTTTGTGAAGAAGTCTCCCGTCATGCAGATGGCTGCCACTGCCATTACGACGGCCAAGGAGACGATGTTGCAAAAGGCTCGCCAGCTCGGAATCGATCCCCTGAAGGACATCCGCTACCTGATGGTCGCTCTGCAACCCCCGCACCAGGGCCAAGAGCGGATCTTGCTGGTGGCCGGGGGTAAGTTCCCGCCCGGAATCATGGACGGCCTGGCCGGACTGACGGGCGCTCAAAAGAAAGACAACATGCTGATCGTCGATGATGATCCGGAAAATCCCATGGTACTGGCCAAGGCTGGGGATAAGACCCTGGTCTTCGGCAGCCGGCCCTGGGTTCAAGATGCCCTGGCGGGCGAACACAAGAACAAGACGATGCGCTCGCTCTTGAAGGATTACGGCCGGGATACCTATTTCATGCTGGCCTTCAGGCCCAACGAGTCGATCCGCGCCGATTGGAAAACCGAAGACCCCATGGCGCGGCCCCTGCTTGCGCACTTCGAGGCCATCTCGGTCCGGTTCACTTACAAGAGTGAGATCATCAAGGTGTTGACAGACGATCCGCGGTTCGTCGCGGTCTACAAGGGTCTGCTCGACGGGCTGGGACAAATGGCCGTCGCCGGCTGGCAATTCGCCGAGGGTGCGCTGGCCATGGGCGAGGCGTACCTGGCTTCACTGGATCCCGTCGCCCAACTCGATGCCAACTTGCCGCCCGAGGGGCAACAAGTCGTGCGGGTGCTGGTTGATAATCGGCGCGAGATTCGCAAGCTCGTGCAGCAAATGTTTCTGGGTAAGAAGACCCGCGCCACGGCAAGCGGGCTGAAAAGCAAGCGGACCGCCATGTTGACCATCAGCGGCCACGGGCCGTCGTCGATGATGTTTCTCGGGGTGATGCTGGGAGGGTTCGCGTATGCAGGAAGTGCTTATAGAGTGCCTCCGCCCGTAGTCGAAGCGCCCATCGGCCATCAGTGAATCGTTATGCCAAGGCCGAGCCCGTGTTCGAAGAAGGCGGGGCCCAGAGCGACGCCGAGCTGCTGTGTCTTGCTGTCGCCGGCGGTTGTCTCGGAGCGATTGGCTGTGTGCAAGTAAGGCACCAGGAACCCGATCGTGCTGCCTATGGCCGCTCCGGCCAGGACGTCGGTCCAGAAGTGCTTGCCGGCCTCGACGCGCAGGACGCCGGTCGTGGCCGCCAGCGCGTGGGTGGCCAGCCAGACGGGAATCACCAGCGGCGAGTTCGGATGGCGCTTGGTGAATGTGTAGCTATAGGCGGTGGCCATGCAGAAGACCGTCGATGTGTGTCCCGAGTAGAAAGACAAGGCGGCGTCGGGCGTCGTGCGCTCGGTATCCATAAGCGTAGCATCGTAGACGAAGGGCCGCGGGCGGCGCACGGCGTACTTGACGACCTGGTTTACGGAGAAGCTGACGGCCAGCGTCTCGATCAACACCAGGCTGTCTTTTGCATAGCCGCCCCAGCCGTCGGAAGGTTTCGAGATCAGCGCGTCCAACAGTCCGGCCAAGTGCGGCAAGACCATCCCGCTTATGACCAGGGCGTCAGAAGCGATACGGGCGCCGGACGAGTGATTACCCAGCACCTTGCGATCGAGACCGTTCAGCCCGGAAGGATCGCAGGAAAGTCCGCACCAGGGACCGCCCAACTCGCTCTTGACAAGTTCGGGAACCAGCGAAACGACGCCGGCCCCGAACGTGACCGGCAGATCCAGCGCCAGATCCACCTCGTAAGGGCTGCGATTTGCGAGTTCTTTGTCCCGCTGATCATCGGCCACGGACTGCGCGGGAAACGCCAACCCAATAACGATGCATAAGTCCAGAATGCGCATGCCCTTATGAAACACGCATCTTCATATGGACGTCAATATTTCAAGGGGTCTAGCCAACCTTCAACAACGCCTTGGGTTTCTTCTTGATTTTTAAAGAGGCTTCGTACAATTTCACAGCTTGCTGCGCATTGAGCCAGAATTCCGGAGTTGTGCCAAAGGCAGCGGACAGCTTGATGGCCATCTCCGCTGTGACCGATGTGTGCCCTTTGACAATCCGGTTGATCACTTTCACGTCGCAGCCAAGATGATCGGCAAGCTGCTTCTGAGTCATCTCCAACGGCTTTATGAACTCCTCGGAAAGTATCTCCCCCGGTGTGGTGGGTTTTCTATATATGCGCATGACTTACTCCTCAATGATAGTCAGCCACCCGAACCTCTTCAGGTCCTGCGCTTGTCCATCGAAACAACACTCTCCATTGATCGTTCACCCTTATGCTGTAAAACCCCGTAAGATTCCCTTTCAAAGTTTCCAGTCGGTTGCCAGGCGGTGACTTCAAGTCACTCAACTTGTCGGCATAGTGGAGCATATCCAGCTTCCTCATGACCACTTTCTGCACGCCGCTCCAGCCCACACCTTTACTGACGCTTCCTGACAAGAAAAACTTTTCGGTTGCCCTGTCTGCAAAGGACTGAATCGCCATGTTCAAGTCCTACTATACCCAATATGGGTATACCTTGTCAAGGTAAGTGGTTTCGAGGGGTGCCTAACGAAAAGGGGGTTTTCGGAGGCAAAGATCGAGGTGGGACCCCCAAATCTGTTGCACTCGGTTTCGAGTGTGGTAGCAATATGAAAACGTCAGTGTAACTGCATCAGGTTGTCTCGGAGCATGATGTATTATCATAAAAACGATGGTGTTTATGATCTTGTTGACAAGAAACACTATTGTGTTTATGCCGACAGGCGCCTTGCTCGCGACCCGTGTCTGGTCCACAAGCTCCATCTCGCTCCCGTTGCGAACCCGTCCGAAGTCGGCACTCAAGCTGCTTCCTCTGGATATCGGCCTGGCGGCCACGAGCATGGGAGTGACCCATGACTCCATGCGCACTCTGCCCTTGGACCGAATACTGGAAGGGCGGCTGGCCGAGATCTTCGTGGGTCTGCAACTGCTTCTCTTCAAGTCGGGCAGTCGTGTCGGATACCGTTTTTACCTCGGGCCATGCGGGGACGAGAGAAACACGGTCAAGATGCCCGACGGAAGCATGGACTACAACCTTCTTTCCCGGCCGCTCTACCTTGCGGAGACAATCTGGAAAGCCGATGCAGAATAGAACCCTGCCAAATGCGGCCTGGTTGCGGCTTGCGCGGCGGAACAATTAGGCGAACAATTAGGGACGATCTCAGGTTATTAGGTTTTTAGTTTTTCTTCGACATTACGAAACCCCTTCAAAAGAAGGAAATGCTAGGCCTGATTTGGATCGCACGTGTGTTCGGGGTTTTTACTCTTCATTTTCAAGCAGGACAATGATTTTCTACCGAATCGAGCGCGTCCGCGAGCTCGTCGAGAGACCCGCCTCCAGCTGAAAATCACAAACCGAAGCAGTCCTGCCCCGGGTGTCGCCGCCCGATCCAGGGAATGCACGCCCGGACCAACGCTCCCGCGCGCGATTCTCTCGCGTCTCCTGGACTCGATCAACTCGGTGCCCGCGGCGACTCAAAAAGGGATCGCAATTGCCCACCACCTCAATGGTGATTTCGATGTTTTTCCCGCGTTCAACCCGTTGCACGACAGCCCGGAGGTCCTGTGGATAACCTGTGGATAACCCGACTGCTTTGGGCCTACTTGCAGCGTGGCGTCAGGGTGGGCACGATGGTTGCATGGCTGCCTTGCCTTGCAAACGGATTCCAGGCGCTACAGGGGAGAGTCGGCGCCGTCGGGCAAGGAAAGGCACGTGGCCGAGGTAATGAAGTCCACTGATTCGTTCAGTCTCGCTGAGGTCGTCGATCGAATACTCGACAAGGGAATCGTCATTGACGCATGGGCGAAGGTCTCGCTCGTCGGAATCGAGATCCTGTCAATCGAGGCGCGTGTGGTCATCGCCTCTGTCGAGACGTACCTCAAGTATGCAGAGGCGATCGGTCTGACCGCGACCGCATCGGCGCCCCTCGCCTCATATTACGAGAACGAAGACAGCGAGTTCCTCGGGAGCAGCGCGAGTTGCGGACTCCACGGAGAGCCTCGTCGAGCCAGCTTCACATGAAACGAGATGGGAGGTCGTCGCAATTGACCAGGCGGAAACAAACAGGGCGGTCGCACGCACCCGATCGGTGTTGCGGTCCTGACAGCGGGGCATCGGCAGGGTTCGCTCGCAATAACAGGATCCGCACCATGAAGGATGTCCGAACCGCTACGAATATCGTGAGGCCGATCATCGGAACCATGAGCGGCAGGGCCGATCCCACACCTATCGTCAGGCCGATATTCTCTGAGCGCTTGTCGCAGATGGCAAAGTTCGCCGAGATCGGAAAGCTCGCAACCGGCATCATTCACGAGATCAATAATCCGCTCGCTTGCCTTCGTTCGAATGTAGACATGCTGCTCAATTGCGTTCCGCGTCTTGCCACTTTGGCGCTGCCTGAAACGCTAAACCGACACGGTGCTAGCGAAAAAGAGCACGAGACCGGAGAGGCCGTCAAACTCCTGCGAGATGTTAATGAAATTCTGGAAGATCTCGTGATCTGCGCCGAGCTCGTTACGTCGATCTCGCAGAATCTGAAGTCGCTTGCCTACTCGGCCCACGACGCACCGAAGAAGACCGACCTCCATGCGTGCATTGAGGCGGCGCTCCGCGTGTCGAGACACGAACTGAAGTACCGCGTTTCGGTGAAGAAGGACTTCGGCACGTTGCCTCATCTCATGGCCTATCCGGGGATGCTCATCCAGGTTTTTCTAAACCTGTTCGTCAACGCAGCCCATGCCATTGAGGGAGAAGGTGTTCTGCGCATCCGCACGCGCCCCGACGCTGACGGTGTGATCGTGGAGGTCAGCGACACCGGGCTCGGTATCACGGCAGTGAATCTTAAGAAGGTCTTTCGCCCGTTCTTCACGACCAAGCCGCTCGGCGGCGGCCTCGGCCTCAGCATCTGCAAGAGGGTCATCGACCACCACGGCGGCAAACTTGAGGTCTCAAGTTCGCCGGGTAAAGGGACGATGTTCCGGATCAGATTGCCGCGAGAGGTTCGGAGAGAGCGTCATTCCTCCATCAAGCCTGACGGCAAGGAGGGTGTCATAGACCCAGGGTCACGGAACCCCCGCGCCCTAGTGGAAGTATCCACATGAATCTGGAATCGTGGCGGAATTCGCGATCGACTCTCCAAGGCCGCACCCTGGAGAGGGTTGCCAACAACCCTCCCATGGCTACTTTCTACGTACAGACGAGGCCCGATCCGAAGCTATGGCAATCGACTGAATCTCCTAATCCAAGGTTCTCAGGTGTAAAGAAACGTGCTGATCCAGATCTCCCATCTCAACACTCGAAAGTTGGAACAGGATTTGCACAGATTTGCACATAAAACAGGACGAAACGGAGGATACATGGTGCGTAAAAGCCAACCCGAGTCCGGCTCGGGCGATGTCGGTCTAGGTGGGATTTTCCGAAGCCTCGGTGGCTTCCTGGACCTCCTCTCCAACCTCGCCGAAAAAGGCGAGGGGGAATTCAAACGCTCCGGCGAGCTCGGCGACGAGAAGAAGGGCGTCAAGGCTGTCTACGGCTTCTCGGTCCGGATTGGCGGTGGTGGCAAGCCGCTCATCGAGAAGTTCGGGAACGTCAAGGACAAGGACGATGGACAGTGCCCCGTCGTGGAAGAGGCGCGCGAACCCATGGTCGACATGTTTGACGAAGGCGATCACCTGCTCGTGGTTGCGGAACTGCCCGGGGTCGATGCGAACGACGTCCGCTTCGAGGTGAAGGAGGACGTGCTCAGCCTGAGCGCAACCCGCGGCGACCGAAAGTACCTCAAGGAGGTTTTGCTTTCCTCTACGGTCCGCGCTGATGCGGCGACCTCGTCGTACCGAAACGGCGTCTTCGAAATCAAGCTACCGAAGGCCGACTAGACCTTGGCGTAAAGGGGGAATGCGGTGGAAACGGAAGTCGGTGGCGAGCGGGTCTTGTATCTCTACGGCGTCGTCCCCTGTGGTCAGCGCCTTCCGACGACCGAAGCCACTCCGCTTGAGGCGGTTCCGTTTTCGAGCCTCGTTGCCGTCGTCGAGCCTGTTTCTGCGACCGAGTTCTCTTCCGAGGCTCTCGAGCAGAAGCTACAGTGCGTCGACTGGGTTGCCCCCCTGGCGCGAAAGCACACCGCCGTGCTGGAGGACGCCATGCAGCACGGACCGGTGGTCCCCGCACGCCTCTGCACGCTGTTCAGTAGCGCCCACGCTCTCACGAGTCTGCTTGCGCAGAAAGAGCAGCGGTTCCAGGAGACGCTGAGCTGGCTCAAGGGCCGCCAGGAGTGGGGCTTCAAGGTCTTCGGCAACGAAGTCGGGCTTCGATCCTTGCTGGGATCGAGCGATCCCGATGTGCAGGCGATCGAGGCCGCAGCGGCCACAGGGAGCGCGGGCCAGGCGTACGTCCTGAGAAAGAAGCGTGACCGCCGTCTGGACGAGGTCGTCTCCACGCGAATCGACGAGGTCGTCGATGAGGTGCTCGATGCTCTCGACTCCCTGGCAGTCGAGAGCCGACTCAGGCCTCTGCTCTCAGAGGCAGCGACCGGACGAAGCGAGGTCATGGTTCTCAACGCGGCCCTCCTGGTGGACCTGGCCGTCTGTCCGGGGCTCCGCACCGAGACCGCTGAGCTGGCCTCGCGCTTTGGCGCCGAGGGATTCGCGTTCGAGTTGACTGGGCCCTGGCCGCCCTACAGCTTCTGCGACGATGACGACGCTACATCGGACCTCGGCGCGGACGAGTCTGCGCCCGAGGAGGTGAGGTAGCCATGCCGGTGCCCGGACCCATTTGTCTCTACGCGGTCGTACCTAGAGGCGAGGCGGACGAATTGTGCGCGACCACGCGAGGCCTCCTCCTCGTGGTGTGCGGCCCGGTCGCCGCGGTCATTGGCAAGCCAGGGAACGAGACGGAGCCACGCGCGGCCCTACGACACGATCGCATCGTTGGGCGAGCTCTCGATGTCTGTTCGTCGGTGGTGCCGTTCCGTCTCGGCGTCGAGCTCCAGTCCGGGGCTGAACTCCGCCGTGTACTGGGGGCAAACGAGAAGGCGCTCTCCGGGCATCTCGCACGCTTTCGCGAACGAGTGGAGATGGGCCTCAAGGCCAAGCTTGCGACGCAAGCGGACGGCGGGGCGATGCGGCTGCCCTTTGGCATCGAGCGCGTCCGCGCGTTGGCCCCAAGAAACGAGGACCGCCGAGAACGGCTGAAGCGAGTGCCGAGCGGGCAGGTCTTCGAGGGCTGCTATCTTATCTCGCGGCAGACCATCGCTGCTTTCTGGTCGGCGGTGGAAGACATTCGCCGCACCCTTCCGGACCTGCCCCTCATGGGGAGCGGTCCCTGGGCCGCCTACAGCTTCTGTGACTTCGCACTCCGGTTCGCGCAGAGCGAGCAGCGGATCGCAATTCAGACTCAATGAGGTGAGACGTGCATCCGATTCGGACACTCGAAGATCTCATCCACGCCGTAATGAACTTGCTGAGTCTCATCTCGAGCCACTCACAATATCTGCTCGGCAAGCGTGAAGCGATCTCGCCGGGAACAGAAGAGCTACGTATCATCTACGACGCGGCAGAGCGAGCTGCGAGGTTTCTTAGCCTAGTTCCTCAGGGACTCGCGAAGATCCCCATCCACGAGACGACGGATGCGAGGCCTCCATCCGAGGCCGGGAGAAAGTAAACATGAGCGCTCCAAAGACCGTTCGCCCAATCATGGTCGTCGACGACGAGCCCCTGGTGTGCCGGCTCTTCGAAAAGATTCTTCGGGAGGAAGGCTACCAGGTAGTCACGGCCACGAGCGGTCGGCAGGCCTTGGCACTCGCCCCGGAGGCTCAGCCGCAGCTCATCCTTCTCGACATCGTGATGCCAGAGATGGACGGCGTCGTGACGCTCAGGGAGCTGAGAAGACAGGGACACCTCTGCGCGGTCATCATGCTGACCGCAAAAGGAACCCTACAGACTGCGCGCGAAGCCATGATACTCGGCGCGTACGACTACATCACCAAGCCCTTCGACCTGGAATTCCTGAAATCCGTTCTTCGGGAAGGGCTAAAAGAACGCCGCTACGGGCGGAGGGAAAGTGCGTGCGCGCTCTGATCTACGTGCCCATCGTCCACTCGGAGGTGGACCTTGGGACCATGGCCGACGAGGTGCGTCGGCGGTTCCAGGAGGCCTTCGGCGCCGACGAATGGGCGCGGCGCCTTGGCTCGGTGGAGGCCATGTGGGCCGGCCTCCGTACGAAGCTGTTTGCCTTGCCGATCAGCTGGCCTTGCACGCGGCTCTACCAAGATGGTCTTCCCGTGTGCGACCGGGAGCGCGAGATCGTTCGCGATCTTGCGGCAAAGAGCAGCCGAAACCATCAGCTCCTCATCGATCTCATGGAGCGGGGGTCCACCCTCATGGGAACTGAGAGTCCAAAGCTGCTGGTGAAGGAGTACCGGAGGATCCAAAGGCTGGTGCAGGTCTCACAGGGGCGGGCGCCTGATGAGGGGGTCGAGGAGCTCAAGCGCGAGGGCGAGACGATTCTGTGCGAGCGCGATGGGTTCATCGCCGGCCGCATCGATTCCACTCTTCAAGAGGGAGAGACGGGAATCCTATTTCTCGGACTGCTACATCGGGTTGACGAGCTCCTCTACGGAAAGTTCGAGGTTCGCCACATGATCCACAATCTTCCGTTCGGGGCAGACCCCTGGCGGCAACTAAGGGAGCGGTGCGGCCATGTCGACTGATACGAGAAAGAAGGAGACGACGACGGTGGAGACTGTATCGCTCCGAGTGGCAGAGGCGTTGGGCAAGGACGTTGGACGAGCTGTCGCCCGTCTCGACCCCAAGGACCTGTCAGCGCTTGGTGCGGAAGTGGGCGACATTCTCCTCATCACCGGCGAGCGAACAACGGTAGCCAAGGCCATGCCCGCTTACAGCGACGCGCGCGGCAAGGGCCTTGTCCAGGTCGACGGCATCACGCGCGGGAATGCCAAGGTCGCTCTCGACCAGCGAGTGAAAGTTTCGAGAGTCGACCACGCGCACGCGACGAAGATCGTGATGCGGCCCGTGGGCGAGATCCCCGCCCTCAAGCACAATGGGGATACACGCTATGTGGGACGACTTCTCGAGGGGCTGCCGCTCGTGGTGGGGGATCGGGTGCGGGCGACACTGTTCGGCTCGCGATATCAGGACTTCGAGGTCGTCGGCACGCATCCCAAGGACGTTTGCGTAATGGTCCACCCGCAGACAAAGATCGTGATCGAGGCAGGGTCCGAGAAGGTTGCCAAGTCGGCCGGCATCTCCTACGAAGACATCGGAGGCCTTCGCAAGGAGATCCGGCGCGTCAGGGAGATGATCGAGCTGCCGCTGCGTTACCCGCAGCTCTTCGAGCGACTCGGAATCGGCGCGCCCAAGGGTGTTCTCCTTCATGGACCGCCCGGAACCGGCAAGACCCTCCTGGCCCGCGCCGTCGCTCACGAGACGGAAGCGGCGTTCATCTCGGTGAGCGGCCCGGAGGTGATTCACAAGTTCTACGGGGAGAGCGAGGCCAAGCTGCGCGGGATCTTCGAGCAGGCGCGCAAGGACTCGCCGTGCATCATTTTCCTAGACGAGCTCGACGCAATCGCTCCCAAACGCGAGAACGTCCAGGGCGAAGTGGAGAAGCGTGTCGTCGCCCAGCTCCTGGCGCTCATGGACGGGCTCGAGTCCCGGGGGCAGATCATCGTCATCGGCGCGACGAACCTGCCCAATCTCCTGGACCCGGCGCTTCGCCGTCCCGGGCGGTTCGACCGCGAGATCGAGATCGGCATCCCGGACGCCGTCTCCCGCAAGGAGATCCTCGAGATCCACAGCCGCGGCATGCCGCTCGCCGAAGACGTGGATCTCGCGCGTCTGGCTTCGATCACGCACGGTTTTGTGGGAGCCGACATGGAGTCACTCTGCCGCGAAGCGGCCATGACGACCATCCGGGGTGTGCTGCCCGAGATCGACTTTACCAGTGAACAGGTTCCCTACGACGTCCTGCTAGCGCTCAAGGTGACGATGGAAAACTTCCTGTCGGCTCTCGCGGAAGTCGAGCCGTCGGCGGTGCGCGAGGTTTTCGTCGAGGTCCCTGACGTCAAGTGGGAAGACGTAGGTGGATTGGACGAGGTCAAACGCGAACTCCGCGAAGCGGTCGAGTGGCCGCTCAAGTACGCGGATCTGTTTCAGCACGCGGGAATCCGTCCGGCCAAGGGCATTCTCCTCCATGGCGCTCCGGGGACCGGCAAGACGCTCCTCGTCAAGGCCATCGCATCGCAGAGCGGTGTGAACTTCATCTCGGTCAAGGGACCTGCGCTGCTTTCCAAGTATGTTGGCGAGAGCGAGCGGGGCATCCGGGAAATATTCAAGAAGGCGCGCCAGGCCGCGCCTTGCATCCTGTTCTTCGACGAAATCGACGCGCTCGCACCAACACGAAGCGCGGATGGCGGCGACTCCCACGTGTCGCAGCGGGTGATCAGCCAGCTTCTCGCCGAGATGGACGGGGTCGAGGCGCTCAAGGGCGTCCTCGTCATCGCGGCGACGAATCGCAGGGACATGCTCGACCCCGCTCTGCTCCGGCCGGGGCGCTTCGACCTCCTGCTGGATGTGCCGTCGCCGGACGCCGGCGGACGGGAGAAAATCTTCGAGGTCCACCTGAAGGGGAAGCCGATGTCTGCCGATATGGACATCGTGGACCTTGCAAAGCGCACGGATGGTCTCACGGGAGCCGACATCGAGCTTATCTGCCATCGAGCGGCCCTCCTGGCGGTGCGCGAGTTCATCGAGGCTAACGGAGAAGGGAAGGACCTTTCGAGCTTGAAGATCACACGAGACAAGCTCGCGACTGCGATCCAGGAGCACTCCGCACCGCGAGGAGGTAGAACAAGTGGAAAGTAAATTAAATACAAACACTTACTTTCTGGGGAAAGCGGGTGATCTGTCTACACTACAAAGACGAACGTGAGCTTGCGCAGGCGCTCCATTCGATCGCAAGCCGGTGTCAGTCGCTTGGCGCTCGTTTACTCTTCCTCGGCTCGGAGGCCGCCTGGGAAGAGGCACTTAAAGCTATAAGGAACCTCGACCCTTCGGCTCTACAAGGCCTGACGTTTCGTCCTCTGACATCTCCCAAGCATGAGCCCGGCGGTGACCACTGGAACGCGACAATCGAGGTAATCCGCTCCGCGCTGCTGGAAGCTTCGGTCGTGAGCGGCCCGATGGTGGCGTGGGTCGATTCGCCGCTTCCGCTCAACGGTACCCCGCTGCGGACGGCCATGCGCGACTACCGCCGCTCGCTCGACATGACGCCGGGCTCCTCCACGGTCATCTGCGCCTATCGCCTGGCCGACATCCCGGAAGTGGCGCGAGCGAGCTTGCTGGAAACCTTCGACACCGTGATCAACGCGAAGATGCTTCTTCCCCGGTGTCCGTCCTGGCTGATCAATCGGGCCAATGTTCGGAACAACGAGGACCTTACCCCGGCGTTGTGCATCCCGGCACCTACGGTAGAAACCGACCTTCAGCTCACCACCTTCGTACAGGCCGAGAAGCTGGCGGCTCTCGGTCAGCTGGCGGCGGGGGTGGCTCACGAGCTCGGCAATCCTCTCACCATCATCAGCTCGAGCCTTCAGTACCTGCACAAGCGGCTTACAGCGGCGAACGATCCCGCCGGCGACTTCACCACGACCGCGCTGGCGAACGTCGAACGGATGCACGGGCTTCTTCGCAGCATGCTCAACTTCGCCGCCGTAAAGAAGCCTCGCTTCGAGCTGAGCGACCTGAAGGAAGTCATCTCCGATGTCCTGCGATTCACCTCCACGGAGTGCGTGCGGCGCGGCATCACCGTCGAGGTTGCGTTCGATCCAGCTCTGCCCAGGGTCTGGGTCGAGCCTCCCGGCGTCAAGCAGATCGTCCTCAACCTCGTCAAGAACGGCCTCGATGCAATGGTCGAGGGCGGCAACACGCTGCAGGTCCGCACGCGAATGGCGAAGGACGAACAGACCACCGTCGTTGAGATCGATAACAACGGCCCCTCGGTTCCGACTGATATCCTGCCCCATCTCTTCAGGCCGTTTCATACCACCAAGGACGAGGGAACGGGGTTGGGGCTCTACTTGTCGAGACAGATTGCAAAGGAACACGGAGGCGATCTCGAAGCTGAGAACCTGCCCAAGGGCGGAGTGCGGTTCACGCTAACACTGCCGGTTGATCGGAGAAAGGGAGGGGAAAATGGCTCACATCCTGATCGTCGACGACGAGCCTGATCTTTGCGCCCTTGTTGCGACGCTGCTTACTGAGCGGGGCCACAGCGCGAAGTGCGTCTACTCCGGGGAGGCCGCACTTCAGTCGATGAAAGAGCGGCGGCATGACCTCGTGCTTCTGGACCTGCGCCTTGGAGGCATGGATGGGATCGAGACGCTCCGGCGGCTGAAGCCGATCGCGCCGGGCACGCCCATCGTGATGATGACGGCGTTTGGGAACGTGCAAGCGGCAGTGAAGGCCATGAAAGCGGGGGCGACCGACTTTGTCAGCAAACCATTCAACAACCGTACCCTCCTATCCATGATCGAGACGCTCCTCGCGATGCACGCCGAGGAGCGGGGCGACTCTCCGAAGCTCGTCGGCGAGAGTCCGGAATTCCAAAAAGCCATGGACCTGGCGCTCAAATTCGCCGTCCCAGACATCAATATCCTGCTCTTGGGCGAGACGGGGACCGGCAAGGAGCTCTTTGCCCGTAAGATCCATGCCGCGAGCAAGCGTAGTCGTGGTCCGTTCGTGCCCGTGGATTGCTCGATGCTTGCCGAGCACATCATTGAAAGCGAGCTCTTCGGTCACGAAAAGGGAGCATTCACGGGCGCCACCTCCACTCGGATCGGTCGCTTCGAGATGGCGCAGGGGGGAACGATATTCCTCGATGAAATCGGAAACCTGCCGACCGCCTTTCAGGCGAAGCTGCTCCGGGTGCTGCAGGAACGGCGCATGGAACGCGTCGGCGGTCGTGAAACCATTCGGCTCGATATACGAGTGGTGTCGGCAACCAATGTGAATTTGAAGGAGGCGATCTCATCCGGGAGGTTCCGGCAGGATCTCTACTACCGTCTCCAGGAGATGACCATCCGCCTGCCGGCACTACGCGAGCGAAATGGCGATCTTCTGCGGATTGCGCAGTACTTCGTGGGCCTGTATGCGAATCGATTCGGGACCGGCGTACGAGGCATCTCCGACGAGGTGATCGAGGTCCTAGAGCACTACGACTGGCCCGGGAACGTGCGCGAGCTCGAAAACACGATCAAGTCGGCGGTGGTTCTTGCCACGGATGTGGTGCTTTCCGATCACCTGCCACCGGAGATCCGGGGTCAGTCGGCCCATGCCACGGCACGTTCCGTTTCTCCGAACGACGGCGGCGAGGAGCGGTTGAGAGTCGAGATCGATCTCGGCATTCATGACTCCGAGATCGACTTGAAGGCGCTCGGTGCCGAGGCGGCCGAGCAGGCCGAGCGCTCGCTGCTCACTGTACTCATGGGCCGACGGCGCATGAGTGGTGTACAGATGGCCAAGATGCTGGGCGTTGATCCAAAGACGCTGCGGACAAAACTCCGCAGGTATGGTCTGGAGGCGACACTTGTTGCGGGCGGTTGAAAAGATGCCTACGGGTCGCGTCCTGGTCGTCGACGACCAGGAGAACATGTGCTGGGTGCTCTCCAGGCTCCTGTTGGAGCGCGGCCATGTCGTGCGCACCGCGCAAGACAGGGCACGCGCCCTGAAGATGCTCGATGACTTCGACTGCCAGGTTGCGGTCGTGGACTACCGGTTGCCGGACTCGAACGGCATCGCCGTCATCGTCGAGATGACGTCGCGACTTCCTCGGTTGAGGTCGATTCTGATGACCTCCTATGGCGGTGACGCCCTGCGGAACCAAGCGATGGAGAAGGGCCTCTTCGCGTACTTTGACAAGCCGTTCAACAATGACCGCATGATCGAAACGGTCGAGTTTGGAATCCGCGCGTGGGAGACCGATCCGGCGGCCCGTGCAAAAGCGACAACGAAGCGGGTGAAGCGGTAGCGACTCCCTTGTTCCGGGAGCAGGAACCCGGGACTGATTCACCGGGATACACGCGGGCGGAACACATGCCGACGACATCCTTTTAACAATCCTCGCCTTCCCGGTCGGTTGCGCCGCCGCTACTTGGCGCATGGGCGATCGCTGTCATGGCACTCTTCTTGCTCTACGCCTCTACATGTCGCAATAACGCGGCCGATAAATAGAAAGGGTGAACACAAATGGCAAAGGTCATGAAGTCAACGGACTCGTCGAGCCTGGCGGAAGTCGTGGACCGGATCCTCGACAAGGGAATCGTCATCGACGCATGGGTGAAGGTCTCGCTGGTCGGCATCGAACTGCTGTCCATCGAAGCCCGTGTGGTCATCGCCTCTGTCGAGACGTACCTGAAGTATGCCGAGGCGATCGGTCTGACCGCGACCGCGGCCGCGCCCACGCCGTAAACGGTCCGGTGGCAAAGGTTTCGCTCTCCGGGAGCGGCCGGAGCGTCGCTCCCGGGGAGTGGTTCCGATTGTGAAACAATCCCGGCCTGCCTTCCCAAAACGAACCAGGCTTGGGTGTCAGTCCCTAACCATGAGGAAAAAGAGGAGAAGAATCATGAACGCGCATTTCAGCAGTTTCACATCGGAGGCGATGCGAGCCTTCAGAGAAGGGCTCGCGGCTGACTTTCAGCGCCGAGCCGAGTTCATTCACAACCTCCGCAAACACACCATGCTCGAGGGTTTCAGGCACGACCGCCGCCGGCGCGTCAAGAGCGAGGCCGATGCGCGCGGGTTGTTCGTGAGCGAACTTAAGTCGGGGGTCCACAGCTTGTTGAATCGTTTCGAGTTGGGCCGCAGAGAGATGGCCCGCGAGTTCCAGGCGGCACGCGACGCCTGGCGGAACCGGACGGGGAGCCAGGGCGGCCAGCAGCCGAAGCAGACGCAGTCCAGCGCGAAGGCGAGCTCTATCGATGAAGCCAAGCCTCGTCACTCCAGGAAGCGCCATGGGTGAGCGCATCCTTGCGGAGAGTGCATCGGCGTGTGCCCCCTGGCAGCGCTCCCTGACCGATTCGCACCATGAGGAGGAAACGATGAACGGCAACGGGCAGGCCTCGGCAGCGCTGGTAGAAGTCCCCATTCCCGCGAGCATGATGGTGGAAGCCAGCGAGAACTTCGTCCTGACTCCACAGGTGCAGAGCATGGCGGATCGGGCGCTCGCCTACCTCAAGGCAGGGTATCCTGTTCACTTTTCGGGTCCCGCCGGAGTCGGAAAGACCACGCTGGCCCTCCACGTGGCGGCTCTTCGGGGACGTTCCGTGATCCTGATGCACGGGGACGACGAGTTCGGCTCGAGCGATCTCGTAGGACGCGACTACGGCTACCGCAGGAGCAAGCTCGTCGACAACTTCATCCATTCGGTCCTCAAGACCGAGGAGAGCATGAGTACGTTATGGGCCGACAATCGGCTCACCCTGGCCTGTAAGAGCGGAAACACGCTCGTCTACGACGAGTTTACACGCTCGCGTCCCGAGGCGAACAATGTGCTGCTCTCGGTTCTCGAGGAACGCCTCCTGACGCTCCCGAAGAGAAGCCATCAGGAAGACGGCTACGTCGACGTGCATCCCGAGTTCCGCGCCATCTTCACGTCCAATCCCGAGGAGTACGCGGGCGTTCACCGCACCCAGGACGCCTTGATGGACCGTCTTATCACCATCAAGGTGGACTACTACGGCCGCGACAGCGAGGTGGAGATCACGCGATCCAAGTCCGGCATCCCGCTCGGGGAGGCAAAGGTCATCGTGGACATCGTGCGGGATCTGCGGGCCCTCGGATTCGCCAAGCAGGGACCAAGCCTGCGAGCGTCCATCATGATCGCGCGCGTCACCGTCCAGCAAGGCGCCCGGGCGCGCTCCGGTGATACAATCTTCGCCGATGTGTGCCGCGACGTCTTGGGCTCGCTCACGGCCAAGGTGGTCCGTGATGGCAGCAAGGGCGTCCAGACCACGATAGACGACGTCGTAGCCAAACATGCGAGGGAGCACCGTCGGCCCGTCAAGAGCACCGGCGTGTCGAATCCGGCGCCCGTGGCCGTCGGGAAGGGAGCCTAGTAATGGGTGTCCGCGCGAGAGGAGTCTCGGCGATCAAGACCCTTTCCGCCGTCCGCGGCATCGGCATTCATACCAAAGAGAGGCATGTGCAGCAGTTTCAGATTGCCTGCCTGGAGCTGGAGCGCTCCCGGCGTGTCCGGGAAAGGCAGGCCGCCATGAACCGGGTCAAGACCCTCGACGCCCGGCTTCTCGAGATCGAACTGTTGATCCGCAACCTTCAAGAGGAGTTGGGCGCGACAAGCAGCGACGACACAAGTTGCGGCAAGCCCATGCACGAGACAAGGGCAGCGGCGAACGAGAAGCGGCGCACGCTTCGGTACTGACTGGCGGATGACGCGAACATGCGCCCACCACAAGGATTAGGGAGGATCTAGCGCCATGAGAATCAGGTTGAACTGTCTTGAATGCGGGCACCCGATGGACCTCGGTGATGCCTACGAGGACTACCAGGGCGAGGTCCGGTGCTGGGGCTGTCGAACCGTCCTCGATGTGACGCTGCAAGAGGGCAGGCTGAAGGCGATGAGGAAGAGCTGCGCCGCGGAGACGCCTCGTTCCTCCGCGGGACGCGCGGAATCGTCCGAAACGCTTTCCCCGGCGAGTGGAGCAGAGCCACCCGCGGCCGTTCAGGAAACCAGGTGAATCATGACGAGCACGGGGCGCTACCTGTATGGGTTGATTCGAGCCACAGAGAACATGGATTTCGGCTGCATCGGGCTCGAACATGACGGCAAACCCGGGCGCGTCTACACGCTACGCGCCGACTCGGTTGCGGCGGTCGTGAGCGAATTCTCGGCGCACGAGAAGATCCTCCCGCTCCGCAAGAACCTCGACCCACACTACAGAGTCATTCGCGAGGTCATGAAGACGACGACCATCGTTCCGATGACGTTCGGTCATGTGGCGAATAGCGAGGAGGAGATCACCAAGTCGCTCCGGCTAAACCGCGACGGAATCCGGGAGCAACTGGAGCTGGTGGACGGGAAGGTCGAGATGGGCCTCAAGGTGAAGTGGGATGTGGACAACATCTTCGAGTACCTCGTGGGCATTGATCCGGAGATGGCGGCGTTCCGCGACCAGGTCTTCGGACGGTCGAGCGCGCCTTCTCAGGCCGAGAAGATCGAGCTCGGGCAGATGTTCGAGGAGCGGCTGAACCAGGAGCGCGAAGAGCAGACGGACCGCGTCGTCGAGATGTTCAGTCCCTGTTACAGCGACGTGAAGGTGAATCCGCCATCGAACGAGAAGATGATGATGGACCTCGCCTTCCTGGTGGACCGCGGTGGGCTCAAACCGTTCGAGGAGCGCGTCTATCAGGTCGCAGGGACGTTCCCCGCCCAGTGCACCTTCGACTACAACGGTCCCTGGGCCCCCTTCAACTTCGTCGAGCTCGACCTCCAGCCGGCGGCGGCCTGAGGCGCAAATGGGGCTCCTATCCGCACCGTTTCGAGGATTGCTCCGGGTTTTCGAAGAGGTCGCCGACCGTGCCGATCAGGAACTCTACAACGAGGATGCGGTCAAGGCCGAGCTGACGGACATCTACATGCAGATCGAGGCCGGATCGCTGACGGAGGATGAATTCAACCGACGCGAGACGGAGCTGGTCAATCGGCTCGAAGAGATTTGGGAGCACAAGAAGCGAAGGGGTCGTCTTGGAACTCGCTAGCCCGCGGCACAGCCCACTGCGCGCTCGGCCGTCTGTTCCACGGCGAAGTGCAGTCGCCCGGCACCGTCGAGTGAGTCTGTGCGAGACCCTCGACCGCGTGCTCAACAAGGGAGCAGTGATCGCGGGTGACGTCATCATCTCCGTAGCGGACATCGATCTCATCTACCTCGGGGTGAACCTGGTCATCACGTCGGTGGAAACCCTGCGCAACTGGGACTCCGACCGGCGCAGCACCCGCGACATGGGCGTCGCAGGAACACAACCCGGCGTAGTGGCTGTGCCGAAAGTGCCCTTCGCAACGCAGCGAGCGGAGGTGTGACCATGCGCTACGGAGAGATTCGAGGAAGACCGGAAGACTTTGAGGCGTTCGATGAGCCAACTGAGTCACCGCGTCCCAAACTCCCACGTCGCATCAACCTTGAGCCGGAAAAGGTCGAGCGGGGACTCACCCAGCTCGTGCTGTCCCTCGTGGAGCTCGTTCGCCGTCTCATGGAGAAGCAGGCCCTGCGGCGCATCGAGGGCGGAAGCCTGACCGCGGAGCAGGAAGAACGCCTCGGGACGACGCTGATGCACCTCGATGAGCAGATGGAAGAACTGAAGGACCATTTCAAGATCAAGAACCTCAACATCGACCTCGGTCCGTTGGGGAATCTGTTCGATTAGAGCGATAGAAGAGGAGAGGCACGATGGAACGGACACGGCAAAGGCTGACGCACTCCACAGATACCAGCAACCTCGCCGACATCCTCGAGCGCGTTCTCGACAAGGGGATTGTCATCGCCGGCGACATCAAGGTGAAGCTCGTGGACATCGAGCTTCTGACGATTCAGGTGCGCCTTCTCATCGCCTCGGTGGACAAGGCACGCGAGATGGGCATGGACTGGTGGCTCAAGAATCCAGACTTCACCTCGAAGGCGGCCGTATCGGACCACGGCGGCGAACTCGACGAGCTGAAGCAGCGGCTCTCCGACCTCGAGCAGAAAACTGCGGTCGCTGTGGAGGCGCGATGAGCGCACTAGCTCGATTCGCACGCGCGGCGAAATGGCCCCGCGTCCTCATCATTGATGACGAGGAGCAACTACTGCGTGTCTGGACGCGAGAGCTGGAGTTGCTCGGTCTGGAGGTCTGGGCGGCCCGTTCCGCGCGCGATGCCGTGGGTGTACTCGCTCAACTCGATGGCGATCTCGATGCTGTGGCCTGCGATCTCCACATGGCGGATGGAGATGGGATGGAACTCCATCGGTTCCTACAAGTCGAATACCCGGGACTCGAGCACCGGGTCGTGTTCATCACCGGGGGCGCGGTGTCGGCCCGAGAAAACGAGTTCCTTGTTACTGCCGCCAACCCGGTCTTGGAAAAACCTTGCAAACTAGGACGTTTCGTCGTGCTTGCACGCGAGTGGGGCGAGCGACGGCAATCGCGTCGCGGAAACGCCAGCGCAGACGGTCGAAGATGAACTCTTTGCTTACCGAGACTGGGGTGGACCGGCGTGCCATCGTGCCGGCGCCGGCGATGCTCGTCTCGGTGGTCTCTGGGTAACAGATGGCAACGCTCGAACAGGTCGAACGGGTGAGTCGGCCTCCTCTCTTTTTCGAGAGGCCGACACAAGGACGGAATAGAGATTCAAGATGAACCAGGAAAACACCACGAAGGAATCGATGGAAGACATGAACGCCTACTCCAGACTAGCTCTCATTCCCGAGGACGAGTTCTCGGTAAACGTAGGCGATTCCGACTTCAGCTACACGGCCCGCCCCACCGGGTTCGAGGGCTACATCGTCAATGGAGCTACCGGAGAGCTGATCGTTCCGTTCATCGAGATCTAGGAATAACCGGCTCTCTTTTCGTTTCGTGCGTTGCTATGCAATGGTAATAACCCCTTGGCCTGGGGGTGTGATTCAAACCCGTTGTTACTCATACGTCATTCCCGCGGTAGTAGGCGGGAATCCATAGTGCGCAACCTGCTGGATCCCCGCTAACATCATGCGGGGATGACGATTTTGTTTGTAGATTTCGAAAAAAGTGCTACAGGTAACTCGTACCTGCTTTTAGATACTATTTTCGTAACTTATCAATAACTCCAAAGTAACCAATGGGCATCGATCGAACCCTTGGCCTGGTTGCGGCTTGCGCGACGGTTCACAAAATGGTAGGGGGAGTCGTAATAACGCCCTTTTGGGCTTGGGAGATCCGGGTTGAATATTCTGGTCTTGAACTGCGGCAGCACTTCGATCAAGTACGATCTGATCGATCTGGACGGCGAGCGCAACCTCTGGTCGGGGCGCCTGGAGCGCATCGGTCTCGACGGCGGCACTCATTCATACGGCCGCGGAGACGAGCGCATCACCGAGCGGGTCGCGGTCGGAAACCTGTCGGCCGCCTTCAAGCTTGCCTTCGCCACCCTGAGTGATGCCCGCACCGGCGCGCTGCAGATCGATGCCGTGGCGCACCGTATCGGGCACGGGGGCCTGCGTTACCGCGGCCCGGTTGTGATCGACCAGGACGTCAGGGATGAGATCCGCAGGTTGATCCCGCTGGTGCCGCTGCACCACCCGGCCATGCTCGAGGGAATCGAGACCGCCCAGAAGCTGTTTCCCAACGTGCCGCAGGTTGCGGTGTTCGACACGGCTTTCCATCACAGCATCCCCGACGAGGCCGCCATCTACGGCCTGCCCTATGAGATGTTCCACGAGAAGGGCATCCGCAAGTTCGGCTTCCACGGCAACTCACACGAGTACGCAGCCTTGCAGGCCGCCGCCCGGCTCGAGACGCCGTTGCACCGGCTGAACATTATTACCTGCCACCTGGGCGGCGGTGCCTCGATCTGCGCCGTCCAACGCGGCCGTTCGATCGACAACAGTCTCGGCTTCAGTTCGCTGCCCGGGCTGATCATGGGCACGCGGGTGGGCGATCTCGACCCGGGCGTAATCACATACCTGATGAAAGCCGAAGGCCTGCCGCTCGACGAGATCGAAGAACTGCTTAGCCGCCGGGGTGGCTTGCTGGGCATCTCGGGCGTCAGTTCCGACATGCGCGAGATTCTGGCGGCGGCGGATGGCGGCGATCATCGCGCGCTTCTGGCCATCAAGGCATTCTGCTACCGCGTCAAACTGTACATCGGGGCCTACATCGCGGCCATGGGCTCCGTCGATGCGCTGGTTTTCACCGGGGGCATCGGTGAGCACAGTCGCGGCATCCGGGCCCGCAGCCTGCAAGACCTCGAGCAGATCGGCATCGCGATAGATCCGCGTGCCAACGATCGCTGCCGGGTCGATGGCGAGAACATCGTTAGCGACATCAGCGCGCGGCACTCGCGGGTCGCGGTGCTGGTGGTCGCCGCCAACGAAGAGCTGATGATGGCGCGCCATTGTGCCGAGGCCCTGAATCTCAAAAAGTCGATTCAGCCCGCCCAACTGTCCACCGACCGGCGCCCGATTCGCGTGGCGTTATCTGCGCACCACGTTCACCTGTGCCGCCGCGACGTCGAGGCCCTGTTTGGTCCCGGGCACGAGCTTACCCGCAAGGAACCGTTGTATATTCCCAGCCAGTTCTCGTGTCAGGAAACCGTCAACCTGATCGGACCGCGCGGCCGGGTCGAAAATGTCCGGGTTCTGGGGCCCGAGCGCTCCCGAACCCAGGTGGAGATCTCGCGAACCGAGGAATTCAAGCTTGGGATCGACGCGCCCATCCGCGCCTCGGGCGATCTGGACGGCACGCCCGGAATCACGCTGGAGAGCCCGACGGCCAAAATTGACTTGCCCGAGGGTGTTATCTGCGCCCGGCGCCACATCCACATGACGCCCAAAGACGCGGAACTTTACGGTGTCAGGGCCGGCGATACGGTCATGGTCAGACTGGGAGGGGAGCGAGAGCTGATTTTCGGCGACGTGCTGATCCGGGTCAGCCCGAGTTACAGGCTCGAGATGCACATCGACACCGACGAGGCCAACGCCGCCGAGTTGCCTCCTGTATCCAAGGGCTACCTGGTGATGATCGAGTCCCGCCAATGACCCGCTTATTCGTTATCCGGCACGGGGAGACCGATGGCAACAAGAACAAGATCTACCGCGGCCGCTGGGACCTGCCGCTCAACGAAAAAGGGCTGGCACAGGTTGAAAAGGCCGGCGCGGCGCTCGAGACGGTCAGGCTGGACGCAATTTTAACGAGTCCTCTCGAACGCACCTGTCAGACCGCGGCCGCGGTCGCCAGGTTTCAGAAGATCGAGCCCCAGACCGAGCCGGCCCTGATTGACATCGACTACGGTCAGTGGACCAGGCTGCTGGACTCCGAGGTTGCCCGGAAACACCCGGATATCTACGCCCGTTGGAAGCAAAGGCCCGAGACGGTTGTTTTTCCAGACGGCGAAGGCCTGGCCGACGTGCGCCGGCGGGTGGAATCTCTGCTGGCCGGGCTTGGGGAGGAATACCCCGGCCAAAACGTTGCACTATGCGGGCATCGAGTTTCGGTCAAGATGATCCTGATGGTTGCGCTGGGTCTTACAGACTCCGCCTTTTGGAAAATCTTGGTAGACACGGCCTCGATTTCCGTAATAGGTCTCGATGACGGTGCATTCAGCCTGGTTTTCGCGAACGACACCTGTCACCTCAAGCCGCTGGCCGACAAGTTCAAGGCGGCGGATTTCTGAACACGGGAGTTATTGGAATGAGACTCATCCGGGATTGCTTCTTCTCCATGGTTGCTTTTTTTGCCGCCTGTGCCCCGACCGGGCAACAGGTGTTGCCCGACCGAGCGACTACTGAAACCGTGGCCGCGGCAGGCCGGAAGACGGATCACGCACAACCGTCCGCAGGCGCCGAAAAAGCGGCCAATCCACAGGAAGTCATGGACGAGGCGCTGGCCTTCTGCCAGGCGGCGCAGGATTACTGGGAGAAGGGTGATTTCGACAATTCGTTCGAGGCCCTGGATAGGGCATATGCCCTGATTGTTTCGACAGACTGCGGCGACGATGCCGATCTCGAACAGCAAAAAGAAGACATTCGTTTGATGATCTGCAACCTGGTGTTGCGCATCCACGCCTCGCAGCATACCGCTGTGAACGGGGCGAGCAAGGCCATTCCGATGGATCTCAACCCGATCATTCAGCGGGAGATCGAGACATTCCAGGGCCTGCAGCGAAAGTTCTTCACGGCCTCCTATAGGCGTTCGGGCAGCTTCAGGTCACTGATCCTGGCGGCGCTAAAGAAGGCGGGTTTACCGGAGGAGCTTTCCTGGCTTCCCCTGATCGAGAGCGGTTTCAAAATCCGTGCCCTCAGTTCAGCCCGGGCGCTCGGATTGTGGCAGTTCATTCCGACCACCGGCTATCGCTTCGGCCTCAAGCGCGATCGCTGGGTTGACGAACGCATGGACGTCGCCAAGGCAACCGTGGCGGCGGTCGCCTACCTGGTCGATTTGCACGGGATCTTCGGCGATTGGACGACTGCGCTGGCGGCCTACAACTGCGGTGAGAACCGCGTGCTGCGGGTCATCCGCAGCCAGAACATCGACTACCTCGACAACTTCTGGGATTTGTATGAAAAGCTGCCCGGTGAAACCCGGCGTTACGTTCCGCGCTTCCTGGCTGCGTTGCACATTCTCAGAGATCCCAAGAAATACGGGTTCGACTTGGGCGACCCGGATAAACCACCCGACACAGTGGAGGTCAACGTCGCCAGGCAGTTGGATCTCAAGCAAGTCAGCAAGCTGATACACGTTCCCGCCGACGTACTGGCCTCGTTGAACCCGGATCTGAGGATTGGAATCACACCCCCGCGCGAGTACGCGCTGACGGTTCTCAGGGACAAAGAGAAGATGCTGGTGTCCAGCCTGGAGAAGATTCCCGTCTATACACCGCCGAAGAAACGCTTCACCATCCACCATATCCAGAGCGGCGAGACCCTCTCCCACCTGGCGCGACGATATCACCTGAGCATCGACGCCATTGCCCGCGTCAATAAGATCAAGAAAACAGCCGTGCTGCATATTGACCAGTGCATCAAGATACCTGTGTCAACCAAGACACACGGCCGGGTAAGTCGAGTTGAACGACCGGGCAAGACGCCCGTCACCAAGCCGATTCACTACCGCGTCAGCCGGGGAGATACTCTTTGGAAAGTCGCGAGCCGCTATGACACCGATGTGGCTTCGATAAAGCGCCTCAACAAGCTGGACGGGGAGCAGTTGCACGCGGGACAGGATCTCGTCATTCGGCCCAACGCACGCACGCGCGAGATTCCCGCCAATGCCAGCGGCTACGAGGTCAAGCCGGGAGACAGCCCCTATTCGATAGCCAAACAGAACAACATGAAGCTGGAGGACTTCCTGCGCCTCAATCGCCTGAAGCCCACAAGCCGTATTTTTCCCGGCCAGAAACTCCTGGTTGAAGATCGGTAATAACTCAGTCGGTTCTGAAGCGGTTGGCGATGAACGGGAAACGGGTGCGGCCGGCCTGGATCTCGTCGAAGTTCTTGAGCCTGATGGGGGTCTTGCTAGACAGGTTGCCGTTCACCAGGGTGCCGTTGGTGCTACCCATGTCGAGCAGGCTGTAAAGATGGCCGTTGATGCGGAAGACATGCTTCGTTGGGAGCACGGAGGCTATTTCTCCTGTTGATTTAGTATGCTAATTCTTTTTGGCGGTGCCACTCTTGATCTTCCATTTGCCGCCGTTCTCCAGCTTACCGACTGGCCATTTAACTCCGCCGCCGACGATATCACAGCTGTTGCTGGATGAGTGAAAGGTGACCGTGGTCGTTCCGCTGGGAATCTCAATGGTCTTGCTGCTGCCGCTACATTTAAGATTCACGGAGTACTTGCCATCACTTTCGACGCGGATCGAGCCAGCCGAAGCGACGGACATTGTTAGACCTAAGACTGCCAAGACGGTAAGGATAATTGTAAGTTTTTTCATGGGCGGTCCTCCTGAGAATAGTGAGGTGTAGAAAACAATCAATGAGTCCAGTGATTAGTTCAAAAAATATTGACGGGGTCAAGGTAAAGATTGAGCGCCTGCCTCCGTCCCCGATGCTCCCGGCCATCTTCTTGATGGACGAGTTCTTCCCTTTCACCGTGTCAAGCTGGCAACTGGGATTGGTCGACCTGGGCCTTTTGCTGTTCCCCCAGGCCTTCGGTCTGGCCGCACTCATCCTAGCCTATCTGACCCACCAGTACGGACAACTAATGAAAGAACGCGGCCAGATGAAAAAAGATCTCGAACGCACGATCTGAGGACGATGCCATGCCAATCATTGTCAATCTGGACGTGCAGCTAGCCAAGCGCAAGATGAAGCTCACCGAGCTCTCGGCCGCCGTAGGTATATCGGTGCAGAACCTGTCAGTTCTCAAAACCGGCAAGGCCCGGGCCATCCGGTTTTCCACCCTCGAGGCGCTGTGCCAGGCCCTGGCATGCACCCCCGGCGATCTGCTTGAATACACCAGCCTTGATATCGGCCCTTAAGCGTCCCCTGGGCTCCCGACTCATCGGCAGCGCATGGTTATGCTGCCCGTGAAAGCCGATGGAATGCATTGACCGGCAAACTCCACGCATATTGTCGACCAGGTTCCAGCAACTCCACAGGCCGGGATAGCGTTAAAGTAACCCGCATGGACGATTGCACAGTCAGGTACACTCCGACATTCTGCCAGTACATCGAGTTGAGGATCCTTCGTCTCCACACCGTCGCAGTTGTAATCATATCCACCACAGCCGTTTACCGGATCGTCGTAGTAGTTGACTTGCCCCGTGAATGTCCACGGGTCCCTATCGCAGCAGTCGTCGACCTGGCCGTGGTTGACCTGATTGCATACATAGTGTGAATCGTTGTCGCAGTCTACGGGATCGTCTATCCGGCCGTCACAATCGTTGTCCAGCGAGTCACAGTCTGCGGTGTAAAGTCCCTCGCCATGACCGTTCGGATCACTACAGGAGTAGCTTGGAGGCAGGTCGGGTCTTATGTACTCGGACGAATTGGCGAGGAAGTCCGCCTCAGAGCAGTTTTCTTCCCAAGTGCCGCTTTGGCACTCACTTGTCATGTAGTGCGCACCATGGCAGACGCCGTTCTGCTCACCGCACAAGATGGTTTGCAGGCCGCTATCGGCGGCGTCGGTTTTACTGTCGCAGTCGTCGTCTCGGCCGTTGCAGATCTCTGCCGCACCGGGGTATATAGAGCTGTTACTGTCGTCACAGTCTCCGGCGCAGGTCGTGTATGCATCGCCGTCAATGTTGAAACCCTCGTCTACCCGCGTGTCGCAGTTGTTATCGGCACCGTCGCAGACTTCGGGATTGGTCGGAAAGTTGTTCGAGTCGTTGTCGTTACAATCATCCGATGGGTCCGAGCAGGAATTCGTAGTGAAATGCCCATCGCCGTCCACGTCCGTGTCCAGTCCCTCATTGTTGAGCGTGTCACAGTCGTTGTCATATTCGTCGCACAGCTCGTCGGTCGAGAAATACTGGCTGTGTGCCTGGTAGCTTGCGGCCGTACAGGCCTCCCACTCGCCGGCCACGCACTGGATGGCCAGCTTGGTCGAGCCGGCACAGACTCCGTTCTGATTTTCGCACAGTTGGGGCAAAAGTCCGGCATCGGCCGCGTCTGCCTGCGCGTTGCAGTCGTTGTCGAGCCCGTCGCATACCTCGGCCCCGTAACCCTGGGGATAGTTGGCGGCGTTGCATACTTGCCACTGTCCGGCAACGCACTGGGAGGCCTCGTGTGTAGAGCCTGCGCAAATTCCCTGCTGCAGCTCGCAGGAGGTCAACACCAGGTCGCCGTCTGCGGCGTCGGTCAGCCCGTCACAGTCGTTGTCCTGCCCGTCGCATACCTCGTCGGCCTGCAGGTACTGGCTGCCGCCGGGATCGGTGCTGCAGCGGGTAGTGTTCTCGTCGGCGCACTCGATCGTCCCCTGGCCGCAGGCTCCTTCGCCCTGGCATGCTTCGCCGACTGCAAAATCCTCGTCTGTCTCCGAATCGCAGTCGTCATCGAGGCCGTTGCAGGCCTCGGCAATGTCCTCGACGCTCTCATTGACACACTCGAGCGCGGATCCGTCAGCCTTGCATGTTGAGGTGCCGTTTTTGCACATGTCGCTGTCGTCCCCGTCACAGGTCTCTCCCTTGGCCGGGAAATCTTCGTCGGTCTCTGAATCGCAGTCATCGTCCAAACCGTTACACAACTCTGTACTCGACCCGTCGGCACTCCCACCAGGGCCGCTGCTGCAGCCGGTCTCGAGGTCGCCGAAGCACTCGATCCGGCCGTTGCCGCACTTGCCCGGGCTGCCGCAGTCTGCCCCCAGGCCGAAGCCTTCGTCTGTAAGCGAGTCGCAGTCGTCATCCAGGCCGTTGCAGAGTTCGCTGGAAGGCAACTGGCCGTTCAGACAGCCCGGCCATACTTCGCCATCGCAGATTTCTACGCCCGCGGTGCACTCGCCCACGCCGCTGCCGCAGTCCTTTTGATCACCGTCCTCGCAGGGGCAGTTTTCGTCGGTCTGGCCGTCGCAATCGTTGTCCAGATCGTCGCACTTCTCGGGCACAGGGACCTGGCCGCTGCAGGCCTGCCAGATACCCGAGTTGCAGGTTTGTGTCCCGGGACCGCACTCGCCCACATCGGTTCCGCAATCCCGCAATTGGCCTTCCTCGCAGGCGGGACAGTCCTCGTCTGTCTGGCCGTCGCAGTTGTTGTCCACTCCGTCGCAATATTCAAAGGCTCCGGGGTGTATGGTGCGGTTGTAGTCGTCACAATCCTCTCCGACCGGGCTCTCATCCGCGTCCTTGTCATCGGCGTTTGCGACTATGACACACTCTCCGCGGTAACAGATTTCTACGTCATCATTGCATGGCGGGTCGCAAGGATTGATCTCGGGCTTCACGCAGACGTTCTGCTCGCAAACCAGATCGCCCTGACAGGCATCGTCGCCATCGCAGAAATCTCCTTCCGAACCGGAGTTCCCCTGACCGCAGTGGATAAAAACAGTACCCGATGCAGTCAGAAACAAGACGGCCAGAAAAGAAGTCACATGTTTGAACATGATTGGCTCCTCCATAAAGTCTAGCAAGCTGATTAGGTTAGATTACTTGCGGTGCACGAACGTTCTTGCACCCGCCGCCCAGCGCCTCCCAAAAAGGGTGGTCGGTGTTCGACACAGTTCCACCCTGATCTGTGGTAAAATACTCTTTCCATGATCGATTAGCAAACGAAAATATGCCGCGTTTTCATCTTGCATGGAATGCCCAGCCGCTTCCCGGAAACTTCCTGGCTGTGGAACGGCCATTGGGCGCTATCGCCACCAATGGACAGGTTGCTCCAATTCATTGCGAGCAGTGTTACACAACCAATTTACCCTTGAGTGTTCTGAGCGGCGACGAGGTATTGTTGGCTTATCGTTATAATGGTTCCGAGCTGACTCCCGAGCATGGTTACCCGCTGCGCTTGGTGGTACCAAAACGATATTTTTGGAAAAGCGCCAAATGTGTTATTGGGAGCAACGCGGCTATCATAACAATGCCGACCCCTGGCAAGAAGAACGATACAGCTGATTAGCTGGACAGCGAACCCTGCGACCACTCCAAGAACCTATTTCGGCTGCAAATGTTGACACGCGGATTTGAACCAAGGCATAGTAGCGAAACCTAAAATCTGTAGTTTTTCCACCAATTCCAAGGAGGGGAATAATGCAACGGATACCGCTATTCGGCCTGGGGATAGCTACCGTGATGGTGCTATCGCTGGAGCCTGTCGTGCTGGCCGAAGGCCAGTTTCTTACTAATGGACTCTTGCCGTCCGTGCCGGTGCCCGTGGATAATCCTCAAACCGACGCCAAGATCCGGTTGGGCAAGCAGCTTTACTTCGACACCCGGCTTTCGGCCGACAACACCATCAGCTGCGCGACCTGCCACATCCCCAAGACCGGCTGGGCCAACAACAGCCCGACCGATACCGGCATTAAGGGCCAGGTGGGCGGCCGCAACTCCGGCTCGATCATCAACTCGGCCTATATGCGGGTTCAGTTCTGGGATGGGCGGGCGGCTTCCCTCGAGGAGCAGGCCCTTGGCCCGATCCACAACCCGATCGAGATGGGCGAGACGCTTGAGAATGTTATCAGCAAACTCAACGCGATCCCCGGATACCTCGAACAGTTCCGAACGGTCTTCGGAACCGATGTCACCACCGAAGGAATCGGCAAGGCCATCGCCTCCTTCGAGCGCACGATCATCGCCGGACCATCCCCTTATGATCTCTATCTGCAGGGACAAAAGGATGCGCTCAGCCCGGCGGCGCTGCGCGGTTTGCGGATATTCAACGGCAAAGGCCACTGCAGCCCTTGCCACAGCGGGCCGTCGTTTTCGGATCAGTCTTATCACAACCTGGGAGTGGGCATGGACAAAGCCAACCCCGATCTGGGACGGGAAGCAGTCAGCAAAGATCCCAAGGACCGCGGGCGCTTTAAAACCCCGACGCTTCGCAACACGGCCCAGACCCCGCCCTACTTGCATGACGGCTCGGAGGCCAGCCTGCGAGATGTAGTCGAGCTCTACAATCGTGGTGGTGTGCCCAACCCCAGCCTCGATGCGTTGGTGTTTCCGTTGCACCTGACTGAGTCAGAAAAGGCTGATTTGGTAGTGTTCATGGAGGCGCTCACCGGTCCGGTGCCGGAGGTTGCGGTTCCTGATTTGCCCAAGAATGCCGGAGAGAATGGGGGTGGCCAATGAAAACCTTCCGAGCGATCGCAGCATTGGTTTTGGTAGGTGTGTTAATCTGGCTGGCCAGTCCCGTTGGGGCAGTGCCGATCTTTGCCAGAAAATACGGATTCAATTGCAGTATGTGCCACTCCAACTACCCGCGCCTCAACGACTTCGGCCAGCGCTACCGGCAAAACGGATACCAGTTGCCCGGCCGGGAAGGCGACGAGAAAACCGTGCTGGAAAGTCCGCCGCCCATCGCCGCGCGGACCAGCCTCGGTTTCAATGTTCAACAGGCCGCCGGCAAAGAACAGGACCTCAACCAGTTCCAGCTCAACGGCTTGGACCTGCTCTCCGCCGGATTGGTGTATCGAAATATCGGTTACATGGTGGTCTATCTGCCGCCAATCCCGGCCTTCCGCGGTGTCACCGATCAGGCCGGGGCCCTGGAGATGGCCAGCGTGGTGTTCAGCAACGTTGCCAGCCCGTGGCTCAATGTGCGCGTCGGGCGCTTCGAGCCGGCTCTGGTCGCGTTCAGTGCCAAACGTCAGTTGACCGCCTCTCCCTATGAAGCCTATGAACTGGCCTTCCCGAGCGGGTCGCCGCTGAGCGAAACCCAGGAAGGCATCGAAGTGACAGGCCACGGTGGAGGATTCGAGTTTGCATTTGGTTGGCTCAATGGTTCGGCCACCAACCGCGTCGATGATATTCCCTCCGATGTCTACCTGCGAATCGCCAAGGTATTTGGCCAGGGCGAGGGGCAAACCGCCGGCCAACGCATTGGTCTGTTTGGCCATTTCGGGCAGGCGCGCCCGGATCCCACCCTCTCGGACAAGGTACGGCAACCCCTGTTCCGCGGCGGGCTCGATGCGAGCTTGAACCTGGGCGATTTCAACCTGTCTTTGCAGTTTTTATTGGGCCAAGACGACAGGGATCTGTGGGGCAGCAGGGACAACATTCTATCCTACGGCGGGTTCGCCGAGTTGAGCTTCCTCCCGGCGACCGATTGGGTGGTTCTGGCCCGTTACGATGGGCTCAAGCTACCCGGCGAGCTGGATGTCGGCAGCATCAACCGCATGACGGCGGCGGTGCGTTATTATATCTGGGACAATCTAGCCCTGCACCTCGAGTATTCTTATCGCCACCAAAACTCAGATCTGCCTATCGACCAAGAGGCCCTGACATACCATTTTGCGACTGTCCGCTTGGATGCGGCTTTCTGAGAGTTGATTCCCATCACCGGATCACGGGCGAGTAAAAATAACTGTTGATCTGGTTGAAGACCGCTAGGAATTCACTCGCTTCTGAAGCGGTTGGCGATGAACAGGAAACGGGTACGGCCCGCCTGGATTTCGTCGAAGTTCTTCAACCTGATGGGGGTCTTGGTAGACAGGTTGCCGTTCACCAGGGTGCCGTTGGTGCTGCCCAAGTCGAGCAGGCTGTAGAGGTGGCCGTTGATGCGGATCTTGAAGTGTTGGCTGCTGACCCTGGGATCCTTGACGACGAAGTCGGCTTCTTCCGATGCGCCAACCGTGGTCTCGATTGCGACGATGCGATGGATGGCGTGAGGATCCGGGCCGGCGATGACCGCCAGGGCTAGGACATAGGGTGACCCGAATGGATCTCGGTCTATGGTGATCACGTCCGTCGTGCGTCTATCTTTTGCCATTCTCAATTCCTCGAAGAGCGTTTATCCGAGATACGGCGGCCATCTTATACTGCCGAGGCCGCGATGTAAACAGTGACGGCCAACTACAGCGCCGCTATCACTCCGCCGCCGAAGCCCAGCAGGATGGCGGCGATTTTTCTCTTTGTCAGGGGTTCTTTCAGAAACAGCGTTGCAAAAAATAAGACGAAGATTGTGCTTAGCTGGTTGAGCACGCTGGCAATTGTAGTATCGGTGTACTTCATGCCCGCAATCCAGAAAAACATGGCTAAAAAACCGCCCAGTATGGCCGCCGGTACGACTACCTTCCAGTGAGGGCCGGGCCTGAAGCAACGCCACACCGAGCCGCGGTTGCGGCGAGTAGCACCCTGGACAGCCAGCAGCGCGATCCCACCCGCCAGGCGTACGGTTGTGGCCCACCACGGATCGGAGCGGTCCAGCACCGGCTTGGCCATTGAAATGCTCACCGCCATCAGCAGCATGGAAAGCACTCCCAGCATGACGCCGGTAAATATTTTTCTGCGTTCGGCAGGGCAGGCGGTGTTCTCGGGCTTCCATGTGCCGATTATTATGCCAATGATCATCAGCGCCAATGACAAAAGCAGTGAGATGCCGATTTTCTCTTCGAGGAAAAAGAAAGAGCACAGGATTATGAAAGGGCTGTAGAGGCAGTCGACAATCGCCGAGCGACCTGCCCCGATGCGGTTGAGACTGGCGAAAAACAGGGTGTCGGCCAGCCCAATCCCGATTGCACCGGACAGCAGCAGAATACACCAGTCGTTGAGCGGATGTTGGTCGATAGTGATCGGCAGGCCAAAAAACAATATAACCGCCAGGAAGAGCAGCATACCGACGACATCCTTGAACAGGTTCAAGGCGACGGGAGGGACGGACTCACCACTCTTTTTGAACAGGATTACCCCGCTGGCCCACAGCAGGGCGCACAGAGTGGAATAGAACTCGCCTGCATTGGGAAACCAGGGATCCAGCATGAAGACCTTATCTGCCCATTTGGTAAAGGAGTCGCCGGGTATCTATGTTGTCAACATCGGCCCGGTATGCTTTTTCGAGCGTCTTGCCCGCAAGCCGCTTCTTCTTCTCGGCCAGATATACTCTCGAAAGGCCCAGCAAGGCGCCGGCATCGTCGGGATGATCCAGGAGAAGATCGAGGTAGGCCTTTTTCGCCCGCCCATGTTGATGGTCCTCGAACATGGCTCGTGCCAGCAAGCGGCCGCTGGTGACCAACGTCGGGCGCAGGTCATGGGCCTTTATGAGATACGGCAGTGCCCGACGCGGTTTGTGCCGTGAAAGTTCGCATACCCCCATATACAAGTTCGCCGGAAAGCAGTTTTGGTCCAGGTCGAGAGCCTGGCGTAGGCTGCGACGCGCCTGTCTCGGTCGTTCGAGGCGCAGGAGAACGATTCCCATTAGAGCGTGCGCCTGCGCGATGTCGCTATACTTCTGTAGCGCCTCCGACATGCGTTGGGCCGTTTTGCGCAAAAGCCCGGGTCCGTCGAAGAAGTCTGAAAGCGTTTGGTGGCTGTCTGAGAGGAAGGGATCCAAGATGGTGGCTTTTTGCAGGTTTTCGAAAGCGTCGTTGGAGTTGTCGAGAAACAGGTTCAGCGAGGCCAGCATCAGCAGTACGTCCAGGTCGTCGGGTTGCATGTCGTGCGCCATCTTCAGGTTACGCATTGCTTTGTCAAAATCGTGAGCCATGCAGTTTGCGTCGGCCATTCGGGCCAGCAATCTTGCGGATTGCGGCAGCAGGGGCCTTAACTTCTCGATGATTTCGAGCGCAGACTTGCCTCGCTTGGAGTTGATCTCGAGGACAGCGCGGGCGTAAAGGGCCGAGGTGCCGGGCGCAGTCAAGCCGGCGGCCAGATCCAGATCTTTTTCAGCATGTTCATAATCTCCCAGTAAGCGTTCGATGATCGAGCGCTCACAAAGAACCATGGCACGATCGGCAGGCGCTATCTTGTCGCCGTTTTGCAAATACTCGGTCAGCGTCTTGCGCGCCCGCCGCGGGCGACGAAAAAGCTGAGACTCAAGGCGCGCCATGGCGATTACCGGCTCGGGCCGCAACGGCTCGAGACCATGAATTCTCTCAAACATGTCACGGGCGACTTCAGCCTGACCCAATTCCCTGCGGATTTCGGCCAATGAAATCATTGTCTCATACTCGCCGGGAGAACGTATCAAACGTGCCTCCAGCGTCTCTATCGCCCTCTGGAAGCGCCCCTGGCGTATCAGGGCTTTTGATTGCAGGCGATAGGCCAGCATGATTTCCGGCCTGTCCGCGATGACTTGTCCGAGAGAGTTCGCCGCCTGCCGCGGAGATGAATCGAGTTGGGTCGCGCCCATGACCAGGGCGGTCAGGGGATCGTTGCCTCCTGCCTTCATTGCCGTGCCGGCCGTAATGCGAGCCTGAACAGCGTTACCCAGACTGAAAAAGAGATATGCCCTGGCGCGCAAGAGCGAGTTCGTGCCTGGCCAGCGACGTCGTGCATACTCGATCAGATCGAGACAGGTCTTTCTGGCAGTGACGTTGGCACTGCCAAAATCGAGCATGGCCCGGTTCAGCACCCAGGCAGCCAGCGCCTCGGGATTATCGTGGTCGAGGAGGATGGCTGTTTTCAGGATCTTGTCGGCCCGCCGGTATGTGTCCCGGCGATCGAGCAGAAAGAGCTTGCGGCCTTCCTCCAGCAGGTCATGAGTCGTGCCGGAAGGTGACGAGATCTCACGCGAGAACTCAGCCAGCGTGGATTGATAAATATCATCATGCGCCTGCTTGCCCTTGGGCCAGAGCCAGATTCCAAGACCGAGCGCGAGGGCCAGCACGAGGGTTGCCGCGGCGGCCATGGCTGGAACACCCCTGACAGGGCCGATCCCGAAGCCTCTTTTTTCTTCCTGCGGCTTATACTCCTGGCTCGGGCGCTTGAAGAATGGCTTGAACTCGGGGTACGAAGAGATCAGCCTGAAGTTGTTCCTGTCCTCGCTCTTGGCGAGCATGTCTCCGGCGGAGATCTCTCCTGCTTCGAACTTCCTGAGCACCTGCCTGGTGGTCAAGGGGCCGAAGGTGCGGAAATCGGGTTTTCTGACCATCCACTCGGGACCGCACTCGACCAGCGTAGCCTCATGCGCCGACTCCTGGCAGGCGGCACACAGCCGGGCACGCCCCGGAACGGGATCGATCTCGGCTCCGCACCAGTCGCAGTGGCATTCACTAGCCGCGGGGACTTGCTCAGACACCGGTGTCGCGCGCCGTTTTGCTTCTTCGACGGGGGTGTACGAGCCGCCGGAATCGTTCTCGTTCTTGTCGATCTCGACCGCCGGAAGTTCGTCCTCGAGATCCCCGAACAGAAACTCCTTCAAGGCCAGCTCATGCTGCACGGCATTGACAATGGCGGCTTTCTTCCTTTTTCTTCCGGCAAGCACGTTCTCTGCAAAGAGTTGCAATTCGTTGGGCCGACCCTGTTTGTCGCCGTAGAAGAGAAAACTAGTCAGCGCCGAGCGCAATTCGACGGCATCTTTGACGCGGTTCTCGGGCTCGCGCTCGAGGCAGTGCATGACTATTGAATCGAGCGCCTTGGGAATGTCCGGGCGTTTATCCCGCGGCGCGGGAATGGGATCGTCGCGGATCATCTTCAATATCTTGTACTCGTTTTTCTCCTTGAATAGTTTGACCCCGGTAAGCAACTGCCAGATAACGATACCCAGCGAAAACAGATCGCTGCGGCCGTCCAATGCTTGCCTGGTGATCTGCTGGGGCGACATGTAACTCAGCTTGCCTTTGATCGTGCCCGCCTGGGTGGCCTGGCGGCGTCCCGACACCAGGGCAATACCGAAGTCGAGCAACTTGATGCGACCGTCGTAGCACAGAAAGATGTTTTGCGGGCTGATATCCCGGTGCACGAGTCCCAGCGGGTTGCCCTGCAGATCCTTGGCCGTATGCACGTAAGCCAGGCCGTTGGCAACTTGAATGGCAATGCGGGTCACCAGGGTACAGGGCATCTTCTGCTTGTGCTTTTGCGCGGCCCGGAAAAGAATTCCCAGATGGTCGCCGGCCAGGTATTCCATCACGATGTAGGGACGGCCGTCCTGGTAATCGCCTGCGCCGAGCACCTTGACCACGTTCGGGTGGTCGAGGTTGGTCATGATGGCGGCCTCTAGGCGGAACATTTCCATCAGTTCGGCCTGTTCCAGGAAGGGCTCGAGCAGCAGCTTGACCACGGCCAGGGAATTGTCGATGGGATTGTGAGCCAGGTAGACCTCTGCCATGCCTCCAGTGTCGAGATGTGCAACGGCCCTGTAGGGACCGAACATTTTTGGTTCGACGATCTTCAAACCGGCATGCCTCTTACGGATCAGTAGATCACTTTTTGTGACACCACCTGATTCTTGCGGATTCTTACCGTGAACGTCCTCGAGATGCCAGCTTTCTCGTTGAGCAGGCGCAGTTTATAGCGGCCCGCTACGAGGGGAACATCGATTATCGGTGTCTTGCCCAGGAATCTACCCCTTAGGTAGACATCGGTGGGCGGATTGGAATCGAAGCGCAGAAAACCTACATTACCATCGTCAGCCGGGTTGGTTGCCACATCGCCCGCGTCTTCGCCATCTGTTTCGCAGTCGCCGGCCCGGCCGTCTGCCGGCCCGGCGTCCACTCCCGGGACCTCCGCCTCGTCGCCTGGACGGGCCTCGCTGCCCTCATCGGCCGGAGTAGGCACCCGGCCGGCATCGGCACGTTCTGTGCCGGCATCGCCGCTGTCCTGCGGAGTTGCGGGATGTGTGGCCCGGCAGATCAGCCAGCCGGCGCCCGTAAAAAGAAGCAAGAAGAGCAGGCCGAGCACCACCAACATCAGCGGAAAGCGGTCGTGGACGGTCTTGCCTGCCGGCAGTGGATCTGCAGGGAAGGGTGAACTCGGGGGTTGCACGGGACTGAAGGAATCGCTTGATTCGCCTGACTGCTTGCCCGATCCCGAGCCCGATTCGTCCAGTCCGTCGTCCATGTCTCCAAAGAGGAACTCCTGCAGTTCGGTTTGGTGATGGACGTCCTCGATGAAGGATCTTTTCTTGGCGGCCCGTTCGCAGAGTAGATCCTGGGCCAGCTGTAATAGCTCGTCGGCACGGCTCGTACCGGCGGGTGAAAAAAGAAATTCCGACAGAGCTTGTCTCAAGACGGCCGCGCTCTGGAAGCGGTTCTCTATCAGTCGCTGCAGACAGGACATGATGATGGAGACCAGATCGTCGGGAAGATCGGGGCGCACTGACAGGGGAGATGCGATTGGATCCTCGCATACGAGCTTCATGGTCTTGTACTCGCTGGAGGCCTTGAACAGTCTTTCCCCGGTGGCCAGTTCCCACATGACGATACCGAGCGAGAAAATGTCGCTGCGCCCGTCGAGCGGCTCTGAATTGATCTGCTCGGGCGACATGTAACGGATCTTGCCCTTGAGCATCCCTGTGCGGGTGAAGACATCGCGGTCGTTCGACAGCGCTATCCCGAAATCCAGCAGTTTTACCCGGCCATCGTAACACAGGGAGATATTTTGCGGGCTAACGTCTCGATGCACTAGTCCGAGCGTTTGCCCCTGCCGATTGACGGCCCCGTGGACGTATGCCAGGGCGTTGGCCGCCTGGAGAAAAATCCTGGCCAGCATCGTGGCCGGGAGCATCCTGCAGCGCTTACGAATGATCTTGTAGAGGATGCCCAGGTGATCACCGCTGAGGTACTCCATGACGATGTACGGCAAGTTGTCGTGTTCGCCCAGGCCGAGTATCCTAACGACGTTAGGGTGATTGAGGTTGGCCATGATCCGTCCCTCTTGACGGAACATTGACACAAGCTCGGCCTCGCCTTCCGCCTGCTTGCTGAGCATCTTGACCACGGCTAGCTCGCGCGACAGGGTATCGCGGGCAAGGTAAACCTCGGCCATGCCTCCCGTGGCCAGGTGGGCCACTATTTCGAGCTGTCCCAGGTTCTGCCGTTTTACGAATTTCAAGCCGTTATGCATCCTTTGCAAGTGTTAGAAATCCGATTGTTTTTCATGGCACGCCGCGTGTCAAGTCAACCGACGGTAATTTTCAGTAGACTGCGCCTGCTGGTGATATAGTGCCTGGCGTGTCGGATGTTTCCGGGGAACGGACTGCATGGCGAGATACGAAGAACGAGTGCTTGACAGCCTGGAAAGGATGGTTGAGGAGTTCGAGGCCGGCACCTCGGCCGAGCTGGTTGTCGTCTTGGCCCACAAGTCGGAGCCTTATATCGACGTGCCGTATAAGGCGGGAGGTATCCTGGCCTTTTTGGCCGTCGTCATGTTCATCTACCTGCCGATCGATTTCCCGGCCGACCTGCTGCTGGTCGATACCCTGCTGGCCTTTGCCCTGGGATTCGCGGCCGGCAGGTTCTCGCCGGGCCTCACCCGTCTGCTGACCGGCCGCAAACGTCGTGCGGCGAGCGTGCAACAGGCCGCCAGGGCGACCTTCGTCGAGCGTGGGGTGTCGTTGACCCGGGAGCGCAGCGGGCTGCTCTTGTACATATCGTGGTTGGAGCGCGGGCTGCGCCTGATTCCCGACGTTGGAGTGGAGCGCCGCCTGCCCCGGCCGACATGGAACGCGGCCACCCGACGCCTGTTGACTTCCCCGCTGGAGAAGGGATTTCCAGAATCGCTGGTCGAGGCCATGCGCCCGCTGGCTTCGGCTTTTGCCGAACACCTGCCGCCCGGCCCGGAAAACCCCGACGAGATTTCCAACCGGCCGGTGGTGATCTGATGTCCCGCGAAAAGCGGGCACTTGCCCGCCGTATAATTTTTGTAGTCGTGCTGCTTTTCGGTTTGTTGCTTTGCTGTCTGGGCATCGCCCGTGTCGGCGGGGGCGGGGGATTCGGAGGGGGCGGTGGATCCGGCGGCGGCGGTGGATACGGCGGGGGCGGCGGGGGAGGAGGGGGTGGCGGCAGCGGTGAGTTGATCGCCTTGGTAGTCTGGATGCTCCTGCGCCACCCGACTATCGGCGTTCCGATCATACTGATCGTGGTCGCGGGAGCGTTCCTGGTCGGCAAGTCGAAGGCACGCGAGCTCAGGGCGCGGCAGATGCGTAGCGCCCAGCTTTTTCGGCTGGGCCAGGCCACAAGACAGCGCAAGGCGATCGACGCGGTCCGTCCGCTGCTGCTCGCGGACGACCCCAACTTCTCGGAAATTCTCTTTCTGGACTTCGCCCAGATGATCTACACGCGCTTTGAGCAGTTGCGCGGCACGACCGATATCGAGGCCCTGCGTCCCTACCTGACGAGCGGCATCTTCGAGCGCCTCGAGAGCGTGGCCGGGCATTTTGCCGGATCTAGCTTCAAGGTCCACAGCGTCATCGTGGGGTCGATAACGCTTGCCGAGATCGTCTCGGCTTCAGACTGCTGGCGGCTGCGCTGCGAGGCGGAGACGAACTACACCGAGTCGAGCGCCGCGGCGGACGGCGCCGTTTCCGAAACTGCCTGGTACACGCGCACACGGATGACATTTCGCCGCGACAAGGGAGTGCTTTCCAAGGGGCCGGAAGAGATACATACTCTGGGCTGCCCGAAGTGCGGCAGTCCCACCAAGCTCGACGTCAAGGGGGTCTGCGCTTTCTGCGGCCAGGCCGTCCGCCCGGGCGAGTTCCACTGGGAGCTTGTCGAGATCGAAGAGCTGGAAAGAATGCCGCGTGTCCAGGTGCCCCTGGATCTGGGCGGCGTCGAGGTTGGGACCGAGCTGGAAACGGTTCGCGACCCCGTCCTGGAAGTCAAGGCCAAGGAGTTTCGCATGCGCTACCCGGGCGAGAGCCTGCAGCACCTGGTGGACCGTGCCAAGCTGGTCTTCGAGAAGCTGCAACAGGCCTGGACCGACAACAATTGGGAGCAGGCCCGGGCGTTCGAGACCGACCGCCTGTTCCAGATGCACACCTTCTGGATGGAGCGCTATCGAGAGAAGGGATTCAAAAACGTGCTCGAGCAGATCCAGGTGCTGAAAGTCACACCGGTCAAGCTCGATAGTGACGCCTTCTACGAGCTGGCCACTTTGCGCATCAAGGCCTCCATGCTCGACTACACGCTGGACAAGCAAGGCAAGCAGGTAGGCGGTTCGAACAAGCTGGCCCGGGTATTTTCCGAGTATTGGACATTTCTGCGCCGGGCCGGTTTCGCACCTGGTGAGAATAAGGACACAGCCAATTGCCCGAGCTGTGGTGCACCGGTCAAGGTGTCCATGGCCGGCCGCTGCGAATACTGCGATGCCAACCTGACCCGAGGAGACTTCGACTGGACGCTTGCAAAGATCGAACAGGACGAGGTCTACACGGGTTGACGAGAGCGGTTGGATGGCGCTATCTAACAAAGATGCAACGCACGGTAATCATGCTAGCGGTTGTTATCCAGCTTGCCTCGTTGCCAGTGGGTGCCCAAGATGCGGATCGAATAGAGAGCCTGCGTTTCGCCGAGCACTTGTTCGAAGAACGAGACTTCTACCGCGCCATTACTGAGTATAAACGCTACCTGTTCGCGCAGCCGGACTCGTCCCGGGCGCCCTGGGTGAGATTTAGAATCGCCGAAGCCTATCTGGAAGGCGGCAAGCTTGATGCGGCCGGCAACATCTTCGCCGAACTGGCCCGCAAGACTCCCGGCACGCGCCTGGGCAACTGGGCAATTCTGGCGCGAGCCCGGGCCTTTTACCTTCAGGGACGCCTGATGCAGGCCTGGGGCGTGCTCGACGATATATCACTCGCCGGAACTTCGGATGAGATGCGCGGAGTGAAGTTCTACCTCAAGGGCTGCGTGCAATTAAAGGCCGAGTCCCCCGCTAAGGCGCAGCGCAGCTTCTTGTCCATCGCAGCCGTTCACCCGTTGGCCGAGCGGGCCTCTCTGCTAGCGGCAAGGGCACAGGAAGCCTTGGATCTTCCCTTGAAGAGCCCGGTTTTAGCGGGTCTGCTGTCTATAGTGCCGGGCCTGGGACACGTCTACCTGGGCGAGTACTCGGTGGCCTTGACTGCCTTCATGTGGAACGGCCTGTTCGGTTACGCCGCCTACGACGCCATCAGCCGGGGCTACTATGGTCTGGGCGCGCTGGCGGCGACGCTCGAGTTGCTCTGGTACTCCGGCACGATCTACGGCGCCGTATCCGGGGCCGAGCGCTACAACCGGGACGCCCGGATGAATTTTCTTGATGATCTGGATAACGCAGCCGGCCTGGACGTGGCCTTTCCAGACCCTCACGCCGTGGGCGCAATTTTGTTGCAGGGTAAGTTCTGACGGATGGCTATTTTTCCCGCTCGAACAGTCCGGCCGCGCCCATTCCGCCGCCGATGCACATCGAGACCACGCCCCAGCGCAGGTCCTGGCGCTCCATCTCGTACAAAAGCTTACAGGTCAAAAAGCCACCGGTGCAGCCCAGCGGGTGGCCCAGCGCTACGGCGCCGCCGTTGACGTTTACCTTCTCCATGTCCAGGCCGAGGACGTCCTCGCAGCAATACAGGGCCTGCGAGGCGAAGGCCTCGTTGACCTCCCACAGGTCGATGTTTTCTTTTTTCATCCCGGCCTTGTCGAGCAGCTTGGGGATGGCGAAGGCCGGGCCGACGCCCATGATCTCGGGCGGAACGCCGGCCACCTGGTAGCGGCGATAGACCGCCAGGGGTTTCAGCCCCAGCGCTTTCGCCCTCTCGCGGCTCATGACCACCACTATGGCCGCCCCGTCGTTCATCTGTGACGAATTGCCCGCCGTGACCGAGCCGGTCGGGTCGAAGGCCGGCCGCAGTCTGGCCAGGGCCTCGAGGCTGGTGCCGCGGCGCGGACCCTCGTCGGTATCCAAGGTGATCTTTTTAACCACCGGGTGGCCGTCCGGGCCTTGTTCGAAAACCTCGGTTTCGATCGGTAGAATCTGCGACTTGAAGCGGCCCTCGTCGATGGCCCGTATGGCCCGCTCTTGGCTGCGCAGCGCGAACTTGTCCTGGCGCTCGCGGGTGATGTTGTATTTGCGGGCCACGTTCTCGGCCGTCAGGCCCATCGGCGTGTAGGACTCTACCCAGTCTTCGACTAGCGGCGGGTAGGCGACCGGCTTGTTGCCACCCATGGGGACGTGGCTCATGTCCTCGACGCCGCCGGCCACCACCACGTCGCACTCGTCGAGCATGATACGCTCTGCGGCCTGGGAGATACTCTGCAGGCCCGAGGAACAGAAGCGGTTGACGGTGAAGGCCGGCGTGGTGTACGGCAACCCGGCCGCCAGGCCGATCAAGCGCGCCAGGTTCATGCCCAGCTCGGCCTCGGGCATGGCGCAGCCGACGATCAGATCGTCGACCTCTTCGTCCTTGAGACCCTTGCAGCGGTCGACCGCCTCGCGGACTACCTTGGCGCCGTAGTGAATTGGATGTGTGTCGCGGAAGTTGCCCCTGCGGTAACGGGCGATCGGCGACCGGACTGCGCTGACTATGACGGCTTCTCTGGTCATGTCGTTTCTCCTTGACTCTCGACCGCATCGCTAGTTGCGAAGCGGCTTGCCATTCATCAGGAAATAAGAGATGCGCTCCTGCGTCTTCTCGGTACCCAGCAGGAACAAGAAGGCCTCGCGCTCGAGATCGAGCAGGTACTGTTCGGAGACGGCGATACGTTGGCTGGTCTTGCCCCCGCACAGCACCCAGGACAGCTTCTCGGCGATGACCTGCTCGTGCCCGGTTATCTGGTGCTGTTTGCACATCGAGTCGATCACCATGCGGAACGTGGCGAAACCGTTCTCGCCCGGCAGCTTCAGCAAGCGCTGCAGGGGTTGCTTGTAGCCTTCCAGGTGCATGGCCTGGACCATGCGCTTGGCGGTATGCAGGACGTGCTCCTTGTTGGTGACTATTTTGTCGGAAGGCCTCAGGAACTTCAGCGCCCGGGCCTCGTCGGCGCTCATTGTCACCTTGGCCATGCCGATGGCCTCGAAGATGCCTTGCAGGTAGGGCGTCAGGTTCGGGTTCTGAACGCTCTCGGGGATGCCCTCGGTGTAGCGGATGAGAAGTTCCTTGTTGCCGCCGCCGCCGGGGATCAGCCCGACACCCATCTCGACCTGGCCCATGAACAGGTCGGCGTGTGCGCAGATGCGATCGGCCCCCATCGAGATCTCCATGCCGCCGCCCAGCGTCATGGCGAAGGGCGCCGCCACCACCGGCTTGGGCGAATATTTGAGCCGCATGCAGGTGTCCTGGAATGCCTTGACGGCGAACTCGACGTCGTCCCAGTTGCCGGCCTTGGCGTTCATCAGCAGCAGCATGACGTTGGCGCCGACGCAGAAGTTTTCACCGTGGTTGCCGATCACCATGCCGATGTAATCGTCGTTCTTCTCCAGCAGGTCGAGCCCGGCGTGCATCATGCGAATGACATCGTCGTCGATGGCGTTCATCTTGCTGTGGAACTCGCAGCAGATAACGCCGTCTCCCAGATCGACCAGGGTGGCTGAGGTGTTGCCGTCGATCTCGCGTTTCTGTTCTTTCAGCGCCGGCAGCCAGATCTTCTTAGGATCTTCACGGACGGGCTTGTAGCTCTTGGACTCGAGATCGAAGAACATGCGCTTGCCGTTGTCCGACTTGTAAAAGCCGGCGCCCCCGGCCGCAAGGATTGCCTCGGCGATTGGCGGCAGCTTCTTGCCGTCTTTTTTTATACGCTCGCAGGTATCTTTGAAGCCGACCGCATCCCAGGCCTCGAAGGGGCCTGAATTCCAGTTGTAGCCCCACTTCATGGCGTTGTCGATCTGCATGATGTCGGCGGCGATCTCGCCGACCCGGTTGGCAGAGTAAATCAGCGAATCGGACATGACAGCCCAGGCATACTTGCCTGCCCGGTCGTCTGCGGCGATCAGATCCTTGACCCGCTTGTTGACGTCGTCGGTGTTCTTGGCGACGCCGACGGAATCGAAGCGTACTTTCTCTTTGGGCCTGTACTCGCCGGTCTTCCAGTCGAGCACCATGATTTGCTTCTTGCCGTCTTTGTCCTTGCCTTTCTTGTAGAAGCCGCCCTTGGTTTTGTTGCCGAACTGCTTGCGCTCGATCATCGTCTTGATGAAGTCCGGTGGGATGAAGATCTCTCGGGCCTCGTCGTCTGTGAGGCTCTCGTGGCATTTGTTCGTGATGTGCACCACCGTGTCCAGCCCGACCATGTCGATGGTGCGGAAGGCGGCGCTCTTGGGCCGGCCCATGGGCTGACCGACGATGGCGTCGACTTCCTCGATGGTGTAGTCGTTGTCGATCATCTCCTTTAAAGTGCGCATCATGCCGTAGATGCCGATCCGGTTGCCGACGAAGTTGGGGGTGTCTTTACCGAAGACCACACCCTTGCCGAGCACGTTGGTGCCGAAGTCGGCCATGAACTCGACTATCTCGGGATCGCTGTCGGCGCCGGCCACGATTTCCAGAAGGCGCATGAACCTGACCGGGTTGAAGAAGTGGGTCACCAGGAACTGGCGCTTGAAGGCTTCGGAACGACCCGTAACCATCTCCTTGATCGGCAGTCCCGAGGTATTGGACGAGATGACGGCCCCCGGCTTCATGTGCTTTTCGATATTGGTAAAGACCTTGCGCTTGATTTCCAGGTTCTCGACAACTACCTCGATCACCCAGTCACACTCCGCGAGCCAATACATGTTATCTTCGAAGTTGCCGCAGGTGATCAACTCGGCGAACGAGTCGTGATAGAAGGAGGGGATCGGCTTGCGGTTCTTCAGGGCTGATTTTACGGCATCTGTGGCCAGCTTGTTCCTGAATGCCGGAGTCGAAGTGTCGACTCCCTTCTTTTTCTCCTCTTCGCTGGGGCGAGGCACGATATCCAGCAAATATGAGCTGATCCCGCAGTTGGCTAGGTGGGCGGCGATGCCCGTGCCCATGATACCGGCACCCAGCACAGCGGCCTTTTCGATCTTGCGACTCATGAAAAAACCTCCTTGGAAGGGGTCCAGGCGTTTTGACGCATGGAGTCTAAACATGGGTTGACTGGAATGTCAATCACCGTTTGTATATCGCTTGACGTCCTTCGAGCAGGGTGTTTAGTAAAGAGACGGAGGTTATAGCGTGCTGAATTTCCTACATTTCAGTGAGGAGCAGGGGAGGGGTTGCCCATGAGCGCGGCGGTGTTGCTAGTCGTTGCCTTGGTCTTTTTTATAGGTGGCTATGTTTTATATGGGCGTTACGTGGCCCGCCGCATCGGGTTGCGACCCGATCGTCCCACCCCGGCGCATACCATGCGCGACGGGATCGACTACGTGCCGGCCAAGCCGCAGATCCTGCTGGGGCATCATTTCTCGTCGATCGCCGGCGCGGCGCCGATCATCGGGCCGATCACCGCGGCCGTTTTCGGCTGGCTGCCGGTCTACCTGTGGATCGTGCTCGGCGGCGTCTTCATGGGGATGGTCCACGATTTTGCGGCCCTGGTAGCCTCGGTGCGCCACCAGGGTCGATCGATCGGCGAGATCATCGACCGCCGCCTGGGACGCGGCGCCAAAACTATTTTCCTGTCTTTCGCCTGGGCCACGCTGGTGCTGGTGATCGCCGTGTTCACCAACGCCGTGGCGCTGACCTTCAACAGGGTGCCCCAGGCGGGGACCGCCTCGTCATTGCTTATCATCCTGGCCGTTCTGTTCGGCCTGGCGGTCTACCGCTTGCACGTTTCGCTCTGGCCCGCGACGCTCGTCGGCGTGATACTCATCGCCGGCACCCTGGTCTGTGGACATTACCTGCCGCTCAGACTTTCTGTGACCGGGTGGAAGCTGCTGCTTCTGGGCTACATCTTCATGGCATCGGTGACGCCTGTCTGGATCTTGCTTCAGCCGCGGGACTTTCTGAGCTCTTTCTTGCTCTATGCGCTCTTGATCGCGGGCGTGGCGGGAACGCTGATCGTCAACCCATCGCTCAGCCTGCCTCCTTTCGTGGGATTCTTTTCCGATATCGGGCCTCTGTTTCCGATCCTGTTTGTCACCGTCGCCTGCGGGGCGCTATCGGGTTTTCATTCCCTGGTGGCCAGCGGCACGACCGCCAAGCAACTCGACAGCGAGGCGCACGCCAAACCGATCTCGATGGGAGCCATGTTGATCGAGTCGCTGCTTGCGGTCATCGCGCTGGTCACCGCGTCGATGCTCTCACCCGGCCAGTACCAGGCCCAGGTGCAGCACGGGGCGGTGCCCATCTTCGCCAACGGCATCGGGGGATTCGTCTCTATAACCGGCTTGTCTGTCGGTGCCGGGATGACCTTCGCCTCGATGGCCGTGGCTACGTTCGCCCTGACATCCCTCGACACCGCCACCCGCATCGGGCGCTTTGTCTTGCAAGAACTCCTGCAACCCGAGCAGGGCGCGTCCGGGGCGGCAGCCGGGCTAAGGAGCCTCTTTTCCAGAAACCGCTTCCTGGCCACCAGTGTGACGGTCGCGGCGGGCGGCGCTTTAGCGCTTTCCGGAACCGAAAGATCGATCTGGCCTGTGTTCGGGGCCGCCAACCAGATGCTGGCGGCGCTGGCTTTCTTGGCGGTGCTGGTCTGGCTGCTGCACCGCGGGCGCAAGGCGATCTTCATCCTGCTGCCGACCCTGTTCATGTTCGTGGTCACGCTGGGGGCACTGAGTTGGATGGTGGTAAAATTCGCTCGCGACGGAAAGTGGCTGCTGATGGTGATCTCGGTTCTGCTGGCTATGCTTTCGCTGGTGCTGATCCGCGAGGCGATTGGCGCTTTAATAAAGGCGCGCGGTGTGAAGGCGAACGAGGGCCGGCCGAATGGACAAGAAAAATAACTTCGCTAGACTGCGGTGCTTTTTCAAAAGCCTGCGCCTAGGAGTGCGTTCGAAAGCGACCGGGGCACTAGCCTGGGAATACAGGGAGTTCGAGAATCTTTTTGCCTTGATGGTGCTCTCGCAGGCTGCGGGAATTGCCGGTCCGCCCTCGTTTCTCTCGCTCGATCTTTTACCCCACATGGAGCGCGAGCTTCTGGTCTTGCTGGATCGCGCCAGGGAGTCGGGCGATCCCTATGGTGAACTATTTTCGATCTTCGAGGTCGGCTGATGGCCGCTGTAGGCATGTACCTGTTCACCGGAAAAGGGGGCGCCGGTAAGACCACTTGCGCCGCCGCCTTTGCCCTGCAACTCGCCTCGCGCGGGCAAAAGACGCGGCTCGCCTCGCTCGACCCGGCGCACAATCTGGGCGACGTGCTACGGGTGAAACTGGGGCCCGACCCGTTGGAGGTAGCGCCGAATCTGGTGGCTCTCGAAGCGGATCTGGCCGCGGCGCTTTCGGCCAAGACAGAAAAAACCCGGGCGCTCATTCAACAGCGTTACCGCTACCTGACCGTGGCCGCGCTGGATCCGCTGGTAGATCTCTTAGGCCAGTCGCCCGGGGCCGAAGAACAGGTTGCGACGGACGTGCTTTCAGATCTTTGCGAACAGGCGGCCGCTGTGGGAGAAGTACTGGTGGTGGATCTACCGCCATCGGGACAGACCATGCGGATGCTGGCGCTACCGGATCTGACGACCCGCTGGTGCAACTCACTTGTGAAGTTGCGCAAAAGAATTCTCGAGCGCCGCGGGACGTTGAACAGGATCCTGAAAGAAGACAGCCCCGCCAAGGATCCCGACGGTGAGGCCTGCCCGGAAGATCCCAAACACGACCCGGTCAGCGCTGCGCTGGAGAGGCAACTCGCCCGCAACCAGGCCCTGGCAAAAGATCTCGGCGACCCGACCAGGGCAGCCGTAGTGGTCGTCACCCTGCCGGCCGCCATCTATCTGACAGAGACCCGCCGCCTGATAGACGGCCTGGACGAGCGCGGCATTCCGGTAAGCGCCCTGGTATTGAACCGCGCCGAGCAGACTTCCCCCATCGAACTCGATCCCGACCCGGGCATCAAGCCGGCCGCCATCTTGCCCGATCTCCCCGACGAACCCCGGGGCGTTGATACCTTGATGAAACTCGGACGAATCCTGGAGGCTGTAATAAACTCAGGTTGACCCAGTCAGCCGGAAGGGAAAAGGGTGGAACTTGCTGGCACGGAATTCATGAAAGGATACCACTATGAAATAGGTTCTTCCGAAAACAACGTCCCCTGTTTCAGGAAAGGAGAAAATTATGAAGCTGCCTGAATATGTAACAACTGACGAGGTAAAAAGGGTCTGCAACGAAATAGGGTTGCGTGACTGGTCCGAAATAACGGACCCAACTATTTCAGAGGAGGAGGCATCTGCTATCCTGGAAATTGTCAATACGAAATCAATGGATATCCCCCTTGAGGATTTTCGAAACGGTTTAGAGGTAGAGCTTGAACACGGCACACGATTTGAGGATGCAAATATAACGAACAACCACCCAATCCTGACCGGTAGGATTGTCATTGCACATCTTAAAGAAACAATGGACTACTATAGAAGAATCGATGTAGCTGAAATGGAAGGTGATTTGCTGAAGGCTATTTTGTCTCGAAATCTTGAGAAAATAGAGTCAAAGTACAAAAAACTCATTGAAGCTCAGAAGTCACTGAATCAAGCGGTTGCAAGTCAATTAATTTAGTGCATCTGACAACACGGTGAGATGCATAATGTGAAAAATCTTTGCGGCGGACTCGCTTTTGGGATTGTTCTGGCGCTCTCGGCGTTTGGTCGTGCCGGTGCGCGGTCGGACGAGGTATGCCCGGTGGTCGGAGACCAAGCGGTTACCGACGCTCTTAAATCCATTCGACAGCGGTATCGGTTGCCGGCCATTGCCGGTGCCGTTGTGACGAGCAAGGGGTTGGAGATATGCGGTGTCGTTGGCGTCCGCAAGAGCGGAACCGGGATTCCCGCTTTGCTGAACGACAAGTGGCATCTTGGGTCTGATACCAAGGCAATGACGGCCAGCTTGGTCGGCAGACTGGTAGAGCAGGGCTTGCTGAAGTGGAACACGACGGTCGTAGACGTCTTCCCTGGCTTGGCGTCGGCATTTGACCCCGGGATGAAGGAGATTACCGTCCTTCACCTCCTCTCGCATCATGCCGGATTGCCGGCGAACATAAACTGGAGGTCGGTGGCTGGGGCAGGAGGCACACCCCGGACGCAACGGGTGCAGGCGCTGAAAAAGGCGCTTTCGAAGAAGCCGGAGTTCAGCCCCGGAAGCAAGTACCAGTACTCTAATCTCGGGTATGTGATCGTTGGCGCGATTGTCGAGAAGGTGACCGGGATGTCCTGGGAGGAGGCGATACAGGAGAGGGTATTCAAGCCCTTGAAGATGAAGAGCGTGGGTTTCGGAGGTACCGGCACGCCCGGCCGGATTGACCAGCCATGGGGCCACAAAGAGGGCGGACGACCGGCGGCCGCCAATGGCCCCTCGGTGGACAACCCTCCTGTCATTGGGCCGGCCGGACGTGTCCATTGCACGATCCAGGATTGGGCCAAGTTTGTGACCGACCAACTCCGGGGCGCACGGGGAGAACCCGCGCTTCTCAAGGGCTCCACTTACCAGGTCCTGCATAGGCCGCCCTTCGGCGGAGATTATGGACTGGGTTGGATTGTGGTCAAACGGGACTGGGGAGGCGGCAGCGTGCTGAATCACGGCGGGGACAACACAATGAACCACGCCAACGTCTGGATCGCCCCGCAACGCGATTTCGCGGTGCTGGTATGCATCAACCAGGGGGGCGCCTCCGCGACCAAGGCGAGTGATGAAGCAGCGGGAGCGCTAATCAAACTGCATGACTCGAGAAGTCCGGCAGTCGAACAGCGCCGCTGAAATAAAATCGCCCAACAAGCCTCGGAAACTCACATGGCCCGGATGCCGCGGGGTGGGGGTCGTGCAATCTCGGGGAGCATATTCCAACAGCGTTGGAACTATTGGAATTGAAGCAGTTCTGACCTCCAGTTGACGAGCCAGAACGGTCAATGGGTAGTCTGGATGAAAGAACTTGGTTGGGAAGAGAGGGACCTGCTGGCTTAATGTTCTTAATGTACCAACGTCTATGAAAACGCCTGTCAAGGGAAAACACCTCTCCCGATCTGTCAGGAATGGATGAATGTTTCTGACAGTGCGTCCTTCGCGTTTCGAATACTCGTAGCCACTCGGATGACTCTCGG